>CAYRYS010000143.1:0-1666 GCA_964428555.1 uncultured Spirochaetales bacterium | reverse complement strand
AGCCTTCCAGGTGTTTAACCATTTTCTTTTCTGCAGTATTGTATCGAATACTTCTTAGATTTACTACCCGTAAAAAAGATTTCAGATAGACTGTAATCTCATGGGCTAACCGTGATTCCGCAATACTGAAAGGTGTTTTTCCCTTTTCTCTTTGCTTCATACATTGCAGCATCAGCGCGCTCTGTTATTCTATTTGCATCCCCCTCATGAGTTGGATATACACATATCCCAATACTGACACCGATGGTGCAGTTTTTGCCGAAGATAGCAAAGGGAGTTCGAAGTGAATCAAGGATGCGTGTTGCAACAATATCCGAGTTTTCAGGTACTTTCAAATTCTCAAGCACAGCAGCAAATTCATCGCCTCCTACACGGGCAAGGGTATCGGTTTCCCGTAAGCACTTATCAATCCGCTGAACCACAGCTTTAAGAAGCTCATCTCCATGATCATGTCCATAGGTATCGTTCACTGCTTTAAAACCGTCAAGGTCCATGTAAAACACTGCGATCGGCTTACTGGTTCTGTTTGACCGGGCTACAGCATCTTTCAGTTTCTCTTCAAAAAGACGGCGGTTGGGTATCCCAGTAAGAGAGTCGTGGGTAGCAAGACGGCGGAGTTTTTCTTCTACTGCTCTTCGCTGCTTCAGCTCATCCTGGGCCTGCTGGTATAGCCGTGCATTCTCAATCGCAATGGAAGCCTGGTTTGCCAAAGCGTTTACAAGGCTCAGGTCTTTAAAAGAAAAATCAGGCTGTTCTATTGAATTCATCACAGTTAACGTACCGATTACATTTGTACGGTAAATAAGCGGTGCTACAATAATGCTGCCAAGGTTGTTTTCTTTGCGCCGATTTTGCACTGTTTCAGACTCCCTGGGGTCCGGTCTGTCTTTCGGAGAAAGTACGGCTTGTGTATTTTCTATAACATAGCCGGTAAGCCCTGACTTGAGTTCATCATAGCTTGGGGCTTGAATTAAGGCATTTGCTTTATCATTAAAAACGGTATCTATAATCTCTTCTGCCTGGTTATCAATAGTAATAACAACCACATATTCCGCAGGCAGAGCTTCAGCAATCTTTGAAACGATTGTATGAAGCATTGTATCCAGATCTTCTTTGTCCACTAATGCACTAGATACAGTGTACAGGGTTTGGAGTTCAATTAAGTGTTTTCTCGTATCCTCAAAACGCTCCTTATATTTCCAGGACTCAGCAGCAATCTGTTCTGTCATATCAACCAGTTTCTCAACCTCGTTGGTAATTTCCTTAGGTACAGTGTAGTCTGATAACAGTCCCCGGAGCGTCCTGACCTTTTTGTCAATATTGGATTCAAAGTCCATAAATGCGTTACTCCCTTTCTCCCCCTTCTTTATCCTCTTCCTCTACATTCTGCTCAATAATTTCAGCATCTTCTGCAGCAGGGTTATCCTGTTTAGCCTCTGCAGATTTCTCTGCCTCCAGGCTGCGAACCCCTTCTGTTCCTTTGTATAAATAGTAGATAAGAAGCACACGAAGCAGGACACCGCCTAGGTTGGGGGCAGCAGCTGCACTCATTACATTCATTACATAAATCCCAGACTCGATGATATACAATCCGAATCCAGCCCAAACTGCAGGACCGACAGCACGCCAGGAAAGATACACGAGCCCAAGACCATCAACCCCAAAC
>CAYRYS010000142.1:0-3083 GCA_964428555.1 uncultured Spirochaetales bacterium | reverse complement strand
CAGATATAATAATTCACCTATCGATAATGAAGGAAGATATTTTTATATCAAGGATAACGATACGATTTGGTCACCCTCTTGGAAGCCGGTAAAAACGAAGCTGGATTTCTATGAATGCAGGCACGGTTTGGGGTACACGAAGATACAGGGTAGAAAAAATAATATTGAGGCGGAAGCAGCCTTCTTTATTCCCCATAATTATGACTGTGAAGTCCAAATACTAAGGGTTTCTAATAAGGGAAGTACAGCAAAAAGTATCGACCTTTTTTCTTACATTGAGTTTAGCATGTGGAATGCCTGGGATGATCAGACAAATTTTCAAAGGAATCTGTCTGTTGGGGAGGTCCTGGTAAAGAACAATACGGTTTACCATATCAGTGAATACAGAGAAAGGAGGAACCACTATTCCTGGGTTTCTGTAAATACTGATCATAAAGGGTTTGATACTTCCAGAGATTCATTTATCGGGCTGTATGAAAGCAGCGCAATGCCCCGAGCTGTGGCTAAAGGCAGGTGCGGGAATTCAATTGCTCAGGGCTGGGCCCCTGTTGCTTCCCACCAGATAGAACTGAATCTGCAGCCTGGTGAGGAAACACAGCTTGTGTTTACTATTGGATACGCTGAAAACAGCAAGGAAAACAAGTGGAAAGAGGGTGAAGTAAATACAGAAGGTGCTGATTCTGTAATCAGTTATTTCAACAATACTGAAAATGCCTGGAGAGAGTTCGACCTGTTAAGAGGACATTGGGAAAAGCAATTGTCAGGCTTCCGGATAGAATCAGATAACGAAAAACTTAATAGAATGATGAATACTTGGAACCAGTATCAATGTATGACAACCTTCCAGATGGCACGGAGCGCGTCTTTTTTTGAGTCTGGAATATCCCGGGGCATTGGTTTTAGGGATACGAACCAGGATATGCTGGGGATACTACACATTGCTCCTGAAGCAGCAAGACAAAGAATACTGGACATTGCATCTATAATGCTCAGCGACGGCGGGGCGTACCATCAGTATCAATTTCTTACAAAAGAGGGAAATGACGAGGTCGGATCACAGTTTAATGACGATCCTCTTTGGCTCATTATGGCTGCATCCGCATATCTGAAAGAGACAGGGGACTACTCAATTCTGGATGAATATATAGGTTTTGGTGACAGTGATGAAAAAACCGATCTGTTTGATCACTTATACAGGGGTTTCCAGAAAACAGCGGAGAATACCGGTGACCATGGACTGCCCTTGATTGGAAGAGCGGATTGGAATGACTGTTTGAATTTAAACTGCTTTTCCCAGGAACCGGATGAGTCTTTTCAGACAGTGACAAACAAGGACGGAAAAAAAGCAGAGTCTGTTTTCATAGCCGGCATGTTTTGTCTAATTGCGCCGGACTTCCGTTACATATGTGAAAAGAAAGGATTTTATGAAATTGCCGCCTACTCAGAGCGGAAGCGTGCAGCCATTGAAAAGGCAGTAATGGAATTCGGCTGGGATGGCGAATGGTATCTCCGCGCGTACGATGACGCAGGAAGCCCTATAGGAACCAAAAATGCGGAGAGCGCAAAAATATTCAGTGAGTCCCAGGGCATTTGTACTATGGCCGGAATAGGACGGAGCATTGGCTGCCCACAAAAGGCGCTTTCTTCAGTCGAATCTTACTTAGAAACTGAACATGGAATTGTTTTAATTTGGCCTGCCTTTAGCTCCTATAAGCCTGAATTCGGAGAAATTTCTTCTTATCCTCCTGGGTATAAAGAGAATGGAGGTGTTTTCTGTCATAACAATCCATGGATAGCGATCGGAGAGGCTGGCTGCGGGAACGGTGAACGGGCATTTGAGGTGTATTCAAAAATAACACCCGCGTGGTTTGAAGAGCAGAGCAATCTCCATAAGGTTGAACCCTATGTTTATTGTCAAATGATTTCCGGTAAAGAAGCCCCTGTTCCAGGGGAAGGAAAAAACTCCTGGCTTACAGGAACAGCAGCATGGAGTTTTATCGCCGCAAGTCAGTACATTCTCGGAGTGCGTCCCGATTATGAGGGGCTTATCATCGACCCTTGCATTCCAAAAAGCTGGGAAGGCTTTACTGTGTACCGCAGGTTCCGCGGTTCAGATTACACTATACACGTGAGAAATCCTGAGAGGGTTTCTTCAGGTGTGGTTTTGCTGAAAATTGACGGCTGTGAGATACAAGGCAATACGGTTCCTGCTTTTACGGACGGAAAAGAGCATACAGTGGAAGTAGTTCTCGGAAAACAAGGGAAACGGAGTGTTCTATGAGGTACGGCTATTTTGATGATGGAAATAAAGAATATGTTATAACAGATCCCGCGACACCTGTTCCTTGGATCAATTATATTGGTGATATGGGCTTCGGCGGTTTTATCGATCAGACCGGAGGGGCCCAGCTGTGTAAAGATGATCCCGCTCTTGGAAGAATTACAAAGTATATACCTCAGCTTCCAGGGGGTATGGTAAAGGGGGAAACATTATATCTACGGGTAAGGTATCCGGATGGCTGGAAAATTATTAGTCCGTATTATACACCTTGTTTAGATACTCCTGATGAATATGAATGTAGAATCGGCTGCCAGTATGTGACAATCAGGTCTGTGATTCACGGTATTGAAACAGCTGTCACGATATTTGTACCTCCGGGAGAAAACAAAGAAGTGAGGTCAATAAAAGTAAGGAACACTTTCAATAAAAGGGTTCTGGTTGAAGCTTTTCCCTTTGTTGAGTTCAGTCATTTTGATGCTTTGAAGCAGCTGACCAATGCTGATTGGGTGCCGCAGACCATGCAAACTGAATTTGAAGGCACTGTTAGCGGGTTCCATATGGTCCGTCAGTCAGCTTTTATGCATAGACAGACAAGTGTAAACTACTTTGCTGTATCAGGGGAACTTATTTCTTATGAGACAGATAGAGAGCGGTTCCTCGGGAACAACGGATACGCAGATTGGAGCAGGCCGGAGGCGGTAACCGCAGGGGCTTGTTCCTCCCGGAATTCCCTCAGAGGGAATTCAATCGCATGTGTCCATGTTAATCTCGGAAATCTTGAACCTGGAGAATCTAAGGAAAT
>CAYRYS010000141.1:0-3084 GCA_964428555.1 uncultured Spirochaetales bacterium | reverse complement strand
GAGAGAGAACCATGCCATATGTAACAAGTTGGGAAAGAAGGGGAATAGAGAAAGGGATAGAGAAAGGAGTCTATAAAAAAGCCAGGGAAGCGGCGAAGAAGATGGACGAAAAAAAGTATCCTATTGAGGAAATCTCTGAAATTACCGGACTTACTATAGATGAAATTAAAAAACTAAGGGAAGACCAGAAGTAAAAACATCATAACAAAAACTAGATTGAACGCTTCATACCTTACAATACTCTCTATTTATTATAATAAATGTAGAAGGTGAATCAAATGAAAAAACTCTTCTGGGAAGATCCCTACAAAAATAGACTTCAAACTAAAGTGGAATCCGTGGAGGGCAGCAGCATTACCTTAGAGCAGACTATCTTCTATGCCTTTTCCGGAGGCCAGGAAAGCGATGCTGGTACAATAAATGGAAAACAAGTGCTTGCAGCGGAAGCCCGGGGAGATACCATTGTGTATACATTGGAAGAAGACCATGGTCTTTCCCCAACAGACCCTGTTTCTGTCTGCATTGACTGGGAGCGCAGGTATGACTTGATGCGCCTGCATTTTGCCGCGGAAATTGTACTCTTTCTTATAATGGAAAGGTTTCCGGGAATACAGCGGATCGGCGCACACATTTCCAGGGAAAAAGCAAGGCTGGACTTCTTGCATCCCCATTCATTCAAGGAAATAATTCCGGAAATACAGAAAAGAGCAAATACCCTCATTATTGAAAACAAACAAGTCTACAGCTATTTTACAGATATGCCTTCTCAACAGCGTTGTTGGGAAGTGCCTGGATTCGGCTCTCTGCCATGCGGAGGCACACATATCCGAAGCACTGGTGAGATAGGAGCAGTTACCCTTTTTCGCAGGAACCCCGGCAAGGGCAAGGAGAGGATTGAGATAGTTTTGACCTGTTAAGAGACGGATAACTTCCCTGGGAATTATAATTCTCCCTATTCTACAATAATTGTATTTTCCATTTCCAGGACTTCAAGAGGAATGGAAATTCCGAGTCTTTCAACCTCGTCACTGCTTATGTAGGTGTTATATGCTGACCACTCAGGCTGTATTGTAGACAAGTCTGCGTCGCGTAGATATGTGCTTACCATTTGAGCAAGTCGTCTTCCCGCGCCTTCCACATCCGGGGCTACCGCGAAAACAGCTCCCCGGTGTTGGATAATGTCCTGGTCGCTCAATGCGATAACAGGTTTGTCCAAAGCATTTGAGAGCTCCTGTGCATAGATAGGGTGTATGCCCATCTGGTCGTTTGGTGCAAGAAAGATATCAACTTGATCTTCTATCTCCTCGGCTTCATGTACTGCGAGCATTGCCATTCTCCTTGTGCCATTATCTCCAGGAATAAAGGGTATCATTACATCTACAAATTCCATACCTTCAAATTCGGGTTGTGCTACTGCTTCTTCGAGCCAGGAATTATAGCTGTGGGACTGAGCCATATCTCCAAAGATCAGACCGATCCTCCGGGCCTCTGGAAAAATTGTCTGCAGTATCCTTAGGCGGACTTCAACAGGGGCAGGGTAGGAGACACCTGTGACATTGTGCGCAGGCGGGGAAGTGAAGTTTTCAACTACCCCCTCTCCAATTGGGTCTGTGACACACCCGTAAAAAATATCTATATCAGGATGATCAAGCCACTGTTCCTTTGCTCCCCGAAGGGCTAGTGTTCCGTTAACAAGGATGCATGAATAGTCAGAAACATCCTCTCCATCGGCAACTCGGTTTATAAAATTAATGTTTCCAGCCATGTTGTAGAAAGTCAGTTCAAGGTTCATTCCTTGGATGAATCCCTGCTCCCTCAGTTCATCAAGAAAACCGCTGTAAAAGCTGTTATATGGCTCAGAATTCTGTGCCTGAATTACCAGTATCCGCTGCGGAGTTTGACTGAAAAGCATTGTGGCGCAACATATCCATAGAATACTGAATAAAAGGACAATAATGATTTTTGTGGTTTTCATAACCCCCTCCTTAAGACCTTGGTCCTTACTCATTATAGAGTTCCTGCCGTGAGTTACGCAGAAACCTCAGATATCTGCCGCTTTCATGGAGCATGGCAAGTCCCTGGTTGAACTGTTCAAGATAGTATGCGCTTCTGGAGTTGTTTCTGTTGAGAAATAGATAGTAATTTGAAACACGGACTGGATTTTCGTTATGTGTTATCTGCTCGAAGTCTTCTCCATCCAGCTCTTCCCTGAGTATTTCATACCCTGCATCGAGGTTCATAATTACTAGGTTAACTGCTATGGAGGAGCATGAGAGGCAGAGCTTATCAGCAATTTCCTTATATGTGCTTCTTCCGTTTAATAGAACCAGAAGCACCTCTTCTTCCCTTTTTGATATATGAAAATCTTCTTTAAATTGTTTTGGAAGCTTCGATTCTGGAAAGAGGACTTCTGGCGGATCAAGAAGGTAGCTTGTGAAAATACTGGAAGTTGCTATAAACCATACAAAATAATAAACCCATAAAGCGGGCATGAAATCTGGAAATAACAGAAAATTGAGGAATACCAGCGGAAGGAAACCGATATTTGCGAAAAAGGCGACATTCAGTAAATGTCTGAGTGTAGTATTTTCAACCTCCTGGAAATGGGCCTTAATTAAATATACTGAGCTGGCGTAGCATGCAAGAAACAGTATGACTACTGAAGTTTGGGCATCAAAAAAACTGACCTGGATCTGTAAGATTTCAAACATTGAGCCAAGGACTTGAAGTCCGAATATCAGGGCAGCGCATACATAGTAAATAAATTTGTATTTGAAGGAAAGGTTCTTCAAAAGGAGTCTAAACACAATATTCGGCCATAAAAGGATTATCCCGATAAAGCATGCTATTATTATCCACCACCCAAGCAGGGGAGGTGCATCTAAGGGAAAACTGGTGACCGCTGCTATGAGCAGGAAAAAACATAAATAGAGAAAGTAGTCTCCAATGGTTTTTATTTTCGTTTTTTTATATTCGATCCAAACAAGGGTAAGAGATACTGCCCCTGCTGCAATAACTGCTGAGAAAACAGAAAATTTCCAATAAAAGACCATGGTAAGAGTATATTCTTTCATATATATGAAG
>CAYRYS010000140.1:0-3148 GCA_964428555.1 uncultured Spirochaetales bacterium | reverse complement strand
CGGAAAATCACTCGATGACCTGACTGGCCTATCAACGCTCCCCGAGTACTGCCGAAGGCAGTGTATCGAGGGGACGGCTTTTAGGCCAGCTTTGCTGCGTGAATTATTCCACGCGCCCCTATTCTCGGGGAGGTTCATCTAGTGTCTGAAACACAGGAAGAGGGGTACAAAAAGTGAAGTAAAAGAATTACAACCTATATCCTGAAAACTTAACTCAGCTGACCATTAAATCTTTATTAATTTTTTGTAGCTTCAGATTATGTAGGTATATTTTTTCTTGTTTTATCAATGGTTTGTTATATACTGTAAATGAGTGTATTGAAAAACAGTTATGTCAATACTTTGTACTTGTATACTGTCCATGAAATAAAAAGTAAAAAAAGATTAACCAGGAGTTACCATGAGCGATGATGTTTTGTCAGGGGACGAAATTGATAACCTTCTTGGTCAGATCGAAGCTGAAGCTGGAATGGAGGATGAAAATGATGAGTCACCCCAGCAGGAAGCGGAGGAGTCTGGTCCGAAAATAAAGATCTACGATTACCTGCGTCCGGATCTTCTTACTGAATCTGCCTTACACAAAATCCATACCATTATTGAAGATAATGTTGACAGATTTACTGAGAAAATGGCCCAAATTGGAGCACCGGGATATACTTTGAAAATTACCTCCATTGACTCGTTAACAATGGGTGAATACACACGTTCCACTCCTGACCCATGTATTGCAGTGAAAATCGGATTGCCTAATAACACAAGGTTTTATATTGAGGCAGGTAGGCCTGCTGCGGTTGCATTATGTGCTTTATATCTCGGACAACCTGTCACAAGCTTCTCAGAAAACACAGAGACGTCGGTGCTGCGCAAGCTGTTTGCTGCTGTAATAGAGCATGTGTTAGGAGATAAAATGCCTGATGCTGTAGTTTTCGAACCACTCCACATTCCAGGAAAACTTATCACCTTAAGCAGATATGAGCCGGTAATCCTCTGTGCAGCCGAGCTGACACTGCAAGATAAGCCGGATACTCCAATTGGTATGGTGAATATCTGCCTTCCCTATCTGACTCTCATCAAGATGCTCCCGGATGAGTTCCGGGAATACACAAATAAGACAAAGAAAGCTTTTCCCCAGACTTCTACATCAAATACTGTGCCGGACGTCTGGTTCAAGCGCTGCATAGAATTTCCCATTATCGGCGCTGCGCCTTCAAATATTGCTGGTGCAATAGAAAACGGGAAAATTGAGCTGACCGGCGAGTTGTCGGGGCATGTAATTTACAAAGAAAAATCGTAAGGAAGTGTTATGAGTGAGAACAATCAGGACATTATTGAAAAAATCGGTGCTATTCCGCTTCCTTTTACTATTTGTTTTGCAAGCAAAACACTGAGCTTAGAAAATCTATTAAGTGAAGAGGAAAAGAAATATAGAAACAGGCCGTACTCAATAAAAAGCTTTTCCGGTAAAAAGGGCATGCTCGGGCTTGGGGGGATAGATATTTCTCCTGTTACTATAGAAGATGAGGGAATGGGTATAACCATTCAGGATAGTACTGCCGCAGAGCAGATGGCTGAAATCTTAAGCTCTGCTGACATTGCCTTACAAGGAATTGCGGGGGCAGCGCTTTTATCAGTCGATAGCATTGCAGCCCTTTCTTCAGGGAGTATCATTGCTTTGGACCGGGACATCCAATACCCGGCATGGGTGGAGATAGAAAAGACCGGGTATACCCTCTGTTTCGGAGAAACCATGGACATAGACGGAAGGCTTGGACTACGGATAACATCCATGGACGGAGGGTATTACCAAAAAGCGAAGAAAAAGAACCATCTCCGTGGTGAAGCTGTGCTTGGTTCCATGGTTATAGCCCCTGAGTCTCTTGCTCAGATCGGAGAAGGAACAATTCTCGGGTTTGATAAGCCCTCTGCGCCTCATTTTTTCAGGTTCTCTGACGGCACGGAGCTTGCCGGTATTTTACAGTGTTTTTCCAAGGAAGAGCTCAGCAGTAATCCCGGGCTTGTGAATGAAATACCGAATATTGATTCAGAAGTTGTGCTCACCTTCCAGGTTACCAGTATAAATACTCCGGAAAAGAGGCAGGAGCAGGAGAGCACCGGGAAGACAGAGTATGGGAAAGACATATTTCCTGTAGATGCCTTTTTTTCTGCAATTACAAAGGATAGAGTCGCTGCATTGTTAAAGTCCCTTGACCGGGCTTGTGCAGTCTGGCTGTTAAAATCAGCAGACCCTGTCCTTGTTTATGAAATTCTCCGAGCTTTGTGTCTTGACCTTGGCAAAGAAGAAGGGGGCAGGTTTCTGCGCTCCTTTGTCCGCTGCAGACCAGGGGTAACTCCGAAGATCGTTGCCTATTCTTTGGTGCAGTCCTTTTACCGCTTGCTGGATAAAGCAGAACAGGTATCTGTTAGAGAGCACGGGCAAGTCACCGGCGAATTTTCCCTTCCAAGTGAAGACCCTGTAAAACGTGCTGCTTATTCTCTTTCCCGGTTTTCTGACCAGGAACAGCAGGTGTTTCTTCAGTGGCTGGAGACAACAGATGAAGAAACCCACAATGCGGTACGGGAATACCTGTTTGTTTTTCCGGACCTTATTCATCTTTCAGATAAAAATCTGCAAAAACTGATGCGGGAAATCGACTCAAATATATTTACCCTTGCCTTGTCAGGAAACGAAGAGTATCTGCCAAAGTTGACAAAAAAGTTCAAACAGAACATGAGCCAGCGTTTCTGCCAAGTCTTTGAAGATGAAATGTCCTACCTGAAGGATGTTTCTGAAGATGATATCTACAATGCCAGGGATACAATAATACGTGTTCTTGCGCGGATGGAAGCAAACGGCTCAATAGTTATTTAGCCGAACAAATACAGGAGTGCGAATGGAGAACCTCACATCAGAAGAACTCATGGATAAGGGAAACGAGTGCTTTGATAACGGTGAATACGGGAAGGCTATCGATTATTATAAGGAAATATTGGACAGAGGTGAAGAAAACGGAGAGCTCTATTTTCAGCTGGGAGCTGTATACCATGCTATCGGTGAATTTGAAGATTCTTTAGGGTATTCTCAGAAAGCGCTTGAGTTTTACCCTGAGGACAACCGGATCTATTTTAATATCGGCCTTGCCTATGATCA
>CAYRYS010000139.1:0-3483 GCA_964428555.1 uncultured Spirochaetales bacterium | reverse complement strand
GTGTTCAGCACAATCAAGGATTAAGCTTGATATTCTTCCTGCTTCTTAGTACTCTTTCTATCACTATACTGGAGCACAGGAAAAACAGGAATGAAAATTGGAATAATTGCTGCTATGAAAGAGGAACTTGAGCTTTTGAAAACTGCCTTAACAGAGTGCACAAAGGTCTCTTTCGGAAGCTTTGAATACTACACAGGCAAGCTGGACGGCTATGAAACAGCACTCATGCTCTGCGGAATCGGGAAGGTGAATGCTGCTGTGGGAACAACCCTTCTCATAGACAAACTAAAGCCCACTGTTGTCATCAACACCGGTGTTGCCGGGGGTTTCTCAAGGAAACTGAACATAGGCGACATTGTAGTTTCCAGGGAAGTGCGCCACCACGATGCTGACGCAACTGCCTTTAATTACGAAATGGGGCAGATTCCGCAAATGCCTGCAAGCTTTAAGGCAGATGAGCGCCTTATCTGGCTTGCTGAAGAAGCGATACCTGAAGACATGCAGGAAAAACTCCATACAGGCGCTGTCTTTTCCGGGGACTCCTTTATCCACACTGAAGAGCAGATACAAAGCATTGCCCAGCGCTTCCCCTTTGCCACTGCTGTTGAAATGGAGGGAGCTGCGATTGCCCAGACCTGTTATTTATTCAATGTACCCTTTGTTATAATACGCAGTATATCTGACAAGGTTTGGGAACCTGAAAGCTCCCAGGATTATGAGAAATTTATGAAAAAGGCTGCAGGGAAATCGGTAAAGATTGTCCACTGCATGCTTAAGAGAATACAGGAGGTATTTACATAATGGAACGGATTACTAGTTTTGAAATAGACCACAATAAATTGAACCGCGGGCTCTATGTCTCGCGAAAGGACCCTGTGGGTAACACAATGGTTACTACTTTTGACATCCGGATGAAGAAACCCAATGCAGAGCCTGTCATAGATGTGCCTGCGCTTCACACATTGGAGCACCTGGGCGCGACCTTTTTGCGTAACCACGAAACATGGAATGACAAGGTACTGTACTTGGGCCCAATGGGATGCAGAACAGGGCTGTACCTGCTCTTAAAGGGAGACCTTTCTTCCAAAGACGCACTGCCTTTGATAAAAGAGCTCTTTGAGTTTATTGCAAATTACAAGGGAGAAGTCCCGGGCGCAGCTGCAGTGGAATGCGGTAACTACCTGAGTCAGGACCTGCCAATGGCACGGTGGGAAGCGAAAAAATATGTGGATGAAGTACTTGAAGATATAGGTGATGACAGACTGGTCTATCCTGAATAACAGTCGGAAATAATATAGCTGCGTGCTGAGAAAGCAGTCCGGCAGGGTAATCCATGGAAGATCATTTCGACTTAGCTCAATGAACTACTTTGCATGGAAACGCTGGGTAGGCTTCCTCATTCATCCAGAAGCCAGTCAATTACAGCGGAAAGCCAGGGCCAGTCAGAGCCTTCAGGCCCGTCGGAAAGCCCGTCAAGTTCTGTGCATCTATCCCGACTTGAGTCCTCTTCTATTTCAGGATGAGGACCGATCAGCACTACCCTGCCCTGTCCATAGAAGAAATTTACCGCAGCTGGATCATTGTTCACTTGTCTGTAATTAGCGAGGACATGGATATCACCATCACCATAAGAATACAGCCCTGTTCCACCATAATAGAGGATACGCAGTTCCTCCGGGAGTTCAGTGTTAATCGGGTTTTCGCTGTTTAGGGTAATTTCTGTCATTGCGAAATCCGGGTACACAGCAGTAAAAATAGACTTAATTGGGCTGCACGCACGCGTACACGCCGAAACGTATGGGTTTTTCTGCAGGTGAAGGGGGATCCATACCTCCCATTTCAGGTGTTGTTTCTCCAAGAGTGTGAAGATGGAATACACGCATCTGATGAAAGGCATCTCCATCCATTGAGTGTTCCAGAAGAAAATCCGGCCCTCTCCGGGAGAGTCTGTACCAAATATGCTTGGGTGTCTTAATTATCTGGGTCGCCCAATCTGAATAGCCATTATTCGTTACAACACTACCTAAGGGCGAGTTAAGTTTACTTTCATATTCAATAGAAGCTTTAAACCAGTTATCAGAATCAAGGTAGATGACAGGTCCGCATTGATCAAACAGCGACTTGTAAGCAAAAGTGACCTTAAAGGTAAAAGTGAAATTATCAAATGACTCTAGAAGTACAGCAGGGGCATTGTCATTCTGGAAGCCGTAATAGCTGCGCTGCCAAAAGTCTGTATGGGGGTCTGTAGTGATTGAAACAGCTCCTTGGTCCACGTGATAGTCTGCTTGTATGTTTATCCATTGTGCTTTTGTAAAATCTGCGTGTATACATTCTTCCTTTCACAACTTTTATATCACTTGTATTTTGATTCCCAGCTCAGCACAAAAATCTACTATATCTTTCCAGCCTGTTTCTGCTATCACTCTCAGGATATCCATATTGATCGACTGATACTGATGTACAGCAATATTTCGAAAGCCTGTCATTGCGGTCATTTTCCTTGCCGAAGTATCTGTAATAATACCAGTATCTCTGAGCATCAAAAACGCGTGGGCACTAGTTTTCGGCACACTTATGTGCTCTTTTGCAACAATATGCATAGCAATATCTATTACTGCCTGGCAAGCGCGCTCCAGATTCAGTATAAGTGCATCAGTATGAGTATAAGACTCAAGCTCTGGATCAAGGGTATACTCTTCGCTGACTCTCCGTAAAGCCCGTTCAATTATCGAAGATTTTTGAAGAAGAATATCATCAAGCTCTATAGGCATCTTTAATTTCCTTAATCTGCTCGGAAAAATCCACATACATGCTAAAGAGTGTGGTTTCAATAGATTCAGAAAGCCCCTTGTCTCTAGTAAAAATCCTTTCACCAAAGTATATTGCTTCTTTAGAGTATATAAGATCTTTAGATGAAACAATTCCTATATCTGCGGGGATTCCTGTCTCAAAACCAAGAGTACTTTGCAGGGAGTAGATGGCTTTCGCGTCTATTTCTGTCTTTGGGTACAACAGAAGTCCAAGGTCAAGATCACTTTCAATGCGCATATTCCCGTTTTTTGCGCTTCCAAGAAGATACACGGAAATCACCTCAGGAATGCTGCTCAATTGTTTTTCAATTACTGATTTAATCTCTTGAAATTCCACAAATATACTGTAGCCTGCAGCAATGTGTGTGTCAATGAAATGTCTGAATAAAAAGGTATGGTATCCCAAGCTTGGCTGCTTAGATTAATCCAGGCGCTACCATTACTCCGTCGTCTCGATACTATTCCCCTTTCGGAAAATCGCTCGATGACCGGGCTGGAGTGAACATTCTTCCGCATATGGATACAAATTGGCTCAGAGACCAATTCACTTGACGACCGGAGCACCCAATCTGTTTCCCCCATCCGCGGAATCCGTTTCATCCGGTGTTCAGAACACATACCAAGTAAACATCGGATGGAGAAGATGTACCGGATATGGGAAAGCGGATGTTTG
>CAYRYS010000138.1:0-3655 GCA_964428555.1 uncultured Spirochaetales bacterium | reverse complement strand
ATCGTATCGAGATGACGGAAAGAATGACAACACCTGGAACAATCAAAGCAGCAAACTATGTAAAGCGGTGGGGTTTATTTGACTCTTACGCTTATTCTCTCTCCCTTCGATATAAACTGCCTCGTGGCAGTTCACTCAGGGAGCGTCAGGCAGCAAACGAAAACTAGGAATACAATTATTACATGACATTACCATCAATAAAAAAGAACTACTTTTACAACGGACTGCTGATACTCTCTAACATCGGGTTCCCCTTGTTGGTATATCCCTATGTTGCGCAGACCCTTGGACCAGGAGGATACGGAAGGGTTGAGTTTGTATATGCTGTTACTGAATACTTTCTGCTATTTGGCTTTTTCGGGTTCAATTTATACGGCATACGGGAGATATCTAAAGTACGGGAATCGAAAGAATTGCTGTCAAAGCGCTTTTCCGAGCTGTTTATTATAAAGGTTGGTACTACCGTCATATCTCTTGTCGCTTTCCTGGGAATATCATTCGTTGTCCCTGCGTTTAGAAGCGATATAATGCTATTTTTAATATTTGCAATACTAGTTTTCTTAAACCTCTTTCGTTCAGATTGGTTTTTTAAAGGCCTTGAGCAGTATAAACATATCGCGCTCCGTGGTGTAGCAGTTCGAGTCTTTGCGCTTCTTATCTTGCTTTTCTTAGTGCGGACATCTGAGGACTATTATGGATTCGCTCTTGTTTTAGTTATCGCCTTAGGCGGAACATGGTTTGCTAATTTTTTATTATATCCAAAATTCTCAAGGTTGAGCGCAAAGGGGCTGGAACCCTTCCAGCATGTTAAGCCTTTGCTTTTATCTTTTTCAACAACATATTTAACAAAAGTATATTTCGGACTAGAGATTGTACTCTTAGGTTTTATTGTTGGGGATTACTCTGTAGGAATTTATACCCTGTCTGCACGAGTTGTTAGGCTGATAATAATGGTTTTCAGTTCTTTCTCTATTGTTCTAGTACCCAGAATGGCGTATTTTCACGCAAAGGAAGATATACAAAAATTTATAAGCTATACCAACATTTCTTTAAAAATAATGCTGCTTTTATCAATACCTGCAGCCTTATTTACATTTATTTTCTCTAACGAAATTATCACAATAATTGGAGGAAGTGCTTTCTCAGAATCAAGCCAGGTACTAAAAATAATATCCCCAATTATTGTTGCTGTTTGTTTGTCCCAGATTATTGGTCAGCAGGTTTTGTATGCCTCTGGAAGCGAAAGTAAGTACTTTTTATCTATTCTAATTGCAGCAGGCGTTTCATTGATAGTGAATATAATCCTTATACCAAGGCTTCATCATAATGGAGCTGCCTTTGGACTTCTTACAGCAGAGATAATTGGTATGCTGTTTCAGCTATTTTTCGCGCGTTCATATATTAAAATGTCCCTTTCTCTTTCTGAAATAAAAAGAGTAATTTACGCGAATACCCTAGCACTTATCGTTTTACTGTTTTGCAGGTATCTTTTTCCCATACAGCAGCCGTTTATCCTAATAGGTTTCAGTTTTACAGTAAGTGCTGCCGCTTATTTGATTATGCTTTGGCTTATGAAAGAGCCTCTACTTGACCTGAAAAAAATAAAAATGTCACTATATTCTGAATCCTAAGATAAAGGACTTATTATGTCAGCTAGAAATCTATTAATATCGCTATTTTTACTATTTTTGTTATCTTTAAATGTTTTCGCACAGAGCTATTCCGGAGAGAATACGGGATACTACACCTATTCTACCACAGGGGTTCCTGATGTACCGTACTATCCTGCTCTATTCCTTGGAGAAGAAGTGTCACTTTATCATACCGAGTCGATAGAAATAAATTTTACTACACCCTCATTATATACTCAATACAATACTGGTTTTGCTTCAGGATGGAATGATGGTGCCCTCTGGGCAGGGCGTGGACTAAATACACTCGCTCAGACCGGATTTTCCTTAACTTGGGGACCCTTATCTATATTCTCTGTACCCGTATTTACCTTTTCTCAAAATGCGGACTTTTCTATTATGAATTCTGCAATAGACGGGATTCCCTATGCGTATATCTCTTCTAGGATTGACTGGCCTCAGCGTTTTGGTCCTGATCCGATCTGGAATTTTTCCTTTGGACAGAGCGGGATACGGCTTACTCACTGGAATATGACCTTTGGGTTTTCCACTGAAAACATGGTCTGGGGTCCGGCGTATGAATACCCTCTGTTAATGGGGCTTAATGCTTCCGGGTTCCCTCATATTGACATTGGATTGCTCTCGCTTTCTACGATTGCTGGAGATATTGAATTCAGACTCTGGTGGGGCCTGTTGGATGAGTCAGAATATTTTGATGTAAATGATGATAATAATTCTAGAATTTTTTCAGCAATGACTTTTGGTTACTCCCCAGTTACAGTACCCGGGCTTTCACTTGGAGCGAATAGGGTCTTCTATTCTGCTTACCAGGGAAGCTCGAGTATTCAGGATGCATTTAAAATATTTGAGGCTTTTTATAAAGTAAACTTTTCTTCTGAGGACAACCCTTCCGGAGACGACTATTCAGACCAAATGGTGTCTCTTTGGGCTAGGTGGCGCTTCCCCTCTGTTGGTTTTGAAGCATTTATAGAGTGGGCAAGAAATGACCACAGTTGGGACTTCAGGGATTTAGTCGGTTTTCTTGGTCACTCAAGCGCCTACACAGCAGGGCTACGGCAGGAGGTGGAAACAGATTTTGGAAATTGGTTGCTTTTAGGGGAGATAACAAGTGTAGAACGTACTAGAAATGTTTTAATTCGAGGTGAACCTAAATGGTACACTCATCATAGAGCCGTTCAAGGATATACTCACCAGGGACAGCTTCTCGCCTCTCCTGTAGGCCCAGGAGGAAGCAGTCAATTTCTTTCAATTGGATACACTAGAGAAACCTTTTCCTTTGGATTAAATGCAAGGCGTATTGCTCATGACAATGACTATTACTACTCAAGGGCTGGAAACGAAGATTGGGGAATTTTTAATAAATTTACTGAGCTTATCTTTGGATTGGATATAACTGTTCAAGCGTATAATACTCGCTTTTCAGCATCTTTGGCAGAAAGCACACAGTATAATTATAATTATCAGCCTTGGAAAGATAGAAGAAATCTAAGTGTGTCTTTTTGGGTTAACCACCTTTTCTAGTAGAATAGTAAGTATGCAAAACATATCGAAAGCACAATGCGTGGCAATATTTGTGCTATACAATCCAGAACCACAGGTGAAACATGCGATAGATACTATTCTTGAACAAGGGCTTGAAGTTATAGCGGTTGATAATTCAAATATTTCAAATGAGTCCTTGATTTCTTTTGCCAATAAGAAAAATAGGTTTACATATATGCCTCTACTTTGTAACAAAGGATTGTCCTTTGCTTATAATTATGCCCTGTCTAAAATATATGAGCAAAAGCAGTACTATTTTACTTTTGATCAGGATTCAAGGATAGACAGAAATTATATTGAACAGATGCTGGAGGCTTTCTCTGCTGTTTATCAGGAAGACAAAGAAACAAAGGTTGTTGCACCTGTCATAGTTGATAAAAATGCTGAAAATCCAGGTGTGTATTCTCATAACCTCGGATATCTGTTGTTTAGAAAAAAGAAAATCGATGTACCCGGAGTTT
>CAYRYS010000137.1:0-3732 GCA_964428555.1 uncultured Spirochaetales bacterium | reverse complement strand
TGGTCTGATTTTTAACACCGGATGAAACGGATTACTCGGATGGGGGAAACCGGAGGGGATTCCCCTGCCGGTCTTTCGAAACTTCGGTTCCTGAGCGGAGCGGTGTGCTGAAGGGTATCGAGATGAGCCTGCAGCAGCATCTGCTGGGATTATTTTACGCAGCAAAGCTGGCCTTTTCAAGGTCCTCTCGATACGATTCCGCTTAGTGGAATCACTCGAGGAGCGTTACCAAACTGGAGCTGGCGGTTTCTCGCCTCCCCAATCCGCGGAATATGATCTAATCCGTAGTTAAAAAAATGGCGGGAGACGCAAAACTACGGATTACGTTCCACTTGTTCAGAAAACGCAGCCTGGTTTTCAAGCAAAATACAGGGACTATCAAAACCCCCAATCCGTGTAATGACGCCTCCCTAATTAATGAACAGAAACTGCGTGAGAAAACCTTGGAAATGCTGACATAACTTTTTAACCAAAGCTGCCGGTCTATCAGATTTATACCTCCAAGTGTTGATTGGTATTCAATGTATGTGTATAATTTAGAGTATCGTGATCTTGTTGGAAGGAAAATAGCCATTCGTGCAGCTGAGAATTACCGAATCCTATAGAAAAAACGAACGTATTGTGAATAACCTGTAAATCCCAATTGTATAAAAACAAATACATAATAATTCTCTGGTAGAAAGAATGAAACTAATAGTGAGGCCCATTTTCTTCCTTCTTGTCATCTTTCTCACTGCCTGTTCTGAGAATATTGAGCAAGGGGATGTAAATAGTATTGTTACCCATTTGGAGCAGAGAGTGCCCGACATGCTCAGTGAGTACAATGTTCCAGGTGCTTCCATGGCGCTAATCTATAATTTTTGAAATGACTGGGGATTACTATACCACAGACCTGCTTCAACAAGAGAGCATTGCTGAAATGCATTCTCCCCATGTGTTTAGTCCTGGGATCTACAGCGCTGTTGCGGATGCCTATGGATACGGGCATTTTATCGAGGAGCTATCCAGTACAATAGTCCCTGCTGCTTTTGCTCTGTCTGTTCTTGGGTGTACCTTGATTGCGCGTGGGTTTTTAATAAAAGACTCTCTTCAGAAATAAAAAACCCGGCCAAAAGGCCGGGTATGTATTGTCTAATTAATCGATCCAAATATCAGTTGTACCAGCACCTGCGGAAGGAAATGTTGATCCGTCTTGGCTTGGAGTAACGGTAACAGTATGTTCAGAGGAGCTACCATCCATCATATCTGATAGATCTAGAATAACGTGATTTACTATTGAGAACTGTAGGGTTATACCCATATCCTCTTGAGTTCCTTCGTACAAGTCATCCTGGGTTGCGCCATATTCGAATGTATCTGGTGAGTCTGTTAATTCAACACGATATCTGGCAACTTCACCTGAGCCGGAGAAATAAAGGTGCAGCTTGTCTGTGTCTGTTTCATCCCACTCTGCTGTTACGCGGCGAATTTCATCAAACACTTCAACAGTATGTGCGTCAAATGCTGACTCCAATTCGTTTCCGCTTGCGTCATATGCTTTCACGGAAACTCCAAATGAACGGCCATCAGCAGTGTAGAATTTGCCGTCATCTGCTCCGTATGTTGCAGGAAAACTGAAGTCTTCAATTCTGTATGAACCGTCGTCCTGTGCTATTACATCATCAAGGGTAAATGTGCTGCCGTCGCTCGGCCAGGTATAGGCATCAGCACTCTGGTCTTCAAGGCTGTATGTCATAGTAAAATGGTCAATCTGGCTTTCATCGCCTTGGAGTGTGAATTCGACAAAATTACCTGTACCGGAAAAATTATTACTGCTGTCTGGCAATGAGTCTGTGAATCCAAAGTCGATTGTGCCAACTCCAGGGTTCAGCTCTGGAAATTCAGCGCTTGCGACAACAATATTCTCTTCATCAACCTCCGCATAGGCGTCTTCACCTTCTGCAAAATAATCTACTATAAAATAATAAGTCGTTCCTGGCGTACCTTCTGTATAAGTAGCTGTGGTATCTGTTGTGCCGTCTGGATAAACATTTCTATCAATGAAAGATGACCATCCGGATGCGCCTGGATCATCCTGCTCTGAAACCTTTGGCACGTATCCCTGTGCCTCTTCAAGTGCGTCCCATGTAACAGTAATGGATCCTGTCTCATCTGCTGTTGCTTCCACGTTCTGCACTGCTGGCGGTGATGTATCAAGTCCTAAAAGTCCACACCCTGAAAAGGCAAATGTGGATGCAAGAATTAGTAAGAAAATGTAGTTAAGTTTCTTCATAAATCAAAACTCCTTATATAATGATTATATCTTAACTATACAACCTGACTATTAAATTTATCTTAAATTCAAAAGTGCTTTAAAATATTATGGAAACTTATATAATACGAATATGGTTGAGGGATATTGTGGAGTTAATTGAAGCTTTTTTCGTAAAAATGCTGTGACATCTGCCAGCAGTTTTCTTTCAAGATGATTATTATAATAAGGAGGATAATGATGAAGAGGTGGACAGAATATACAAAAGATGAATATCAAAATGCTGCAGAAAACAGAAATGAAATTATAGATAAGGCAATTAAATATCTTGGATACTCTGACCGGGTCCAAGCAATCCAAGAGGTCTCCCGAGAAAGCGCTGTTGTGACACTTCTTGCAGGTTCAGGCTCCAGATGGGTAAAGTCAATACAAGCAGCAAGGGAGGCAGGTGAAAAAGTAGACTTCGACCTGGATAAACCAAGGGGGCTTTTCCCTGTGAAAAACCTGCTTGCCAGCGTTCCAGGAGATTCCATACCGATTGCTGCCTATAGTCTGTCTGCGGTAAAGGGGATAGGAGAACACCTTATCATGACAAGCGGATATGAAGATGAAATAGAGGAAGAGATTCTCAAACCGCTTGGTTTTAATAAACAGCAGTACAGCTTTCAACAGCAGGAGCTTTTTCAGGGAAAGCCACTTGGCCACGGTGCAGCGGCCTTACAAACAAAAGCCTTTTGGGAGAAAAAGAAGTATGTGGTCTTCAATTTCGGCGGAGACGCGAACAGCAGGTGTACGATAGAAGATTCACTCATTATGCTGGCTGCCTTAGATGCTGCGGGAGAAAATGCAGACCTAGTCATGCCTGCCGCGTGGGTTGAAAATCCCGCATATACCATTGAAACAAATGAAAACGGCCTGCCTGTTGGGTTTGTTCACGCGAAACTCACAGGAAAAGCAGGGAAGGTTTCCGAAGGCTGGAGCAATGTAGGAGTGCGGCTTTACAGAACAGGAGGTCTTGCCCAGGCATTGGAGGACCTTCACAGCAAGTACTGGGACCCTGAGCTAGGTTACCAAGTTCCAGGCAATGCGGGCAATGAGCTTGCTCTTGACAACGCGGATGCCTGGCTTGCAGAAAGAAAAAGAGTACGCCTTTTTACAATTGCCCAGCCGCAGGAGATAACACCCGCAAAAACACTGGACGCAATTCCAGCATACCTCCAGGCAGTTAAGGAGATTCTGGCAAGGTAGATCCCCAGAGCAGCGAAGCGTCTGTCGAAAGGCACCACGGCGCACTGCTTACGGCGCCACACGGGGAGCGTTTGGTTTTCAAACCTAAGAAATTCGCTTCCCCAATCCGGTACATCTTCTCCAGCCGGTGTTTACTTGGTCTGATTTTTAACACCGGATGAACCGGATTACACGGATGGGGGAAACCGGAGAAGATTCCCCTGCCGGTCTTTCGAAACTTCGGTTCCTGAGCG
>CAYRYS010000136.1:0-4272 GCA_964428555.1 uncultured Spirochaetales bacterium | reverse complement strand
TCGAGTGTTTTCAACAAAGTTGAAAACGTATCGAGATGACCGAGAAAAAGCTAATACCTTGTATTTTCTCACGCATCCGGGAATTTTCTACCCAGATATCTCGTAGCTTGATGCATTTACTTACATCATGTAACTTAAAATCATAACTATGTACTTCATAAAATCCTTATTTACCCGGTTTAATTGTATATTTTTGCTTATTTTTTCATCATTTTCTGACATAACATCAATTTACGGCATCTATTTAACAGATTTTGTTTGACAGACTAAGAAACTCATGAGAACATTTACCAGAACATTAGAGAAATTAGGAGTATTTCATGAAAAAGAGTTTTCTACGTATTTTTGCACTTATTTTTGTAATCGTTTTTGCAAGTTGTTCCAACTCTTTTATAGAAGAGGACCCTTCTGAAGAAGCAATGGGAAGGGACTATGATTCTTCGATCAATTCCACTATTCCTGTTGCTATTGAAGAAGAAGCATCAGTTGGTCCGGAAGCAGTTGTCACAGGTGATTCAGCAGCATTCCAGACTGTCACCTCAGACTTTTCTTCAAACATTCAAAACGGTGCAGTAGATGTTCCGGTAAACGAACCAGTTTCTATTACATTTACAATTTCTATTGACTCAGCAAGTGTGAATAATCAAACGCTGTATTTAACTGATGAGAATAACCAACGTCTTTATTCAAGAGCTACTGTCTCAGGAAATACTATCACTCTTATTCCACAGATTCGACTTCAGCCAAGATCAACCTACAATGTTACTGCAGCAGGTATAAAGGATGTATACGGAAGAACTATTGAGACTGTATCAATCAACTACACAAATACTGATCTGGACTACGGTCTCTACTGGTACGGCTATTACGGCAGATGTGAAAAGTATATTCCAGGTGTTGAAAACGCGTTCTATAATCCTTCCGCACAATCTGTAATCTATGCTCATGGTTGGCAGGCTGGAGCAGTTGCACAGACAGATGGCTACGGCAGAGAAGGATACGGCTATGAGATATTCCATTGGGCTGAAGACAATTTCGACGGATCAGAACAATATAACGGCCTGCGTAAATGGACAAACACAGCATGGCTGGATGACGGATGGAACACTGGTATGGTTTACTGGAACCAGTTTGCTGATGAACCTACAACTTCAGGGGGCAACCTGACAGGCGTACATGCAGCTGAAGCAAAGATCTGGAGTTTTCACGGACCAAACGGTTCCCGCTACGCCTACCTGAATGACAACAATGACATTGCATACCGTTATTGGGACAGGCATGTTAACTTTAATGGACAGGATGTGGTCGTGGAAAGCGCGGGAGAGCTTCTCGGGCTATATGTAACCCATGCGCTGCAGTATAATACCTCCGGGAATATCCGCTTTGTCGGCCACTCACTTGGCAACCAAATGGCTACAGTCCTTGCTTGGGAATGTTATCAGCAAGGCATTGGTATTGACCGTATCTCCCTCCTTGACCCAGCATGGTCAGCCTATTCAAAAAGCTATCTTCCAAACGATGGTTACGGAACCTGGACAGGTGAACGGGCAAGAAATTACCTTATGGAAATGGATGCTGCTGTTGAGATCTACCACACTACAGGCATGAATCTCGGCGCACCTGTAATGGATGACAATGTGCCTCTTACAGAATGGGCATGCGATGTAAACCAGTCTCCATGGTATTACGATGCTGACAATCTAAGCGGAAAGCATATTGCCCCTCGTCACACATACTTCTGGAGCTATGAATCTGCACCTCCAGTAGAATGCACTATCGGGTGGTGGAATAGACGTAACCCAACTGGGGAAGACGGACCTTCTGCATCTGCGTCAACAGCAAGAATCAGAGAAATGATGGGTACAGAATACGAATGGACCCAGGTAGAAGGAAGATACACATCAGACCCGAGCGACGACTGGTTTGAAAGAAAAGAAAAAGAATCAGGCTGGTTGGGATCCCTCTGGTAGAATTTAGATAACAAACGTATAAAGCCTCCTGTGAAAGGAGGCTTTTTTTATGGGAATGTTCTTCACTCCAGACCTATTCGTATCAAGCTGCGGGAGGAATGCTTTAGATTGACCGCTCGGCGAGTACTTTTGTTCGAAAGAACAAAAATGCCTGCCCTGAGCGTAGCTTTTACTATAGCTTATCAAATTTTAAACAATTATTAAGAATACTTAAGCTTGTATAGTTTCTATTGTTCTGGCAATCTGTATGCAGTATGATATCTTACACACAAAACACGAAGGAAACTGATAGCTTTGAAAGCAGGGGATAAGAAAAAACTAATAAAGACTTTAATCTATTCTATAATTGTAGGTGTTATCGGGATTGCCGGTGTTCTGCTCATTGATAACCAAGCAAGAACAAAACTTCAATTTATACACATAGTTGCAGGGTTCTGCTTAGGATTTATCCCCGCCTTGTTAATTCTGCTGTATAAAAACTACATAAGCTTGCATTTCATAAGGCGCTTCCATGGATTCATCAGCCTAAAGAGGTGGAGCGTATATTCATGTTTTTAGACCTAACATCTTCCACAGCCATTGCTGAGCGGATCGGACACGTCCAGTTTCTTTCTCTTTTACGTGATTTCTTTATGGATGTCAGCGAGGCAGTAATAGCGCACGGGGGTGAAATCTACAAATATGTCGGAGATGAAGCAATAATACTGTGGGATAGAGAAAAGGGCGTAAAAAAACAGCAGCTTCCTGCAGTGCTTTTTTACTCTCCAAAGCCTAATTCAGGAGCGGAAGGATTTTTATATACATAAATTCGGTATTGTGCCTGAGTTTAAGGCTGGCGCGCATTGGGGAACAGTTATTATTGGAGAGATCGGTCTTGAGAAGAAAGAAATTACCTATTTAGGTGATGTAATAAACACCACTGCAAGGATTGAAGGTCTTTGTACAAGCACGAAAAGAGCTTTTGTTATTTCTGAATCCCTATTTTCACTTATTGACCTTCCTATCGGCTACAGAGCTGACCGCTTAGGAAAGGCCACACTAAGGGGCAAAGAAGAAAAGATACTAGTATATGGAGTTGAGAAAAATGAAAAATAACCAAGGTATAGAAAAGGTATTACATTATTTAGCAAAAGAAATCGGAGAGCGCCCTGTTGGAACAGATGCGAATACTCAGGCAGTAAATTTCCTTGAGCAAAGCATGCAAAAAGCAGAATGCCCTATTCAGTCAGTTCATTTCCCGGCAATGCGCTGGCGGCACGGACCGAGCAGACTTGAAGTCGGCAATAACACGTTTCCTGTCTTCCCAAGTCCCTTTTCAGAACCATTCCAGGGAGAAGCAGAAATTATTACAGCCAGTACTTCTGCTGCATTGATGAAACAGGATATAACGGGCAAAATCCTGCTTCTGGAAAGTCCAATTGCGGATGAACCTCTCATGCCAAAGGGGTTTCCTTTTTATTTTCCAGATGAGCACAAAGAATTGATCCAGTCACTTGAAGAGAAAGCGCCTGCTGCAATTATTGCTGCAACAGGCAAACATCCAATAGCAGGAATTGATCCATACCCGCTCTTTGAAGACGGCAATTTTAAGATCCCTTCCTGCTGTTTAAGAAAAAAGGACATACCAAAAAGCCTTTTCGATTCAGAAATTGGCAAATTGATCATTGATTCCCATCCAATTCCAACTGACGGAAGACAAATCTGGGCGGAAAAACCAGGAGAGAAAACCAGTGTTGCTGCTGTATTCGGCCACATGGACACAAAATACGGTACACCAGGAGCAATGGACAATGCTGGTGGTGTTGCAGTAATATTAGAAGTCTTGGAATCTCTGAAAAACACACCGCTTCCATTTGAGCTTCATGTTATTCCTTTTAACGGAGAAGAATACTTCGGAGTTCCAGGACAGCTTGCGTATCTTGAATATCTCCAGAATACAAAAAAGAAGGTCACACTCGCGGTAAATATTGATGGTGTCGGCGCAGCCGGCGGAAAAGGATCCTTCTCTTTTTATAATATAAATGATGATGAGAAAACCCGTATTTTGCAAACCATTACAGACTATCCAAACCTTGCAGCAGGCAGCCAGTGGTATGAAGGGGACCACTCCATGTTTGCTTTCCAGGGTGTACCGTGTATTGCAGTTACTTCATCCGACCTGAAAGCCAATGTAATGAACATAAGCCACACAGAAAAGGATACAACTGAGAAAGTAGACACTGCTACATTACAGCAAGCTGCAGAAGCAATAGCAGATATTTTACGCACATGCTCTTAGAGGAACATTCTTACTCTGCCCGGT
>CAYRYS010000135.1:0-4314 GCA_964428555.1 uncultured Spirochaetales bacterium | reverse complement strand
TCGAGGAGCGTGGGTGCAGCTGAGCTGACTGTTTTTTCCCAGCAGTACACCCGCCTGCGGCGCAACTCGGGGAGCGATTTATACTTCTCCAGTCATGGAGTAGTCCTGTCTCAATGGAACTGAGGCTGGATTGTACTGTTATGAGCGGAACTAACTATTCTATATCCTGGGCTTCCTCGTTGATAATATGCGCTACCCGGTTCCGGATGAATGCGAACCATGGCTGCTATCCGGCTGTTTGAAGGGTCTACGCTCACTATATGCGGATTTCCTGTTACTGCGTATATTATCCCCATTTCGTCGAATACAGTCCAAAGGTCATACACTATTTCACCACCCCGTCATATTTGAAAATACTTTTCAGAGCCATGATGCATTTCACTGTCATATGCTAAATAGAGCTCATAGTTGTCCTGCAGCTGATGGGAGTAATCCGGATTACCATATGCTGAACCAATACGGTCAAAGAATGAATAAAGACTTCGCGTTATATCTTTGTGTTCTTCAAAGTACTCCTCACTGACCCATTGGGCTGCTGTTTCTCCTTCTTCATTCACAAAGATCCGGTAATATTCTAATTCACCAGCGTTTCCTTGCCTTTCAAAGAAATACTCTCCGTCTGTTTCAGAAAGATATATTATTGTTGATCCATAGCTTCCAAGAGCATTGGTATTAAAAACCTCTTCCCGATATTCAGTAATTAAGGTTACCCAATTACCATCCCTTAAAACAAATAGATTAAAAGCGTAACTGATATCAACAACCAACTCGCCATTGGGCATATAAAAAAGGGAATCAGAAAAAATGAAATATTCATTTTCCGGCGGATCCAACATGAACTCAATTTCAACAGATATGCTGAATATCTTCGGTATTACCAACAGAAACAACAATATTACTAGTATTTTTTTCATACATTACTCCAATCCAAACCCTGCGGGGGCTTCTAGTAAGTGCTCAAATTGAAATAATGGAAAATTTGTGCTTCCAATTCCATTATTTATCCAATCTTCATGTAAGCTGTTCCACAGCCTGGGGTCAGTGTAATTTGTCCCTTCATAGCCGGTAAAAGGCGGGGCGTAGTAGGTGACATTAAAAGAGTTTGCATAATTATAGCTTTCATTTTCATTAAACATTTGGTTCCATTGTTCTATCTCAGGCTCACCCCATGGGTTTCCATCAAGTCCGACCCGTATTTCACTGTGGATATGGTTTCCTGTAGATGTTCCTGTGGAGCCTTGCTGTCCAATATTCATTCCTGCCTGTATTCCATTCATGATGAATGAACCGTCTATATTCTGAAGCGATGTGCCAGAAGACCCGAACAGCTGCAGATAATTCATTACATTGCCAGACCCCATATGGGCAGAGAAAAAACCGGTAGTAGGGTTTGCTGTAGAGGCAATCAGACTTTGTAAGCCATACCCGTCATTTGTATACTGTAATCTCAAACCTCCATTTACAGAGGCAACAATATCGCCGGAACCAACAAGGTCAGCACCTTGATGTACATCCCTCGCAAAGCCTTGTCTGGGGTAATTCATATCCAACCACTGCTGGCTCCGTGCTCCGCTTTCCACTTCGCTTCTCTGGAGTGCATTATAAAACCCGTCGGTGACAAAGCGCGCGCCAGGCCAACTGGTAATTGTTACTTCTCCGTTCCCATAGCCGCGGGCTGCAACATACGGACTTTCAGAAGTCCCTTCTCCAATTAATCCGGTCTCATCAATTTCTACTGCGTTCTTTATTATTAAACCGCTTTCCTGAGCTGCATAGAGTGCTGACTGCATCTGGGTAAGTGTTATATTTATTTCCCCGTTCCTTGCCGCATTTTCATTTCCTAAATACCCCATTAATGTCTCTGCTGCAATACTTGCATTAACCAGAGCTTGAGTTCCATTTTCAAATGCAAAGCCATTAACAATTCCATTGTTGCCGCCATAATCAACTGATGGTGCATCGCCCATAACGCTTCCGCGCGTATTATGTTTATTATCGCGCTATTCATATCTTCTGCGACAATTCTTCCATCTGCTGTTAAGCCCCTTCCTTCGAGCTCTAATACTGCTTCAATACGTTCAATTTCATCTTCAGGTAAATCATTGACATTAAAATCTAAATTTCCATCCTCTTGCCACCCGAAACTACCATCTTCCGCTGCTACAAGCCGCCAATAATCCGCGCTGGAGTCGTAGTTGGCCCCGGTGTAGTTCGCGAAGGCTTGGCTGCCCTGCATGTATGCCTGCATGTCATTTCTCAGGTTTTGGTTCTGCATGATTGCTCCGGCATACCGCTGGTCGGTCACCATCCGCAGGGCCATTTCTGTGTGGCCTACTACAGCAGCAAAGGTTTCTGCGTTCTGCGAGGTGCTGTTCCGGTGCGGCCGTCTCTGTATGCTTCATGCTGCAGGGTTATTCCCGCGTGGAGCCAGGACTCTGGTGTGTCACCGCCGGTATTCATGTAAATAGTTTTTCCGTCTCTTCCGGCTACTGTCAGTGCCTGGGCGCCTTCCGGTGCCCCGCCCAGTACCAGCTGGTCTGTGCCGTTTAATAAGCCGTTTAGCAGGCCGTGGCCTCCTCCGTCTCCGAAGGAGTACATTGAGCGCATGGCTATTGCGAGATCTTCTTCTCCCATGCTGTTCGCGTAGGATTGCATGCGTCCATTGTTATAAATATTGCCGATCCCGGAGAAAACATTTGACATGGAGGTAAATCCTACGTCTGTTCCGCCTGAGCATAGGGCAAGGTTTGCCCCGTCTTCGCCGAGGTGGAGTTCCAAAAAACCTCCGCGTATTCCGCTTCCCATTCCCATCATGCCTGTTATATCCGCAAAATTCAGTATATTCATGGTCGTCTGACCTGTCATGGCATATTCTACACCCATTTTCGTCAGACTTCCAGCCATTCCGGTAGCCGCGTGCATTTGACTTATGTGCTCTGAAGAAAAACCGTAGGTGTCACTTGCGGACACAAAACTGTTATTTAAGCCCGCGGTTACTGCTGTTGCTGCCATACCAGCGGCATACCCTGCAAGGGCCTGTTTGCCGACTACCCCTTCACGGAATGCGGCCCAGCACTACCCCTACAGCGTGTGTCACTATTTAGGAATCCATGGATTGTCTCAGCTCTTCTACTTTTTTGCGGGGAAGTTCGGTTACCTCACATATATCTTCAATAGAAAAGCCTTTTTCCAGCATACGCTTTGCGTATTCTTTAGCATCTTCTTTTTTTGTTTCTATCTGTGTTTCCTGCCGAAGCTTTTCATCGTGCTCTTGCATGGTTGTGGCAAACATGTTTCTCACCTCCAGTATCGTAGCTAACCGGTGTTTTACCTTCTGTTCATCTATGGGAAAGGAATCTTTCCGTTTCTCAATGCTCTCTAAGTAGTTGTTAAACCAGGAGCTTAATACATTCAACAGCTCTATATCTTCATTTTGGATCACTTTGAAGAAATTATCAAGTTCTATCTCTATCTCGTCTGGCTTCAGGTTCTCGATATAAAATACACCAGAGAGTGCGTTCTGTATCCGCTGTAAGGTACTTTTGGGTATTTCATTTACTAGTATTGGAAAGTACCTAAAATGAGGTATAAACTCCTTGGGAATGCTCTGTTCTACCCGTTCTTCAAACCGAAAGGGTGCTGTCCACTTCGCGTCTCCATTGTACAGCAGTATGGGAAAAACTGCTGGGAGTTTGCCTGACCCTGTTTTCGCTTGAAAACTTTCATAGAGCTCTGTTATGTACCGTACAAACCTGATCGACATGTTTTTATCTACTGTTGACTGGAATTCCAGCAGCAGAAATATATAGATTATGCTGTCTTTAAACTTTATTGTATAAATGATGTCAGACTCTTTTTCTTTGAAGCTTTCAGTCACAAAGCTTTTATCTACCCGCTTCAAGGTGGAAAAGTCCAGGTCTTCCACGAAATTCTCATGCACAAAGGACTGCAACAGCCGCTGCATAAAAGCAGGATGAGAGAAGAGCCATTTATACCGTAGATCGTGTCCGGATGCCATGGGTAAAATATATCAATCTTTTCATGGTAAGGCAATTTACTGTTTTTTTGTAACCACTAAAAGCACGAAAAGTCACGAAAGGAAATGATTATTGTGTCGGCCTTTCGACTAGCAAAAAGACCTATTTTGCGGTTTCATGCAAAGTAGATCACCAGGCAGCGAAGCGTCTGTCAAAAGGATCTACCCGGAAAGTCACTTCGCAGCAAAGCGGGAATTTCTCCCGTAGAAACTACGGCCCAGCAAAGCGATTCAAACTTTACTCCTTACCAAATTCGTAGGTTCATAACAATTCGGTT
>CAYRYS010000134.1:0-4319 GCA_964428555.1 uncultured Spirochaetales bacterium | reverse complement strand
GAGTGAGTTTGCCTAACCTTTGCATACTACTCCGGGTGCTTTCCCGGAGTAGTTTCAATACCCAAGTAGAAACTACGGCCAACCTTACGGTTGCGCGGCAAATAGCGCGGTTTATGTGGACTGGTATTTTCTTTCCAGGAATTCTGGTTCTATTTATCAAAATCATCATAAATACTTCAGTATTACACGGAAGTAAATCCATATTACAAATTATCCGCGTTCTCTTGCCGCGCATGCCGCAGGCATGGCCCTAGTTCCTTATCCGGTGCATTCTCCACGGCTCAAAATCCTATTCTCCAGCTGAACGGGCAATGCGGAGACCTAGGTTTTCATTTCTATAGGAAGGGCTGTACCCAGACCTGGATGTAATTCTGCAATAAAAATCATAATAACTGAATGCCCCTCCGCGCCTGGTCCTGCGGCTGCCTGTATCCGGGCCCGCGGGGTCTACCTGCGCGCTGTCCGGAAAAAAACCGAACCTGTCCCAGCACCATTCCCATACATTTCCACTCATATCGTACAAACCCAGCTCATTGGGACTCTTGGTTCCTACACGGTGTGTTGCCTCATCACAATTCATATTATACCATGCAACTTCATGTAAATCGTTGTTCCCTGAATACAGTGTATCATTTCCTACACTCCCGCCGCGTGCCGCGTATTCCCACTCAGCTTCAGTAGGCAGCCTATATCCATCGGCGTCTCTGTTCCAGAAAACAGAATCTTCATCACCTGCATTATATTCCTCACGGAAAGCCTGGTCAGAATAATACACAGGATCAAGGCCGTTTCTTCTGCTAAGGCGGTTACAAAACTCAACAGCCTCATACCAGGAAACATAATATACCGGCTGCTGCGGACCAACAGCCTTCATAGGCAAAGGCATGGTACTTGCCTCTCTCTGCTCTTGGATAGATGTTCCCATCACCTCTTCCCACAGCTCTTGAGTTACTTCTGTGCTCATCATATAAAAATCGCTCACTTCTACCCTATGGATCGGCTGTTCATCCGGATCGCCTCCGTTTGAACCCATCTGAAATATTCCCCCTTCTATATGAGTAAGCTCTATTTCAATTTGCCCATGAGAATAGACACCGGTTATGGCCGTGAAAAAGAGAAAAAGAAAGAGGAGCGTTTTTTTCGATGAAACAATGTTGATGCACATAAAAATATCCTTTCATAGTTGATTCGTGAACTTATCTTAGAAATAACTGTATTTATTGTCAATGCGCATACATTTTTTTCAATTATCTGCCCTCTTAACAGGTACAGTCAAAGTAAAGACAACTCTCTTGCACAAAGCGCTCAAATCCAGGTATCCTCTATGAATAACAACCTCAGGAGGCAATCCATGGAATGGAAAGCAAGCCATATACTGGTAAAACAGCAGGACCTTGCAAAGCGCATCTATCAGCTCATCAGGGAAAAAAAAGACTTTAAAGCACTTGCAAAAGAATATTCCACCTGCCCAAGCAAGTCAAAAGGGGGAGACCTAGGCTGGTTCGGCCCAAGCCAAATGGTGCGCCCCTTTGAAGAAGCAGTAAAAAAGATGAGCGTCGGCTCTGTCAAAGGCCCGGTAAAAACCCAGTTCGGGTATCACATCATCAAACTCACAGGCAGGCGCTAAGCCGTTACACCAGCCTGATGAACTTATATTTTACATTGCAGCGTCCCCTAAGCAATTCGAACTTTGAACATTCATTAGTAGCAATATCACTTTCAACACGAATTTAATAGGACAAAGTTCGCAATTGCTAAAACGATGAACTTTACATTTTGAAGTGCAGCGTCCCCTTCGGGACGGGCTATGCGTTCCAATTCCTCCTTCGCCTTTGTATGGTCAGAAGAGCCTGCTCTGTGCCCTCCGCAGCCCCTTCTGACCGGCTCAGTGCGGGATTTCCACTCCTATCCCTGACGCGGATAGCTTTAAGATCTTTGCGTTATTACACAGCATACTTGACAGTCTATGTTACATTTTTTATGTTGTTTGTAACATACATATCAATTACAGGGAATACCATGAAACAAATCATTTTCTGCAACGTTCCCGCACAGGGCCATGTTAATCCTACCATCGCTCTGGTAAAAGAGCTGACACAAAAGGGACATAGGGTACACTACTTTGGAGACGCGGACTTTCAAGACAAATTCAATTTTCCCGGAGTGGACTACCACTGGGTGGACTTTACCCTTTTGGAAGAAATGCTGACCCACACCCTGGACCGGCCTTTAGAAATGCTGCCAACAGCAATAGAAACCAGCAGGGACTTTTTGCGTGCCCATCTGGCAGAGTTTCGAAGAATAGACCCTGACTTGATTATATATGATAATACCTGTCTTTGGGCAAAGGACGCGGCATACCTACTGGGAAAGCCGAGTATAGCAAGCTTTACCATCTTTGCCTTAGAACCGAAAATCCTGAACAAATTCAAAGACCTGCCAATGTTTTCAATAAAAAACCAGGTGCTTTCCCATGGGCTGGTAAAACAGATACAAAGCATTCTCAAGTTCAAAAAACTGTTTACCGCATACAGGAAGGAATTCAGACTGCCGAAGCAGAAAATGCTGACCATGTTCACAAACTCAAGCCCCTTGAACCTGGTGTTCACACTCAAAAAAATCCAGCCCCACCCAAAGCTTTTGAAGTCAGATTACCGCTTCATCGGCCCTGCGCTTAGGCCGGGTGACAGTGAAGAACCGGAGTGGTTTTCCCTGCTTATGCCGGATGCGCCAACAGTCTATGTGTCCCTCGGCACAGCAAAAAACAATAACAAGCCCTTTTTCGAACTCTGCATCCGTACTTTGAAAAAGCACGGGTACAATGGAATTATATCCTGCGGCAGGCATTTTTCTCAGGCGGACTTTGGACCAGTGCCGGAGAACATCATCATACAAAATACTGTGCCCCAGCTTGCGGTGTTAAAAAAAGCGGATGTGTTTATTACCCATTGCGGTATGAACAGCGGCCACGAAGGTCTGTACTACGGCGTCCCCATGCTCTTCGCGCCTCAGCAGGATGAACAGTATCTGGTTGCTTCCCAGCTGGAAAGCCTGGGCACAGGAATCCTTCTAAATGAAAAAACACTTACTATAGAAGGGCTCTCTGAATCAATACGTGAAGTATTGACTAATCCTCAGTACATCCAGGGAGCACAGCGTCTCTCACTGGACCTTCAGGAAGCAGGAGGAGCAAAAGAGGGAGCTGAAATTGTGAACACCTTTCTGGAGGAGAAAGAATAATGGATAAAACCCTGGTCTACGAAAGGACATTGGAGCTTTTTGCTTCTCAAGGGATAAAGAAAACCACCATAGAAGAGATAGCAGATTCCTGCGGTGTAACCAGGATGACAATCTACCGCACCTGCGGGAACAAAGACGAGATAGCAGCCGCAGCAGTCAGCTTTATTACCACTACATATTCTGCAGCAATTACAGACCTATGCCAACACAGGGACAAGTCTGTCGAGGAGATGCTGAAAGGGTTTTCACAGGCATTTTCCTCCCTTTCTCAGTACCACAGCCGGGGCTTACTGGAGGAAATGCGAAAACTGTATCCCCAAGTATACGCAAAACTGCAAAAAGACATGAAGGCAGCAGGAACACGTTTTTTCTCCGCACTCTTTGATAAAGCCGAAACAGAATACAGCCTGAATATTGCCCTGCCCAGACCGGTCATCCGCACATACATTGAAACTGTTATAACAAACCTGCCGGAGAACCAGGTACTGCAGTCATGCGGAATCCCTGCAGAGGAGCTTTCTGAAAAACTGTCAAAAGCCCTCCTGTTTGGACTGTTTACCAGCAAATAAGCGCCACAGGAACTCCCCTCCTGGCACCTCGACGGAGCTCGGAGCCCTGTTTTGCGGTGTCAGGCAAAATAGATCCTTGAGGCTCTCGAAATGATCGCCATAGGATTTCTCTGTGAACTCCGCGAGCTCTGTGTGGGGCTTTTCTGTGAGTTACCTCACCCCCGGCATTCCCTGGGAGGTTCACAGGATGTCCTCTACAAACATTCCAATTTAATATTTACCCTCTTTCTTTGTCTGCCCGAGTAAAGAAAGATTTCTAACATTTTTCGTAAAAATGTTAGAAATCGCTCTTTAGCAAATATACGTTCTGAAAAGTTGAACTTTCTATACAAAGATTGGCGCGGTTTATTTGAACTGGCATATTGTTTCCATGAAGTATAATCCGATTTATCACTTCTTCCATAAATACTTAGGTAGTTCACAGTTCCTTCACGCTCATCGAGTGTTTTTCCACTAGGAAAAACGTACCGAGATGAGAGAGAAATTGAAGCGCTTTGGATTAATTCCGCA
>CAYRYS010000133.1:0-4424 GCA_964428555.1 uncultured Spirochaetales bacterium | reverse complement strand
GCTTCTTAAGAGATATATCTTGGGATTTATGGAAAAAAAGAGTATAATAAAAACAAATAGGTTAAATGAATACCTATTTCAGCAGGAGGAAAAGGGAATGCTTGTTGAATCATATTTCGAAGTAATGGAAGAAAAAGAAAAGCAGGGTATCGAAAAAGGTATTGAGAGAAAAGCGAAAGAAGCTGCCAAGCGGATGCTTGAAGAAAAATGTTCATTTGAGTTTATTGCCAAAATTACCGGTCTCTCTGTTGAAGAAATAAAAAAGTTAGAACTAGAACACGAATAAAAAACTAAGCCAGGCACGAGGTCCGCAAGATTTTCCGGAAAAGGAACTACGGCAAGGACGCGGCAAGAGAGCGTATAATTTGTGATATGGATTAACTTCCGTGAATTACTATAGTATTTATGATGATTCTGATAACTAGAACCATATTCTGTGGAAATATATAACTTGTTCAAAAAAACCACGCTCCCTGCCCTTCAGGGAGCGTTTAATGCCCCACATATCTGTTTTCCAGATCCGGTTTTTCCTTTTACAATATCCCTTGTTCTATTAATATTTTTTCTGCTGTAAGGCTCATTGTTTGTATGCCTGCTGCTTCCCGGAAGCGCAGCTGTGCTGCCTCCTGCCTGCCTGTTCTCTGGTAGCACAAGCCTGCTTTTACAAGGCATTCTGCTATCATTGGAGAGTCTGGGACTGTTTCCCGTAACACAGCTGCTGCCTGTTCAAAGCATTCAGCCCCTTGTGCGCTTGCCTGAAACACGTCTTCAGGAACTGATAGGCTTACACTGCCCCTGGAGATGAGTGCTGTTACCAGTGCTTCTGAACCCTCGGGTGCTGGCCGCTTTCACCTGTGGAAGCTCTGGAGCTTGTTTCCCGCAATTGGTATGCCGGGCTGATCCGTGCAAGAGCGACCGGGGTAGGGGTGTTTTCCCTAATAATCACTGGCTCAAGCTGGGCGTATGTGTAGTTCCTGCTGTCATAACCTGCAAGCATCTCCTGCTGGTCCATACCTTCAGGTGCAAGGTAGTCAACAATTTTCGGCGTAAGCCTGGACTGGGCACCGCCTATTGTTTCCATGCCTGAGCGCTGACGGACTGACATCCACCCGGATTCACCGAGGCTGTCATAACCTCCTACCATGAGGTAGTGTGCTGTTTCCCTGCCGTCAAGGACATTCGTTATCATCCCTTCAAGGGGCAGGCGTACAAAGATGCTGTTATCTTCAGGAATTCTGTATACCGTGCCCTCTGTTTCAAAGGAATTGTCAAAGCTGGTAATCCGTGCTGCCTCCCTGTCCGGAACAATGGTGATCTCAAGGTCCCACGCATGTGCAGGGCTGAACCTGACCATCTGTGCCCGTGGGTTCGGTGTTTCTGTGCTGCCCCCTGGTGCAAGGTCAATGTAGATGGAAATAATCTGCTGGCTAAAGGGGGCCTCTTCATCAACCTCCCGAAAGGTTAGCCCAAGCTGCCAATAGCTGCCCTCATCGCTCCAGGGGGCGAGGGTCTGGGGCCTGTACACAGAATAGCGCACCAGGTCCATGGTCCCTTCAGCTGCAAAGCGCTCGTGGAGGGGGTAGGTCAGTGACCCTGCTCCATTATCATCATTAAAATCATCATACACTTGGACAATTGCTCTGCCCCCTGAGTAGCTCGGATCAACAGTCAAGTCAAAATTGGCTGTTATCATCCCCGGAAGGACTGTTGAGAATACAAACCCTAGAGGGACTATCATTGCTATGAATATACCAATTAATGTTTTTAGTACAAGAAAAACACTGTTTTTTTTCATTATTATCCTCCGAAAAATGAGAGAATTATCGAAATTGTGTGAACTGCAAACCCCCTGAGATAATCATCCCAAAGGTGAAGCCCGCGAACATAAAAAGTGCCTGCGGCTGGAGGAGTTCCCTCCCTGTATGCAATACTGCTTTCACTGCTTTGTTGGTTTTCATATTCTCTATTTTATTTTTTAGTCCGGAAAAAATTGTTCCTGACTTGTCTTTTCCGAAATAGCCGTAGCTGATGGCCCCTTTGGGACAGGCGTTTATACACTCTCCGCACATGGTGCAGGTTAGTATCGGACTGCCTTTTTTCTCAGTTATTGTAGATTTTTTAACTGAAAGGGTCGGGCACACCTGTACACACTTCATGCAGGAAACGCATTTGTCATGGTCAATCCGTACCCTAAAGGGAGAAACCCTGCCTACAATTGATTGAAAGGCTCCGAATGGGCAGAATGTTGTGCACTGAAACCGCTTTCTGGTTAAGAAGGGGAGCACAATAACAAGCCCGAAGAAGGCGACTATAAAGAGGATTGTGGACAGGTATGACATAAGCCCGGTTATCTCTGCGTATTCTGTTACCAGTTTGAAGGGGCAGAACCACTGGCAATACACTGATGTCAAGGTCCTTAAGGACAACAGTACAATGAAAAGCAGCATTGCAAAACCGAAATACCGGATTCTGTCATCATCAATATTAAGTTTAAACCGTGTTTTCTTACTCAGCCGGGATACTCCGTCTTCCCATCCGCCGTAGAAGCAGACCCAGGAACACCAGCCCCTGCCGAGGGTTATAGCAGCAATTGCCCAGATAATCAGCATGTTTAATAAAGAGGCGTAGTGGCCTGTTATCTGCGCTGGGAAGATGATTGTCTGTGTCAAAGCATAGGGGATGATGATAACAGGGGTCACTATGTGGCAGAAGGGGGTATTGTTCTGGAAGATGTCAGCAGAAGTGAGTGCCATGTGTCCCCTGGATTCCAAAAGGTTCGCGATAAACGATGGAAAAATCAGCAAGGCAATGCCGACAAAAAATATTCTCCGGAAAAAGGCGATTTGCCCGGTGTAGAGCATAAGGAAGAACAGACCGGTTAAGTACACTGTGTAGATAATTGAAGCAGTGCTTTGGCCCCCTGCAAGGAGAAAGAACTCCATGTTTTTATACATGAGAAAGGTGAGAATGAGCGATGCAGGGAGGGAAAGGCTGAACCTGGTGTCCCGCTGCAGTACCGGAAATTTACCGAAAAGGCGAAGTGTTTGTATGTGTTGTGCCATATTTTCTACTCCTATAATCCAAATATTCCAATGAAGATGAGGAAATACACAGCAACAAGTGCCATGGTCATTCTGGCAATAAGGATGAGTGTTCCTCTGTTCTTTGTAATTCCCGGTACGCCTGCTAACGGCAGAAAGTAGAGGCTTGTACCGAGAAAGAAAAAGAGGAAGTACAAAGCCCCTGAAAACCCGGGAAGTCCTGTGCCCGGTGCTGCTGTAAAAACCCGTGCCCCTGCCGCGAAAAAGGGAGGACAGAGGTTCAGCCCTGTTAAAAGACCGAGGATGATAACAGGAAGGCCTTTCGGCAGGTGCCTGCTTATTCGTCTGCAGAATTTGTTCTCCCCAGCATTCAGAAGGAGTGCTTCCAAGCCCAGGACTAGGCCGATTACAATGTTTACATAGGCGTTCAACTCTGCTTCAAAAGCAGGGTCTACAAACCCCCGGAGAAAAGCACCTGTCATTCCGAGGATAAACCCGATAATAATGTACCCGATCAGTCTTCCCCCGAGGAACAGGCCCATTGTCCCGAGGTTTTCCGTAAAATTCCTCTCTTTAGAAAGAAAGACAGGTACAGCAATAGGCGCGCAGGTTATTATGCAGGTAGTACCTGCGGATATTCCCAGTAAAAATGCTTCGCCTATCATGCTACTCCTCCAGCTGCCATAAAAGCATATCTGCCTTTTGTGCCCATCTGCTCTCAGGTGCTGCTCTGAGTGCCCCTTCCAGATAGTCGAGGCAGGTGTACACATCGTTCATGCCGAGTGCAACTTCTCCAGCAAGGTAGAGCACCCGTGCCCTGTTTTCTCCTGACTGAAGCTCCCTGTGTTCAAGGAGGAATTCCGCGTCTTCCGCAATTGCTTCGTAGCGGTCAAAGGGCGAACCCTGGCTTACTCCAATCCCGTTTTCCAGTCTGAGAAAGCGTAAGGTAATATTTTCCGGGTCAGCTGCAACAGCTTCGTCAATAATCTCAGAGCCTTCCTGTACTAATGTTGTAGCTCTAACAAGGTCGCCATTTTCAGAAGCAATGCCTCCTTTTAAAGTCAGCAGGCTGCCGTAATATCCGCGGCTTAAAGGGGAGACAGCATTTTCCAGGTCATCTTCCGCCTGATCAACCAGCTCTTCATTTCCAAGATTGATGAGGGTATGGAAAATGATGCCCCTGGCAATTCTGTGGTCTGAAGATTGTGAGTCACCGATTCCAGAAAAAAGGTTATTGCAGGATTCTTCTGTGTCTGAATGAACTGCTCTGTCTATGATTGTCTGAGATACTTGATCCGCCTTGGAAGTAAAACCTGTACTCTCCATTACGGTTTATTCCGAAAGAAAATTCAAACTCAGTGTTTACCGGGCTGAGAAACCTGA
>CAYRYS010000132.1:0-4927 GCA_964428555.1 uncultured Spirochaetales bacterium | reverse complement strand
CCTCCCCATAAAAAAAAGCGGTGCTTTCGCACCGCCTTTTTTTATGGGCCCACCAGGACTTGAACCTGGGACACACGGATTATGAGTCCGTTGCTCTAACCAACTGAGCTATAGGCCCGGTTTCGAGATATAAAAAATACAGAAAATCTTCAATTGTGTCAAGCACAAAGGGGATTATTCCCCTGCTGACAAAGAATTAGCTTCTATTTCTTCTAATTTGTAAGGTGTCTGCTGATAGACAGCATAGTTTAACCAATTCATGAATAATAGATTCGCGTGGGACTTCCAGGTTTGCATTGGTTCTTTGGTAACATCGTCCTCAGGAAAATAATTCTTCGGAATATCCGGGGCAATCCCTTTGTTCACATCCCGATCATACTCATTTTTCAGGGTGTCAGTATCGTATTCAGGGTGACCGGTGACATACACCCGGCGTAAATTTTTTTCCGCTATAAGATATACACCAGCTTTCTCAGATTCAACAAGCACAGATAGATCCGGATTTTTCTCAACATCGTTTTTACGAATTTCGGTATACCGTGAATGGGGAGCGTAAAAGGTCTCATCAAAGCCTCTTGTGAGTTTGGAGAATCTCTCTACTACTCTGTGCTGATAAATACCAGAAAGCTTTTTCTCCAAAGGATATTTTTCTATACCCTGGAATTCATACAGCCCTGCTTGGGCTGCCCAGCAGAGAAACAATGTGGAATAGACATGATGCTTAGACCAAGAAAATATTTGTTTCAGCTCCTTCCAATAATCAACCTGTTCAAAACCTAAATGTTCAACCGGGGCTCCTGTTATAATAAGCCCGTCATAATATTTATGCTGAATGTCCTGAAAGGTAAGATAAAACTCAAGCAGATGTTCCTCAGGTGTGTTCTTCGGCTGGTAGGAATCAGTCTTTATTAGGTCCACTTCAATCTGCAAAGGCGTATTCCCTACAAGCCTAAGAAGCTGGGTTTCTGTCTCAATCTTCTTCGGCATAAGATTCACGATTGCAATATGCAGAGGCCGGATATCCTGTGTATGGGCCCGTTCCTCTGTCATTACAAATATGTTTTCATTCCGCAAAGCTGCTGCTGCTGGAAGATTATTGGGGATATTTATGGGCATATTAGGCTCCTGCCTTTTTCAAAGCTTGGTCTAGGTCCTGGATAATGTCGTCGAAATCCTCAATTCCAATTGAGAGACGGATAAGGTCCTGACTTATGCCGCCCTTTTCCAGAGCTGCTTCATCCAGCTGAGAGTGTGTAGTTGTTGCAGGGTGTATTGCCAGAGACTTTGCATCTCCCACATTCGCTACATGAGAAAACAGATTTAATTCGGAAATAAACTGTTTTCCAGCTTCAAGGCCGCCTTTAATTCCGAATACAACCATGCCGCCAAATCCTTTTTTAAGGTATTTAGAAGCATTACGGAAGCTTAGGGACGTTTCAAGTCCAGGGTATTTTACCCATTTTACATTGTCATGAGCTGCAAGCCATTCTGCTGTTTTTGCAGCATTTTCCGAATGCCTGGACATCCGCAGGTGCAGTGTTTCAAGGCCCTGGAGAAACATCCATGCATTATCCGGAGATATACAGCCGCCGAGGTTCCGTAACGCGACAAGCCGCATACGCACTAAATATGCAGCAGGAGTCAGATCCCCCAAATCCAGAGCCCACCGTATGCCATGATAGCTCCGGTCAGGTTCAGTAAACCTTGGGAATCTCCATAGTTTCCAGTCGAATTTCCCGGAATCTACTACAACTCCGCCGATTCCTGTTCCATGGCCGCCAATCCACTTTGTCAAAGAATGAACTACAATATCTGCCCCATATTCTATAGGCCGAAGCAGGTACGGGGTAGGAAAGGTGTTATCAACAATAAGGGGCAGCCCTTTTTCATGTGCAGCTTCAGCAATTTGGTGAAAATCCGGTACATCGAGGCCAGGATTCCCAATGCTTTCTATAAATACGGCCTTTGTCTTATCATTCACCAAATCCTTTATTTGGTCCGGGTCAAGCACATCAAAAAAGCGCACTGTTATGCCGAATTCGGGGAGTATGTTATTTAACATTGTATACGTACCGCCGTACAGAGAACTAGATGCTATGACCTCATCTCCTGTTCCGCATATATTGATTATAGAATAGAACACAGCGTTTGTTCCGGATGCAAGAGCAAGTGCTGCAGCTCCGCCCTCAAGATCAGCCATCCTGTTTTCCAGTACCTCTTGTGTTGGGTTGCCTAACCGTGTGTAAATATTACCCGGTTCTTCCAAATTAAAAAGACGCTTCGCGTGCTGGGCATCTTGGAAGCTGAAAGCTGTTGAACGGTAAACAGGGACAGCCCGTGAACCGGTAGCTGGATCCGGTTCCCAGCCTCCGTGTACTGCTATTGTATCAAAATGATAAGATTTCATATCATCCTCCCTTTTCATTACTATTTTTGTAATATTTAAATAATTAGTCAAGCCCTTTCTTAATGAATACCCGAATCTTTTTTATGATGTTTACTAGTCCGGGATAGAAAGGTGCGGTTTTCACAATAGTATCTCCTTCCTGTTTCACTGGTATTCATCATACCTGTTCAGATAAAAGCTTTCAAGAAAACGATATAAATAGGCTCTTCATATCCCCTATCATAAGGTTCCTACACATTCTCATTTTTTTATTGTGATCCAATTCACATTATTTTCAATAACAGAGCAATTCTTTCACATTAAACTTCTTCCTTCTCCGAAAGCATCAAGATAAAAACCACTGAGCAATCATTTTTTAAAAAATGTTTGCGTTATCGCCATAACAGGAGTACAATAAAACAGTATTATCACAGTCTGATTGCAGTATGATATTCTTTTATGCGGCCCATGAGGCTGGGCAAACAAATAGTATACTGCATTAGCCAAAGGATGAAACAAAATCCAGTATTATAAAAACACCTGAAAAAAGCACAGAGATTTTTACAACTGTTTTAACTGCATTGCTATGCACCTGTCTTACATCTGCTGACTCACCTTCCAGGTGTTTCCAAAACCGAGGAGGCAATAATGGAAGTCAACACATCTCACCAATGCTGCAATTCAGAAGTAGATGAAGAACAACTATTTAAAGAATTGGCAAAGGTCGTTCAGGACTACAAAGAGCAGGATGGAGCTTTAATCCCTGTTCTGCAAATAGCCCAGAACATGTTCGGATACCTGCCTAAACAGGCACTAAAGCACATCAGCCTTGAATTAGACATCCCCTATTCAGAAGTAGCCGGAGTAGTTGGATTTTATTCGTATTTTTCCACAGTCCCAAAGGGAAAGTACACTGTCCGCGTATGTCTCGGCACTGCATGCTATGTGCGCGGTGGTAAAGAAGTACTTGATTCCCTGAAAAAAGAGCTTGGTATCGATGTTGGCGACACAACAGAGGACAGAATGTTCTCCCTCGATGTGGGCCGGTGTTTTGGGGCATGCGGTCTTGCACCGGTTGTCATGATCGAAGACCAAATTCATCAGCGTGTCAAACCAGCAAAGGTTGGAGAAATGCTTAAAGCCTACCGTAAAGCAGGGCAACAGGAGGAAGCTGTATGAGTAATCAAAAACCAAAAAAAATACAGAGTGTTTCAGATCTTGATAAACTAAAAGATGATATGAAGAAGGCGATGCAGCCCTCTGAAGATAATTTCCGTATTTTAGTATGCGGCGGTGCCGGGTGCCTTGCCTCCGGAGCACTTGATGTGAAAGACGCAATAGAGAAAGCTGCCGCACAGGAGGGTATGTCCGATAAAATCCAAGTTATAGAAACCGGCTGTATGGGCCCGTGCGCAAAAGGCCCTGTACTTAGAGTCATACCTGAGAATATATTCTATCAGGACCTAACACCTGAAAAAGCAAAACGCATTGTTGCTGAACACCTCAAAAAAGGCAACATACCTGAAGATATAGTCTACTACGATACACACAAAGAGACTGCTGTTCCCCGTATGGAAGATATTGACTTCTTTAAAGAGCAGAACAAGATTGCCCTTCGGAACTGCGGACAAATAAATCCAACTGAAATTAATGAATACATTGCTGCTGACGGGTACGCTGCACTTGCAAAAGCAGTTACAGCCATGGACCAGGACCAGGTTATTAATGAAGTAAAGGAATCAGGGCTCCGTGGACGGGGCGGTGCAGGATTCCCCACCTGGCTAAAATGGAAGTTTACAAAAAAAGCGCCTGAAGGCACGAAGTACGTCTTATGTAATGCTGATGAAGGAGACCCCGGAGCTTTCATGGACAGAAGTGTCCTTGAAGGCGATCCCCATTCTCTTATCGAAGGAATGGCAATTGCTGCGTACACTGTTGGTGCTCAAAAAGGATATGTCTATGTACGTGCTGAGTACCCCCTCGCAGTCCAGCGCCTTTCTGCTGCAATAATCCAGGCAAAAGAAACCGGGTTACTGGGAGATAGTATCTTAGGTTCGGATTTCAGCTTTGACCTTGAAATCCGGATGGGTTCAGGTGCATTTGTGTGCGGAGAAGAAACAGCGCTTATCGCATCTATTGAAGGCAAACGGGGAGAGCCGAGGCCCCGACCGCCTTTTCCCGCAGAAAAAGGTCTCTGGGACAAGCCTACACTTTTAAACAATGTAGAAACCTATTCCAATATTGCTGCAATCATTAACAATGGAGCAGAATGGTACCAGGCATACGGTACAGAGCACTCAGGAGGCACAAAAGTATTCGCGCTTGCCGGAAATGTCGTAAATACAGGCCTTGTAGAAGTGGGTATCGGTACCAGCCTTGGTGAACTTATTTACGATATAGGCGGAGGAGTTACGGGAAACAAGGCATTTAAAGCAGCCCAGATTGGAGGCCCTTCCGGCGGCTGTGTTCCAAAACAACATCTGAATGTTGCACTTGACTATGAATCACTAAAAGAACTTGGTGCAATTATGGGTTCCGGCG
>CAYRYS010000131.1:0-5485 GCA_964428555.1 uncultured Spirochaetales bacterium | reverse complement strand
GAGTGCAGAGAGAAAGCTGGTCTGACTATTAAATATGAACCTCGCAGCAAGGTGAATGTTTAGTACGATGAACATGTTTCCAAGCAGTAACAGCAGAGCTTTTAAGATCAAACTGAATACAAAGCGTCCCGGTCTGACTCGGTTCAGGAACAACATGAGGCTTTGAGAAACCGAAGAGAAAATGGCTGCAATACTAAGAACGAGGACTGCTTCTAGTATACTTGGTTCAAAAGCAAACAGCTGCTCCCAAGTACCAGGGGTGAGACTAAATGACATTGAAAAGATTGCTAAAAAACGATTCAATACTTCCACGTCTTCAAAATACTAAAATTATGACTCTTATGTCAAAAGAGCTATTCTGAATTTGACTTAGGAAAAGATAGTAAAATTTAGATTAGCCCCGTGAAGCTATAGAGAAGAAAGATTTTCATGCATTCGGGGTGTACTAGAGCATGAAAATTGTTCATTAAAAAGATACAAGTACTCTAAACTGAGAATTGCTGATGCCAAATGGTTTGTTAATACAGGAAAGAAATACAGTTTTTACAAAAAAAATAAGTCGTTTTTGTAATGGTATGGAATAATAATAGAAACGTGCCGGCAAGGCATGAGAGCGGCTTGCCGGAAAATGATTTTACTGCAATAGATCAAAAATGCTTGGAGCCACAAATTGGCTTCGTCCTACATCCGGGTCTTCATGGTTTTCTGTAGCAGCTACATCAGCAACTGGTTCGGTATAGCGAATAGCAATTGCATTTGCATAGTAAGTATAATTAGTGGTATAGCCGAGAATAAGGTCAAAAAAACTATGCGAAGAATCTTCAACTTTGTCAATTCGCACATTGATAATATCATCCGCTCCAAGTTCTATTGCCTGAGCAAGAAGATCATCATAGGTAATTGTACTACCTTCAATGGTAGTGTTAATAGAAAGCATTGAGACAGTTTTTGTTTCCTGTGCTTCTAAACGTACGTGACCTACAACCTCATAATTTTTTGTTACAATTTCTGCATAATCAGACCAACCGGTATTTGTGGTAGCGAGATTTGTAGATGAACAGCCTGCTGAGAAAAGAACGAAAACAACTGCTAGACATAGAAATGCTAATTTAGAAAATTTCATAGTAGCTCCTCTGCATAAAATATAAATTATAATTAACTATACTATATATAATATAAATAAAAAAACAATAGTTAAATATAATAAAATAAAAAAGAAAGCCTATTGTAACTATATAAAAAATACAAAAAAGTTAAATTACGACAGTGTCAACCTCTTTGTGTATTTTGGAGAGTGCTTGAAATTCTCCTAAACTATATAAAACAAATGAAAAATAGGGTTTTTTCTTAGTAGTTAAATCAACTCATCAGAAGGGGCTATGGAAGACTTGCAGATTATTACCGAACAGCCGAGAGTGCCTGGAACAAATGGGTATGCAGCTGCCGTTGTTACAGGAGTGTTCTGGTTTGCTGGCTTTTTTAGTACACTTTTTCTTTTCATGTTTTGTAGTAATTTGCTTCCTTGTGCAGAGAAGTGCATGGTAGTATACTTCTTGTATGGATGAGAATAATAAAAATGAACAACTTTCAGACATAGAGAATCTCTTTCATGGTCTTCCTCTTCCTGTATATGTTTGGCAAAAACAAGATAACGATTTCATTCTTTCGAACTTGAATAAAGCAGCAGAAGATGGCGATCATGGAAAAATGACAACAGTTCGGGGAAAAAAGCTCTCAGATATCTATGAGTCTGGAAATCCCGTACTTAAGGATATTCATCGGACCTTCGAAACTAGGGAAACGATTTCCAGAGAAATTGAAAACAGTTCTGCAGCCAAAGACAGACTTAATTACCTGCGTGTTACTTATTCATTCATTCCCCCTAATACAGTGCTTGTTTACACAGAGGATATTACCAATATCCGAAATTCTATTGATAAACTCAATAAAGAGAAAACGCTCCTCCGCTCTTTGGTAGAAGGGATTTCTGAGGCTCTGATTGCAGTGGATAAAGACGGTGTTATTTCCGCAGTAAATAATGCGGCAGAACAGATGTTCATTTATAAAGAAGAGGAAATGATCGGGAAAAAGATTGAGATGCTTGTTCCTGAGGCAAAACGTGAGATACATGAAGAGCATAGAAACCGGTACATGAGGAACCCCAAGACCAGGAAGATGGGAAGGGGTATGTATCTCTCAGGCATAAAAAAATACGGGAAAGAATTTCCTGTTGAGATTGGCTTGAACACCATAAACTCAGAAAGCGGAATCGCGGTAATCGCGCTTATTACCGATATTACAGAGCGCCTCCGGGCTGACCAGATGCTGGAAAAGGCCGCGCTTACAGATGCCCTAACAGGAATTGGAAACAGGCGTTCTTTTAAGCAGTTTCTGGATGTTGAAGAGAGCAGGACCAAGCGTGGAGGTACTCCTTACTCAATTGTCATGTGTGATATTGACTATTTTAAACAGGTTAATGACTCCTACGGCCATGCTGCAGGTGACCAGGTATTAAAGTCTGTGGCAAAACTATTGGTAAACAATACAAGAGGCGCAGACACTGTTGCCCGCTGGGGCGGAGAGGAATTTATTATCCTTCTTCCGGAAACGGGAAATCAGGGTGCTGCGGCACTCGCGGAAAAACTCCGGCTCTTAATTGACGCGGAAATTATCCATACTGACGTAGGCGTAGTATCAGTTACTATGAGCTTCGGTACTGCCCAGAAGAAAAAGCCTGAAGCACCTGAAGATGTTATCTCCAGGGCAGATAAGAACCTCTATAAAGCTAAACAGAATGGCAGAAACAGAGTCTCAGGAGAATGATTAACCCGGTAAACTGGCTCTTAGAAGGGGATGTGTCTTTAAGGTATCTGACTTATAAATATCTTTTGGGGGATGACAAGCCGCGGCTGCAAGGCAGGCAGCCCACCCGGGGAAAGTGCACGTTACCATGGAACCTGCAAGGCACCCCAGCAGGTGGAACACCCTTTTCGCGTATCAGGTGCTGAATGCGTACAGACCTGAAGAACTGCTCCGCTGAAAACCGCGTCAAAGGGCAGGGAGCGTGGTTGCGCCATTCCGGTCATCGAGTGACTTTGTTCGAAGAACAAAATAATATCGAAATGAGACGGAAAAAACTTCTGCGGAAATTATCTCACGCAGCAAGGCTGGCGGTCGCTCCGTCCCTTCGATACGATTCTGCTGTGCGCAGAATCACTCAGGGAGCGTGGTTGCAGCAGAGCCGGCGGTTTATTCATCGGGTACGTTCTTTTGTAATTCCTCAAGCCAGAGCGTTGCTTCAGAGTCGCTTGGGGCTCGCCAGTCGCTCCTTGGAGAAAGAGACCCCCCTGAGCCGACCTTTGGACCATTGGGCACACAGGAACGCTTAAACTGACTGATCTTGAAAAACCGGTACAGAAAAACTTGGAGCCATTTTTTAATGGCAGGCAGATCATACTCATTGTGCTTTTCTGCAGGCAGTGATTCAGGCCACTGTCCTGCAGTTTTGTCCCTCCACGCGGTATACGCAAGGAAGGCGACCTTGCTCGGCGGAAACCCGTAGCGGGAAATATAATAGGTATTAAAGTCCTGCAGTTCGTAGGGACCAATCTTTGCTTCAGTGCTCTGGGAGGGGCTTTCCCCCTTTTTTCTGTTTGCCGGAACCAGTTCTGGAGAAATTTCTGTATCCAAAATGGACTGAAGTGTTTCTAAGGTCGGCTCTGCAAACTGCTTTGTAGCGATAATCCACCGGATAAGGTGCTGGATTAGCGTCTTGGGAACCGAGGCATTCACATTGTAGTGGGACATGTGGTCACCCACTCCATACGTGGACCATCCTAATGCCTGTTCGCTTAAATCACCAGTCCCGAGTACCATAGCGCCTTTGAAGTTTGCTAATCTGAAAAGGTGGGAAGTCCGTTCCCCTGCCTGTACGTTTTCAAAGGTTACGTCAAATTCGTCCTTTCCTTCAGCAAAGGGATGCCCAATGTCCTTGTACATCTGCATGCAGGAAGAGCGGATATCAATCTGCTCATATGCAACATCCAGGCGCTCCATTAAATCTAATGCATTTTTCAATGTAGCATCGCTTGTGGCATATCCGGGCATGGTATAGGCAAGTATATTATTTCTGGGTAGGCCTAGTCGGTCCATGGTTTTTGCCGCAACTATCAGGGCATGGGTAGAGTCAAGGCCCCCTGAAACACCGATTACTATCTTGTTGATGTTCGCGCTCTGGAGACGCTTCATTAAAGCGTGTACCTGGATATTGTATGCTTCAAAGCAGCGTTCATCCCGCTCTTCCCTGTTTGATGGTACATAGGGAAAGCGTTCAACCTTGCGCTGCAGCGGGATCTCCCCAGTAGGGACCTTGAACTCGAAGCCGACCCTGCGGATTGCCTGAACATGGCCTCTGTGGTCCATTACCGAGTCATTAAAACTGGTCAGCCGCATTCTGTCCTGGGCAAGGCGCTCCAAGTCAATATCTGAAACTATGATCTGTTCGTCAGATGAAAAGCGTTCTGCTTCCGCGAGAAGGTCATCGTTTTCATACATAATTGCGTGACCGTCCCAGGCAAGGTCTGTGGTTGACTCTCCAAGTCCTGCTGCTGAGTATAAGTATGCTGCAACGCATTTCCCTGACTGAGCAGCGCAGAGGTCGCGTCTGTAGTCTGCCTTGCCGATGGTAATATTGCTGGCAGAAAGGTTTGTCAGAACTGTTGCTCCTGCAAGGGCTGCGTAAGTGCTGGGCGGAATTGGTGTCCACAGGTCTTCGCAGAGCTCAATATGCAGGGAAAAGTCCTTGTAGTTCAAAGCGTCAAAGATAAGGTCATTACCAAAAGGCACCTCTTGTCCAAGAATACGGACTGTCTTGCTTACCGCGTCTCTTCCTGAACAGAACTGCCGCTTCTCATAGAACTCCCGGTAATTGGGGATATAGGTCTTTGGTGTAATACCGAGAATTTCCCCTTGGTAGATAACCAAGCCGCAGTTAAAAAGTTTTCCCTCGAAACGAAGCGGGGCACCGACAATAAGGATGGTAGAAATATCAGCTGATGCTTTCATCAGCTTTTCAATCCCTTCTTCAACCGCGTACAACAGGGCATCCTGATGAAACAAGTCCTCGTTTGAATATCCGGAAATACCGAGTTCCGGAAAGAGGGTTACTGCAGCCTTTTTCTCAGCTGCTTCTTGTGACAGGGCAATTGTCCTGTCAACATTAAACTGTATATCACCAAGTCTATGGTGCGGAACGCAGATTGCTGCGCGGATGTATCCATGGGAATAGATTGAAAAAAAGTTTGTTTCCATTGGTATGCTCGTTCAGGGGATTTCGTATACTACCATTAAGAATACCATATTAGCAGGAAGAAGAGAAAGAGAAAAAGCATGTGGTTAGACTCCCCCGGCGCACGACAAGAGGGGGTCAGCAAGGACTTTTTCCTTCATTCATTGCCCCCTATGCCTGCATTTACTCCGACAAGTA
>CAYRYS010000130.1:0-5820 GCA_964428555.1 uncultured Spirochaetales bacterium | reverse complement strand
ATCTACTGCTTGCCGCACATACTGCCGTTTCAGTTGCTTATAGCCTCTCCGGAGTTCAAGCAGCTAGCGCAATACTCATAGGCTGGGGTTTTAGCATTTTGGCGCAAGGCACGATAGGAAGACCCTTGTCTTATCTGAACTGGAAACTACAAAACTATACTGCAGGGGTACAGCTTAAGCCTGTTAAAACTATTAGAGATTCTCTTAACTCACTCATTAAGGACGATGAGGAATGATACTGATATACATTCTATTCTTTGCGCTTTTCCTCATGGGAGTGTTTGCGCCCTTTGAAACCCTTGGTTGGTGGGCAGGGTGGTACGATGATCTGGCTCCGGATGATCCGCGTCTCTCTCTGCGCATTCTATCCAATACAGAAGAAAAACTATTTCAGGAAACAGAACAGGTGCAGCAGAAAAAGGAGCTGCAAAAAGAAGAGGTTACAGCTAAGTATATGGTTTATCTTACCGGAGTCGGCGGGGTCAAACCTGAAAGATTGTCCAATTACGAAATGAACCTTTTGGACAGCTTGAAAAGATCAATCCCTGAACTGAAGATTGTTCGGGATGTCTTTCCCTATTCTGTTTCTAATAGGGCACTTACTGGAGAACGCTTTTTTAGTAGAATATGGAAAGTTATAGAAAATTTCAAATACAGAAAAAGGTTTCAGCTGCTTGGCTGGCTGATAAATATCCGCAATATCTGGCAAATGCTGGTATCTGCTGATAACAGATATGGTCCCCTATATAACCATGCCACAGCAGAACTCATATACTCAGGTCTTCTTAGACAAGGATATCAACCAGGCAGCGGGAAACCTGTTGTACTCCTTGGATACAGCGGAGGCGGGCAAGTAAGCGCTGGTGCAGCTTTTTATTTAAAGAAAATGCTGCAGGCTCCTGTGCATGTTATCGGTTTAGGCGGCGCTTTGATCAATGCCACAAATATTACTTCTATAGACAGTGTGACACTCCTCCAGGGAACCCGCGACAGCATTCCCTTATTTGCAGTGGTCACCTCACCCTATAGATGGCGTTTTCTTCCGCATACCGGATGGAACCAAGCTCGAAGAAAAGGTTTGGTTACAATAAGAAACATTGGTCCTATGAAGCACATGCTTAGAAAAGGGTATTTAGACAATCGTGCAAAAACCTCAAGTGGAGAATCCTATTTGTCTGTTACCACAAAAACAATTAGCCGAGAGCTGAAAGAAAGGGTATGAGCACGAAGTCTTCCCGAAGCACCGTAACCCCCAGTTTCACAGAGTATCTCCGTACCGCGCTCAGGACCGGGTGATTGATCCTTGCGTTATCACAAGGGACAGCAATTAGATTCACACTGGAAAACATGTCTTTAGTCTGTTTGAGAAACCGGTATACAGGAACTGGCGCGTCAACGGCATACACAGAATACGCAAGGCAGGGATGAAAATCTTCAAAATCCCGGGTTCTGACATCACCCTTTATAGAACCAGTACTCAAGACCATAGCACAGAACAGACAATTTCTGGTATAAAAAGGCAGAGCATATTCTATGTACAGGAGATTTTTATGAGCATTTTTGAAGCGCTTATGTTGATCTGTTTCGGGTCCGCCTGGCCCTTTTCTATTTATACATCCCTTCGATCAAAAAGCACAAAAGGCAAAAGCCTATTGTTTATGTGTGTTATTCTTACCGGATATGTTTCAGGGGTTTTTCATAAGATCTTTTTCAGTTTTGATCTTATTATTCTGCTGTACGCCTTGAACGCAGCAATGGTGAGTGTTGACATCATCCTTTACTTCCGAAACAAATCCATAGAAGCCCATTCTTTGAAGGCTTCATAAATCTTTTCTTACTTTTTGAAAAAAATATACAAATGAGCTGTTGACAAAAAACGGCACCTTTTGTATATATACAACTCAATATAATACGAACTAAACGAAAGGAGATAAGGAATATGATAAAAGAAATCTATGTCACTATTGCTGAAGCGTACTATGCGTATTCTTTGTCTGCGACTGAAGAAGAGTTATTGTAGATTGATCTACCTATGATATTCAGGGCCGTAGACAGAATGAAGTCTACGGCTTTTTTTTATGGGTTCTGGTCTGCAAGGCTTGCAGACCAGTTAGCACACGAAAAGCCGTGGTTTTAACAAATCACGGCTTTTTTCTTGCCCAGACGGTTTTCAGAGGGCAGGAAACAGGGAAACACGGAGGTATTCTTATGTATAATTCCCCTGTTACACTCATGATGCTGCAAAATGATATGCAGCGCAGAATGGAGGAGACTGGCCCAAGGGTTGCCACGCCTCGAACAAGCAAAAAGAGATCCCGGAGATTATTAGGTTCTTTAGGAATTGTCCTTGTCTCCGCAGGCAGGTATCTTGTCAGAACAGCAAACAGCTGATGCTGACATGGAGTAATTGAAAATAAATGCGTAGAAGCATCAAGCCCCCGCAAGGCCGGGGGCTTTCTTTTTGAACTGCTGGAATAGAAGAAAGGCTGCCCTTTTAACAGAGCAGCCTGTGTATCTTATTAGCACATAATTGTTTTTAGAAGGGCCGTCCGTTCCGGGGTCCGTCAGCATGGATAATCCGCCACCGCTGGCTTATTCCGCCATGGGGCCTCCACAGGTGTACATCGTCTCCGCGTTCAAAACTGCTTCCTCCAGAAATATCCATTACCTTATTGCTGTCAGCACTTCTAAATCGAACTAATCCGTCTCCCATGTTCTCTAGAAACCACTGCTGGTTCGCGCGGCCATGACGCTGCCATAGGTGGATATTAGTTCCATTGTCATTATCCGCACCCTGCACGTCCATAACACGTCCGCCGTTTTGGAACTCAATTATGTATGCACCATTCACAAGAGGACGAAAACGGACCCGTGTGTCTGAAGCATTGTGATGGCTCCATACCTGGATCTCCGCTCCATTGCGGTTTGTTTCACGCTCATTTCCCGAAAGCTCAAGAACATAGTTCCCCCTTGCTGTACGTACCTGGTACTGTCCTACATAGAGCAGATCTTCTGATCTGACATCCGGGACACGTTCAACTACCCACATCTGGTTCCTTCCGCCGTGGTAGTCCCATGTCTGGACTCTGCAGCCGTTTTCATTAAGTTGCGAAGCACTCGCGTCAATCGCTCCCTCTCCTGACCTGGACACAATGTAATAGGTGTTCGGTTCACCTGCATACAAAAAGCGCCACTGCTGGTTATGGTTTCTTGTCTGCCTTTCCGGCCTTAGCCTTTCCCTGTTATGGGCTGTCAGCAGTGCTGTCGGATGGGCCATTACCCTCATCAGCCGGAAATCTCCATTCTCTATCGGCACAAGACGAATAACCCTGTCAGGGTTGAAGCGGCCGGGTCTGCTCCAAAGCTGGACATCCATGTTACGTATCATTGGATACACGCCGGAATAGTCCCAATAATTATTATTATCAGGATTACCGATTGCGTACTGGCCTTCATCCGGCTGAGCAATGGCTTCTCTCTGAATAGACCTAAGCTGCCACTGCTGCATATTGCTGCCGTCTTGCTCCTGAAGTACAATCCTGCTTTGGTTTCCTTCCCGCTCAGCTGCAAGAAATAGCCCTGTGGATCTGGAAATAAAGTAGTAGGTATCATCTGCTCCGTCTACTGGTTCCATTTTAAACTGGGTAGCATGGTCGCGGAGATTAAAAGAACCAAGCTCAATAATTCCCTCGCTCTCATTAACCCGAGCAACATTCTCTGTATTCTGGGGCTGAAAACAGACCCAGTCAGACTCATATTCATTCGCGATAATTCGGATAACTCTGTCAATTCCCTCGTCACGGGCTGCGGCAGCATCAAGATTGTAAAGCTGAATATCATCTCCTGCGTCCGCGTCTCCCCTTGTATTATACCCAGGCATGTCCCAATACTTTCCTGTACCCACATTCTGAAACATGAGGATCTCGTTCTCCATTGCAAGAATGTCTACAAAGGCTGGGGGCAATGGGTTTTCTTCTTTCATTTCATCAAAGACCTGACGGAGCTCTGAGCGTCTTTGAGGAGAATCGGCAAGTTCCCAGATTGGCCGCAGACTGCCGGTTTCAAATTCACAGAGCACAGGCCAGTCCTGGATACCTGACGCCCACATTTCATACTGCTCAGGATTCCGGATATCATTGGCATATTCTGAGTTTCCGCCGACAACTGTCAAGCTGGAGTTTTCTATTGAAGAAGCATTTGTCTCGGATGAGCTTGTTGATGTACTTACATTGGCGGTAATTGCCTGATACCGCGCTTCAACCGCGACCGACAAGTCACGCATATTGGTTACCTCAGACTCATCTACCGTAACATTCAGCTCAGCCCTGCCTCCAAGGTACGCATTCGCAACATAGTATGCGCCATAATTCCGAAACAGCTCTCTTGGTTCCATGTTATTAATGTCATAACGGGCTTGACTGGTAAGCCGTTCCCGCAAGCCAGGTATAGACCTTGTGTCCAGGGATATTCTCCACTTAATATTTGCGTCTCTGTAGGTATAAAAATAATGCCTGGATGTCCCTTCAGTACTCCTGCTAAAGGCAGTATCAATTGATGCACTGAAGAACATTGCGTCAGCTGAGAGTCCTGCTTCAACAGACATACTCTGGGAATATTCCCGCAGATCCTCTCCTTCCACAGTTGTTACATTGTGGCGTGAAATATTCTGAAGATTCACAGCCTCAGGCACTTGGAACTCATACGCGCCGATAGGCTGTGTCCTGGAGTCTCCAAGATCAAAAAGTCTATAAGGCATGAGACTGCGCATGTCAGCATAATGTCCGAACACATTGTAGCCATACCCCACAACATCCAGCCCCCTTGCCTGGTCACTCCGTTGGGCGAAGATCCCGGCTGCCAAAATGATAAATAAAACCAGGAAAAACAATAATCTTGTTTTTCTCATAACATTCTCCTTAAAATTACTAAAATATTCTGTGTAGCAGCCTACATTCTATCCCTAGTTTCTTAAATTTTTATTAATTACTATTCAAGCTAATTGTCTGGTTCCTGTTTTTTTGAAAAATACATTGAAACAAGAAGGACCACCGCGCCGAAGGTAAGGGAAAGGTCAGCAACATTCAGTATTCCAGTTCGAAGATTGGCGATACCAAAATTCATAAAATCTACTACAAGCCCGTTTCTAAATATCCTGTCCCAGAGATTTCCCAAACCGCCTCCCATTACAGTGGCAAGTGCGCAGTACTGAAGTACATTCAGCTTTTCTTTTACCAGAATATAAATAAGAAAACCAAATATAAAGACTGTTGGAAGAATTGTTAATAAAAGTAGGCGATACGGCTGAGGCAGATCAGACCCCATGCCTAGAAAAGCGCCTTGATTTTCAGCATACACAAGCACAGCTATATCTCCAACTACTTGTATCCGCCCTTCTCCTTGCAGATGCTCCTCTGCCGCGTATTTAGTTATTCTGTCTATTCCAAAATTGAGCAGCACAATTGTAATAAAAAATACTGCAAGTATACGTTGTTTCATTAATTATATACCTTCCAGAAGAAATTGATGCATTTTATCATGACCGGAAACAAGATAAATTGCAATATATTTCCCAGGTTGATCCGTGCATAAGCACTATGCCAGTTGCAGGAAGACTCCTGTATTCACACACTCAGCTTTAACACCGGATTTCGCGGATGGGGGAAACAGATTGGGTGCTCCGGTCGTCGAGTGAATTGGTCTCTGGGCCAATTTGTATCCATATGCGGAAGAATGTTCACTCCAGCCCGGTCATCGAGTAATCCAGAACTCAAGAGATTTGAGGGCTGGATTGTATCGAGATGCAGGTAAAATGGCAGCGCT
>CAYRYS010000129.1:0-6230 GCA_964428555.1 uncultured Spirochaetales bacterium | reverse complement strand
ATTTCTCCAGCCGTTTATTGAGGTTTTGAACCAGAATATGCAAATACTCAGTATTTCCTTGCCCTTTAGTTTTACCGAGTTGATAATCGGTTTCCTTCTTCCGATTGTATTGTTTATTCTCATATACAAGCTCTTGCTTTTTACTGTACGCAGGGTTTTAGACCAGGTAAATGCTGAGCAGGATCTCGCAAAGAATGTTTATAACTGGACCCGTTTTGCCTTGCGTATTGCGTTTGTAATTGCTGTTTCATCACTGACCGGTCGTTTGTTCGGTGCTGAAATACTTTCCTATTGGAACCAGTTTTACCAGATTCTTTCAGAGCCGTTCTTTGAGTCAGGCACTACCCGGATCTCTGTTATAACCATTTTTCTCACAATACCGATATTTTACCTTGCTGCCTGGATATCTAAAGTAATAAAAAAATTCGTTGATCAGAATATTTTGGGAAATACTTCAATAGATGAATCCAAACGCTTTTCCATCAGCAATTTAACAAGATACGCAGTCACTACGATCGTACTGCTCGTAGGGCTTTCAATTATTGGTATTGACTTATCTGCACTTGCGGTTATCTTCGGTGTTCTTGGTATTGGTATTGGTTTTGGCTTGCAGGAGGTTGTTGCAAATCTTTTTGGCGGTATTGTCATTATTTTTGCACGGCCCATAAAGGAAGGCGATAGAATATTAGTAAAAGACCAGGAAGGAACAGTGACTCAGATTAAGATGCTTGCTTCTGTTGTTACTACGCTAACCAATGAATGCATCATTGTTCCTAACTCTCAGCTTATTAATAACATGGTACATAATTATACCTTGGATGACAGGTCCATTATTATTGTCAGTAATGTTCAGGTACACTATAATACTGACCTTGATACAGCTTTGCGTATTCTCCGGGATGTGGGGGAGCGGATACCTTATGGGCTCAAGGTGCCGAGCGTGGATCCTAAGGTGGTATCATTCGATTCTTCAGGCATTTCAATGAGTGTCTGGACATGGATTAAGGATGTAAAGGATAAGATGAAGGCTCAAGCATGGATGAATCTTGAAATATGGCGGGCTTTTAAAAACGCAGGCATTCAGATTCCCTATCCCCAGATGGACCTGTATGTTAAAGAAATCCCTGAGAATACAGTATAAACTGTTAGGAGATAAGCCTTGCTGATTTGCCTTCTTCCATCAGATCTGCTAGGGATGTGTTCTCTAAATCTTTTATGAGTGAAGTAGATATCTTCCTCCAAAGAATATGAGAAACGCAGGTGCTTACCTTGTTGCAAACTTCGCTTGTGCTGCAGTTCGTACACGGTGTGAACTGCAAACCCTCTTCAACTGCATCGAAAAGCTCGTAGATGGTAATCTCCTCCATTTTCTTATTCAGCCGAAACCCTCCGCCCGGACCTCTGGTTGAAGAAATAATTCCTGATTTTTTTAGCTTAAAGAAAATTTGCTCCAAAAACTCAGGGGAGATCTCTTCTTGTTGTGCAATTGATTTGATAGAAATGGGTGAACCATTTTCATTTATGCAGAGATTTATCATCGCCCGGACAGCGTAGCGGCCTTTTGTCGTAATTCGCATTGATTCATCCTTTACTCGAGTAAATAGTGGTATAATCGTTAAGCTTTTTGGAAGGTGCTTTACACTTGGAATTGTGACAATACTTCCAATTTTCTATCAAATTATATCATGGTATCCGAACGCTGTATAGGAGGATTTTTATTGTATTATAGGAATGCCTTACCAGAGCTGCTCTTGTTGTGGACCTTTCCTGTATTCATAGGGACCGAATACTTTGTTAGTGTATTCCTGGAGAAATGTTTCAAAGGCTTTTCTATTGCTTCGAATGTCTTCAAAGTGCAAGCCGATTTTATTCATCCTCCGGAAGACAACCTTAAATGAAATTGAAATATCTTGGCTGCCGAGTAGTAATTTTGCAGCTACAATGCGTCTTCCTGGCCGCAGGTCTTCTGAAAGCTTAGGAAACCGAATACTTACAAGAGCGCCTTCTTCATGGATGTTTTCAATATCAAGAATATTAAGCTCTTTCCCCTCATTAATGAAATATTGAAGTTCAGCTGTAATTGCATCATCCGGATAATACCTTGGCTGGTGCCGTTTTTGGGGAATGTGCAGTTTTGTATCTATGATCTGAATTATACGGCTTATATGCTCTTCTGAGTCAAAGGGCTTAACAATAATTCCGGAAATACCGTATTTTGCAGCTTCTTTTGCATCAGCTTTAGAGATTGTACTTTTTATGAGAATATACGCATGGTTTTTCGTGAAATTCTGCATTGTGTGAGCAATTAAGCGCCATTCTTTTTCAGCACCGTCACCATCGATTATTACAGCATCCGGTTTAATCAGGTTTAACTTTGTTATCGGTTCACGGATATCTGCATAAGTATGTACAATATATCCAAGCGGCTGGAGGCTTTCAGTGAGTTTTTTTCTTACAATATGGATTCTAGAAATAATAAGAATACGAAACCGCATATTAATTACTCTAATGTAAAGTTAGCAGAAAGAAAACTATTTTTCCATGGTTTTTAAAAAATAGTCCTGTAGAACAGTACCTACTGCCTATAATATTTTGGTACAGTTGATAGGATGCCCAATTTTGATGCACTTTATAAGCGGTTCCGCTGCTATAGGATATTTACTTTTTTTCTAATAACACTGCTTTATACCCTTTGGATTTCTTCTGTGCTCTCTGCGAAAAGCCCTGTTTCTTTTTTAAAAAACGTGCCATGTACGCGCTTTTCCCGTATAGAAGCAGCTTCCCGCCGGAAGAAATATTCTCTGCAAAGCTTTTCCAGGAGATATGTGCAGTATCTCCGGATACTTCCTGAATAACCGGGAAAAGGGCATATGTGCATTGCACTGACACTCCAAAATCGTCCGGATGGTTGATAATACAGCTCCTGTTTGCGTTTTCAGTATTCAAGTTGTTGATAGAGATACGCAGCTGCAGGAGGTCTCTGCTTTGGAGGAGAATCTGTTTACAAACAGATGCATCTTTACAGAGAAGTTTTAGTAGTACCCCTTGCCCAGGGTCTTTCACCATCAAGATGTCATCTGCTTTCGGTGTTGGAGCTAATGAGAAAGCAAGGGCTTCACCTGTGTCCATTGAATCAAAACCTGGAATTCCATATACAGTATCCAGAGCCTCTTGTAATGGAGCACCGTCAATTCCGCCTGTGTATCTTATATATTCTGCAGGTATACCGGCTTTTTGTGAGAGTTCTGAGTCAGCTATTTCTGTTCCGCTTTGTACAGGTTGAAAAATGCGTACAGAGTAATCATCAGTGTCTTCTTTGTATACGACCGGATAGGAGTGTAATGCAATGCAGGAATCTGCGAGTTCCCGGAGAGGAGATACAATGACAATTCCTACATAGCCTTTAGGTTTTACAATGTTCTTCACATTACGGAAAAAGGCTGTAATTACTGGATTACCTGCTTTTGCAGGAATATTAGATACAACAAGATCAAAAGGGCTGTTCTGTTCTTCAAGCAGTAAGGACGGCTTTGCTGTTATGTTGGAAATATTATTCTGCGCAGCATTGAACTTTGAGAAACAGACCGCAAGACAGTCTCTGTCTTCAAGTATGCCCTTGGTTTCCCTGTTTTTCGAAGCAATACTCAGCCCAATTACTCCGGTACCGCACCCGGAGTCGAGGAAGTATATTGGTGATGATAAATCGATTGTCTTTGCTAATGCCTTTAGCAGGAGTTTTGATCCTGAATCAATTTTAAAGCTGGAGAAAAGAGACTGTGTTAAGGTGAATTTGAGTGTGTTACCGGAAAAACGAAAATCGGTTGTCTTATTTGCATAGGTTGTTATAAGAGCTGCCAACTGCTCTTCTGTCAGTTTAGCAGAATAGTCAATAGTATTCATCATAAGCCTAAGGATACAGGCTGAAATACAGAAACCTCAGCCTGTAGTGGATTAGTTATTTACCCTTTCAACATATTCACCTGTTTCAGTATTTACAAGGATTTTTTCTCCTTGTTTAATAAAAATCGGTACCTTTACAGTAAGCCCTGTTTCAACAGTTACTATCTTTGAAGCGCCTGTTACTGTGTCGCCTTTTACTGCATCCTCTGCTTCTGTTACTTCGTAAACGATCTTATACGGAAGAAGAATATCTATTGGACCTTCTTCCCAAACAGTTACCTGGTAGCTCTCTCCTTCTTTCATGTACAAGCCCTTGTCCTCAAGGCCTTCTTTAGCAACAGGAAACTGTTCATAAGTTTCCAGGTTCATGAAATAGTAGTTATCGCTATCACCGTAAAGATATTGGCAGTCAACATACTGAACATCAATTTCCTCTACTGTTTCCTGGGTTTTGAATGTTGGTTTTAGTACCTGACCTGTTTTCAGGTTTTTGAGTTTTGCCCGTGTAAAAGCAGAGCCTTTGCCCGGATTAATGAACTCCCTTTCTGCTACAATGTATGGATCACCTTTTATAAGGATAAACATCCCTTTTTCTATTTGTCCTGCTTTGATCATTATTTGTTCCTTACTAATTGGTATTTTGATAGATGGTTATTATACGGATATTATCTTTTGTGTTGAGACTCAATATCCTGTGTTCTATTTACTTTCTAGTATATCAGAAAAGGGGAATAAGATAACCCCTTCAATTGCATTAATGCCGAGAACAGCCATTATAAGGCGGTCAACCCCAAGAGCTGCTCCTGAGCACAAAGGCAGTGACTCCCCAATCTCTTCCGGCCACCTCCAGTCAAAAGATGCGGGTACAAGAGCATGTGCTTTTTTCTCCGACTCCTCAAAGAAGAAACTGTTCATCTTATCTTTAGACCGTTCTTCTGTGTAGCAGTTAGCTATCTCGATTCCGTTGATGTATAATTCCCATCTTTGGCTCCATAGCTCGTTCTTATCCTCTGCTAGTGTAGGCACGAGTTTGGGGTAATCGTAGAGAAAAACCGGTCCCAGGGGCAGTATTTCCGGCTCAATTTTTTCAATCAGCACTTTATGAAAAAGATCCTCATCTGAATCACTGTCTGTCGTCATGATTCCCGCTTCTTCCGCATGCTTTCTGAGAGATCCTTCAAGCAGGGCTTTTTTCAAGCTGAAACCGGCAAATTTTGTGAAAGCCTCTTCTAAGCTATACTTTGAAAAGCTATATTTCGGTGTCCGAGGATCAAGGGATTTGCAAAGGTTAAAATATAAGTCTTCTGTAAGGTCCATTGCATGAATATAGTCTTTTCCGACTGTATACCATTCAAGCATGGTAAACTCAATATTGTGAATGTGGCTGAGACTTTCAGAATTGCGAAAGCTTTTACAAATTTGATAGATACTTCCCATGTCTGCAGCCAAAAGCTTTTTCATATAGTATTCAGGAGAAGGCAGGAGGGACAGGGAGCGGGTATTTCCGTAAGGATCAAGGTATTCAGTAGTAAATAATTCAATATTGCTTTCTGGAATACAGCTAAGAGCTAAAACCGGGGTATCAACTTCCAGGTATCCTAGATTATCAAAGTAATTACGTATTGTCTTGATAAGGAGATTACGCTTCTTTAAAATTGAAGTATTCATGTATAAAAGGTATCAGAAGTTGTAATTTCATGGAAGTGCCAAGGCAAGTGCTTCACAAGCCCGGAAGGAATGGGTTACTCTACTATGCTGTAAGCAAGTGGATTTGTACTAGCTTTGTATATTTTGATAACAGGAGAATGTGGTGAGCCCAGAGAACCAAGGCATAATATTAAACCGGCCTGTAACAGCAATAGATTTTGAAACTACAGGACTTAATCCTGCTAAGGATGCGATAACAGAGGTAGGGATTATAAGGTATGAACAGGGTGCATATTTTAATTACAGCCGCCTGGTTAATCCGGGAATGGCTATTTCTAAAGAGGCTGCAAGAATAAGCGGAATCACAAATGAGATGGTATCTGCACAGCCGGTTATTGCCGATGTTTTCCAGGAGTTTTTGCCCTATCTCGAAAATACCCTCCTTATAGCTCATAATGCAGTGTTTGACCTGTCATTCCTCAATGCTGCTCTCAGACTTTCCGGTCTCCCGCTGTATTCAGGAGAAGTGCTTGATACCCGCCTTCTTTGTAAGCACGTGTATCCCTTTCAAAAAAGCTACACCCTTCAGAACCTTGCAAAAGCATTAATGCTTGAATCCAAAGAAGCGCACAGGGCTGGTGATGATGCTCGTATATGCCTTGAGATATTTATGCGCTGTATTG
>CAYRYS010000128.1:0-6548 GCA_964428555.1 uncultured Spirochaetales bacterium | reverse complement strand
ATTCCGCAAAGCGGAATAGTATCGAGGGGAGAGGAAAATAGCCAGCTTAGCTGCGTAGAGTAATCCAAAACGCTTCAATTTCTCTCTCATCTCGATACGTTTTTCCTTGCGGAAAAACACTCGATGACCGTGAAGGTGCATCTGTTTCCTCAATCTGCGCAATCTGATACATCGGGTGTTAAAAAAAATAACCGTTTTTTGAAGCAATAGGAATACAAAAAAGATATATAAAGATATGAGTATTAATTATCATTTTGTAGACCAGGCGTTTAAATTATTGTTTCAGAATAAGGAGATGATCCAATCCTTGCTGCGTGATATTGTCAAAGAACCATGGGTGAGAGTGATTGATATCAACTCCCTAAATCCTGAGAATGTGGAGTTCACTTCAATTGAAAAACCCGGGTTATCGACCGATCTCCTGCTGCGGTTCTCTACCAAGTATTCATCTGATCTCTATATCTACCTGCATATGGAATTTCAGACAACTCCTGAAAAGATGGGCTGTAGAATATTGGAATATCTCTCCCGCATATACAGGCGGCAGGAACAAGCAGGTGGGGCTCTTTCTCCTGTTGTGCCTATTGTTATCTATTCAAGCAAGCGGAAATGGCGTGAGAATACAGAGTTTATACAGAAATTTACTCACGTGCCGCAAGCTATGGATAAATATCTCCCAAATTTTCGGTACTTTCTTGTGGATATCCATTCCTTTCACGAGAAAGAACTAAGGAATTTAAAAACCGCGGTATCTGAGTTCATGCTTCTTGAAAAAACGGACTTTAAAAACAGGAAAAAAGCAATCTCCCGGATAATCCGGATTTTAGACGAGATAAAATCTAATAATCCAAGTATATTCAGCCTTTTAAAAAGCTATATCTTGGGTTTACTGGAAAAAAAGAGTATAATAGAAAGGGAAGCTGTTACAGAGTTTCTCTATGATCAGGAGGATAAGGGAATGCTGATTGAGTCATTGAATGAATTAATGGAAGAGGAACGGAAAAAAGGGAAATTAGAAGCCGCAAAACGGATGCTGGAAAAGAAATATCCTGTTCAAGACATATCAGAAATTACCGGCCTTTCCATTGAAGAAATTGAAAACCTTCAAAACGATTCGTCTCAGTAAAATACCGGATAATGAAGTTAAAACGGATTAGCACATGTGTAAACCTGCGCTCCCCGAGTGATTCCGCAAAGCGGAATCGTATCGAGAGGAACCCAATCCCGCCAGCTTTAGCTGCGGAATTAACCCAAAGCGCTGCCATTTCACCTGCATCTCGATACAATCCAGCCCTCAAATCTCTTGAGAGCTGGATCACTCGATGACCGTGAAGGAACTACGGCCATGCCTGCGGCATGCGCGGCAAGAGAACGCGGATAGTATGTAATAGGGATTTACTTCCGTGAACTACCGAAGTATTTATGTAGATCTTGATAACTAGAACCAGCTTTCCTGGAAACAAAAGGCCAGTCCAAATGAACCGCGCTCTCTTTTTGTATAGCAAGACATTGTTTTACTATTACAAGCTTTACCCTGTTATAACCGAATTGTTATGAACCTACGAATTGGGTAAGGAAGGTGTAAGATTAGCGGAAAAAACCACATGGTTTACACTTGACACATAAGCCGGATATTTGATACTTTTCTGCCACACTCTGTGTATTGCCCTTGTAGCTCAGCTGGTAGAGCACATCCATGGTAAGGATGGGGTCACCGGTTCAAATCCGGTCGAGGGCTTACTAAAATCCTCGTATTCGCTGTCGTCTGCGAAAAAATCGTATAGCCAGCCTGAGGAAAAAGGTTAACGCTTAGAAAGATAGCTAACTACGGTTGACAGGATTATTTATTTTCTGTACTATTCTATCTCTGTTGCAGTTAAGGTGGTGTAATTATGGCAAAAGCAAAAGGCAAAGCAGTTGAGAAAATTGCTCTTCAGTGCAGTGAGTGCAAGAGGAGAAATTATACAACAAAGAAAAATAAGAGAAATATTCAGGGTAAGCTTGAGCTGAATAAGTATTGTAAGTTTGACAAAAAGCACACCCTGCATAAAGAAACGAAAATCAAATAATATAGTAAATAACTATATAGGCCAGTAGCTCCAATGGCTAGAGCGTCGGTCTCCAAAACCGAATGTTGTAGGTTCGAGTCCTACCTGGCCTGTGCTTTTTTAAACAGGAGCCATTCATGAAGAAAATTATACAGTTCTTTAAAGAAAGTTACGCTGAACTTCGTAAGGTCGTATGGCCTAGTAGAGACGAAGTTGTCTCATCAACAAAAGTCGTACTTGTCTCCACTTTTATATTTGCGACGGTTCTTGGACTCGTAGATTATATCTTGCTTCTTGGGATAGATTTTATTTTCTAAAATCTTACATTCTGAACGAAAAAACTTAGGTAATTATAATGGCAAAAGGCTGGTATGTTGTTCATACGTATTCCGGGTATGAAAACAAGGTTGAAAAACACATTCGGAAACTCATAGAAAACGGCAAGCTTGATCAATTTGTATTTGATGTAAAAGTCCCTGCAGAAGATGTTGTAGAGGTCCGGGACGGAAAAAAACGGGTCTCTTCAAAGAAATTTCTTCCAGGATATATCCTTGTTGAAATGGATCTGCCTGATCTTGGATGGAAGAATGTATGTGCTCATATTCGGAAGATACAAGGTGTTACCGGTTTTGTCGGGTCTATGAGCTCTGGTTCAAAACCTACGCCCATTTCTCCTGAGGAAGCGCGGAGTATACTTCAGAAAGCAGGAGACATAAAAGCAGATAAAGTACTCAGGCCGAAGCAGAGTTTTTCAGTCGGAGAAAAGGTTCGTATTGTTGAGGGGCCTTTTGATACATTTACTGGTACGATAGAGGAAGTTAACTTGGAAAGAGGCAAGCTCCGGGTGACTGTCGGTATATTCGGCAGATCAACGCCTGTTGAGGTGAGCTTTCTTCAAGTTGAAAAAATATAACCCTTTGATGGGAGCTCTCCGGTATGGAGAGCGCAACTACCACGTAGGGAGCGTGAAAATATGGCAAAGAAGAAGGTAGCTGCGATTGTTAAGCTGCAAGTTCCTGCTGGAAAGGCTACGCCTGCACCGCCAGTTGGTCCTGCTTTGGGACCCCATGGTGTAAGTGCGCCTCAGTTTGTTCAGCAGTTCAATGATCGTACAAAGGACATGGAGCCGGGACTCTTAATTCCGGTGGTAATTACGGTTTATAATGACCGTAGCTTCTCATTCATTACGAAAACCCCGCCTGCTGCAGTACTTATTAGACGAGCAATAAATCTACAAAAGGGGTCCTCCGAACCGAACAAAATTAAGGTTGGAAAGATCTCTCGGGCGCAGCTTCAGGAAATAGCAGAGATGAAAATGCCTGACCTGAATGCGAACGATATGGATGCTGCAATTAATGTTATTGCTGGTACTGCAAGAAGTATGGGCGTCAGAGTTGAGGGGTAGTGTATGAAGCATGGAAAGAAATATAGAGAAGCGGTAAAGAAGTATGATAAGCAGGAGCTTTATGACTACAACCGCGCTGTTGAGCTCGTAAAGGAGCTGTCATATGCTAACTTTGACGAAACTGTTGAAGTTGCAATGAAGCTGAGCATGAAAAAAGGAAACACAGTACGGGATACAGTTGTTCTGCCAAATCAGTTTCGAGAAGGTAAGAAGATCCTTGTTTTCGCTAAAGGCGACAAAGCTCAGGAAGCTAAGGATGCAGGTGCAACCTATGTTGGTGATGCTGACCTTATTGAAAAGATAAAAGGCGGATGGCTGGATTTCGATGTTGCTGTAGCGACTCCTGATATGATGAAGGACGTCGGCCGCCTCGGTCCAATACTTGGACGTCGAGGTTTGATGCCGAACCCGAAAACTCAGACAGTGACCTTTGACATTACAGGCGCAATTGCAGAACTCCAGAAGGGGCGTGTTGAATTCCGCGCGGACAAGACCGGAGTAGTGCATCTTCCTGTAGGGAAAGTCTCTATGGAGACTGAGAAGATCCTGGAAAATGTAAAGATCTTTGTAGATGAGGTACAGAAAAAAAGGCCTGCAGATGTTAAGGGCGATTTTGTACTCTCTGTTGCACTGTCATCTACAATGGGCCCTGGCGTGAAAGTCTCACCGCGGGAACGTCTGTAATACGAGAAAAGGGAGACAGATATGGCTGAATATAAAACAAGAGTGAACGATGCAAAGCGCGGATACGTAGAAGAGCTTATTCAGCGTTTTAGCGGAGTAAACGACTACTTCTTTACAAATTACCGTGGTCTGACTGTAGAGCAGATAACAGAATTGCGCAGTAAGCTGCGGGAAAAAGGCGCGGAATACCGCGTTGTAAAGAATAATTTCGCAAAAATCGCTTTCCGCGAAATGGATCATGATGGACTGGATGAGTATCTAGTAGGTCCAACAGCAGTTGTTCTAACAAGAGATGAATCAGGTCCAGCAGCGAAGGTGATTCTTGATTTTGAAAAAGACACCCCTGTAGAAGTAAAGGGCGGTCTGGTAAATGGTAATGTGTATGACAAGAACCAGGTTGTGGAATACAGTAAGCTCCCAACACGGGATGAACTTATTGCTATGCTCATGAGCACAATGAATGCTCCATTACAGAACCTTGTTTACGTATTAAACGGAGTTCCTCAAAAGCTTGTTCGTACTTTACAGGCTGTTGCGGATAAAAAAGCAGAAAATTAAAACAGCATTAGTCTTCTATACATAGTAAGTACCATGCTATTGCTGAAAAAAATATAAAGGAGAAGATAATATGGCTACTGTATCAAAAGATGACATTCTAGAAGCAATTGCGAATATGACTGTGCTCGAGGTTTCTGAGCTTGTTAAGGCAATGGAAGAGAAGTTCGGTGTAACTGCTGCAGCACCTGTTGCTGTTGCTGCTCCAGGCACAGGCGGCGGAGAAGCTGCTGCTGAAGAAGAGCAGACTGAATTTGACGTTGTTCTTACCGGTTTTGCAGATGGAAAAAAGATCCCGGTTATCAAGGAAGTTCGTGCGATTACCGGTCTTGGTTTGAAAGAAGCAAAAGCGCTTGTTGAAGAAGGTGGTAAGACACTCAAAGAAGCAGTTTCTAAAGAAGAAGCTAATTCTATGAAAGAGAAACTAGAGGCAGCTGGCGGAACTGTTGAAATCAAATAAAAATATTTATATTTTTTACACGAGAAGAGACACACCAAACCACCGGAGTAATACTCTCCGGTGGTCTATTATTCATTAGGGGGTGAATGGATGTATAACAGGCAGCGTACGATCAATCGTACAATACTGGGTACTTCGAAAAAGGATGTAATGGAGCTTCCAAACCTTATCGATATCCAGTTAGCATCTTATGAACGTTTTCTGCACCAGGCAGCTGGGCAGGAAGATGGTGAAAAGAAACAACGGGGGCTTGAAGAGGTTTTTCAAGCAATTTTCCCGGTTGAAAGTCCTAACGGAGATATGGTTCTTGAATACTCTCACTACACCCTCGATAAAGAGAATATCAAGTTTTCAGAGGCAGAGTGCAAGCAGAAAGGTCTAACCTATGCTGTGCCTATCAAAGCGCGTATTAACCTGATATTTCAGCATACCGGAGAGATCCGGCAGAAAGATATCTATATGGGCGATATCCCTCTAATGACTGACAGAGGGACTTTTATCATTAATGGCGCTGAGAGGGTTGTTGTATCACAGATACACCGGTCTCCAGGTGTAATTTTCTCCCATGACAAGGGCGTGTACTCATCACGAATAATCCCTTACCGCGGTTCATGGCTCGAGTTTGAAATTGATCAAAAGAAAGAGCTGATTTACGCAAAGATTGACAGAAAAAAGCGGATACTGGGAACCCTTTTCCTTCGTGCCCTTGGGTATGATACACGGGAAAAAATTATCAGCCTGTTTTATCAAACAGAGACTGTAGAGATTAAGGACGCAAAAGAAGAAAAAGAGGCTATTGTAGGTAAGGTACTTGCAAAGCCTGTATATATAAAGAAGAACGACGATGAAGAGGAAAAGAAGCTTTACCGTGCTGGAGATAAGGTACATCCCCATGACATAGATGAGCTTATTCACTCAAATGTAAAAGAGATTGAGTGTATTGATCTTGCTAATCCGGACTCACTTCATTCAGATATTATTTTGAACTGTTTTGAGCGTGAAGAGACTAAATTTGTAAAAGATGATCCGACTACAGATGAGCCTACTAGGGAAGAATCTCTTTCTGCTGTATATTCAGTGCTTATGCCGGGTGAACCGATTACTATAGAAAATGCTGAAAAAGATCTGAACTCAATGTTTTTTACCTCAAGAAGGTATGATCTCGGCAGGGTAGGCCGGTATAAGCTGAATAAAAAGTTTGATTACGACGAACCTGTACGGGACCACACACTAAAAAAAGAAGATATTGTAAACACTATGCTGTATCTAATTAAGGTATACATTGGTGAAGCATATATAGATGATATTGACCATCTGGGGAACAGGAGAATCCGGTCTGTTGGAGAGCTTCTTGCGAATCAGCTGAAAACAGCGTTTACGCGAATGGAGCGAATTG
>CAYRYS010000127.1:0-6551 GCA_964428555.1 uncultured Spirochaetales bacterium | reverse complement strand
ATGTGAATCCGGCTTTTGAAAAGATGACAGGATACAGTTTTGAAGAAGTAAAGGGCAAAAGCCCGCGTATTCTTCAGGGCCCAAAAACTGACCGGGATATTCTTGACAATATCCGATCAGTTCTGAAAGCAGATAAGGTTTTTCATGGCACTACCACAAATTACCGGAAAGACGGGAGCCCATACCTTCTTGAATTGACTATTGAACCATATAGAGATAATGAAGGACAGACTCTTTATTATCTGGCTGTTCAGAGAGACATAACTCAAGAGACCGCGGAACGCAATCATAAAATACAACTTCAGAAATTTCATGAAGTAAGCCAGAAGATCACAAGTCAGCGTTTAGAGCTTGACCTGATTCGGCAAAAAGTAGCAACAGTAACAATGGAAATTACCAATGCTGAGGCAGCGGTAGTTGAAGAGCCTGAGGAAGATGAAATGGTTTACCGAGCTGCTGCCGGAAAAGCAGAGGCTCATCTTGGTCTGCGGTTAAAGATCGATAAAAGTATATCCGGACTTACCTTCCGTTCTCAGAAAACAATAATTTGCAGAGACTCCCAGACAGATGAACGGGTTAAACAGAAGAAAAAAGCCAAAGAAATCGGCTTTTGCTCAGCAATTCTTGCTCCCCTTCTTAGGCAGGATAAATGCTACGGCGTACTAAAAGTCTATTCCTCTGAAATTGATTTTTTCCATGAAAGTGATAAACAGCTAATAGAACTCAGTTCAAACTTGCTTGCTTCATCCCTGTTCAATGCAGCAGCATTCGATGAAGAGGTAAAAAAGCGCAAGCTTCTTTTGGACGCGGTCCCGATATTGATCGGTTTTATTGACAATGAATGGCGTTACCGGGAAGCCAATGAACCCCACGAGGATTTTTTTCAAAAGCCCTTATCTGAAATACGCGGAAAAAAACTGAAAGACATTCTTATACCCAAAAATTATGACCGTCTCAGGCCTTATCTAAGGGGAGCGCTCAAAGGAGAAAGGGTAAGCTTTGAGATTGAACTCCTTGGAAATGACGGTAAAAATCGCACATTTCACGGCAACCTTGAGCCTCATATCACGAAAAGCGGCACAGTCGAAGGGTGTTATTTCGCTATCCGTGACATTACAAATGAAAAGCTCGCGGAAAAAGACTACTTAACTGGTTTATTAAACAGACGGAAATTCGAAGAATTGGCAAGCTATGTTTTTCAAGCAGCAGACAGAAAGGATATTTCTGTCTCTCTTATAATGATGGATATAGATCATTTCAAGCAAATAAACGATACCTACGGCCACCCCGCAGGAGACTCGGTGTTAAAAGATTTCAGCGCAATTATTATGAAAACTGTCAGAAAATCGGACATTCCATGCCGCTGGGGAGGTGACGAGGTCTGTATTCTCTTACGTGATGTAAGCAGCAGACAGGCTGAAGTATTTGCGGACCGGCTTCTGGGAAAACTCAGAAACCATGACTATGGAGAAGCAGTCAAAGTCACTGCAAGCATTGGTATTGCGGAATTGATGCAGGATGAAGACCTAATGTCCCTGCAAAAACGTGCGGACAACGCGCTATATAAAGCAAAACAGGAAGGCGGGAACAGAATTTCAGTATCATCTTAAGCTTTCTGCGTAGATTTTGCGTATATCCAATCAATACGGTCCCTGAGCGGAGCGGTGTACTGAGCGGAGCTGAAGTGCCGAAGTCCCGATTTTTATCATACGGTGACTGAGCGGAGCCTGCAGAAACATCCGCTGGGATTGTTTTACGCAGCAAAAGCTGGCTTTTTCAAGGTCCTCTCGATACGATTCCGCTTTGCGGAATCACTCGAGGAGCGTTGTAGCGGTGACTGAGCGGAGCCGAAGTCCCGATTTATATTGTAATTCTTACAATGGGAAGTATTCATGCTTTGTAAGTTTGCCCCAGGTCTCCTACCAATTCCTTGTAAATAGTATCTGATTATTTGCCCTTGCAAAGCTATTCTATCTAAATTAAACTTTTACTATAATAATGAACATAGAGTTCAGAAGGGTATAAGGGTGAAAAAACACAATATCCTCCTTGTTGAAGATGAGGTGCTCATTTCAATGGATGAAGCACAACAATTATCTTCTTATGGCTATAATGTCATAGAAGCACCGAGCGGAGAAAAGGCAATTGAACTTATCTGCCAAAAGCCAAGAGCCATTGACCTTGTACTTATGGACATTGACCTAGGTCATGGAATTGACGGCACTGAGGCAGCGAGACAAATCCTTGAACACAGGGACATTCCAATTGTATTTCTCTCCAGCCATACTGAACCGGAGGTCGTTGAGAAAACAGAGAAGATAACATCCTATGGATATGTAGTAAAAAGCTCAAGTATTACAGTCCTGGATGCTTCCATAAAAATGGCTTTCAAGCTGTTTTTGGCGAAGCAATCTTACATTGAAAAAGAAGCCGCACTTGAAAAGAGTCAAAAAGAGATAGAAAAGCACGAAAAGGACTTACAAAAGACCCAGCGCATTGCCAGGCTTGGGAGCTGGCATCTGGATGTTGCAACGAACGAAGTATCCTGGACAGAAGAACTCTATAAGATGTTTGGGTATGACCCTTCTCTCCCCCCGCCCCCATTGAATGAACAGATGAAGATATTTACCATAGAAAGCTGGGCGCGGTTATCCGCTTCACTTGAAAATACTGTGAAGACTGGAGAGCCCTATGAGCTAGAACTTGAAATGGCAAGAGAAGGGAAAGCTATCGGCTGGATGTGGGTACGCGGAGAAGCGTTCCAGGATGAAACAGGAGAAACAGTTGAACTTTGGGGCGCGGCACAGGATATTACCTCGAGAAAGCAGCTTGAACAAGCCCTGCAGAGAAATGAAGAATTACTGAACAGAACTGGTAAAATAGCCCGTGTCGGCGGCTGGGAAATAGATCTGGACACCCGTAACGTGCTTTGGACAAAATCAACAAGGGAACTTCATGAATTGCCTAATGATTATGTGCCAACCTTTGATGAAGCCCTATCTTTCTTTCCAGGGGAGTCTGGTAAAATTTTATCGGAGGCATTTGAACGCGCGGTTTTAGAAGGAAAAGACTATGACCTTGAGCTTGACTTTTTAACCGCAAAGGGGAAAGACCTAAAAGTACGCACAATAGGGTACCCGGAACATGAAAAAGGAAAGTGTAAAAGAGTGTACGGTACACTACAAGACATCACTCTTCAAACAGAGTTTAATAGACATAAAACACTTGAACAAGCCCAGCACAAAACTCTCGTTCAGCTCCATAATATGATAGATTCCCGCAAGGAGAACCTCTTTGACTTCATTATTGAAGCATCTAAACGACTCACTAAGAGTGAATACTCATTCTTCGGCATTATGAATGAGGATGAAACTGAAATGACCATTCATTCCTGGTCAGAGAATGTTATGGAATCTTGTGGTATGACCGATATGCCGATGCATTTTCCTATAACTCGGTCCGGTATATGGGGAGACTGTGTCCGTCAAAGAAAAACTGTTATTTATAATAGTTATGCTAAACCTATTCCCACGAAGCATGGTATCCCAAAGCACCATGTGCCTATTTCTCGTTTCATGGGAATCCCGATTTTTGACGGCGACCGTATTGCAGCGATTGGCGCTGTAGCAAACAAGACCAGCCCATATGATAATCATGACGCCCAATGCCTCAGAACCATTTATGACCGTATGTGGGACATTGTTATGCGGAACAAAGCATACGAAAACCTGCATGAAATTGAATGGCTTTTCACCCAAAGCCTTGAAACCGGGCAGAATGAGCAGGTCTATCATCCTCCATATGGAGATGTCACTGCATTAAACACCTGCCGTACTATAATGGATTCTGTAGACTGCGATATTCTTGAGTCTATTGCGAAGGACAGTGTTGAGTTCCTCGGTACTTCGGTTGCAATATATGAAAAAAACGGTGACTACGCAGCTGGTATATTCGCTTCAGGGTGGTGCCAATTATTAGACTTATCATCACGCAACCTATGCGCAACAAATGACAATGAACAAGCAATAGATAGCAGAAAATGGCTCTGTCATGAAAACTGCTGGAACGACTCAGCAAAACAAACTATTATCACAGGAAAACCCACTGATATTGAATGTGTCGGCGGTATTCACCTCTATGCAGAACCCATATTCGCAAACACAGAAGTCATAGGATCAATAAATATTGGATACGGCACTCCTCCATCAGATAAACAGTCTCTGAAAGCACTATCTGAGAAATTCCAGGTTGATATATGTGTATTAAGAAATGCTGCTCTTGACTACAAGACACGGCCGCCGTATATGATAGCTCTTGCAAAACAACGGCTGCAAAGCAGTGCACTGTTAATCGGTAAAATTGTTGAGAGCAGTCAGTATCACCAGGACCTTTCAAAGACAATCGAGAATTACCGTATGCTTCAAGATGATTTATATGTAAAAAACTGGGCGATTGAATCTTCACCAAGAGCTTTAGCTATGGCCGATCTTCACGGTAAAATTGTGTATGTAAATAAGGCATTTCTTACAATGTGGGAGGTCAATAACAAAAATGAAGTTCTCGGCAAAAGTGCTTCAGAATACTGGAAAGACCCAGAAGACGCTGAAGCGGTAATTCTTGCACTGCAGAATAAAGGCACATGGACAGGTAAGATGACAGCCCAAAAAAGCAATGGATCAACTTCCTGTGTACATATTACTGCTAACATGGTAAAAAATGACGAAAATATTCCAGTCCTTATGTTTGCTTCTTTTGAAGAGATTCCTGAATCCATACAAACACATGAAAACCCAAGAAATGATATTCTTGATAGAAGTGAAGTCGAAAACCGAAAAAACCTGGAAGCAGTATCCCGCACCTCTGCTGATATCAACTCTCTTACACTGTCAGACATCATAGACATACAAGACATCCAATCTTTAATGGAGGACTTTTATGCAGTAACAAATATTGGAAGCGCATTAGTCGATACAAAAGGAAATGTTCTTGTGGGTGTGGGCTGGCAGGATATCTGCACAAAGTTTCATAGAGTAAATCCTGAAACAAGAAAATACTGTATTGAAAGCGATTTACAGCTTTCAAGCGGAATAGATCAAGGAGAATACAAGGCCTATAAGTGTAAGAATAATTTATGGGACATGGCTTCTCCATTATTTATTGGAGGCAAACACCTTGGTAATATCTTCTTTGGGCAGTTTTTTTATGATGATGAAAAGATTGATACTGAGTTTTTCCGGAAAAAAGCAAGAAAGCATGGCTTTGATGAAGATGAATACTTGTCCGCGCTTGAGGCTGTGCCCCGTTTCAGCAGGGAAATTGTAAATAAAGCAATGAGCTTTTACACCAGGCTTGCCAGACTTATATCCCAGTTAAGCTACAGCAATTTACAGCTCGCAGAATCTCTCACAGAGCAGAAGCATGCAGAAGATTCTCTTAGAGAAAGCGAGGAGCGCTTTAAGGCTTTGCATAATGCCTCGTTCGGGGGTATAACAATTCATGACAAAGGCTGTATTTTAGACTGCAACCAGGGCTTGAGTGATATTACCGGGTATTCTTTTGATGAACTAATCGGCATGGATGGGCTATTACTGATTGCCCCGGATTACCGGGATTTTGTTATGGATAAGATAATATCCGGATATGAAGAAGCGTATGAAGCAGAGGGGCTACGGAAAGACGGGTCTACCTTCCCGCTGCGTCTGCATGGTAAAAATATCCCCTACAAAGGTAAGGAAGTACGAGTTGTTGAATTCCGGGACATAACAGATATTAAAAAAGCCCAATCAGCGTTTAGACACGCATTAGATGTAAAACAGACCCTCCTGAGAGAATTGGGACACCGCATTAAAAACAGCTTTACAATGATCCAATCCATAATCAACCTAAGCTTTTCACGGATCCAGGACAAAGATGCGAGAAATGTACTTGAGGACATGAAGTCAAGGGTTTCCACAATGAGCGACCTGTATGTATTGCTCCATGAGAATGATATTTCTCCTTATGTGAATATTGACGAATATTGCAGAAGTATTGTGCAGTCTCTGACTGGAGCTTATACTCACAGTACAAAAAAGATTTCCTTTAATATAGAATGTGAACCTCTTCAAATTGATATTAAGCTGGCATCAGTCATTGGTATGCTTATTAACGAAATCCTGACAAATTCCCTTAAATACGCCTTCCCTGACAGCAAAGAAGGAGAGATAACCCTCTGTCTGAAAGCTGATAATGGTTTTATTACATTAAATATACAAGACAATGGAATAGGATTACCGGAAAATACGGAACCCGGTAAAGGAAGCGGCTTTGGGATGGAACTCATCTCCGCGATGGTAAGCCAAATTAATGCAAAGCTTACTGTAACCGGAGACAATGGTGCCTGCTACAGTATAAAAATCCCCTTTTCACCGGCATCCGCAAGATAGGTCTTGTCCTTCGGCTGCACTTATGGCAGATTTTGCGTATATCCAATCAATACGGTGACTGAGCGGAGTCGAAGTCCCGATTTTTGTCACACGGTGACTGAGCGGAGTCGAAGTCCCGATTTTTGT
>CAYRYS010000126.1:0-6636 GCA_964428555.1 uncultured Spirochaetales bacterium | reverse complement strand
GAATGCTTGTTGAATCATATTTTGAAGTAATGGAAGAAAAAGAAAAGCAGGGTATCGAAAAAGGTATTGAGAAAGGTATTGAGAGAAAAGCGAAAGAAGCTGCCAAGCGGATGCTTGAAGAAAAATGTTCATTTGAGTTTATTGCCAAAATTACCGGTCTCTCTATTGAAGAAATAAAAAAGTTAGAACAAGAACACGAATAAAAAACCAAGCAAGGCAACAGGTCCACAAGATTTACCGGATAAGCAACTACGGCCATGCCTGTGGCATGCGCGGCGAGGGAAGGCGGATAATTTGTAATACTGATTTACTTCCGTGTAAAACCGAAGTATTTATAGTAAATCTGATAACTATAACCAGATTCCCTGGAAACAAAATACCAGTCCAAATAAACCGCGCTCTCTTTTTCTATAGAAAGTTCAACTTTTCAGAACTTATATTTGCTAAAGGGCGATTTCTAACATTTTTACGAAAAATGTAACGAAATCTTTCTTCTCTCAGTCAGTACGAGGCTATTTTATATTTTCCAATTATAACAATAGTAAAATATAAAATAGCTCTGCCGCGCCAGCTGAAAGCTGGGCCGTAGTTTCTAAGGGGAAAATGCCAGCTTTGCTGCGTAGATTAATCCAAAGCGCTGCCATTTTACCTGCATCTCGATACAATCCAGCCCTCAAATCTCTTGAGTGCTGGATTACTCGATGAGCGTGAAGGTGCTAACATTCCTCCGTCCTGAGAGACATTGATTCAAAGATGTTGTCCCTAATATAAGTACTATTTGTTACTGGAATTTATGGTGAAACCGATAATGCATGTACTCCAATGGTCCGATACTTAAGTGAAAGGGAGGATATCTTTATGACACAAAAAACAATTCGCAATATATTAATCGCTTTGCTGTTTACTACAGTTACCTTTGGAGCAATGGGACAGAATTACTCAATCTCCGCCAATATTGGTACAGATATTTACAACTATTCAGGTGAATCAACATACATCAATACTGGTGCTGCTTTAATCTTTGATATCGGCAACCAGATGGAAGCAGATTTCGAAATAGACTTCGCCTTGACAACCAATGAAGCTGAGGACGGATCTGTTACTGCCGATTTTTTCATCCCATTGGATGCTGGCATCAACTTCCTTTTTCCCTATGATCCGTTTAAGTTCCTTATTGGTGTAGGCATAAGCCCGGTTTTTACCTATACCTCTAGTATTAGCTCTCCATTCCGGTTTGTAATGGGGCCATACTTAAAAGGCGGTGCAAGAGTTCGTGTTCACCCGACAATGCATTGGTTTCTGGAAGTTCAGCAGGACCTGCTCATCGGACTTCCGAACTGGATAAACCACGGTACTCGAATTACTACAGGGGTAAATTTCAGCTTTGGCGGGGAATAAAAAAATGATAGAGAGATTCCTGTGCTGTGCTCATGAATAGAAAGCCGGCACAGGAACAACCGCTCCTCGAGTGATTTTGCGGATTGCAGAATTGTATCGAGAGGCTGTATTAATCGCCAGTTTTGCTGCGAAGATTAATACAGATATTCCCTCAAATCGGTATAATTTTGATCAGAGATCAAAATTATACCGATGACCGCCCAGGGGTTGGCTTCTAATGCCGCATCTGGGAATCACTCTGCTGTAATTGTTTCCAGTGCTACTTCCATCATTTGGGTGAAAGTCTTTTCCCGTTCCTCAGGTGTGGTGAGTTCGCTGGTAACCAGGTTGTCTGAAACCGTGACGATTGACAGTGCCTGTATATTGAACTTCGCTGCAAGGGTGTAGAGCTCCGCTGTTTCCATTTCAACTGCAAGTACTCTGAATTTTGCCCAGAGCTTCCAGGCATCCGGGTTATCATCATAAAAAGCATCTGTTGAAAAAATGTTGCCGACGTGGAGGGGCATCTTCTTTTCTGATGCAAAGTCGTATGCCTTTTTCAGAAGGTCAAAGTCTGCTGTTGGTGCAAAGTCCACATTACCGAAGCGCAGTCTGTTCATGTTTGAATTATTGGAGGCTGACATCCCTAAAACAAGGTCCCGGACATGAACATCCTCCTGAAGAGAACCGCAGGAACCGACTCTTATCAGTTTTTTCGCGCCAAACTGAATTAACTCATTTACATAGATCGCATGGGAGGGAAGGCCCATTCCTGTGCCTTGGACAGAAACACGTTTCCCCTTGTATGTGCCTGTGAATCCGAACATGTTCCGCACTGTGTTATAGCATTCAGCATTTTCCAGATAGTTTTCAGCAATGAATTTCGCGCGTAAAGGATCTCCTGGAAGTAGAACTCCTTCCGCAATATCGCCTTCTTTCGCGTTAATATGGATACTCATATGTTTCTCCTTGATCTTCTATTGAGTAGTATGAAATGTCACAATCTATAGTGTAGCCCAGGTACCTGTTATTTTGCAATCTTCTTTTTTCTTAATTGCGAGACTCCTTGACCGAGGCAATGCCCATTTTATATAATCTCCAGCATTAGGGAATTGTTCATCATATAATAGTAAGATGATGATATGTCCTGTTTTTGAAGATGACTTACAGATAATACAAATCTTTTTCGAATAAGGATGAATCTATGAGTGTACGAGTTCGATACGCCCCTTCTCCCACAGGGCTGCAGCATATCGGAGGAGTAAGGACAGCGCTGTTTAATTATTTTTTCGCCCGCTCCCAGGGGGGGAAATTCATTCTCAGAATTGAAGATACTGACAGGGAGCGGTTTCATGAAGATGCTCTTGTTGATCTTTATCAGACACTCCAGTGGCTTGGGGTTGAGTATGATGAAGGCCCTGAGAAAGACGGGGGATACGGTCCATACATCCAGTCTGAGCGCGTTGCAATGCACAGGCAGTATGCCCAGAAGCTGATTGAACAAGGTGATGCCTATTACTGCTATTGCTCTGCACAGCGGCTTGAGGATTTACGCAAAGAGCAGCAGTCGAAAAAGGGTGATATCGGCTATGACCGCCATTGCAGGGACCTGACAGAAGAGCAGCGGAAGGAGTACGAGGCGCAGGGAACCCAGCCTGTTGTCCGTTTCAAGGTCCCTTCAGAAGGGAAGACCAGTTTCCAGGATGTACTGCTTGGTGAGGTGAAGCGGAAAAACAAGGACATTCCTGTAGACCCGGTAATCCTCAAGTCAGACGGATATCCAACCTACCACCTGGCAAATGTGATAGACGACCACTTTATGGAGATTACCCATATTCTCCGTGCCCAGGAATGGATACCTTCAGGTGCGCTCCATGTGCTCTTGTACAAGGCTTTCGGATGGGATGTCCCGACCTACTGCCATCTTCCCATGGTCATGGGGCCTGACGGGCAGAAGCTTTCAAAGCGCCACGGCTCAACCAGTGTAAAGGAATTTCGCGACCAGGGATATCTTCCTGAAGCGGTTATGAACTATATCTCCCTATTGGGATGGGCCTACGATGACTCCAGGGAGTTTTTTACAAAAGATGAGCTTGAGCAGCTTTTTTCTTTAGAGAAGCTCAACAAGGCGCCTGCTGTTTTTGACTATAAAAAGCTTGCTTGGTTTAATGGCCAGTACATCCGCCAGCGCTCTGAGGAAGATCTCCGCAAGCTTGTACTGCCGTATTTGCGTGAAGCCGGTCTTGTGAGTGACCCTGTCACCCAATCTGAAGAAAAGGTGCTTGACGGCGCTGTTCCGTTAATACGCGAGCGGCTGAAGACTTTGCAGGACGCTCCGGAACTTACCCGGTTTCTGTTTCAAGGAGTAGGAGATTACGACCCCCAGCTCCTGATCCCCAAAAAAAAGGACGCTGACACAGCGGTAACTGTACTGAAAGCAGCAGATGAGCTGCTGAAAGGCTTTGAAGACCGGGAAGATGATGAGAATGAGCAGCTTTTCAGGGACAAGGCACAGGAGCTGGAAGTAAAGCTCGGTGATGTTCTTCTGCCATTGCGGGTTGCTATGACAGGTTCGAAGGTGTCTCCGCCGCTGTTTGAATCTATCCGTCTTATTGGTGCTGAGGAAACAAGCAGGCGGATCCAGATAGCAATAGGCAAGCTCTTATCATAAAACAAGGTTTTTATGAACCGCTATTTATGATAGAGTTTTTAAAAATACTGAAAATAGTATTATTACGTTGATATAGAAGTGAGGTAGAACAATGTCCGGTAAGAAAAAGCAACCAAATGTAATGGATACAATCGTTTCCCTGTGTAAGCGCAGGGGATTCATTTTCCAGTCAAGCGAGATATACGGCGGGCTCTCATCAGCATGGGACTACGGTCCATTGGGTGTTGAGCTAAAGAACCGGATCCAGCGATTCTGGTGGAAGGAAATGACCCAGCTCCACAGAAACATCGTAGGTCTTGATGCAGCGATCATGATGCACCCAAAGGTGTGGGAGGCATCCGGCCATGTGGAGAATTTCACAGACCCATTGGTAGACTGCAAGAAGTGTAAAAACCGTTTCAGAGAGGATCAGCTTCCAGAGGAAAGTAGGGAGAAGAAAACCTGTCCTGAGTGCGGGGGCGAGCTGACTGATCCGAGGAATTTTAATTTGATGTTCAAAACCCATATGGGGCCGATTGAAGACGGGTCAGGAACAGTGTTTCTCAGACCTGAGACTGCGCAGGGAATTTATGTAAACTATAAAAATGTAATCCAGACAAGCCGCCAGAAGATTCCCTTTGGAATTGCCCAGGTTGGGAAGGCATTTCGAAACGAGATTACTACAAAGAACTTTATTTTCCGTACCTGCGAATTTGAGCAGATGGAGATGCAGTTTTTTGTGAAGCCCGGGGATGATGAGAAGTGGTTCGATTACTGGAAGGAGCAGAGGATCAAGTACTATGACAAGCTTGGTATTCGAAAAGAAAAACTCCGCTTCCACCAGCACGGACCGAATGAGCTTGCACACTACGCGAAAGACGCGTACGATATTGAATATGAATTCCCCTTTGGATGGAAGGAGCTGGAAGGTGTACACAATAGAAGCGACTATGACCTAAAGCGCCATTCCGAGTTTTCCGGCAAGGACCTGCAGTATCTGGAAGAGGAGACCAAAGAGCGCTATATTCCGTACATTGTTGAAACCTCTGCCGGTTTGACCAGGTCTGTATTGATGGTAATTACCGATGCCTATGAAGAAGAGGAAATACACGAAAAAGATACCCGGACAGTGCTCCGCTTTCACCCGGAAATCGCGCCGATTACTGTCGCGGTATTCCCGCTTGTGAAAAAGGACGGTTTGAAAGAGCTTGCAATGGAGATTGAAGAAGACCTTCGTGAGGATTTTGCCACATTCTATGACCAGAGCGGCGCAATCGGACGGCGCTACCGCCGCATGGATGAAATCGGTACTCCCTTCTGCCTTACTGTTGACTATGACACAAAAGAAGACAATACCGTTACCCTGCGTTACCGGGACTCAATGGACCAGGTAAGGGTGAAGGTTGATGAAATAGTTCCTACTATTAAAAAAGCGATTAAGGAATACAGGAGGGTAGGTCAATGAAATTGACTCCCGCGCTCCAGGTCCTGAAAGACCGCGGGTTTATCAAGCAGTGTACTGATCTTGAAGGCCTGAATAAAAAGATGGAAGAAGGCCCTGTAACCTTTTATGTAGGCATTGATCCCACAGGTCCGTCCCTGCATGTCGGGCACATGGTCCCTGTATTCGCGCTTGCTCACCTTCAGCAGGCTGGTCATAAGCCCATCCTCCTTATTGGAGGGGGAACAGCCAGGATCGGAGACCCTTCAGGCAAGACTGAAATGCGGAAGATGATCACATACGAACAGATTGCAAAAAACGGTCTGAGCCAGGCTAAGCAGCTTGAGAATTTCGTCACGCTGGATGGAGAAAATGGCTGGCTGGTGAATAATGCCCACTGGCTTGCTGACCTGAACTACATTGACTTTCTCCGGGAAATCGGAAGCCAGTTCTCTGTAAACAGGATGCTCAGCTTCGAAGCGTATAAGCAGAGAATGGAAACAGGGCTTTCCTTTGTTGAGTTTAATTACCAGCTCCTTCAATCGTATGACTTTCTTGAACTGTACCGCAGAAAGGGATGTACACTCCAGATTGGCGGAGATGACCAGTGGGGCAATATTGTAGCAGGAATAGATTTGATCCGCAGGACCGAAAGCGCGGAAACCTATGGTCTGACTTTTCCCCTGGTTACCCGTGCTGACGGAAAGAAGATGGGAAAAACCGAGAAGGGCGCCATTTTCCTTGATCCTGCTATGTGTTCCGTGTTTGACTTTTTCCAGTACTGGAGAAATGTGCACGATGATGATGTGGAAAAATTCCTTCTCCTTTTTTCCTTTCGTCCAATTAAGGAGATTAAGGCTCTGTGCTCTGAAGGCGGTGCTGCCCTGAATAAGGCAAAGGAGATTCTTGCCTATGATTACACAAAGCTGGTACACGGAGAAGAGGAAGCGGAAAAAGCATTAGAAGCAGCAAAGTCAGCCTTTTCAGCAGGCGGTCAGAGTACAGACGCAATTCCCTCAAAGGAGATGAGCAAAACCGAGCTGGATGCAGGGATCAATGTTGTTGACCTGTTTGCAGAAAAAGACCTGTGTGCTTCAAAGTCAGAAGCGCGCCGCCTTGTTTAGCAGGGAGGGGGCTGCGTAAACGCGGGACAAATAGAAGAGCTTTA
>CAYRYS010000125.1:0-6842 GCA_964428555.1 uncultured Spirochaetales bacterium | reverse complement strand
AAAGGAAACCGAAAAATTAGAGTGTAACCGAGGAAAAGGCAAGGGCCTTAAAGTAAACATACCAAATAAAATAAAAGTAAGGCCGGAAATCCTACGGGGCTAATTTGAATCATTCTCTACTGGTTTTTATCCTTTAATTCATCTATGAGCTTATACAGCTCTTCTGTTTCTTCTAAGTTTTTTTTGCCGGATGCTTCCAATGAAGTAAAACGTTCTACCATCTCCCCTGCCTGTGCAAAGATAGAATCAATTTAAGCAAGCAGACGCTGTTCAATTTCCCGGGAAAGACTGTGTACCTTTTCAACTGCATCTGCTCCTGAATCTATCTTGTTGTCCATTGCCAAGAGGGCAGAAGAGACCTCTTCTGTTCTGGAACGCATTTCTTTTACTGAAGCATCAGCGTTTGTGGAGACATCAACCAGACCCTCTATTTCATTTACTGTTTCCCTGAATTGGGAAGATATCTCATGAATACTGCTGTACATGGTTTCAAAAGATTTACCTGCCTCTGTGGAAAACTGGGAAGCTGCGGTAATGTCCTGGTTATTGGTTTTTAGTGATTTAGAAATTCTTACTGTGTTCTTGCTTGTCTCTTCAGCAAGTTTTCGGATTTCAGAGGCAACAACTGCGAAACCCCTTCCTGATTCCCCTGCATGGGCTGCCTCTATTGCAGCATTGATTGCCAAGAGATTAGTCTTTGCTGCAACATCTTCAATCAAGCTGATAATTTCGACTATCTCATTGCTGCTGCTTGATAGGTTTTCCATAGACTTTGCTGACTGTTTCATCCGCTCTTCACCGGTCTTTGCGTTTTTAACCAGAACCTGGAACTGTTCAAGGTTGTTTTCTGATGTTTCCTGTACTGCTGAAATGGATTCTGAGATCTTCTGAAATGCCTTGGATGTGTTTTCAAAGGAATCCCCTTGGTGCTGGATATAAGCTTTCCGGATTCAAGCAGATTAGCAGGGGCTACCGCTGGAAAGTGGACTGTAAGAAGAACTATAACCGCAAGTACGGAAATAATAAATTCCCGTAAGGTCTCCCCGAAAAGTACAGCAACTATAAATACAACCAAAAGGTTCCGGGTGATTATAGAAGCCTCTCTATCGTCTAAATAGACACCTGTAATTGCAAGTGCAAGCATAACACAAGCAAAAAGAAGTATCGTGAAATTTTCGGACATCCGGTATCTGCCTTTTATAAGGAGGAAAAGTGATGCCGAATCAAGCAATATACCTGTTAGAATAATAATCGAAGTTACTGTGTCTTTCATGAGTAACAGGTTTAGAACAAAATACCCCCATCCAATGAAAAAGAGGGAAATATTAAACACGAGGATGGTGAGTGCCTTTGTATAGTGTTCTCTGCTTTGGTATATGTATGCATTGAGGAATCTTCCTGCTATACGTATTTTCATATGTTTTTCCTAACACTACGGGTGAATTATCTTTTCAATCAATTATATACGCAAACGTGATGTTCTGCACGGAAATAATTCGGCGTTTCCCTGGCTTCGAGGAGATAATTTTGAATTTTTACAAGCCCCTAGAATCAAGTCGGGGGCATTATCTTATAAGTCGTTTTTTCAGCCGCTTAATTGCAAAGAATCCGAAAACCAGAATAAAAACTGCAATATATCCTAAATCAAAGAGCAGGTTCCAGCTAAAGCTGTTCAAACAAAATGCCCTGACCAGGCGGACTGAGTGGGTCAGTGGAAATATTTCCGCTGCAGGCCGGATTGCTTCAGGAAGGTTGCTCAATGGAAAGACAATTCCTGAAAAGAAAAACATCGGAGTTAGCAATCCGGTAAAATAAAAGTTGAAGTGGTTTATTGTTGTTACAAATGACGTAATAAAAAGTGAAAGGGATGCGAACATTAGGCCTGTTAGAAAGCCAACAAGCGGTGCGAAAACCGCAACTGGAGATGGTATGAGCCCAAAAAGGGTCACAACAAGGAGTACCGCGCTCGCAAAAAACAGGCTCTTTGTCGCTGCAAAAAGCATTTCTCCGGCAAACAGGTCTTCCACTGTTATGGAGGAAGAGATCATGCCATCATATACCTTATCAAACTCAAGCCGGATAAATGTCCCAAAAGAGCATTCAAATGCAGCAGTGAACATACTTGGAGGAATAATAATTCCTGAAGCAAGAAAAGTAAGGTAGGGAACATTGTCAATGGACCCCACATAGCTTCCAAGGCCGAGTCCGATACCTGCAAGGAAGATTAATGGTTCAATGAATGGGGGAAAACCATTGGAAATAATATTCTTCTTATATACCTGGAAATGACGCATCCAGACACTGAGAACACGGGCAACAAGAATAGGGACTTTTGCAGGAATAGTTTCCGGTATATTATTCATTCAGGTTCCTCCCTGTTGTTTTAAGAAAAAGGTCTTCTAAGTTAGTCTGTCTAAGATAGTATCCGGAATTATCCAGTTCTTCCTGAAAGACCTCAAGATCATTTGCTTTATCTGCGTACAGCAGTATTCTGGATTCAGTCTCTTCCAAACGTACATGGTCCGGTATTCGGATGTTCTCTGGTAAACTCTTTCTGTACACTTCCATTACATACTTTTCCATGTTCTGCTCAACCAGGTCTTTTGGGATTCCCTCTATTACCTTTTCGCCGTTGTGCATAATAATCAGCCTATCACATATCTGAAAAGCTTCTTCCATATAATGGGTAGTTAGGAGAATAGTTGTGCCTTGGTGTTTCAGGTCAATGAGTCTGTCCCATATTAGATGCCGCACCTGAGGATCAAGCCCTGTTGTGGGTTCATCAAGAATTAGAAGTTTTGGTCTATTAATTAATGCACGTGCAATAATCAGGCGGCGCTTCATCCCCCCGGAGAGTTCCCGAATCTTGCTTTTTCTCTTTTCTGTAAGCTCCATAAACTCTAAAAGCTCATCAATCCGCTTGCATGCAGCTTTTTTGTCCATACCATAAAACCGTGCATAGATTAGCAGGTTCTGAACCACCGAAAGCTCAACATCCAGGTTGTCTTCCTGTGGTACAATGCCGGTCAAATATTTTATCTCGAGCTCATTTTGCTCAGGGTCATACCCAAGCACATTCACAGTACTTTTCGATGAATCATCCCTCTGATTTATTCCATAGAGTACTTTCATCATTGTGGTTTTTCCTGCTCCGTTTGGGCCCAGGAAGCCAAAACAGGTTGCCTTTTCAACAGAGAAGCTCAAGTCTTTCACTGCAGCAAGACTTCCGTAATGTTTATTCACATCCTCTGCGTAAATGGATATTTCCGGCATGTACGCCCTCATTTCTCTTATAGATTTACTATCATCAAGGTTCTGCAGTTGTACAAAGGTGAATCACAATTACAAAAGCATAGAGCAGTAATTCCCACTCTTGCTTTCTGTACAATTATTTGATGATATGAGATAACTATACAGATATCTGTTCTGTTTTTGAATAGATAGATGAAAGATTTTTCTCATTTTTAGGAGCCATGCAATGAAAAACCAGTACACTAAGTTCCTTGGTGCGTATTTTTTATTTCTCTTCATTCTGTTTGTAACCAGCTGTGGATCCTCACCGGAACGTACTGGATACTCTCAGGACTCAGCAGAAGAGCTGATTTCTGAGCTGGTATCCAGTCTTGAACAGATTGTGACAGAATCAGAAACTGAGGATATAGTATATACAACAATTCTTTCTTCTCTTTCTGAATACAATGAGTCAAACTTGAATATTACCTATAGTGATGATGTCTATGGCGGGATAATCGATTCTACAGAATTTACTGCTTCTGGTAACTCAAATGAATCGGCTGAAATAATTATCCGGCCCTTTCTCTTGGATGTTTATCAGCAGTATCCAGGGTTAGCTATGTCATATCTTGTACGGGAGATGACAAGCTCTTCTCTCTATTTTACTGAACCTGACATTTTTCAATTTTCTCAGGAGAATATCCTAGAGGAATTTAAATATGAGATGGACTGTATCTATACTCAGACCCTTTTCTTACGGGACTATATACTTCCCTCTGATTATCAGATCTCCAATTTTGGAGAATACCTTATACAGAGTTTGGAAGATGACGAACTCCACATATATGCAGTAGATTACCTGGGCGTAAACAAGCTGTTTGTATATTCAATAGATAATCAGACCAGGCTCGTACTTCAAGAGCAGTTTCCCGAACCTGCGTACAGACAGGCTGTTCAGGGTGTCGGCGCGGATATAATTACAGAATGGGAGAACTCGCAAACAGATGATGACAAATTCTATTATTACACTGCTTTGGATGCGTATGTCCGTTTTGTTCCTGTTACGCTTGGGTATGTTATGGCTCAAGATGGGGGTAGTGTTACCTTGGACGATATTCTTGCCGAATACCCCGGGTTTGCGGAAAACTACCATGAAATGATCCCGATCGTAGAGGAACACGAAGAGTTTTTCCGGGAAAATCTCGAGAGCAACCGGGAGGAAACAGAAGCTCAGATAGTATCAGAAGATCAGGAAGGTACAGATAGCTGATGGGATTTGATGCAGCAGTTATAGGTAATGCAGGAATAGATACTAATGTGTACCTATACGGAAATGAAATTGACTTTTCAGTAGAGGCAAACTTTTCCAGAAATATTGACTATATTGGCCAGGCAGGTGGGTATTCTGCCAGAGGGTTCGCCTCTCTTGGTTTGCGGACAGCCTTTATCGGAGCACTAGGCAAAGATTGGCAGGGAAAGTGGATAAGAGAAACCTTTGAAAAGGAGGGTATAGATCTTTCTGCTGTATTCTCCGACCCGGCAGGTACTGCACGGAGTATTAACTTTATGTATCCTGACGGCAGGAGAAAAAACTTCTATGACGGTAAGTCTCATATGGAAATACATCCTGACCTCTCAGCCTCGAAACATGTTCTTAACAGCGCCCAGCTCGCTGTTTTTCACATCCCGAACTGGGCACGGGAACTTCTTCCTTATGCAAAAGAGCATTGCAGCATAGTAGCTGTTGACCTGCAGGATATAGTATCAGTTGATGATGAGTATAGGCGCGATTTTATTGATTCTGCGGACATTCTATTTTTTTCCGCAGCAAACCATAATTCCCCAGAACCGATAATACGGAAAGTGTGGGAAAAAGCGCCTGAGAAGCTGCTTGTAGCAGGAATGGGAAGCAGAGGAGTTTGTCTTGGTGTCTCAGGGGAGATAACCTATTTTCCTGCAGTAGAAAGCGACTTTCCGATAATCGATACTAATGGAGCTGGAGATTCTCTTGCAGCCGGGTTTCTTTACGGCTTCGTTTTTGGCGGTTATAGCCAAAGAGAATCAATACTCCTTGGACAAATTGCTGCCCGCCATGCATGCACCTTACAGGCGGATACAGAGAATCTTATTTCCCAAGAAGAGCTGATTAGCCGCTTTCATGTACTTAATCAAAGGGTCTGAGGCTTTGGTACCCTCAGCAGGAGTACAAACCCGATGATAAAAAGAGAGAGTATACTCAAGACTCCCACTGAAGAGTCACCTGAAACCCAGGTAACTGCTCCCATAAGAAGCGGTCCCATAATTGCAGCGAATTTTCCGAAGATATTGTAGAACCCGAAAAACTCAGCTGACTTGTCCTTTGGTATAAGTTTTCCGAAGAAAGAGCGGCTCAAAGCCTGGATACCTCCCTGGGCTGTAGCTACAAGCATGGAAAGGGTCCAAAATATTGCTCGCTTCATCCCCATATCCGGGACAAAGCGTACAGCAAAGGCCATGATAGTAATGAGCATGTAGATACCCAGACCAACCATGAGCATTGATTTTGCGGACGTTTTATTTGCAAGCTTTCCAAAAAGCAGGGCAAAGGGGAAAGCTACAAACTGGACTGCAAGGAGAATTATTAGCAGTTCTGTGGAGGATATACCGATATCAAGCCCATAGCTTGTTGCCATCTTGATTATTGTTCCAACCCCGTCAATGTAGAAAAAATATGCAATAAGGAAGGTAAAGACTATTTTATACGACCGGATTCGTTTGAGCGTACGGAACAGACGCTGGAAGCTTTTCTTTATAGGAGAGGGTTCAGGGGATATTCCGTAAACCTGTTTTACGTTTTTGAGAAATGGAATGCTGAACATAAGCCACCAAGCTGCGGTTATTCCGAATGCAATCCGTACAGCAGGAACGCTGGAAGCAAAGCCGAATAATTCATAGTTCATAATGATTCCAATTCCGATAATAAAAGGAATAGTTGAACCAATGTATCCCCAGGCAAAGCCGGAGGTAGAGACCCAGTCCATGCGGCTTGAATCTGTCACATCTGTTATGAATGAGTCGTAAAATACATTTGCACCGGAAAACCCCAGGGCAGAGAGAATGTAAATACTAGCAGCATAATGCCACCAGCCTTCTCTTACAAAGATTAATAAAAACGTACTCAGTATTCCTAATACGAAGAATCCGGAGAAAAACCGCTTTTTATAGCCTTTGTAATCGGCAATTGTACCTAAGAGAGGTGCAAGAATAGCGATAACAAGCATGTATCCTGAGTTAATAAATCCAAGCATGCCCGTGGACTGATGGAGGGGCATTGTTGCTGCAGCTACCTCCTTGAAAAACAGAGGGAAGATAGCACTAGTAACTGCCATGCTGTAGGCAGAATTTGCCCAATCATAGAGAATCCAGCTCCGTTCAGTCTTTGTCATGAAATGCCTCCAAAACTGTTATCCTTTATCCTGCTATATATCCTATCTTTATGTAATTTCAATGAAAAATCCAGTAATTTGTTATTTACTTGTGAGTATTGACATAAATACACGCGATTGCTATATTGCTTATGCATTTCACAAAACGGTGGCGTAGCTCAGTCGGTAGAGCAAACGGCTCAT
>CAYRYS010000124.1:0-6848 GCA_964428555.1 uncultured Spirochaetales bacterium | reverse complement strand
ATCGGCACTTATCAGATCCTTGTGTGGCGTCCAAATACTGAATCAGAATTCCCCCATTTCAGTATTTTCCGGAAACGCAGCTGGGGACTGATTATCTATGATGAAGTCCATCTCCTGCCTGCTCCGGTTTTCCGTGTTACTGCAGAAATTCAGGCAGTCCACCGTCTCGGACTAACTGCCACCCTAGTGCGGGAAGACGGCAGAGAGGAAGATGTATTTTCTCTAGTCGGACCAAAGCGCTACGATGTACCTTGGAAACAGCTTGAAGCTAAGGGATGGATCGCAGAGGCTATTTGTAATGAAATACGGGTAAACCTGCCGGAACAGCTGAAAGTACCCTATGCTACTGCTGACAAGCGCCAAAAATTTAGAATCGCAGCAGAGAACCCGCAAAAAGTACCTATTGTAACACAGCTCGTGGAAAACCACAGAGAAGACTCAATTATGGTGATAGGCCAGTATTTGAAGCAGTTGAAAGAGATTGCAACTGTCTTGGATGTACCTATTATTACAGGTAAGACCCCGAACCCTGAGCGTGAGAGAATTTACACTGCTTTCAGAAAAGGTGAACTCCGGGTCATTGTTGTATCAAAGGTAGCAAACTTTGCAATTGACCTTCCAGATGCATCTGTTGCAATCCAGGTTTCAGGAACATTCGGCTCCAGACAGGAAGAAGCCCAGCGGCTCGGAAGAATTCTTAGACCAAAAGAAAAAAATTCCTATTTCTATTCTATTGTTTCACGGTATACTACAGAGGAGACCTTTGCTACAAACAGACAGAAATTCCTAACAGAACAGGGATATAAATACCATATTGAGCATTGGGACCTGGAGGATGGCGGATGAATACTGAGAAGACATGGAAACGGAGCTTACTAAGTCTTCCAGATAAAGAATTTTTCCCTATTATTCGGAATTACCTTGGTGAAGTTCGGACCCCGTTCAACAAGCACGAGCTTATCGATAGACTCACAGCTTTCATAAAGCGGGAGGATGTTCAAAAAAAGCTTTATGCATTTATTGACCACGATGATGCTGCAATACTGAGCGCAGTTGAATTGCTTCCCTCACCTGACATGTCTTCCCTTTTCACGATTTTCCAGGAACAGCACGGATACCTAGAGTTTTATCATAAGCTTTTAAATCTGGAAGAGCGCCTTCTTATTTACCGCCAAGTAGATGAAAACGGTATTCCGGAAAAAGTGCTTTCCATTAATCCGGTCTTAAAAGAAGAATTAACAAAACAAGTACTCAGCCAAAAGTCTGTATTTTCCTGGGAACCGGAATGGCAAAAAACAGCTCCTCCGCCTTGGTGTACCTCTGTTTTTCTGATAACTTTATTATCATTTCTGACCCATAAATCGTTGCAGGTTAAGTCAGACAATACTATACGCAAGAAGTCTTTGGATGACTTATCGGATGTTTTCTCTGCATTTCCTCTGAACTCTGAAAAAGCAAAGAAGCGCATAAAAACTACGATACAATCTATAAAAGAGTTACAGCTAATTCACAACAAAAACGCAAAGCTGGAGCCGAACCTTTCTGCATGGCAGGAATTTGCTGAACTTCCAGATTTAGACCAGCTACTGCTGTTTTGGGCAGCAGGGATTGCTCCAAAACAGCAAAGCATGGGAGCATCGTTCATTCAAAGCATCTTAAGGAACATGCCGGAAAGAATGAGTTTAACCATAGAGAACTTTCATATTTTTATACATATTATTCTTCAGCACTTTCCGGGGTTTCATGCTCCAAAAGTAGAACGCCTTGTGGATACCTTGCAAGCATTCAGTTTAATTGTTGAAACCAGTAATAACAGAGTAATGAAAAATCCGAACCTCCAGGCACATTTTGATGCCCAGACTCCCCAGGGCCAGCCTGAAATTATTATTCAACCCAATTTTGATCTTTCTATTATGCCCAATATCCGGCTTAAAAACAGCATAGCTCTGGCACTCGCCGGAGAACCCCAGTCATGTGACACTGTTGCTCACCTTGCTTTAACAAAAGAAGGGTATCACAGTCTCCACACAGCAGGCTACAATGCAGAAGACCTTATTAAAACACTTACTCAGCTGTCAGGTCATGAAGTAAGCCAGAACATCCGCTATTCAATCAAATCTTGGGACCAGGAATTCCGCACAGCAGAAATATTTCATGGTCCCGTGCTCGTGCTTTCTCAAGAGCGGCGCCATATGTTTGAACATGCTTCAAAATTTGAGGACTGCATCTGGAAAGTGCTTGCACCTGGTATATATCTTCTGGATCCGGGAAAGCAGGATATGTGGAAAACTGTGCTGAAAGACGCAGGAATAGATCCACTGCCTACAGTACAGGAATCCCCGGATACAGGGAGAAGGAAAAGCGTAGTTACCTTTACCGCACAAAGAGAGGCTCCCCCGGTCTTTTCTCTGCACTTTACCGGAACCGAAGGGAAACGGACCCAGTCAATAGAGGATGCTGAAAAAACCATGCTTGAACAGGCTAAAAAGAAAGCAGATTCATCGGAACACCTAAAAGAACTCAAAGCACGGATAAAAAAACACCTGGTACTTTCTGATGAACAGATGAGACAGGATTTTCGTTTTTCTGAAGTAAACGAGGCAAAAGGAATTAATTATCTTGGAAAGGTGCGCCTCATTGAACAGGCATTGAAAGAAGAGGATGCACTTCTTGAAATAATCTACCGTCTCCCAAAAGGAAAACCTGACAGAATTCTTACAAAGCCGACAAATCTTGATAAAAGCGGAACAGAACTGGTTTTAGAAGTATGGGACTATAATACAGAAAAAGAGCGTTCCATCAAGGTGAGCAAGATATCCCTGGTACGCAAACTTAAGGCGTCCCTATTCGCTCCATAAGCTTATTGTAGGAAAGGGGATAATCCCTGCCTGTAAATGCAGAAAACTGTGCAAACCCTTGGTAAATGAGCATAGGAAGACCATTTAGTACTGTACACCCCGCTTTTTCAGCTCGGGATAAAAACCTCGTCTTTTCAGGTTTATATATAATATCGCATACAATTTCTTCTCCGGAAAACCTGAAAAAGGGTGCAGGATCGCCTTCTGTATCCGGCTCCATGCCGCAGCTTGTAGTTTGAACCACAATACTCCTGTATTCTGTAAACATAGACAAGCTATCCTCAGATAAAGGCGCAGACTTACATCCGAACTCTGATGCAAGTTTTTCAGCCTTTTCAAGGGTTCTGTTAAAGATGCAGACATCTCTACCACTTTTTTTCAACGCATGTACAACAGCCCGTGCAGCTCCACCTGCGCCGATTACTGCTGCTTTTTCAGGTGAAGCTGCTTTTATACGAGGCAGCTCTTCCAAAGGCCGGATAAACCCTTGTGCATCTGTGTTCATTGCAATAAACCCGTCCCCTTGTCTAACCAGGGTATTTGCAGCACCGATTACTGAAGCTGATTCAGATACTATACCTGCAAACTCTAGTGCTTGCTCCTTAAGAGGCACTGTAACAGATAGTCCGTCAATCCCAAGAAGGTCAGCATGTTCCATTAGGCCGGGAAGATCGGATGTTTGAAACGGAACATATACAGCATCAATCCCCGATTCTGCAAAACCGGTGTTATGGATGAGAGGAGAAAGGGAATGTGCTACCGGGTTCCCTGCAATCCCGTATACCCTGGTTGCTCTTGAAATACTGCTGAACCGATAAAGTTCCTGCATCTGCTGCGGAGAAAGGTGGCCTGGAGCTGCAGAACTCTCAGAGGTGAAACTTAAGTAGCTTCCGAGCTTCCCAGAGAGTATTCTGGAAAACATCCCTTCTACACCCATTGCAACAAGTATCTTTCTGCATTCTGTGTAATCTGCAGCAGACATGAACCTTCGTAATCCTTCAGTATTTTTCGGAAACACTGCTGCTTTCACAATGTCATCAGGATCTTTACGCATCCGGGCTAAGCGCTGTATGAGATCTTCCGGCACTCCATGAAAATCGTGGAATGAGCGGATAACAACAGCCTGGCCTCTAACCTTTTCAAGCCTGTTATCCGAGACATCATCTTCAATATCAACATAATCGAACCCGCCCTGCTCTACCAGTTCTTTCAGAATTGCAATCCTGGACTCTTCTGTTCCTGTAAACATTCCGCCGTCCTTTTTCCTCCGAAGTGTTGCAATAACAGGGATCCCAACCTTTGCCTGAAAATCCTTTGCAGAGAGGACCTGATCATCATTTAAATAATCGATACGCAATTCTAGAAGATCAACATACTCCCTGTTGCGCAGGGCACAGTCAACAGCATCCTGAATTGTTTTTTCTGTTATTGTTAGACACAGCATAATTAGAAATCCGCCCTATACACATAGAAATCATCGAGAATACCCTCATTATATACTATCCTGCAGCGCACCGGGTATCCCTGATCAGGCAGCTGATAGATATCCGAAGAACCTATTGTTCTCAACGGAGGACCCAGCATGTCTCTCACTGCTTCCTTGGCCATTCCAAAGGACAAGTCCATCATTTCCCCGGAAAAACGGGAATCAAGGCGCACCTGCCAGATCCTGTCATTATACCAAAACAAATAGATATGACTGGGAAAATAGAATACCACATCATCCTGCCACTCTTCCTCGCCACGTACAGAATATACCGATTCTGGAACTCCGAACTCTTCATATGCTTCAGACAGTTCCATTCCGAGAAAAGCCGCGGGAAAAATATCCGGCATTTGCTCACTATCTTGCAGTGCAGTATCCTGATCCTCTGCTTGGGCAGCTGCCTCAGAATCAGATGTATGATCATCTGTCTCCTGGCTGAACAAGAGACCGGAACAGAGAAAAAGAAAAAGGAGAGAAAAAAGGGATCGCAACATATGGGACATCCTTATTTACAAGCTGCTGCTATGTTCTGATAAACAGGGGATATTGTCAATATTTCAGCGTAAATCCGGGCATTCTGTTGATTGCAATAATTCCCGTGGTTTGATACTGTTTACCTACAGATTACGAACAATAATTTTTAGGAGTTCCTATGACAAACAAAAAAATACAATTTCTTTCTTTTTTCGCTGCAGCAACAATGATTCTGCTCCTACTAGGATGCGGAGCTGGCACATATTCCAGTGAAAACCTTTCTTTCTCCATTCCCGCAGGATGGGAAGTCAATGCAACCCCGGAAGCTCAGGATATGGAGAATATTTTCGGACTAACCGGTTGGGAAGGTGTAATGCTGACTAAAGGCGCTGTAGAAGGTGAGGATATAAACACCAATATCCAGAGTATTACCAGTAATAATGAGCCGGATTTTCAATTTCTTATTGTCGGGAAAGTACCGAACAATATTCCTGAACTGCCGGAAAACTATGTTGATGCAATGGTAGAGAACCTTGCAACAATGCCGCTTTCAAATCAGATGGATCTGGAAGCTGAAAACAGGGAGTTTACTTTTATTGAAGGCGCGTTTAATCAAGCACGCAATACATACATGCGGGTAGCTATTGGTGAATTGAATGAAAACTACATTATGCTTATCGGATTTACACCGCAAGAGGAAAACGAAGACCCGATTATAAACAGCATGCGCACAATTGTTGAAACAATGGAAACAACTGCACCAGGGGATGCTGCACCTTCAGAGGAACAAGAACCCCAGGAAGGTTCTGAATAATACGAATCAAAACCTATGGGTAAAAGTATAGAAAAGCCGCAGGAAAAACCCTGCGGCTTTTTTGTTATACATCTAATGAAATGCGAACCGGTGCATGGTCGGAGCCCATATCGTGTTTAAGTATCTCAGAATTGATTACAGCATCCTCAAAGCCTTTATTTACACAGTGATAATCAAGACGCCAGCCGATATCCTTTTCCCGTGCCTGAAAGCGGTAGGACCACCAGGTATAATGTCCCGGTTCATCAGGGTGCTGGTCTCTGAACATGTCTACATAGCCTGCATCCAGAAAATCAGTCATCCACTGTCGCTCTTCAGGAAGGTACCCAGGGTTTTTCTCATTAGACTTAGGGTTCGCGAGGTCAATTGGGGTGTGGGCAATATTATAGTCCCCGCAGAGCACAATATTTTTCCCCTGCTCGACCAGGGAATTGCAGGTTTTCAATATTTCTCCGCAGTAGCCAAGCTTGTAGTCAAGGCGCTTTCCCTCAGGCTGGCTGTTTGGAAAGTATCCGGTAATAAGAACAAACTCAGGGTATTCGAGAACAAGGGTTCTTCCTTCTGAATCAAACTCATCTACTCCGAGGTAGGAAACAGAAACCGGCTCCTTTTTTGTGTATACCGCAACCCCTGAATAGCCTTTTCTCTCTGCGGATTTCCATATTGATGTATATCCTTCAGGGGAGAAAAACTTCTTTGTAAGCTGCTCTGGTTTAGCCTTTGTCTCCTGCAGACAAACAATATCCGCATTGCGCTCAGAAAGCCAGTGGAAAAAACCTTTCCGCTCTGCTGCGCGGATTCCGTTTACGTTCCAAGATATTATGTTCTTCATGAGGGTAAGCGTACAGAAAATAGCGCATGGAAACAAGGTATAACCCAAGGGTTTTTTGCAGAAGAAGAACTGAGAAAATAGGGTAAAACTTGAAAAGAGGCTTCACTTACCCTGATTTTGCTTCGCAAAAGAGGCCGCGTTCAGCCTCTTTCAAGTTTTCGCAGGTATTCTTGCAGTTCTTCAGCGGCAATCCTTTGCTGTGTCCTCTGTCTCCAGGAATGGTATTTTCTGCGGTTACTAGGGCGATAGGCAGGATTGCACGTGTTTGTATACCTGGCTATGGCGTTTTCGTGCAAGGTCAGAGTGCAGCGGAAGGGATTTCCAACCTAAGAAAATAGCGCATGGAAACAAGGTATAACCCAAGGGTTTTTTGCAGAAGAAGAA
>CAYRYS010000123.1:0-7020 GCA_964428555.1 uncultured Spirochaetales bacterium | reverse complement strand
AAAAATGTATCGAGATGAGCCTGGAGCAGCCTTAGCGGAGGTTTTCTTACGCAGCTAAAGCTGACAGTTGTTCAGCCCCCTCGATACACCGCCTGCGGCGCCTATCGGGGAGCGTGGTTGTGCAGACCGGACATCGAGTGATTTTGTTCGAAGAACAAAATTTTATCGAGATGAGCAAATAAAAGCGCACCCCTCGATACTATTCCGCTACGCGGAATCACTCGGGGACCGGAAAAAAGGAAGATACGCTCATCAAAAGTTTTTGTTCGAAGAACAAAAATGTATGTGTTATACTTTGATATACTGTGTTATAAGGAGTTATACTATGGACAACGACAGAGCATTGTCAATTAAAGAGGTTGCTGAATTTTTAAGTATATCCAATCAGATGGTATACAATATGATCCGGGATAAACAGCTCCCTGCGTTTAAAATTGGAGCTTCTGTTCGTATTCTCAGGTCTGACCTTATGGATTATGTTCAGAAACAAAAGCAGAAAATGTTAGCTGGAAAGCAGAAATATGAAAACACTGACAATTCTCTTTTTGTTGTAAAAAACCTAAATGCCAGCCTCGGTGAGTTTTTAATAAAAGACATAAGTTTTGAACTGCCGAAAGGCAAGATTCTGGCACTGTTAGGACCATCGGGGTCCGGAAAAACAGTCCTCCTTAAAAGTATAGCAGGGTTAATAGAGCCTGATTCAGGGTGGATATATAATGGAAAGGAGCGAATAGACAGCATACCAGTAAATGAAAGGCAGCTGGGCTTTGTTTTTCAGGAATATGCCCTTTTTCCGCATCTGACAAGTAAAAAGAATATCCAATTTCCCTTAAAGCAAATGAAGATTTCCGATGAAGAACTTGACACAAAAACAAGTCAGGTTATTGCCGAATTAGGAATACAGCTTACCTATTTATCTAAGTCACCGAAAGAGCTGCCAGAAGGCATGAAACAGCTGGTAGCAATTGGACGCGAACGGGGACACGCAACAGAGCTCTACTTAATGGACGAACCAATGAGCAATCTGGACGCTCATATCCGCAGGGAAATGCGTGCCTTTCTAAAAAGATATATACGCGTTATGGGAAAAACTACTATAATTGCAGTAAACTCACCAGAGGATGCGTTAGCAGTCAGTGACTACATTGGAATTATCGAAGATGGTACATTGCTTCAGTTTGGCCCAACCTTTGAAATTTATAATAATCCCCTTACTCCAACTGTAATGAATATGGTGTCGCCCCTAGGAGTGAATTACCTCCATGTACAGATAAAGAACAACCATGTACAGGGTCTGGAATTAGCTAGGGAATTAAAAGATGGAGAGTATCTCATGGCATTCCGGCCAAGAGAGGTGGAGATTAACGGGAAAGGAGGGAAAGCCAAAGTCCTAAAAACAAACTTTTTGGACGGTTCTGCTCAACTCGCACATTGCAGGACATCTGAGGAAGAGGACATACACCTTGTTATTCCCAATAACAGGGCAGTAACTGGAGATGAAGTTTCCTACATCCCCATAAATCCTGTGTTCTTTCCTGCATGACCCATGGGATAGCATTGATTGAAACTGCTTCTTTTATGCAGAGAATGGTCGCATTTTCACAGCATTTGTTTTATGATATTGGAAAATACTATGAAACCAATGGGCTAACCGGTAACATGAATATATTTGCCTTTTTTGCAACTGTCGCATTTACCCTATCAGCTGTACTTACGGGTTACCTTTTTTTCGTACCCGGAAGCACTACGCTTCTTAGGGTATTTAAAATAGTCTGTTTTTTTCTCTGCTGGTGGTTATTAAGCAGTATTTTTACCTACAGCGCAGTCACCAAAGAAAGCTTTAGCTTTTGGTTTAAGCTTTCCTTTCCCGGGTACTTTCTCTTTTACGGCGCACTGCTGCACTTTTGTTTATATCTCTTACAAAAAAAACAGCCTCCAGGGCATGTCCTAATTGTTATTTATGGTATTTCGGTTATATCAGCAGCTATTTCAATGCTCCCGGATAACGGATACACAGAGGCTTTTATACGGGTAAATACTACCTGGCTTTTCGAACACCCAAGGGATAACTTCCGTTTCTACATGGCTGTGCTTTATACAAACTTCTATCTGCTTATTTCAGGTATAATCCTGCTTCTGTGGAGCAAAAAAAATATACATAAAAAGAACAAGTTCAGTGCACGCATTATTACAGGGATTCTATGGTGTATCATTATTCTCAGCACAATTGAAGGAGCTGTGCTTCCAGAGCTTACTGACTACCGCTCCCGGGGTATTCTCCCCCTTTTGTTCGCCTTCTGGGTAATAGGCATTGGCGCAATTATCATAAAAAATAACTTCTTATGGCTCGCCTCTCCTTACCTTCAAAAAAGGATTATTGACAATCTTGAGCAGTTGCTATTGTGTTTTGATAAATCCGGGGTACTGACATCCACCAATCCGAAAACCGGAGAAATCCTCGGCCTCCTTCCGGATAATTATACGAATTACCGGATAGATGATATTTTCTCAATTGCAGATTACATTCAGAAAGGTATTGATCACCTTCTGTCCAAGCGCATTAGTACCTTTTCAGCGAACCTATCGAGCACTGTAAAAGTAGGGCTGGAAATAGAGGCAGTGTTCAGACCGCTTTTAAATGAATACGAACAGCCAATTGGTCTATTAATAACAGGAAACCAACACGCTCAGAAGACGGATTTTGCAGACAACTTCAACCTAACTCCCAGAGAGCAGGAGGTCATCCATGAGATACTCACTGGTAAATCGAATAAAAAGATAGCAGAAAAGCTCTATATTTCAGAAACCACAGTAAAGACCCATATTTCAAAGATTTTCAAAAAGTGCAATGTAAAAAACAGGGTCCAGCTGATCAATTCTCTAAAAAGATTACAAAAAAGCCCGGTAGATATTGAAGGTAATACCATGCTCCTATAAAAAAAGGGCAGGTACTACCCCGCCCTTTTTCCTTTTACTAGTGATTGTAACTAAGGAGATGTAGTTATATTTATGTTTGAGCGGGTACTTCCGCCTGATACTGAAAGAGGATTAGATCCATACGCACCTGAGTCCTGGTCCACCTCAGATTCATCTCTTACAACACTAAGAATATATGCATCATCCGGAAAGGCGTCAGTATTGAGAAAAAGTAAATACGGATACGATGTAGTTCCTGAGGCAGTATACTGTAAAGAGAAATATTGAGGGTCTCCAGATGGACTGGCAGAGTCAAAAGCAGCAACAAGCACTCTCCAGGCATCTGTGCCGGGATCATTAGTAAGGCTAACTGTACCTTCTATTGCAGTAATTGGGAAGTCATTACCTAGGGATGAATCACCACCAGCAACAACATAAACTGCATATTCGGCGTACGCATCATCTATTAAAACTGTACCATCGATTGCTATCATGTCTGAGGGTGTATAGAAGCAAAACCAATTTTCTCATCTTTCCTTTCATATAATTCCTCCAATAGATTTAATTCTATTAAAAAGTATTATTAATCCAAGAAGATAAATCCATAGTACTAAAGTACGAATAAAATGTTTTCACTTTATGCAATTTTTGAGTAATTTCTGTTGTCAATAGTACTATTGTACAGTTTTTATCAGGGATTTTTGATAATACATTCCCAGAAGGCGGAAACAACCGGAAGCTGGAGGCGTTTCTGCTTTGCGCAAAGCCCGACAATGTAAGGCTCAAGCTTAGGCTGGCAGGTGTATCTGCGCATCTCCCCTTTTACCGGGCTTTTCTCAAAAACAAGCTCAGGTACTATTCCTACCCCGCATCCAAGGCTAACAAGCGCTAAAATCGCCTCGTTTCCTGATACCTCAGCGTAAATATTCGGCTGTATAGCGTGCCTGGCAAACCACGCGTCAATACGCTTTCGTGCCAACCCGGAATCAGGAAGCACAAGCGGAACAGAGGACAAGTCATCACCTACCGTAAAAAATCCTGCAGTCTTTTCCGGATCTGCAGAAATAGCAGTAAGGGGTGTTCTTGTAATTTCCCGAAAGCTCAAGGATTCTGAGAGAGAATCCGGGCGCGCAACAACCGATATATCCGAAAGCCCCTGGGAAACTTCAGTTAAAGCCCTGTCAGCAGCACCGGTTTGAATGTTCAGGTGCACCTTTGGATACCTCTCCCTGAAGCTCGCGATAATATCAGGGAGGATGGCGAAACACGCAGTAACAGAGCAGTACAGGGATATCTGACCTGTCACCTCGCCGGCTTCAGCGGAAAGACCGGTTTTTAGGTGCTTCCATTTTGTCAGGGTATCCTCTGCATACACAAGCAGTTTTCTTCCAGCCTCTGTAAGCTCAACACTCCTGTTGTCACGGAGGAACAGGGCTGCACCTAATTCATCCTCCAGCCGCTGGATTGTCCGGGAAAGCGCTGAGGGACTAATGGCGCATTCTCCGCTTGTTTTCCCAAAGTGCAGCGATTTTGCCAGATGGGCAAAAAGCTCCAGGCTCCTGTCATCCATAGACACCTCCTTTGTTGCACCATACGCAACACTATAATGCAAATTATTCATTTTACGCAACACCGGATTTCTGATATAGTACAGCAAGCTCGAAAAAAACGGAGGAAAATTATGGGATTAAATTTTGAAACAAAGGTCTTTACAAAAGAAAAAATACAACTTGCTGATACAGAGGAATACATTGTACGGGGAGGGCGCGATCTGTTTCCCCTCCTTCCCAAAGCATTGGAAGGCATAAAACAGATTGGTGTAATTGGATGGGGTTCCCAGGGGCCTGCACAAGCGCAGAACCTGCGTGACTCCCTGGAAGGCTCGGAGATTACCGTGAAAATCGGTCTACGGGAAGGCTCTTCTTCAGCCGAAAAGGCGCGAAAAGCAGGGTTTACCGAAGAAGACGGCACTTTAGGCGAAATGTTCCAGGTAATCGCAGAGTCAGACCTGGTAATTTTGCTTATCTCTGATGCCGCGCAGTCATGGACATACAAAAAGGTGTTTGAGTCAATGAAACCAGGGGCAACCCTCGGACTGTCCCATGGATTTCTCCTTGGTTACCTCGATGCAATAGGAGAGAAGTTTCCTGAAAACATCAATGTAATCGGCGTGTGTCCAAAGGGTATGGGCCCATCTGTGCGCAGGCTGTACGAGCAGGGAAAGGAAGTAAACGGAGCTGGAATTAACGCGAGCTTTGCAATTGAGCAGGATGTTGACGGCAAAGCAACAGACTATGCAATTGCATGGGCAATTGGTGTAGGGGCGCCGTTTTGCTTCCAGACAACCCTGGAAATGGAGTACCGCTCAGACATATTCGGTGAGCGGGGAATACTCCTTGGCGCTGTTCACGGGATCGTTGAAAGCCTGTACAGGCGCTATGTGGATGAAGGCATGACAAAGGACACAGCATTTGCTGAAACAGTTGAGAGTATAACCGGCCCTATATCCAAGACAATTTCCAAAAAAGGAATTACAGCTGTGTATGAATCCTTTATAGGGGACGCGAAGAAGAGCTTTGAGGTTGCCTATTCAGCTGCCTACTATCCATGCTTTGAGATACTCCTTGAAATTTATGACGAGGTTTCATCGGGTAATGAGATCCGCTCAGTAATCCTTGCAGGGGAGCGGCTGAAGCGATTTCCATTCACAACAATCGATAACACTGAGATGTGGAAAGTCGGTGAAAAGGTCCGCGAAAAGCGGGTTGAAGGGGACATTCCTTTGAATCCATTTACCGCGGGGATCTATGTTGCCTGTATGATGGCGCAAATCGATCTGTTAAAAGAAAAAGGCCACGCCTACTCAGAAATTGCAAATGAATCGGTCATTGAAGCAGTTGATTCATTAAACCCCTACATGCACTACAAGGGTGTTGCCTACATGGTAGATAACTGCTCCACTACAGCGCGGCTTGGCTCACGGAAATGGGCACCCCGCTTTGACTACAACCTCTTCGAACTTGCCTACCCGCAAATAGACCAGGAAGGAAAGGTCGATCAGAAGCTAATCGAAAGCTTTAAAAACAACGATGTTCACCAGGCACTTGCGGTCTGCGCTGAATTAAGGCCCTCAGTAGACATTTCAGTCCACTAGGATAGGATGATGAGAACACGCGCTGCATAGCTCAATGATCTACTTTGCAGAAAACGCAAGGTAGGTCCTTGAGCGCTGACGGCAGTCAGCAGCGCTGTGCTGAGTAGGCAGCTTGCTGCCGTATCAAAGTATCGAAAGGCCGACAGGGAAATACCTAATCTTTTCTTCTGTTCCTGAGTAATCCGGTTAAACCAGTGCTAAGATACCAGAAATTTAAACACCGGATGCCGCGGATTTACCGGATTGGGGAACCGGAAGGTGTCATGCTCCTTTTCTTTTCAGTCTACAGTCTGTTTTCCCGCCGTCAAGATCAAGACAAGTCCTTCGGAATCTTGACTGCGGGAAAAGCAGACAGTGTTGTGCGAAAGAAAAAAAGGAGGTACATGATGTTGATGTATCACGATCTTTCGTATCAGGTGTTGGGTGCTGCGTTTACAGTACACAAGAGTGTCGGTTCAGGGCTTCTGGAGAATATTTACCAGCGGGCGTATGAGATTGAGCTGAAGTATTTGGGTATTCCACATGTAATTCACAAAAGGCATGAGGTAACTCACAGTGATGAATCCTGCGGTGAATACTATTCTGACCTGCTGGTAGCAAACAAAATGATTCTTGAGATAAAAGCTGTAAAGGCTTTTGATGCGGACATGGAAGCACAGATTCTAAACTACATGCGGCTTTCAAAGTGCAGGGTCGGCTACTTGATTAACTTCAGAAACGCCAAGGTGCAGTACAAACGCTTTGTGCGTCTCTTGGACAACTAAATTCAACAGAGACACCGGTGCACTTTGCCGGTGTCTTTTCTCCTACCTACAAAAACCAATTAATCCAGTGTTAGCAGACACCAGTATTTAAACACCGGATGGCTCGGATTAACCGGATTGGGGGAAGCGGATGTTTGAACTGAAGACGGCGAGAGGTCTTCTGCGGAGCGGAATAGTATCGAGGGG
>CAYRYS010000122.1:0-7065 GCA_964428555.1 uncultured Spirochaetales bacterium | reverse complement strand
AAGCCCAACCCTATGGTGTATAATGAATTAACAACAAAACACTTTGCACCCAGGATGTAAGCATGGATTACGCTGTTGATTTTACCACTGATAACCTGAAAAGCAAAAGGGGGATTGCCCTTGTCGGCAAAATATTTGAGAAAATTGGTTTTGGAAAACCAGAAAGACAAGACGGAACTGATGTACAGCTCGCATCGGGCGGAAGCTTTTCAGCGTCCCTGCAGCAGGGAGCTATGCGAGGAACATACACATCCAGTGAAGGCAGCTCTGAAGAGCTAATAATAACCGCAGATTACATTCTCAGAAACACAGCTTCCGGCTGGGAGTATTGGGAAGATCCGCGTAGACAGGAATAAAAAAAAGGCATCCGCTTTAAAAAGCGGATGCCAACCCCTTATTTTTCCCTTTTGCTTTTTCCTTTAGGCTAGCTCGAATATTTCCCAGCCTGTCTGGAGGTTGACCAGCAGTTGCCCTACTGGTTCCTTTATAGTGTCCGGAATATTAATTTCAGAAAGCTTCTTCAATAATTCCAAAGCCTTTTCTTTCCGGTCATGATATACATGAGCTGAGGCAAGAGCGTACATTGTCAGGTAATCATCCGGATTCAGTTCATAGGATCGCTTCAAGTAATTGTAGCTTACCCGTGTCTGGTCCAGCTGATTGTAAATTACGCCGAGATTACGCAATACTGAGGCATTGTTCGGATCAGATAGGTTTGCCTTCAGCATATAGTATTTTGCCTTATTCAGATCATGCTTTTTGTAATAAGAAACACCTAAGGCTTCCCAAGCCTCTGCGTTTTCCTTATCGTCCTTTATATAATACTTTAGTGTTTTTATTGCTTTTTCCAATTCTCCGTTTTCAGTATATGCAATTCCAAGATTCACAAGGGCTTCCTTGTTGTCAGGTTCTTGGAAAAGTATTTCATTCAATACCTGGATTGCCTGATCGTAATTCTGCTTTTCAATAAGCTTTGTTGCTTCCTGTATGTTGTGGTTCATAACGCACCGCCTTATTTAGGAATTGTTACTAACAATATAGTACATAAATTAGAGAAAATCAAGAATCCCTGATGCTTTTTTCAGTTTTTTTTGATGCATTATTAATATTTCTTGAAAACTGATAGCATAAAACTTATATTATAATAGATATGCATATAAAATCGGTTGATATGAAATTAACACCTTTTAATCATGGTGACGCAGAAACACTGCATGACATTCATAAACTGGTCAACTCAACTGTCTGCTATAATTTGAAATCCGAAATGAATAATCCTGCGTTTCTCTATTACTGTAAGTACCATTCGGAAAAGTATATTCAGAAGGACGCTGATATTGGACATACAGTTTTATTATTTGATGATGATGAACTGGTGGGCACAGGTACTGTAATACGCTCATATATTAAACGGGTGTTCATTCATCCTGAACATCAGAAAAAAGGGCTTGGCACAACAATTGTTCAATATCTAGAAGAGTACGCAAAACAGCATGGAGAAAAGCGGACATACCTTTCCTGCTCTTTACAGGCAAAAAGCTTTTTCCGCAAGCTCGGATATGAAGTTAAAGCAAAAAGAGAAATGGAGCTGCCTGGAGAGCACTGTACACTAACATACTATGAAATGGAAAAGCGCTTTCAAAGAGATTACTACTTCTAAGACAAGGCATTTCTATAGATACCAAATAAACTAAGAGTAAAATCTTTTAACCTAAAAGACCGGTCTCAAGAGCTTTTCCTAGACCGCGAACAATAAAGAGAACAGCAAATACAAAGAGCACTCCGGCACAAACAGCTATAAGCAGTTTATACCTCCGGTCTGTTAGAAACCTCCGGCCTTTTGAAACAATATAGGAGATAAATCCATACCAGGTTAAATCACCGAGGATATGACCAGTAAAAAAGATTACAATTCCAGTAAAACCATAGCCTCTGCTTGCTGCGAGAAAACTAAGTCCAATTGTTGCCCACCAGATAGTCCAATATGGATTTGCCAGACTCAGCAGAGCTCCCTTAAAAACTAGCTTTCCCTGCATCCTACTCCCGGACGCTGAAGGCATAACTACCTTTGGGATTCCTAAAAACATGGTAAATGCCATTATTCCCATAATAACGCCGCCAACTATGGAAACACAGGTAAAAAAAATGGTATTGGTTAGAATCGGAGCAGCACCGAGCAGGAGGACGAGAAGAAGCAAGAGTTCAAGGATACCATGACCAATAATAAAAAGAGGCCCTGCAGAAAAACCGCGGCCTGCGCTTTCGTGCACTGTAGCAGTTAACAGCGGTCCGGGCATTACAGCTCCGGAAAACGCAACAATATACGCGGATATACTAAGGGCTATCAGCTCTCCCATATTTTGTTCCTTTCAGTAGAAACAGAGTAGTTATTTTTACTGATTGTTTCAAGTGCAGGTTGCCGAAACAAGCTCTTCTATGTATCTTAAGCAGACTTATGCACAAGAATTCACTAATCGACAAAATCCCAGTCTGGGCATTTGCTGTAACAGCCTGCCTTATGTGGTCAACAGCCTTTACCGGAGTAAAGATAGCACTCTTATACACCAGCCCTTTGCGCCTTGCGGGGTTACGCTTTTTTTTATCCGGAGTATTGCTGCTCCAGTTTGTAGGAGGCATACCTGGGATATTGCGGCTTATAAAAAAAACATCCGAAATATGTGTTATCCCTTGCCTTCTTTCAAACCTTTGTCTTATGCAGCTGTTTTACTCTGGGAATTGACCGGCTTCCCGGGGCAATTGTAGGTATGACCGCAGTTGCAGCAGCAATTCTGTATTTCTACGCACCGCTTTCAAGGATACGCAGAAAGTCAGCAAGGAAGATTGGAAAACCTGCGTCTTAATACTATTGAAGTTCCGCTTCAAGTGCCTCAATCCGTGCCCGAATTTCCTCTACCCTCTCCTCTGCATTTTCCGTATCCGGTGCTGCAAAATGGGTAATTGAAGAAACCAAAACCCCGAGAGCTGCTGCTGCGGTACCTGCATAAAACCCGTACCGCCAATGGGCTGCCATTTGTGCATTCCCCGGAGTATTTCCAAAGCCGTAGCTGACCCCAGCACTGACCGCTCCGGCTGCTGCTGTTCCGATACCTGACCAGAAAACAACTGAGTATGCATCCTGAGCAGCAAGATCCGCATTAATCAAGGCCAATTCTTCTTCCAGTCTAGCTGCCTCCATACGCAGCCTCCGGGTTCTATATTCCTCTACAGCCAATTCTTGAAAAGCGGCTATTTGAGAAGATGCATCAGGAATATCCAAGTGTCCTGAAACAATACGCTGCTCCCAAGCTTGTGCATTTTCCAGCTTCTGTTCCAATACACTGTTCTCCAGACTGCTGATCTCCTGAGTACTGAAATAGGAAATAAGTCTATTTTCAGTTACATCGAGAAGCTGCTGAGCAAATGCAGGAAAAGGAAAAGGAGAATTATCCAAACTGTACCTGATGCTAAATACTTGAGAAAGGAAGTCTCCGGAAGTCTCTATTGATGACAAGCCTTCCAGCATATTGTCAAACCTTTCCTGGTAATATGCGCTACTGAATTCCATTTCAGGATGAAAACGGGTCTCTTCCCTCGCAATAATCCGGATCGACGTATTATACTGCTGGTAATCTTCGCCAGTAACTGATACCTGGTATCTGCCGGGTATTAGCAGGGTGGAATCCGTACCGTGAAAGGTGATATTCTCGCCCCTTCCGTAAAGCCGTGCCGCAGCACCATCAGGAAGCGAGTATGTCAGCTGCCCGGCAGTTGCGGGAACTGCATCTATTCGTACTGTTTCTCCGGGAATAACAGTCGCAAAACCTGTCCAGTATACCCATCTTCCAAACAGTTCTATTCTATGCTCACCCCCTGTCAAACCATGGTAATATCCGTCTCCAATTGGACCAAGGTCATTACCGTCAATACTGACCCCGACATTTTCATTCTCAGTGCGGATATAGATACTGCCGCTCCTCTGCTCCAGTTCAAGAAGGAGTTCATTCGTTGTTTCTGCAATTTCCATTACCCGGGAAAAGTGCATATTTTCATAAGCAGCATCGATTCTAACGCGTCCAACCGGGACTCTGCGATAATTAAAGGGACCAGTACCAATTTCCCGCGAGTTTAAGAAGACCCTTGCACCTGAAGGCTGGGTACGAATAACAATCTCAGTAAATGATTCCGCAATTTCATGCCCTTCATTATCAAGCCCTGATAACACAATCATCCCTGCTATCTTGAAGGCAAGCAGCTCCACTGCGTCCATCATTTCATCAACAGTGGCTGTTTCTGTATTCTCCTCCCTTATTACCTCACCGGATTCTGCATTAATAATTTCACCATGAAGCAGGATCCTGCCTGAAAGCCTGGTTACTTCTCCATACATGACCTGCTCAGTACCCAAAGACCTGCCGACCTCTGCTGCATTACCAGGGTGTGAACAATCGGCAGCAGAAAACCCTTCGGCTCGCAATGCTTCGGTTGTTCGGCTTTGACTGGCCAATTGATAGCTCCCTGTTTGAATAAATGCAGATTCAAGCAGGCCTGTAAGAATCCGGCCTTCCATTTCTGTTATTCCTACAGGATTCAAAGGAAGCAGAGCCAGGGATACAGACTCCTGGGAATAAGCAGATGGTAATAATAGAAAAAGAAAGAGGATAAAAAACACAGGCTTTTTTACTGGCAAAACATACTCCTTACGTAAGAAGAACAGATAAACTGTACCAGGTATATATGCAGAAATCAACTAGAAGATAGGACCGGAATATTGAGGACCTTTTTTGCAAAAAAAAGAAATTATAGTGTTTTTACGAACTTGCAGAAAAGCATTTCAGATTTCCACAGTATCTCTTGGTTTCCCAGTTTATTTTCTACTGTTGTGTAAAGGTCCCGTCTTTGCGGAGCAGTTGCTGTTTCCTGTAAAGCCCTGCTGTAGCTGCCTGAGGTAAACCACTGGTGTATGTCTTTTTTCCGGATAGTCCGCTTTTCTGTATACGTTTTTATAAATGCTTCTTCAGGGGAAAAACCTGCTTTTTCAGCGCACTGCAGCAGGTCCTCTTTATCCCAATTAATTAAAGGATTATCAGGGTCGGAGTAAATCGCCTTTTCAGCAGATTTGAGCATTTCAACCTGCTCCGGGTAAAGCTCTTTTTCCGCAATACCGGACAACCTGGTGGATCTGGCAGGCAGGACCTGGGCAATACACCACTTTCCTTTATCTTCAGTTTTCGGGAACACCTGTGAGAACAGGTCAATGCTTTCAGAAAGCCTGGTAAAAGTGTTTAAGGAGAAGATGAAATCAAAAAGGACCTCATCATCAACCTGACTAAGAGATTCCAGAAGATACGGTTTTTCGATATCAGAGAGTACTTCCGTAGAATGGCGTACTGCCTGTGCTATTTTTTCGTTCACAGGAATGATCCACACCCCGCCTTCCGGCACCTTCCGTATTGCTTCGCCGGGGATAATAAGAGTCCCTGCCTTGGGGATGAGTATCCTGCTGTGTCTTGGCACAGGGGCAAGTCCGAAGAGCAAATCCCGCTGATCTGCTATGTTCTCAGATACACCTGCTCCTGTTCTGGAAAGCCACCGTTCACGCTGTGAGTCACCAGGGGAAAAGGTGAGAACCTCAGGAACAGACTCACTGACTGCAGCAGAAATCTGGGCTTCCCTTCTGCGGAGTACCTGGGTCCTTATATCCTTTTCATACCCCTGGTCTGAGGGCTGATAAAAGATCCTTCCCTGTAGTCCTTCAGGCAGATACTGCTGAGCAACCCAATGGTCTTTATACGCATGGGGATACAGATATCCCTGGCCATGGCCGAATCCCTTTGCATCTCTGGAATCATCTTTCAGGTGGTTTGGAACGTCCACCTCTTCTTCCTGTGCCTTCATTGCGTCGAATACTGCAAGGGTTGAATTGGATTTCGGTGCTGTTGCAAGATACAGGGCCGCGTGTGTCAGGTGAAAAGCGCCTTCCGGCATACCGACCCGCTCAAAAGCAGCTGCATCAGCCTCTACAATAGCAACTGCCTGGGGGTCTCCAAGGCCTATATCTTCACACGCGGAAATGAGCATCCGTCTAAAAAGAAAACGCGGATTTTCCCCTGCGCGTATCATCCTTGCAAGCCAGAAGAGGACCGCGTCCGGGTCTGAACCGCGGATAGATTTAATAAACGCGCTGATTGTGTCAAAGTGATAGTCCCCTTCTTTGTCATACAAAAGCGCCTTCTGCTGTATGCTTTCCTCAGCTGCTTCCAAGGTAATGCGGATTGTTTCATCCTCTTTCGGAGGGAAGTTTTCCGGTGTTGTTTCCACAGCAAGCTCAATCGCGTTTAGAAGGCTTCTTGCATCTCCAGATGAGACATCTACGAGATGTTCCAGGGCATCATCATCAACTTCTACAGTATATTTTCCATACCCCCGGACTGGGTCCTTTAAGGCCTGCAATGCAATAGCCTTCCGCTCTTGGGAAGAAAGGGGTGTTAATTGAAAAATTCTGCTCCGCGATACAAGGGCAGGGTTTACCTCGAAAAAGGGATTTTCTGTTGTAGCACCAATGAGGATAACAGTGCCGTTTTCTACCCAGGGAAGGAGGGCGTCCTGCTGAGACTTGTTCCACCTATGCACTTCGTCAACAAAGAGGATGGTCCGCCTATCATACATGTCCCTGTGCTCTTTTGCCTGGGTAATTGCCTCCCGCAGCTGCTTCACTCCGTCGAGCACCGCGTTAATCGTAATAAAAAAGCTCTTTGTTGTGTTTGCGATTACCCTTGCAAGTGTAGTTTTTCCAGTTCCTGGAGGGCCGTAGAAAATAAGTGATGACAGCTGGTCTGCCTGAATTGCCCGCCTAAGGAGCCTCCCGGGGCCGACAATATGCTCCTGACCGATAAACTCGTCAAGGTTCCGGGGCCGCATCCGCGATGCCAGGGGTTCATTACTGCTTTGTGCATTAGAAAACAAGTCCATAGACACCCAGTATAATAGGATGATGAAATAACGGCAATCCTGCTGCGAACAACAACGCTCCTCGAGTGATTCTGCATAGCAGAATTGTATCGAGAG
>CAYRYS010000121.1:0-7526 GCA_964428555.1 uncultured Spirochaetales bacterium | reverse complement strand
CTGGCCTGACTGTACATATATCACATCCCAGCCTGTTGCAAACTCCGGAGAATGCCATCTTTCCTGAAAATAATCGATATTTTCTCCCCTTCCATGGAGTGCAATAAAGAGGGATTTTCCATTCTTCCCTTCCTCTCCCTGAACAATCCGGTATTCCGGCTTTACCTTCTTCTGCTTAGCCAGGCGAAGCTCACGGTTTGCTGCAAGAAGGTCCTGGAATCTTTTTTCATGCCCATTCTGAGAAAAGACAGTATCCTCCGGGTATACAGGATAGAAAAAACCCTTATCCTGTCCTGCTTCCAAAACATCAAAAGCCTTATCCGCCTTACCGGACAAAGCAAGACAGAGGCCCTTAGCCCAGGTCATTTCATATTCCTTCTCAGGAAATTTTGCTGCCTCCTCATCCAGCCGCGTAAGCACCTCATCGTACTTCTCATTCATGAATAATTCTGTTAGTTCATTATCAAACTCATAATAATCTGCTGCCATTTTGCTCCTCCTGAAAGCTCACAATTCATATAGTCATCTTAAAAATATACCTTATTTTCACAAATACGCAATTACCTATTAAAATCATTTTATAAATTCGCTGCTATCCCTTTTCAAGGTCTTACTAAACCGGTATAACTACACTAATAAGACTATCTATCAAGGAGCTTACATGGCTGTACCCCAGTGGTGGAAACACGCAATCCTCTATCAGATCTATCCCAGATCCTTTGCTGACTCAAACAATGACGGTATAGGTGATCTACCCGGCGTTATTGAAAAGCTGGATTACCTGAATTGGCTAGGAGTAAACGCGCTCTGGTTCTCACCATTCTATCCCTCCCCTCAGCGCGATACAGGATATGATATCTCAGATTTTTGTAATATTGACCCAACATACGGAAGCCTGGAAGACTTCGATACCTTAATTGCTGAATGCAGAAAGCGGAACATTCGAGTGCTCTTGGACTTTGTACCAAACCATACATCAGATAAACACCAATGGTTTATTGAATCAAGAAAGTCCAAAGATAATCCGTACAGAGACTGGTATGTATGGAAAGACGGGATAAATGGAGGTCCTCCGAATGACTGGGAATCTTATTTCGGGGGGTCAGCATGGGAGTATGATGAAACTACAGACCAGTATTATTACCACATGTTCTACAAAGAACAGCCGGATTTAAACTGGGAAAATCCTGAGGTAAGAAACGCAATGTACAATGTCATGCGATTCTGGTTTGACCGTGGTGTTGACGGATTCCGCATTGACGCAATCACCCATTTCCTAGAAGACTCTGAGATGAGAGACTCAGGTATTCATACCAAAACAGAGGACGTGCTCTATGAAGTAATAACAGGCGGGAAGACACCCCAGGAAATGGGTACGATCTTTGAACAGAAATTCCGGTACCAGGAAAATCTCCCCGGAAATTTTGATATTATTAAACAGATGCGCCAAGTCTGCGATGAATATGATGATAAGATCCTGATTGGAGAAACAGAACTCCTTTCATACTATGGAAATGGTTCAGACATGCTGCACACAGTATTCAATTTCTATTTTCCGGAAATACGCGGGTTAGACGCAGAGAAGACAGCTAGCCTTTTTAATTCCCGGGTGCCTAAAATACCTGAAGGCTGCTGGGACGCGAATACAATCGGTAACCATGACAGGACCCGTTCAATAGATCACTATTCTGATGGTAAGGATGATAAGCTCCGCTCCAAATGCGCGCTTGCACTCATTGCCTTTCTGCCCGGTACTCCAAGCTATTATTACGGCGAGGAAATAGGGATGAGAGATCTGGAGATTTCAAACCCCGATGTTTTTCAGGACCCAATTTCAATCAATGCTTTTCATCTTTTAAAAGGCAGAGGTATAGATACAGAAAAAGCTGTTGCACTTGCCAACCAGGTAGGCAGAGACAGGGCGAGAACCCCCATGCAGTGGACACCTGAAAAAAATGCAGGGTTCACCTCCCATACTGCAACCCCATGGCTGCCCATCCATCCAAACGCGAAGAGCGGGACCAATGTCTTAGAGCAAAAAAAAGACCAAGATTCAATGCTGAATTATTTCAGAAGAATGCTTTGTTTCAGACAGGATAATCCAGCAGTCTGGAATGGCGAGTTTACCGAATGTTCGTCAAAGGGGAATATACTCTTTTTCACACGGAAAACAGAGACCCAAAGCTTACGGTTTATCTGTAATATGGGCAGCAGAAAGACCAGAATCCAAGCAAAAGGCACGCTTTGCTTTTCAACAACTCACATATTTTCAGAAGAGGTTTCTGAGTACATCTTAGCTCCCTACCAGATCATTGTTCTATCAAAATAGCTTTGCCTTGGAAGATAGCTCTCCCTTTACCGCTATCCACTGCATAATTTTTACTGAAATTCTAAAGGATATAGTGTATACTTAGAAAAATGGACTATGAGAAAAAGGAGAGAGCATGTCTGAAGTAAAAGTACTTGAAGAAAATGGCAAACAGATCGTTTACATGGAATTCCCGGAAAGCGGGGCAATGGATGAGATTGACCAGGTAATATCTGAGGGAAAAGGCATTATCCATTCTTCAGATCCTGAATCAGTATTAGCCCTTTCAAATATTAAGTTCCAAGACCCTAACCCTGACATTATGAAAGCAATAGAAGGGTTTACCAAGAGTAATAAGCCCTATATTAAAAAAAGCGCGGTTATCGGAATTTCAGGGGTAAAAAAAGCATTAGTAAACGCTATTGCAGGCATAACCGGCAGAAACATGAAAGTCTGCTCAAGCAAGGAAGAAGCAATTGACTATCTGACAAAGGACAGTTAACACTTCTGACACATAAGTGAGAACGTTACAGTTGTTCCTTTATCCCCTGTAATTTCAACGCTGCCCTGCATATTCTCAGCAAGGTTTTTCACCAGAGTAAAACCTAATGATTTACTGGCTGTTATTATAGATGTATCAATTGGCTCTCCATTATTTTCCACACTGCACTTGAGCATTCCCTGTTCATCCTGGTAGAGATACACCGTTAAAACCGGCTGCTCTGCACCGCGAAAGCCGTATTTCAATGCATTTGTAACAAGCTCTGATAGGATTATTCCGAAATTGACTGCTTCTTTCTGCAGACAACTTGCCTCTTCCAAGTGAAAATCAACCCGTACATCCTGTTCTGCCATTGAATCAACTATCTGCCCAACAAGCTGGCGGGCATAGCTTGAAATATCCACACATCCGAAGACCTTCTTTGTATAGATTATTTGGTGAATAGCGGCAATTGCATCCACCCTTGAGATAAGGTCCTGAAACATTTCTTGGGTTTTCTGATCCTCCACTTCCTGGGACTGAATACTGATTAAACTGGTTACCATGTTGAGATTATTCTTGACCCTATGGTGTATCTCGCTTAAGAGCATCTCCTTCTCTTCTAAAGCCTCCTGAAGCTTTGTATAGAGCATAGCCTGGGGCCGCCTGATTCCGGAAACTACGACCGCACGGTAGAGGTAGTAGAAAGAGGCAATCTTAAACCCATGTCCCAGTACATTGGAAATACCAAAAACACTAACATAGAAGGTAAAGAACAACTCACCAGCAATAGTCAGTAATATGGAAATTATTATGTATCTGGTAATCACCTTATCTGAAAAGTAATTTTGAGAAGCTATAATGAGGACAGCACCTACTAACAACAGAGAAATGAGATATTCGCTGGCAACCTTAAAAAGAGTAAGACCCTGTCCTTCTATGTAACAATCAGGAAATATTGGTACTAGGGTCAGTGAAAGGGCCACAAGTACTGAGGCAAAAAGAAAAACAAAAAGCACCTTACAAGGAGAAACCTTTTTCCCGATAAACAGCGCAGCAGCAAATATTGAAATGCTTTCAATATACCGGGCAATAATCCAGAGCTGCGTCGGCATGTTCGCAGTAATCCCATGGAAGATGTTCATGTCCTTATATGTAAGCATGTGGAACACATCAAATATACCAACAAAGAGATATGCAATTCCGGTAATAATAATAAATCCGTTTTCAATATACTTTCTTGCATTCCATGTAATTATAAATATTACTATTCCAATAATGACAGTAAAAAGTTCTGTGACTACATGGGCAAATAGAAAATTCACTGCAAAAAAGTAAAAAGAACCGGCAATGAGTAATAGTAAAATAATGGCAGATACAACCAAGTACCGCACACTGTCGGACTGGAGTGTAGGTAATTTCATCCCTAGGTTAGCCCCCTCGTATAATTAAATTCACTTGTTTCAGATTCACCTATCTCCGCATTACAGAAATCACGAAACTCTGCTGCTCCGCTAACACAGGGCACAGAAAGTACTTCCTTGGGAAAGAGCCTGGTAAGTCCGTATCTGTCAGGTGAAGATACAAAAAAGTGCTTGCCCCTGGAGTCTGAGATCTCCCCTTCCGCGGGGACTGCTGCCCTGGTTTCCAGGATAGCCGGTCTGCCGTACACATACATTTCGCACGGTAATGGGCTTGCCTTACACAACTGAGCAATTGATTCTTTTCCAAGCTCAACCCAAGCCTGAATTTGAGAGATCCCGTTTTCCATAAGAACCTTTGCAGTCAAGGAATTGGTAACAGGGAGAGGAAAAGAAGAGAGAAGAATCGCCTCCGGAAGTTCGTCAAACAGCGAAAGCTGATATAAGGAGGTAATCCTGAAAAGCCTTGCCCCTTTTTCATATACATTCCGGATTTGTAAGCCAAGGTTTTCAAGTTTATCTTCCGGACAAAACTCAGGGAGTATAACGTTTTTCACACCTTCCCGAGCAACATCTATTGAGTAAAACACAGTTGCATCACCACTTGAAACAGGGTTTTCTTCGCACACTGCTGCAGATTTACCTGTAACATGCTTTCGCGCAGATGAAAAACTAAAGTCCTTTTCCGTTACTTCTCCGGCAGAGATAGTCTCTGTACCCATTTCCTCATACTCTTGTAAAAACCAATTCCAAAACTCCCTCCGTAACTGTTTCAGCTCCCTAAGAGGGAAAAAATAATCTCCGTCAATTGAAATTTGGATAACCCCGGCCTGCAGCTTATCAGAGCGGGTTGACCGGAACATATTTTCCACTGTCTGTGTATCCAAGGAATGCTTTTGCGCTTCCTCCAGGTCGAGCTTTTTTTCCCAAGCAGGAACACCAGAAAGGGAGTTCACTATTCTAATCATCTTACTGGAAATAGCAATTTCCAAATCAACAGCTTCCTTCTGTTGATATAATGCTAGATTTTTATGAGAAAAACTATCAGGATTTCTTGACTCTCCAACCTTAAACACCTTTGCGTTATCAGGGACCTCACCACTGTATCCTATACTTACTAGCTCACCCTTACGCGCAAAGGATACATGTTTTGACTTTTTCCGCATTGTCCGTATTGTAAAGGATGGGGCTTCATCCCCTGTGCTGCCTTGGACCCTCAATCTATCACCCACAAAAATGGGTCTGGAAACTTCCACGCTGAACCATTTATCTCCAGCTTGTTTTACATCTCCAACTAATAAACCGGAGACACCGAGAGAATCATACTGAATAAGAGACTCCATGTCCTGCTTGGAAGCAAAGCCGTGGGACCACCGCCTCCCGAAGGAGCCTGCAAGTATCTGCTTTGCTTCTCCCAGGGCTTTACGGTCTCCCCCTGAATCAAGGGCTATGCGGTATGCTGAAACAACACTGCGTATATAATCAGGTTTCTTCAGCCTCCCTTCAATTTTCAAAGATGCTATACCCATTTCAACATACTGCGGTACAAGGTCCAGACTATACAGATCCTGGGTAGAAAAAAGAAAACCGCTGTGTTTTTCATCTCCCTCCAGTGCGTGAAAGCGCCTTCTGCAAGGCTGTTTACATCTGCCGCGGTTCCCGCTCCATCCGCCGAACCAGGAGGAAAAGAGACACATACCGGAAAGCGAGCAACAGAGAGCGCCATGGATAAATACCTCTATCTCTGCGTCTGTAGCAGAAACTATGGACCGCAGCTCCTCTGTGGTAACCTGGCGCTCAAGAATGACCCGGGAAATGCCTAGCCGCTCCGCAGTTTTTACCCCAGCTGAATTATGAATACCCATTTGGGTTGATGCATGCACCGGAATACGCGGAAAATATTGTTTTATAAGCTTGAGTATACCCAGGTCCTGAACAATTACTCCATCCGGGTCAAGAGAAGATATCTGCTCCAAGTCTTTGTATGCAGAAGGGAGCTCTGACTGCTTAATCAAAGTATTAAAAGTAAGGTAATATTTCTTATCCCGCTTTTTAGCATACTCAGAGAGCTTGGACATTTCTGAAAAGCTAAAGTTCTTCGCCATTTCTCTGGCATTGAATCTTCCAAGGCCGCAGTACACAGCGTCTGCTCCATATTTATATGCTGTCAACGCGCTTTCAAGATCGCCTGCAGGCGCAAGCAGTTCTGGTAGCTGACTCATTTTCCCATCCTAATTGTAATAATTTACTATAAATAGTTCTTTCACAAGAACGGTATTGTACTATTTACTGTTTATTCGTATCATTTTGTTCTATAGGAAGAGTAAACCGGAAAACAGTTTCTCCATTACTTTCCACACGAAATGTCCCATTGTGGCGTTTTACAATAATGTCCCATGCAATACTGAGCCCAAGCCCTGTACCCTTTCCAGGTTCTTTTGTAGAGAAAAAGGGATCGAAAATGTTTTCACGGATATCCTGCGGAATCGGGTATCCGTTATTCGATATCGCGCATTCTATGCGGCCCTCCCCTATTCTACCGGTTTTTATTCCTACCTTACCGATAAAATCAGGTTCTTTTTCTATACGCTCGGATATAGCCTGGGCAGCGTTTGTGAGAATATTTAACAGCACCTGGTTAATTTCATCACCACTGCACTCTATCAAAGGCACATCTCCGAAATCGGTTTGTACATCGGCAATATTTCTCAGTTTAATATCTATAATTTTCAAAGTACTTTCAATACCTTTATGCAGATCATAGGATTTTCCCTGGATGCTACCTCCGCCATGGGCAAAACTAAGGAGGTTCCGTATAACGCTGATGATATGCGAGAACCCTTCACTGGAATCATGAAACATCTCTTCAATTTCAGTAATCTTATCTTTCAGCTGCAACTTGTCCGCTCCTTCCGGAAGGTCTCCGGTATCCAGCACATGGAAAAAAACCGGCTTTATATCCTCCATGTATTTCTGGATGAGCTGATGATTACTTTTTAAAAAACTTAGGGGGTTATTCAATTCATGGGCAAGGCTTGCAGCAAGCTGGCCAATGGAAGCAAGCTTTTCCTGACGGATAAGCTGGAGCTGCATGTTTTTTAATTCCCTATTTGCAGTCCCTTCAGCTGCAACAGCCCTTTCCTTCTCCCCTACCAGCGTAGTCCAATGGGTAACATCCTGAATAGTGATGATATAGCCCTTCACTTCTGAGCCACTGCCACCCGTATAGGATAGAGAATACTTTCGTGTCCCTGCTTTATAAAGGCTGATCCACATGCCATTTTGAATCAGCTTCTTAATTCCTCTAACTCTAAAC
>CAYRYS010000120.1:2276-7735 GCA_964428555.1 uncultured Spirochaetales bacterium | reverse complement strand
GCGGCAGCGGGAAAAAATACAAACATTGCCACGGCAGGTAATACCTCTGCCGCTATCTGTGAATGTTTACAATTATTTCATTTGCAGTATCTTCGGCTGGATCATTCCTATGTGCTGAAAAAGCCTGAAATAGGGTAATTACAGCAAACGCGATGATTAAAATTACAACCAATCCTCTCATAATTTATTCCTTACAGCTATTTTACAAATAGTGTCTCTATTTTAATGTAAAAACTCCATCGGGTTAATAGGTTCTCCCCTGCGGTATATGGAAAAATGCAGATGGCTTCCTGTAGAATAACCGGAATTGCCCATATCTGCAATCCTCTGTCCTTGTACAACAGTTTGACCTGCTGAAACCCGTGCCCTGTTTAAGTGAGCATACCAGGTCTGGAATCCCCCTGCATGGCTAAGAATGATATATCTGCCATAGGTTCGGTTTATACCGATCCGCTGTACAGTCCCATCCATTGCTGCAGTTATCGCAGTTCCGGTTGCATTAGCAAGATCAATTCCATTATGAAATTGCGGTTCTCCGGTAAACGGGTCCCTACGCATGCCGAATCCGCTGGTAAACCTGCTCCTGGTTGGGTACACGAATAGTTCACCGAGTACCCTGCGCAATTCAAGAGGTGCCATTCTTCCGCCTGGAATAAACAGCTGGTCCCCTGGACGGATCATAGCTGTTTCCATGTTATTCGCATCTGTAATATCATTGAGTCGGACACTGTGGCGATACGCAATTGCACTCAGATTATCGCCCCTGCGGACTGTGTACATTACACCATCAATATTTGGAATCCTTAGCTCAGTGCCAACAGAAAGTCTTCGGACATCCCGGATCCCGTTATAGCTGATAAGTGTGTCCAATGTAAGTCCATACTCTGCAGCAATTTCAGAGAGTGTATCCCCTGGTGCGAGGGTGTAAGTATTTTCCTGGAGCTGTTGTGTGATTCCCTGGGGGAGTTCAGCAGATGATGTGAGTTCCTCAGGAATATCATTTTCAACATCCATATAAGAATGAAGCAGATGATCAATATTATCTTCTCTAGGCAGAATAAAATTATCAGACTGAATTGTCATACCTGAAGATGCAGTACTAAAAGAAAAAAATAAAATGACTGCAAAAACAGTCACAAGAATTGCCATGTACACAGGCGCTACGCTGATCTGGTTCACAAGGCTTTTCAAGTCCGGCAGCCTAAGCTCTTCATATCTCTGCTGGAAAAAGATGAATAGACTCCTCAGGAGACTACCGTTTTTTCTTCTTTTTCGGATTTTTTGCTGAACTATTATTTCTCCCATTTTCTTCCCCTCAGTTTTGAATATCGGAATTCTTTTGTCCTTTTTTACTAATTCCTTCTGTTCTTTTGGGTTTTTCTTTTTTAATTAGCCTGAGAGTTGTTTAAAAATTGTTTTGGCAAAATCAAAATACGTAAAGCTGTGGTTAGCCGTACTTAGGGAAGACAAAAGATGGAGAATATGTAATAATGAAGCTCATTCTATTCAATATTTTCAGTACTTTTGGGAGTCCTGCTGATGGCAGAGCGGCGCGGGCGCTTTACGTTTTTTATTGTTTTTACTTTAATTGCTGTAAGCATCATTCTATGGAAGTTCGGATTCCTGATGCTTATTCAGTCGGAAGAAAATATACAAGACCCCATTTTCACCCCTCCTGTTGAAAGAGGACCAATATTAGACAGGAACGGGAGAATACTTGCAATACAGACCCGCTTGAATTCGGTTACTGCGTGGATCCCGAATATTACAAATCCTGAAGAAACAGCTAGTTCTTTAGCAGCCATTCTTGACCATGACGCAGCAGACATTCTCCGCACTTTTCGGACACGTACCGGGTTTGCATACATCGAGCGTAAAATAACACCAACTGAATCACAACGGATCGAAGAGCTTCTTGACAGAGGGGAGCTTGCAGGTATCTCACTTGAACCTGAATACGGAAGAAACTATCCGGAACAGGAACTTGCTGCACATTTAATCGGATATGTAGGTATCGATAATATCGGGCTTGAAGGTATTGAGTATACAATGAATGACCAGCTTTCTCCTCCAATAAGATGGAACCAGTCTTCTGAAATAGTATATGGTAACCAGGTATTTCTCACAATAGATCTGAATATACAATTCCTGATTCAGGAGATAGCAGAGACTACGTTGTCAACGCTTGAAGCTGACTCTGTTATGTTTATTGTGATGGATGCTAATAACGGAGATATTCTGGCGTACGTTTCCCTACCCTCCTATGATCCGAACACATTTTATGAATATCCCGAAGGCAGTCGTTTTAACAGAATAGCAGGGTATACATATGAGCCCGGTTCGGTATTCAAGATTTTCACTTTGGCAAGTTTCTTTGAACTGGGCGCCATAAACCGCAATTCCCGCTTTTTCTGTGACGGATCCTATGAAAATGAAATATCCGAGGACTTTTCCATTAGAATAAACTGTCTCGGTGTCCATGGATGGGTGAATCCTGAAGAAATATTAATCCACTCCTGTAATACAGGTGCTGCTTCTGCATCCGAAAGCGTAGATGCTGCAAATTTTCACGCCATGCTTCAGTCTTTCGGGTTTGGAAGACAAACTAATGTGCCCCTACCCGGAGAAACGAACGGGCTTCTGAGCTCTCCAGCCCAATGGTCAGTAAGAACACAGCCTACGATTGCTATTGGCCAGGAAATTGGCGTCTCTGCGCTCCAGATTGCTCAGGCAGCTACAGTATTTACAAATAACGGTACACTGATAGAACCGCAGGTCATAGAACGGATTGTTTCCCCTGAAGGCGAAGTACTTATGGACAACTCCAGGACTCAGGTACGCCAAGTTGTATCCCAAAACACAGCACAAACAATTCTGGAGATGATGGAGTCCGCTGTTTCGGATGAAGATGCGATAGGCAGATTGGCTGGTGTGGAAGGTCTGAGGGTCTCAGCAAAAACTGGTACTGCCCAAATACTGGATCCTGTGACAGGAACATATTCAGAGGATGAACATATTGCATCCTGTCTTGCTATTTTCCCAACAGATGATCCGGAATACATTGTGTATGGTGTTATCAACAATCCTAAAGGAGAAAATTACTTTGGAAGCCAAACAGCAGCTCCAATGGTTTCCCAGGGCATAACAGAGATGGTCCGCTACCTGGGCATCCCAATCCAGGGTCAGCGTGAAGTAGAGCACTCAGGCCAAATCCGGCTTCTCCAACAGGAAGAAGCTGAAATCGGGGATATAATGCCGGATCTAACCGGGTACCCCAAGCGCCTATTGCTTCCACTGCTGGAGAGGGAGGATCTGGATGTCATAATTGAAGGCGAAGGCTGGGTACAAAGCCAGGACCCTGAACCTGAAACTGAAATAATAGACGGAATGAGAATACGCTTGGAGCTTGAATGAACAATTGGAACAATAATATTTCAGCGCTCATCAGAAAATATCCCAGCTTCCAGACAGATATCCTGGATAAGTTCACGCCGGATCCTGAAGCAGAGGTTATAACAGCAAAGAACGGTCTGCCGAGCATGCGGAAAGGGAAGACATATCTGCATTCACGGCATTCCCCGAATATAGAAGCCATCCGGCTGATTGATCAAAAGTTTTCTGAGAAACCCGGAGTGTGCATCTTTTACGGGTTCGGACTTGGGTACCATGTTGCAGCATTTCATAACAAGTACCCGGCTGTTCCTATTATAGTGATTGAACCTGACATACCGCTTTTTCTATCAGCATTGAAGGACGGACTTGATTATTCAGAGCTCTTTGACAAGGATGTATTCTCGCTTGCACTTGGGACCGCTCCAGGTACAATCTCTTCCATACTTGAGGAGTTCCCCTTTGTTGAAGCCCAAATTGTAAAGCTCCGCTCACTGTACCACCTGTATGAAGAGTATTATCAGCAGTGTGATGCCGCAGTCCAGGCTTTTTTTAATAGAAAGCAAATTAACTTGAATACCCTAAAACGCTTTGGTAAAGACTGGGTAAGGAACCTCTCTAAAAACATTTCAGCACTTGCACAGTCAAAACCTGTTTCAAACACAGAAAAACGCATTTCCGGTATTCCTGCGTGCATCCTCTCTGCAGGACCGACACTGGATGAAGCCCTTCCTGTGCTAAAGGAACTTGCAAAACGCTGTGTTATTATTGCAGTAGATACTTCTTATAAAGCATGCATCTCTACCGGCGTAATACCTGACTTCCTTATTATTGTGGATCCGCAATACTGGAATACCAGACACCTTGATTGGACGGATGTTCAGAAAACCAGACTTGTTTCAGAATCTTCTACACACCCCCGGGTGTTCAGGTTGGCAAATGAGGAGCAGAATTACTTCTGTTCCTCCCTTTTTCCGCTTGGAAAGTACTTGGAAGACTTTATTGGTGAGCGGGGGAAACTCGGAGCAGGAGGATCAGTATCAACAACTGCCTGGGACTTTGCACGGTTAATCGGAGCTGACCCAATCCTCTTTGCAGGGCTCGACCTGGGCTTTCCCAAAAAGCAAACCCATGCCAGAGGAAGCACTTTTGAAGAGAGGGTACACATACTTTCAAACAGGCTGGTGCCTTGCGAATACCACGGCTTTCTCGCTCTCTACGATGCCTCTCCATTTGAAGAACAGGATTATTCCGGGAACCCGATCCTGACCGATTACCGGATGAGAATGTATCAGCAATGGTTTGAGACCCAGGCAGTTATGTATCCGGAAACAAATACGCATCCCCTTTCCGATAAATCGTTAAATATTCAAGGATTCTCTCCCCTTTCAATAAATGAGGCACTTAACTTTCCTGAAAACCGCGATAGAATTAACAGAATACTTGGGGAACTTGATGAATCCCATATTCCTCGTTTTCAAAGCAAGAAACTGGCAAAAGGTATTTCAGCCCTTATTACAGAAATTAGCTCTATCCGGCGGCTTGCAGAAGAAGGAGAAAAGCTTTGCAGAACAATAGCTTCTGAAAAAGACCGAGGGTTTGCGAAAGAAGCGCTTACACGGCTTGATGCAATTGACAGGCAAATTATGGGAAAAAAATCCAAAGAGATTATCAGCTTTCTTCTTCAGCCGCTTATTCAGAATGTGCTTTCCAGCAGCCAGGAACAGGACAACCTAGAGGTTATAATGCAGACATCTGAAAAGATCTACAAGGAAATACGTGAGTCCTGTGAGTACCATACCAAAGAACTAAAAAAAGCTAAACTTTCCTAACTTTTTTTCTCCAGGCTGTTAAGTTTATGGGTGGGTTTAACGACACTATAAATGGGTAGCGAATTACCCTCCCCTAAGCGGTATGCACAGACGTCCAGGCATACCGTTTTTTTATGCCCAAACACGAGGGGCGCTGAGGCACGAAAGCAAAAGGAGTCAGCAGAAAACAGGGCCGCTTAGAAAGAACTTGCTTCGCAAGTGATTCCGCGCGTCCCTGTTTTCTGCTGCTAAGATTAC
>CAYRYS010000120.1:0-2176 GCA_964428555.1 uncultured Spirochaetales bacterium | reverse complement strand
CCCTGTTTTCTGCTGCTAAGATTACAACCTTAGTGCCTCAGAAGCCGCTGTGTTTTGCATATTAGAATGAGGGTCCCCTTCAGAACTTGGAACATCCAAACCATCTGATTAGATCTACCACAATCTCAATACTCTAAACCGTTATGCCGGAAGCTCAGAATTGAAACTGTACTCAATCAATACCTGAACGTATACCTATGAATAACATCGTACAGTATCACTTGTAAAACAGGCTTCATTGCTATATACTTTATGTATATAGCAATATATAGGAGGCAATATGAACATAGGCTCAGTCTTCGAAAATAATAGAACCCAGGCAGTACGTCTTCCCGCGGATACCCGATTCCCAAAAGATGTAAAGAAAGTCTCAGTACGAGTTGTTGGGAACGCACGCATTATCGAACCAGTGGATAACAGCTGGGACAGCTTCTTTCATCCAGTCGACGATGGTGTAACTGATGATTTCATGACAGAACGGGCATCTCAAGAGCAGCCGGAGCGGGAGCCGTTCTAAATGTTGAAGTACATGCTCGATACTAACATAGTCATCTACGTGATTAAGCGCCGCCCCGAGAAACTCTTGGATACCTTTAATACCCATGCTGGACATATGTGTATTAGTTCCATAACTCTGGCAGAGCTTATCCATGGTGTGGAAAAGAGTTCCCTTCCGGAACGTAATCGCCGGAACGTGGAGGATTTTGTCTCCCGCCTGGATGTCTTAAGCTATAATGATTCTGCCGCTTCTCACTATGGAGATATTCGTGCTGATCTTGAACGCAAGGGTATACTCATCGGCGTAAACGATCTCCACATAGCCGGCCATGCAAGAAGTCAAGGGTTAATCCTGGTCACCAACAACACAAAAGAGTTTGAGCGGGTTGAGGGGTTGCGGATTACGGACTGGACCAGGCAGTAGCTCTCCTTCCAATTACTCTTGCCAGTCTTGCAGCCAGTTCGGCTTGAAAATGCAGCTTGGTTCCAGAGGGAAGGCATATAGGGATAATCACCCTCTTTCCCCTAATCCGCGTAATATGATTTCACCTGGACTAGAAAAGGTAAGAGGTCAAGACTCCGGAGGCAGTGTTTTGTGCTTACAGTCAACTGGATCTAATAATCAAAACAGCCCCATTTTCACATAGTCTTTATCATTCACAGGGAAATGGTCCCCCTCGCTCCAACCCTCTTCTTTCAGGTCAGAGATGATATGGAGGCGTGCTGCATCTGCAGCATCATCCCCCCATTTTTCGCGGACCCGACGGATCCCCTCTTCATGGTGACGCAGCTTCCTGTGGCGCATTCCGTACTCCGCTGTGCCTGCAAACTCATCCAGCCATTTGTGTATCAGTTCAAATCTAGTCCCGAGTTTTTCCAGGCATTCTGCCTCGTGGTCCTCTGCCTTCACTTTTTTCTCCTATACTACTCTTGTCTGGCCGATCCCTTCCCCTGCCTGTGTGTGTACCATGAGCATTTTCTTTGTGTACCAAAGCCTTGGTCTGTAGTAGGAGTAATGGTATTCCCCTGTTTTCTCAAACCAGATAGATAACAGCCCTGGGTAGTTTATGCAGTGTTTCATGGCTTTCCTGGCTGTTCGTATGCGCTCCTGGATAGTTTCAATTGCCTTTTCCTCAGGTGTGTTTTCTTCAAACTTGTAGGTCAGATAAACTGCAGCCATTACTCTTACAATTGCCTGCTTCGGATACCGGGGAACCAAAAGATAGCGCTCATAGTTCCACTTGTCCGCTGTAACACAGAGTTCAAGCTCATCGTAGTTCACCTGGATTGCGTCCAGGTATGATAGGGGGATGTTCAGCTCCAGGTTGTTCATTCGTTCAACGTTTTGAAGGAACTTGTGCTTCCTGTTCGGATTTTTCAAGTTGTAGCCGAAGATTTCCATAAGCTGCTGAATGCGGTAATCGGTTGTCGCGTAGTGTTCAAACCGCTGGCATAAATACAGCTTTGTGAAAAAGAACCTGCAGTACCCTTCCACAGGGTTGCCCTTGGGCAGAAAAGTTTCCATTAAATTCATTACTCTCTCCTTTTAGCGATTTATTTCTATACGTTGCAAGCCGGAGGCAAATCACGTATTCTATTTTTAATATAACACACCAGGGTGGTCACTGAATGTCCTATGGGAAATTAATTGGGAAAAATGTGTTTTCAGTGGAGGCAA
>CAYRYS010000119.1:0-7762 GCA_964428555.1 uncultured Spirochaetales bacterium | reverse complement strand
ATTTTTCGGATCAAGTCAGCTCTCTCAGTTTATGGATCAAGTCAATCCATTGTCAGGGCTTACGCATAAAAGAAGGCTGAACGCTCTCGGGCCGGGAGGCTTGTCTAGAGATAGAGCAGGCTTTGAGGTGCGTGACGTACACTACACCCATTATGGAAGAATGTGTCCGATTGAAACCCCTGAAGGTCCGAATATCGGACTCATTGTTTCTTTGGCAAACTATACCAGGGTGAATGAGTATGGGTTTCTCGAAACCCCTTACAGAAAGGTAAAAGAGGGCGTTGCTTCCAGGGATATTGAATATCTATCTGCAATGGATGAAGAGAAGTACTACATTGCGCAGGCAAGTGCAGAGATCGATAAAGAAGGCAAGTTTCAGGATGATATGATCTCTGTAAGACGTTCCGGAGATTATTCAACAAAGAAGCCGACAGATGTACATTACATGGACGTTTCACCGAAACAGATTATTTCTGTTTCTGCATCACTAATTCCTTTTCTGGAGCATGATGATGCGAACCGTGCGCTCATGGGTTCTAACATGCAGCGTCAGGCTGTACCTCTGGTATTTCCTGAACCCCCGAGGGTTGGTACTGGAATGGAAGATAAGTGTGCTTATGACTCCGGTGTGCTTGCAAAAGCAAAGCGCGACGGTGTTGTAGAATATGTCACAAGCCAGAAGGTAGTAATTAAGCCGAAGGACGCAAAAAATGAGTATGAAGTTGATGAATACATCATGCAGAAATACCAGCGGACTAACCAGGATACTTGTTACAATCAAAAACCGATTGTGAAAGCGGGTCAGGAAATTATGCGCGGTCAGGTGATCGCTGACGGACCTGCTACATTTAAGGGAGAATTGGCGCTGGGTAGAAACGTGCTTGTCGGGTTCATGCCGTGGAACGGATATAACTATGAGGATGCAATCCTCATTTCAGAAAAGGTTGTAAAGGAAGATATTTTTACTTCTATTCATATTAAAGAATTCACAGTCGAGGTTCGGGAAACAAAACTCGGTCCTGAGAAGATAACCAGGGATATTCCTAATACAAACGAAAAGACCCTTGACCAACTGGATGCAGAGGGTATTATCCGGGTCGGTGCAAAAGTAAAATCCGGCTATATTCTGGTTGGAAAGGTTACGCCAAAATCAGAAACAGAGACAACCCCTGAATTTAAGCTCTTGAATTCTATTTTCGGAGAAAAGGCAAAAGAGGTACGGGATACCTCACTGCGCGTACCCCACGGAGTTGAGGGTACAGTAATTGATATTCAGCGTCTAAAGCGTTCAGAAGGGGACGATCTGAATCCCGGAGTTGACGAAGTTGTTAAATGTCTTATTGCAACGAAAAGAAAGCTCCAGGAAGGCGATAAGATGGCAGGGCGCCACGGAAACAAGGGTGTTATTGCAAGGGTGCTTCCTGAGGAAGATATGCCGTATATGGCAGAAGGTACTCCTTTGGATGTCTGTCTTAACCCGCTTGGTGTTCCTTCCCGTATGAACCTCGGTCAGATTCTAGAAACAGAGCTTGGCTGGGCAGGTCTGAATTTGGATGAATGGTATGCAACTCCTGTATTTGAGTCAGCCACAAACCAAATGATTGAAGATAAGCTAAAGGAAGCCGGACTGCCGGCATCATCAAAAATTGAGTTGTACGACGGCAGAACAGGGGAACAATTCGTGAATCCTGTGACAGTCGGAGTTATGTATATGTTAAAGCTTCATCACCTTGTTGATGATAAAATGCACGCCCGTTCAACCGGACCGTATTCACTTGTTACTCAGCAGCCGCTTGGCGGTAAGGCACAGTTCGGTGGTCAGAGGCTTGGAGAAATGGAGGTTTGGGCCCTTGAAGCCTATGGAGCAGCAAATACTCTCCAGGAACTTCTTACTATCAAGTCAGATGACATGAACGGAAGAGCGAAGATCTATGAAAGTATTGTTAAGGGAGAACCAAGCACATCTGCTGGAATCCCTGAGTCATTCAATGTTCTTGTGCAGGAACTGAGAGGACTTGCGTTGGATGTCAGCATCTATGACACCAAGGGAAAGCAGGTGCCCCTTACTGAGCGGGATGAGGAACTCATTAACCGCCAGGGAAGCAATTTCTAGGAGGAATCAATGCGGGACATACAAGATTTCGATAGTATAATGATAAAACTTGCTTCTCCGGCACAGGTACGTGCCTAGAGTTATGGAGAAGTAAAAAAGCCGGAAACAATTAATTACCGAACCCTGCGTCCGGAAAAGGACGGATTGTTTTGTGAGCGCATTTTCGGTACCACGAAAGAGTGGGAATGTTACTGCGGAAAATTCAAGTCAATCCGGTATAAAGGTGTAGTGTGTGACCGGTGCGGGGTTGAAGTTACCCACTTTAAAGTACGAAGGGAACGGATGGGACATATAGAGCTTGCATCCCCTGTTTCCCACATTTGGTATTACCGTTCAGTCCCGTCGCGCATGGGTCTTTTGCTCGATTTGACCATTGCTTCCCTTAGATCGATTCTGTACTATGAAAAATACATTGTAATTGATCCGGGCGATACAGACCTGAAAAAGATGGAGCTTTTAACTGAAGAAGAGTTCATGGAAGCTCGGGAACGCTATGGAATGACTTTTAGTGCCGGTATCGGCGCTGAAGCTGTAAGAACCCTTCTTGAAGGCATTGATCTTGAAAGCCTCTCTGCTGAGCTCCGTATGAAGATGATCGAAAAAGGTGCAAAAGCGGATAAACGGCTTTTAAAGCGGATTGAGATAGTTGAAAACTTCAGGGACTCACAAAACAGTCCTGACTGGATGATACTCGATGTTATCCCGGTAATACCCCCTGAGCTGCGGCCGATGGTACAGCTTGACGGAGGGAGGTTTGCTACCTCGGACTTAAATGACCTTTACCGCCGTGTTATCAATAGAAATAACAGACTCAAAAGGCTTATGTCCCTCAATGCGCCGGACATCATCATCAGAAATGAAAAACGGATGCTTCAGGAAGCAGTTGATGCGCTTTTTGATAATTCAAAGAAAAAGCGCGTTGTAAAAGGTGCTTCGAATAGACCCTTAAAGTCTTTGTCTGATATGCTCAAAGGAAAACAGGGCCGGTTTCGGCAGAACCTGCTTGGTAAGCGTGTAGACTATTCAGGCCGTTCTGTAATCGTTGTCGGTCCTGAGCTGAAGCTGCATCAGTGCGGCCTTCCTACTAAGATGGCGCTTGAGCTGTACAAACCTTTTATAATGAAGAAACTCGTTGAAAAAGACGTTGTATATAATATTAAGAAAGCAAAGACTCTGGTTGAACATGAGACACCGGAGGTCTGGGCAGTTCTGGATGAGGTTGTGAAAGAGCATCCGGTTATGCTGAACCGTGCTCCAACACTTCATAGACTCGGTATACAGGCTTTTGAGCCGGTGCTGGTTGGCGGTAAAGCTATTAAGCTGCACCCTCTTGTCTGTCATGCGTTTAATGCTGACTTTGACGGAGACCAGATGGCAGTGCATGTTCCCCTTACCCAAGCAGCGCAGATTGAGTGTTGGACACTCATGCTCTCTGCTCGGAACTTGTTAAACCCTGCAAATGGAAAGCCGATTGTTTTTCCTTCTCAGGACATGGTTCTTGGAATCAATTATCTGACACGGGAAAAACCGGGTGCAAAGGGAGAAGGTAAGTTCTTTGCTACTCCTGAAGAGGTGCTTCTTGCAATAGATGCACGCATAGTTGATTATAATGCAATAGTTAAGCTCAAAGTTAATGGAAAAATGATTGAGACAACACCGGGACGGGTGGTTCTCAATGATGCACTCCCTGAACAAGTGGGATTTGTAAATGAGACACTTGGAGATAAGCAGCTGAGAAACCTTATTTCAGGTGTTTTTGCTAAGCACGGTGCATATGTCACAGTAGAAATGCTGGATGCTATTAAAAATACCGGTTTCCGGTATGCTACGATTTTCGGTGCAACTATCGGAATGAGTGATATTGTTATTCCTGAAGATAAAAAAGACATGATCGAAGAAGCGAACAACGATGTACTAAAAATTCAGAATCAGTATATTCAGGGACACATTACCCAGGAAGAGCGTTATAACAGGGTAGTTGAGGTTTGGAGTAAGACAAACGAAGACTTAACTAAGGTTATGATGACAAAACTCGAATCCGATATGGCTGGTTTTAATCCTGTATATATGATGGCAAACTCCGGTGCACGTGGTTCCAGGAGTCAGATCCGGCAGCTTGCTGGAATGCGCGGATTGATGGCAAAACCTTCAGGTGACATTATTGAGCTTCCTATACGTTCAAACTTTAAAGAAGGTCTTTCTGTAATTGAATTCTATATTTCTACCAATGGTGCTCGAAAAGGTCTTGCTGATACTGCATTGAAAACAGCGGATGCAGGTTACCTAACTCGTCGTCTTGTTGATATTGCACAGGATGTAGTTGTAAACGAAGAGGACTGTGGAACAATTAATGGTATTGAAATGGAAGCGCTCAAGGACGGAGAGGATATTGTAGAAACTCTGTCAGACCGTATTTCCGGAAGATTCACTCTCGAGCGTGTTAAGCATCCCATTACCGGCGAGATTATTATCGATGTAAATGAAGAGGTTACAGATGAAATTGCTACTCAGATTGAGGAAGCAGGGATTGAACATGTTAGGATCCGCACAGTGCTTACTTGTGAAGCAAAGCACGGAGTATGTAGAAAGTGCTACGGCAGAAATCTTGCAACCAATGATACAGTAAATATTGGAGAAGCGGTTGGTATTATCGCTGCTCAGTCTATTGGTCAGCCGGGTACACAGCTTACGATGCGTACGTTCCATATCGGTGGTGCTGCAACAAAGACTTCCGAGGAAAATAAGATCGCACTTCCCTATCCTGTGTATGTAAAAGAAATAGAGGGTACTACTGTTACCTTGGATACCGGAGATGTGCTTTTCACCAGAAAGGGTAAGCTGATAGTAAATAGAATATTAAATTCTATTGATATTCAGGATGATGATGAGCTCCTTGTTGATAATTACCAAAAGGTTGTAAATGGTGAGCCCCTGATCAAGCGGGGAGAGGAAACTCTTGAAGCAACAGAGATTGCCTTCGCTCTTATTCATGAGAGTAAGCTTCTGCTTATTGCACAGGACCAGAAACTGGATGTTAGAAACGGTGCTGAATTGACAGCTGCTGTCGGCAGTGTTGTACCGGCAACCGAAACTATTGCAACTTTCGACCCATTTTCTGACCCTATTATTGCAGAGGTAGACGGTAAAATAAAGTTTGAGGATATTGTTCTCGGAACTACATTGAAAGAGGAAATCAATGAGGACACTGGAAATGTAGAGAAGAAAATAACCGAATATTCCCTAGAAACTCTTGAGCCGAGAATTATCATTGAGGATGAAGAAGGTAATGAAAAGGCTACTTATTATTTGCCGGGTTCTGCGTATCTTAATGTAGAGAACGGCGCAGAAGTTCAGGCAGGAAGAAGTCTTGCAAAGCTATTGAAAGAGAGTGTTAAAACAAGAGATATTACTGGTGGTTTGCCGCGTGTAGGTGAACTGTTTGAAGCAAGGAAGCCGAAAACTAATACAGTGCTTGCTCAAATTGGCGGTACTGTCAGATTTAAGGGGATTACTAAAGGTAAGCGTGTTATTATGGTTGAAGATCCCCATGGTAAAGAATATAAACACCAGATACCAATGGGTAAGCATTTGCTTGTCCGTGACGGAGACATTGTTGAAGCCGGAGAAATGCTTTGTGACGGTAATATAGATCCCCACGATATTCTGTCCATTCTCGGAGAAAATGCGCTGCAAAGATTCTTAGTGAATGAAATACAGGAAGTGTACCGCCTCCAGGGTGTACACATTAATGATAAGCACATTGGTGTAATAATCCGTCAGATGATGCGGAAGGTAGAGATCGTGAATGTTGGTGATACAAACTTTATTTACGGTCAGCAGGTCGATAAATACCGCTTTCATGAAGAAAATGCGAAGGTAATGCGCGAAGGTGGACAGGCTGCTGTCTCTAGACCTCTGCTTCTTGGAATAACCAGGGCTTCCTTGAATATTGATTCATGGATTTCTGCAGCATCCTTCCAGGAAACAACTAGGGTTCTCACAAACGCAGCCATTGCAGGTAACAGCGACGCACTTCGCGGCTTGAAAGAGAATGTTATTATCGGCCACTTGATACCAGCTGGTACTGGAATGAAGAAGTACAAGAATGTCCGTCTCTATGACGAGCATAGAGAAGATCTGGATGCTCATATACAGCAGATTCTGGATGCAAAGAAAAAAGAACAGTCTCCGGAAGACGAACAGGATGAGAAGAAAACAACTGAGTTTAACATCCTCTAGTCTTTAGGAGTAAGCTTTTATAATAGAGAGAAACGAACAAAATCCGGCTGTTTTAGCCGGATTTTGGATAAAACACTTGATTATTTCTTGGGAATTATGGTACCGTTCTTTCACGGTTTATACAGGTTCTGTTTCTGGACCTGAATCATATCTTAGGTAAATAATGCGCAAATCTAAGGGGTTGACTTTTTTTATATGCCTTGTTAGATTCGCAATCTATATGAGAACGATAAGGAGAATTGAGGATAAATGCCTACAATAAATCAACTAGTTCGAAAAGGTCGGAAGTCACAGATAAAGAAAACCACAGCGCCTGCGCTACAAAGTTGTCCCCAGAGGCGTGGAGTATGTACAAGAGTTATGACAGTTACACCTAAAAAGCCTAACTCGGCTTTGCGTAAAGTCGCTCGTGTACGTCTTTCAAATGGAATTGAAGCTACAGCGTATATCCCTGGTATTGGCCATAACCTCCAGGAGCACTCAGTTGTGCTTATTCGCGGAGGAAGGGTAAAGGACTTGCCTGGTGTTCGGTACCACATTGTGCGTGGAGCAAAAGATACTCTTGGTGTGGACGATAGAAAGCAGGGACGTTCTAAATACGGTACAAAACGACCGAAAGCATAAAGAGGAAGATTATGGCAAGAAAGATAAGCACTTCAGCGAAACGTTTATTAACAGATTCTCGGTTTCAGAGTCCTGTTGTTGCAAAGTTTATAACTCGTATGATGCTGGATGGCAAGAAGACAACAGCAACAAAAATTATGTACGAAGCTCTGGATATTCTTGCAAAGAAGACAGAGAAAGAGCCGCTTGAAGCTTTTTTGAAAGCATTAGATAACGTAAAGCCGAGCGTGGAAGTAAAATCACGCAGAGTTGGCGGGTCAACCTATCAGGTGCCGATCGAGATTCGTGATGAAAGACAGGCAGCTCTGGCTATGCGGTGGATCATCAATGCTTCTCGTGCAAAAAGTGGTAAGCCTATGGCTCAGCGCCTATCTGGTGAACTGCTGGATGCATATAATCAAACTGGTACTGCATTTAAGAAAAAAGAAGATACCCATAGAATGGCAGATGCGAACAAAGCGTTTGCGCACTACCGCTGGTAGAATGCATAAATGGCTGGTCTTGACCGAATCGAGAAGATTCGGAACATCGGGATAGCAGCGCATATAGATGCAGGTAAAACTACTGTAAGTGAGCGGATTCTCTTTTACAGTGGTAAAACGAGAAAAATCGGTGAAGTCCATGACGGTGACACTGAGCTTGACTGGATGGAGCTTGAAAAAGAGCGGGGGATAACAATAACCTCCGCTGCTACTACATGTGTCTGGAAAGATTTTCATGTAAATTTAATAGATACGCCTGGGCATGTGGATTTTACTGCCGAGGTTGAGAGATCTTTGAGAGTAT
>CAYRYS010000118.1:382-8105 GCA_964428555.1 uncultured Spirochaetales bacterium | reverse complement strand
ATTTGTCAGTATTTGAGAATCTTCAGTTTTTTGCTGCATTGTACGATATGCAGAAGGGAGAAGCCGAGGAAAGAATAAAGGACTTACTTGTCAAAATGGAGCTCTGGGAAAAACGGAACTTAAAGCTCGGGTCTTTTTCTACGGGCATGAGAAAGCGCGCAGACCTTGCGCGTACCCTTTTGCACAGCCCGGAAATTATCTTCCTTGATGAACCAACCTCAGGACTAGATCCTGAAACATCTCTTCAGGTTACGAACTTGCTGCAGAACTTAACTGCGGAAATGCAGACAACAGTATTTATTTGTACCCATAATCTGCATCTTGCCTCTATGGTATGTGACAGGTTCGGGTTTATTAAAAACGGTGAGCTTGCTGTAACAGGCACTATGAATGAGCTTATAAAAAACCTTCAGTGGCCGGACAGGGTAAAGGTGAGTACTACGAATCAGGAGTTTGTTGAAGAGTATTCAAATATAGAGGAAATCAATAAAATATTGAAACGAATTATGGATTCAGGTGAGTACATAACCTCAGTTGATATACTGAATCCAAGTCTTCAGGATGTATATTTTCATTATATTGGAAGGAGTGAACATGAACTGGCATAGGATATTCGCGCTTGCGAAAAAGGACATGAAAAGTATTGTTTCTAACAAGATGGTGTTGCTTCCAATGGTACTTGTGCCTGTACTGCTTGCCGGGGTTATTCCCGGAGTTATGTTGCTTATTGCGATGCTAACTGGAGAAATCGCTGTAAACGGCGCACAATTTATAGAAGAAATTATTCAGTACTATACCATTCCTGGATATATTTCCGGCTTGACCCAGGAAATGCTGTTTATCTTTATGAACTACTCTTTTCTGCCTATGTTTATGATAATACCGCTTATGGCTGCAACTGTTATTAGCGCTAACTCTGTGGTTGGAGAAAAGGAGCGCAAAACCTTGGAGACCCTTTTGTATACTCCAATTACAAACAGGGAGTTCTTGTGGGGTAAACTGGCAAGCGCTTTTATTCCTGGTGTACTCACTGCGTATGCAGCCTTTCTACTGTATTTTGTATGTGTAAACGGTATTTTCTATGGATTTACCGGACACCTGCTCTTAGTGAGTCCTATTTGGATCCCTGCGATGGTTCTTTTGGTCCCTGCTGTATCGCTTCTCGGCTTGGCTGTTTCCCTTATGGTTTCCCTAAAGGCAAAGTCTTTTATGGAGGCGCAGCAGACAGCCGGAATCGTAGTTCTACCTCTGGTACTCTTGGTTATTGTGCAAATAACAGGTGTTCTGATCTTCAATTCAGTGTGGATTGCTGTATTCAGCGGTGCAGCAGTTGCAGCAGCAGCAGGCTTCCTGAACTACATTGCTCCAAAGTTTACGAGGGAGTCAATAATCAGCAGATTATAAATAAGCATACGAAAAATTTGAGATTTTTGTGATAAATCTCTATATTATAACAGGCTTGTAATTAGCAAGCCTGTTATGGAGGAACTATCGCATGAAACGATATCAGAAGAATCGTCTGCTTTTTATTATATTACTTGGGTTTCTGTCTGTTCAGTTATATGGGCAGGAATATCTTATCTCTTCACAAAACTCCCTCGAGTCCAGAGAAGAATTCATTGACGCAGCAGAAGTTTATCTCGGAACACCTTATGTGTTCGGCGGCGCTGACACTGCTGGGGTTGACTGTTCCGGATTGGTCTATGGGGCTGCCAGGGATGCATTTGGAGTACAATTGCCCAGGGGAGTTACTGACCTTTGGAACTCAATACCCCATATCTCACGGAATCAGCTCCTACCGGGAGACCTGGTATTTTTTGATACTGTGAGCACTCTTTCCCATGTCGGTATCTATGTTGGCAATGATGATGTAATGCATGCAGCTTCTGCAGGGCCCAGGGTTGGTGTTATAATAAGCAGCCTGAATGAGCCGTACTATGCACAGCGGATACATGGTTTCGGCAGGATACTGCCACCAGCCGCTGGAGGGGTTTCTGATGAGCAGATAGCCCGGACCGAGGTGAACCGGGAGCAGTCTGCAACACCCTTATGGAATACATTCTCTAGTATTGCCAACTGGGTATTTCTCCATGAACCGGGAAACAATTTTTACCTGCAGTTTGATTTTCCTGTAGAGATAAATACAATAACAGGGTTTGATTTCATAAGAAACCCTGTTTCAGAATTAGGTGTACAGGCAGCTTTCGATTTTGGACTCTGGACGCGTACTGATGTGCAGTTTAGCTCAAGATACCTAGGATCCGACTTGTCTAATTCAGCAATTTCTCAAGAGCTTTCTGTTGGTGTACATGGAGACTATTTAATCGGCGCAGGGTTCCTTTGGGATTGGCATAGAACAATAGATAATGCAGGGGCAGTGTTTCCAGAAAGCGCACTGCTGCTCCACTTTGGGAAAATAGATCAGCGCCGCGGCGACCCGTGGATGCTTCTCACTGCTCAATATAGGCTGCCTTTAATAACCTCCCAATTCGTGTTTCCTCATCACTTTAATATTGGGTTAGACTTTCAAATACGTCCCTTAGAACTGCTCTCCCTCCATACCGGTTTTTCATCCAGGACGTTCCAAGGTGCTGTTTGCGCGGACAGAGAAGCATGTGCTGACTCTTTGTATTACCAGTTCTCCCTTTATGCAGGAGCGGCTGTCTATTATCCCGGACCCTTTGGATGGGGAATTACATATACCCATAATTATTCTGATGAAATGTCCACAGAAACTCAGTGGTTTTCCAGGGGAGAATTCGAACTGTATATTCGGTATATCTTTTAATCGAATATTAAAAGCCAATGTGTTATAATTATGGGTATAACACCAAGAATGGAGTGCAGTATGATAAAAAACACCGGCATAATGTATGTTTTCTTTGCTATTCTCCTCTTTTTACAAGTCTCCTCTGTTTGGGCGCAGGGGTATCTTATTCAGACAGATGACCCTGAAGCAGCAAGGACTCAGCTACTTGAAAATGCGGAATATTACTTGGGTGCGCCCTATGTTTACACAGGCACCTCCAGATCCGGGGTTGACTGTTCCGGTCTTGTTTTTGCGGTTTGCAGGGATGCATTCCGTACCCGCCTTCCAAGGGGAGTAAATGCGATATATTCTGCTGCAGTGCGCATAGACAGAAATGATTTAACCCCTGGTGACTTAGTCTTTTTTAATACAACAGGATCAATGTCTCACGTAGGTATTTATATTGGAGATTCACAGTTCATCCATGCTGCCTCAGCTGGACCAAGGATTGGTGTTATTATCAGTTCCCTTCAAGAGCGTTATTATGCTCAGCGTGTCTGCGGATTCGCAAGGATTCTCCCGCCGGTACCTGTTCTCTCCGCAGGAGCCGGTGAAAGTGAACCAAACCAAGGGGCTGTAGATGAAACAAGGGGAGAACCGGAAGGCCAGGTATCAGAATCGTCTGATCCAATAGCTCCAGATTCGCAGGAAGCTGATGAAAGCCACAATGAGTCTGCAGAAACAGAAGAGGACGGTGAAGAAAGAGGCGGCGACAGGCTCCAGAACCTCGTGGATGACGGGTTCTGGGATTGATCCTGTTTCTGCTTTTATATGCTAATACCTGGTGTCAGCGAAGTTGACCCATCCCCCAGCTTCAACTAGGTCTTTATCGAAATCGGATATTGAAAAGGGTAAGGTTTCAGCCTTATTGTTCCCTGAAATTTCAATCTTCCGGTTTTCAAAGTCTACTGTAATCTCAGAGTCAGTCTGAGAAAAATCAGTGAACAGCTTGTCTATTATACTTCTGTCCATTTCGATAGCCATCATGCCGCAGTTGAACATATTTTGTCTGAAAATGCGCGCAAAGTCTTCTGCAATTACCAGATGAATCCCATTTACTTCCAAAGCCCATGGTGCATGTTCCCGAGAGGATCCGCAGCCGAAATTGCTCCTTGTTATAATAACTTTTTTCGCTTCAATGTCTTTTTTCGGGTCAAACCCCGGCAACTTCAGGTCCTCAAGGAGATACGGGCGTAGTGCCTCTTTTTGTATTTCTGTCAGATACTTTGCAGGTATAATTTCATCTGTATTTATATCGCTTCTATCCAGAAACAGTACTTTTCCGTTAAAATTTTTCATAATAGCCTCCTTATGCCTGGTATAGTTCGGAATTTATAATAGTGCCCTGTATTGCTGTGGCAGCAGCAGTTGCAGGACTCATAAGATGCACCATGCCGCCTTTCCCCATTCTGCCGTTAAAGTTTCTGTTTGTAGTTGATGCGCAGACCTCGCCTTCAGCTAAAACTCCGTTACTCATTCCGAGGCACGCCCCGCAGGTTGGGTTTGTTACGCAGAAACCGGCATCCATGAATTTTTGAATAATTCCCTCTTCCAGTGCTTGCTTGTAAATATCCGGAGTAGCTGGAGACACGATTGCACGGAGGTCTGTGTGGATCTTTTTGCCGTCAAGTACCTTTGCTGCCTCGCGGAGGTCCTCAATTCTGCCGTTTGTACAGCTTCCGATATAAACCTGGTCAACCGGGGTGCCTGTCATTTGTTGAACAGTTTTTACATTGTCCGGTTTATACCCATAGGTAACAAGGGGTTCTAAATCCGTTACGTCAATCGTTATAACCTGGGCGTATTGGGCATCATCATCTGCCTGCCATTTTGCAAAGTCCTGTAATGCTGTCTCTTTAGACGGATAGTCTTCCTGAATAAAGGGCCAAAGGTAATCCAGTGTTTTTGCGTCCGGTGCAATAATGCCGGAAGTAGCTCCTGCTTCTACAGCCATATTGCTCAATGTCATTCTGGATTCCATTGACATCTCACTAATAACCGGGCCTGAAAATTCTATTACTTTATTCGTGGCGCCATTAACCCCGATTAAGCCGATAATATGGAGTATAACATCTTTTGCGTAGACCCCTTGTTTAAGGCTGCCTGTTATCTCAATCTTAACTGTATCAGGTTCTTTAAAAGCGCAGACTCCTTTGAGAATGCCAACTTCAAGGTCTGTGGTACCGACACCTGCAGCAAATGCCCCGAATGCGCCATGGGTACAAGTGTGAGAGTCGCCCATAATAATAGTATACCCGGGCCTGGCAAATCCCTTTTCCGGAAAAATTGCATGGCAAACCCCATTTCTTCCAATATCGAAAAAATCTTTTATGCCCTGCCGTTTCGCCCAGTCCCGCAGTATTTTTCCCTGTGCTGCTGTTTTAGAGTCTTTTGCAGGGGTTACATGGTCAATGACAGCTTTAATTTTGGAAGGATCGAACACACGGTCTTTTCCCCTTGATACAAGGTCATTAATTGCAATTGGTGTGGTTATCTCATGGCAGAAGACTGCATCCAGCTGTAGAACAGATGTCCCTGCTGCCGGTGTATCTACTAAATGTTCCTGGAAGATCTTCTGTGCTATTGTTTTTTCCATTTTATTCTCCTTTAATGTAAATAGTATCTGTACTGCACAGCTTGTGCAGCCTTATTGCGCTCTGGGCGGAGAGACGATCCATAAAGCACGCAAAGGAGTCTCTCCTGTGTTTTCAAGTCTATGAGGTACTGAAGATGAAAATGAAACGCTATCCCCGCTTGTCAGTTCCCACGACCCGTTTCCGTATAAAAGCTTTGCATTGCCCTGGATTATATATCCGATTTCCTCACCAGGGTGGCCGAATTCAGTATTGTTCTTGCTGGTGCCCGGCTCAAGCTCAATGTATAATGCCTCTGCGCCCGGAGCCTCCCCTGAGCGTCCCATTTTTGCAAGGTTTGTGTAGGATATTCCTGCTTGGGTAAACCTGCCCCCTTGGTTTTTTCGGACAATCTGGGGTTCCCTGTTCTGCTTGTAAGCCCGGAAAAAGTATTCCACATCCATTTCCAAGGCATCGGAAATGGAGAGGAGGGTATCAATGGAAGGCGATACCCTGTTATGCTCAATCTGACTGAGCATGCTTTCGCTGATACCTGCTGATTCAGCAGCTTTTCTCAGTGTTATCCCTTTTCGTTCCCGTATGCTCCGGATCTTATCGCCGAATCTGTATTTTGTTGTAGAGTTTAACAATAATAAAACCTCTTAAGTAATAATGAAGGCTATAGCAGGTATTGTCAAGTCGGAAATAGAAAAAACGATAAAAGTAAAAGATTTTCCTAATAACTCAGTTATCGGCTTGAGTTTGTAATTTCATTTGATGTATATTTTTACTGGTGCTTATGAATAGAAAGAAAACTCAATGTACACAATTAATCACCTTATTTGTAATTTCCCTATTAGTATCTCTGGCTTTAGCATGCTCTTCCCACGGCGCCCGGCTTGCAGAAGCAGTACAAGACGGTGAATATATCCGTACAGAGGAGCTCCTCCGCTCAGGTGCAAATCCGGATTATAGGGATGATGAAGATACCCCTGTAATTATTCATGGTGTAAGAAGCGAAAATGCGCAAATCCTCCGGCTTCTTATTGAAGCTGGTGCAAATGTAAGGGTTCGCGGACCGGAGGGCACAAGTCCCCTAGAGATTGCAGCGCAGCGCGGAAACAGTGCTATGGTAAATATGCTTCTTAATACAGGCGCATATTCAACAGAGCAGAGCATTAGAAACGCTGCTGCTTTGGCTGAAATGTGGGGGCATATGGAGCTTGCTCAGACTATTGAAAGCTCGCTGCATAGTGCAGGAGCTGGTGAAACAGAAGAAACTAGGGAAAATAGGCTTCAGGATACTCTGCTTGAAGCGATTCAAGACAGGACGCCTGCTTTGGTAGAGGATACTATTGCTCTTGGTGCTCAAGTAGATTATTCAGGCCCTAATGAGAATACACCTCTCATGGTAGCTGCATCTCTTGGTGAAATTGAGATCATAGAAATACTCTTAGATGCAGGTGCTGAAATAGATGCCCAGGATGAGTACGGAGAAACTGCATTAATGAAAGCAGCAAAAGCAGGCCATGCTGACACAGTACAGGTCCTGCTTGAAGGCGGGGCTGCTATCGATATGACTGACGAGTTTGGAATGACTGCGCTTTTTCATGCTGTTGACCAAGGCAGGGGCATGCTTGTGAGCATCCTCTACGAAGCCGGCGCAGATGCCACGGTTAAGACAGAGGCAGGGGAATGTTTATATTCCTTTGCTGCTGACAGTCAGGATATAACAGAGCTTCTTCTAGAATTTGAGGTGCCTTTTGGAGAGGATTGCACCCAGCTGTTTATCGAAGCATTGGCAATGGAAAACCGTTTATTGATCACTGAATTACTCGACTCCGGCTTTGATCCCAGAAGCATTATCTCTGAACATCCCGAGTATCCGGGGTGGTCACCATTAATGATAGCAGTAAAAAAGAACATGGTATCCCTATCCGGGGAGCTGATCGAGTTAGGTGTTGATGTGAATGCAAGAACTCCGAGAAACCGGACAGCGCTTCATATTGCGTGCATAGAATCCAATGCGGAAATAACAGAGTTGCTTCTAGAAAATGGTGCGGATATCCATGTCGAATTAGATGAAGGCAGGTTTATAGGATTTACTTCATTGTTTTTTGCAGCTTTGGCAGGAAATACTGATATATTGACAACCCTTGAGGAGCATGGTGCATCCTTTCAGGTGGAAACACAAGGGTATACACCATTAATGGCTGCCATTGAGTCCGGTTCACAGGAAGCAGTTGATTATTTTCTTTCAAAGGGGCTGGATGTAAATGCTGTTTCCCAGCGGATGGAATGGGAAGGTGCAACACCTTTAATGTATGCAGCAAGAGAAGGG
>CAYRYS010000118.1:0-372 GCA_964428555.1 uncultured Spirochaetales bacterium | reverse complement strand
GATGAAGCTATTTGCAGTATGCTCTTAGACGCTGGTGCTGATATTTCAGCTGCAAATGTAAGCGGTCAGAGTGTTGTAGAAATAGCAGATGGATTCGGAAATAGGGAAATTGTATACCTTCTATCCAAAGAAATGGGACGCTCTGAAAGCGGGCAAATATTCACCGGTGTATTTGAAAATGATATATCAATGGTCAGAAGGGCACTTGATTCAGGCACAATGCCAAGTACGAGGGACCAATATGGATTTACCCCTCTTCACTTTGCTGCATATTCTGCAGACCTGGAGATAGTTCATGAGCTGATATCCGCAGGTGCCCAGTTAGACCCGGAAAACGACTTTGGTACCTATCCCCTGGAATGGGCAATATAT
>CAYRYS010000117.1:5987-8129 GCA_964428555.1 uncultured Spirochaetales bacterium | reverse complement strand
TCTGCTCCAGGAGCCATTATTGTCACATCAAAACTCTCTTCCCACGTGTTTCCCCAAGAATCAGTAAGCGTTAAGGTAAAGGGCACCACATGGCCTGTTGGACAGTTATCATCTATTGAATAGGTAAAGGCATCTGCTGTTGTTGCATCTAATGATGCATATTGAGCATAATTATCTTGAGTATCTGCAATTGTATCATAATATCCTGCACTAATATCTCCATAGGTGTAGTTTCCATTGTTGACTGTAATATAACTGTCTGTGGTTGTTAGCTCTGCGGTAACACCAAGCACATTGCTAGTTCCCGCATTTTCAATGCGAATGTCTAAACTCATATCTTCATATGGGTTTGGCTCACCGTCAGCATTGCCACCCACATCATCATCTTCATACGCGTGGATTACCATATCTGCTCCAGGAGCCATTATTGTCACATCAAAACTCTCTTCCCACGTGTTTCCCCGAGAGTCAGTAAGGGTCAAAGTAAAGGGTACTACATGCCCTGTTGGACAGCTGCCATCTATCGAATAGGTAAACGCATCTGCTGTTGTTGCATCTAATGCTGCATAATAGTCATTAGATGCTTGAGTATCTGCAATTGTATCATAGTAGCCTGCACTAATGTCTCCATAGGTGAAGCTTCCATTGGTTACTTCAATATAACTGTCTGTAGTAGAAAGCTCGGCGGTAATATTTTTGCTTGAACCAGAAATATTATGAAGTCTTATGTCCATGCTTATATCCTCATATGGATTGGGTATACCGTCGGCATTCCCTCCCACATCATTATCTTGATAAGCAGAAAAAACTACAGGCGAAAAATCGCCAGATAACCCGCTGACATCGACTGAATAATAATCAATATCGCCTTTTTTTAGATACGCCATTGTAGCATCTGTGGGGTCAGAAACGGTTTGAAACTCCGATTCAGTGTCATTGGGTTCATACGCATTTATTTGATCCACAGTCCACACTCCAGCCAAACTTGATAGTTCACCTTCCATTACAAAGGAATACTTCATTTCTGTATCTGCACCTGCTCCGGAAAATGCAAGAATGTATGAGGTTTCGCTCCAGGGCATGGTTACAGCGTGCTGCCCGTCATGCGGAACAGAAAAGTGCTGAGAATTTCCATCAGGATGAAGCAGGAACCCTTGAAGGTCAGCATTAATATTTGCATCTAGGTTCAGTGAATTTATTTTTAAAGCCACGGGTCTACGAAAAAACCGAAGCTGGATATAATCCTGCCATGTACGCTGATCTACACTTGAATCTGTAATGTTTATCTGTATTGCAGTATCAATATACTCTTCCTCAATGTTTCCACATTCAGCATAGAGAGTTATTGTCTTTGAACTTCCCGGCTCAATAGATGAGAAATTCCCGCTTGTATCTCCAGAAATCATCAATGAAGGTTCTAGACTCATTACTTCGTATGTGGAGGTTTCACAATCGGCATCACCAATATTGGTTAACTCTACATTGATTTCATATCTGTCATACCCGTTCCCATAGAGATACCCATTTGTTGTATCTCTGACCGTTGAAAAAACTTTAAAACTGTACCCCGATTCTACAACTGGTATGGTACCAATGAATTGTCCATCATATTCAGGATTAACAACAACCGATATTTGTTCAGAATTTGAGTCTTCTGATTCTACTGTTAGTATTTGGTCAGAATTTGCAACACTACTAGTAAATTCTACGATTCCCTCAGAATTTGAAGTAGAAGTCTCTGTATCCGATGGGTTGTCCTGATTTTCGCGTTCACAAGGTCTGTCAGATATTGGCTGCATCCCAATTCCAACTGAGCGAGATGAAGTTGTAAACCCGGATAAACGAAAGGAGAATGAACGATTATTACCGCCATTCCGGAAAAGGACCCTATGAGTATTTAGAACAGCGATATTATCTGACTGCCTCTCTATCGTATTCACTCCATCATCTATAGAACTACTCGAAGCACTAACAAGGGATCTATTCTGAGTACCATATTGTATTTCTGTATCAGAAATAATAATCCGCTCTCCGTTATCCATTCGGATCCATTCCCCCCAGAAATATCTTTCACAAGTTGCACTAACAGTTTCTTCTTCAGTGGTTTCTTCAGTGGTTTCTTCAGTGGTTTCTTCAGTGGTT
>CAYRYS010000117.1:0-5887 GCA_964428555.1 uncultured Spirochaetales bacterium | reverse complement strand
TTCTTCAGTGGTTTCTTCAGTGGTTTCTTCAGTGGTTTCTTCAGTGGTTGTTTCAGGACCATCTCCCCCAACGGGAACAACTTGTTGACAATTACTGAAACTGAACATTAAAAATGCAACCAAAATGATAATTATATTTCTCACTCTTAACTCCTAGCTGGTAATATAGATACTTTTTACAATGTAATTTATTATTACCTATATTTCAATTGAACTTAAATATTTTATTATTTCTATTTAGATCAGAATACTCATTACACAGTTCGCTCACTTTATTTTCCTATTGATTTATATATCTCATAATACCTTGCTATCTTCTCTTCCAGAAGGGCCATACTAATATGCCGGGCCTCCCGGATACTCTCCTTGCTGTCAATGAAAACGAGAATTCCGGGGATAGTAAAAACTTGAAACTGTCCTCCTGCTTCAGGTACTTTGTTTAAATCAATATATGCGGATTCAACTTCCGGGTATTCGGCAAGCATGTGCTCGACTTTCGGTTTAAGTACCCTGCATACACCGCAGTCCGGGCTGGAAAGATACAGGAGGGCGAACCGGTTTCTTGTTATGAAATCTTTAATTTCTTGGAAGGTTGTGAGCTCTGTCATGCTTTCAAAATAGTACTTTTTGCATATACAGGCAACTAATCAGTAGCTTTTCTTATATAGCACAGGTACTTAGCAAATTCCCAGGGCATTTCAAAGGCATCTTCTCCACAGCATTGTATCGATACTCCGACATTTTCGCTTTTTCCGGCAACAGTAAAGACTTTACCAGGATGCAGAAGGTGAGTATGGCAGAATTTCAGCAGCCCCTCTATTGCCTCCCCTTCTTCTGTAATTCTCACAAGCTCCAGGTCTTGGTCTACAGGAGCATCGGTAATTCTCGGAGCATTCAGGAGTTCCTTCTCTCTTAGGGTACCGGGCAGGGGATTTCCATGAGGACAGGTATCAGGCTCGCCGAACCATGAATAAAGATGGCTTGTCAGGGCCTCTGAAATATCGTCCTGGAGCCGCCGTGCCTCATCATCAGATTTTTCCCAAGGGAAATCCAGGCAGTGAATTAACATATGTTCTATTAGATAATGGCGCTTGAGCATACCTGCTGCAAGAATACGTCCCTGGGGTGTCATTTCAATAGAACCGTACAGATCCTGGTTTACAAAGCCAAGGCGCTTTAGCCGCTTAATTGCTTGGGTAACAGCAGGTTTTGATACACCGATCCTTTCAGAGAGCCTAGTGTTTGAAACTGTACCGTAGTCTCTCTGAATTAACAATATTTCAGTCAAATACTCCGGAGCGGTGGGGAATTTCTTTTTCAACTCTTCAAGGTGTTTTTCTGTCTGCTTCATCTGTCTATCCGGAAATGAGAGTATCATATTACCTTCATTTTTGCTATTATCCAAAGCTCTGTTTGAAAATGAAAGGCCTGCAGCTGATAATTCAGTGCAGGCCAAAAGGGGTTTTTGCTTCATTTACTTACCACGGTTGCTCAATTTTCTTTGTCTTTTTGCCAATATAGGCAAAGGTTGCGATTATTCCGGCTAATAATACCAGAGGAATAATTATCCAGAGGAGACTTCCTCCTTCAAGTATCTGGAAGAACAGTGTAGCAATAATCCATGCCAATACAGTCAGATAGGTAACAAGCAGGGCACCGTATGCCTTTCCTGTCTCCTGAACGGCAACACCGAGTGCAGCCACACAAGGAAAGTAGACAAGGATGAAGAGCATGAATGCATAAGCGCTTATTGGGGTAAAGTTCTGCCGCAGAGAGGCAAAGACGCCTTCTCCGGTTTCCAATTCTTCGCCGAGAGCTGCTTCATCTGCAGTGACAATTCCTACTCCGAGCGGGTCCAACAATCCGTCAAAGGCACCTGCAAGGTTTACCCAGATACTGGAAACTGATTCACCGATTATAGCGAACAAGTCCCAAGAGGCTTCTTCCGCAGGTTCTGCTGCTGTGTCCTCTTCTATTTCTTCTTCCTGCAGATACAGGGAGTTTAATGTACCGACAACAACCTCTTTTGCGAATAATCCGGTAAACAAACTTACAGTTGCAGGCCAGTTCTCGGATTCAATACCCATTGGAGTAAATACTGGTGTGATACTCTTACCGATTACAGACAGGACAGACTCTTCTGAATCTTCGTTTCCAAAGCTGCCGTCAGTTCCCCAAGAGTTCAGCACAGAAAGTACAAGCACTACCAATACAATCACTTTTCCTGCGCGGAACAGGTATGCACGCAGCCTTCTCCAGGCGCTTCCCAAAATTGCACCAACCCGAGGCATGTGATACGCAGGGAGCTCCATAACAAAGGGTGCTGATTTTCCCTTGAACATGGTGTTCTTCAATAGAAGTCCTGTTAGTATAGCAAGCACAATTCCTGTAAGGTAGATTGTGAATACAATGCTTCCAGCCATACCGCCGAAAAATACTGCAGCGAATATTGCGTAAACAGGAAGGCGGGCACCGCATGACATAAATGGTGTCATAAATATTGCCATAAACCTGTCCCGTTTTGTTTCCAAGGTTCTGGTAGCCATTATCGCGGGAACAGTACATCCAAACCCAACAAGCATTGGAACAAATGCTTTACCTGGAAGACCTATCGCCATCATCGCCTTGTCCATTACAAAAGCAGCCCTTGCCATGTATCCTGAGTCCTCGAGAATAGAGAGCATGAGAAACATCATAAAAATAATGGGCACAAAGGTGGATACAGTTTGAATTCCGCCGCCTACACCGCCAGCGAGAATCGCGGTAAGCCACTGGGGGCTTCCGATGCTTTGCAAGAGTGTTCCAAAGCCGTCTACAAAAATGCCGCCGAAGAGAATATCAAAAAAGTCGATAAACGCGCCGCCGACTGTCATTGTCAGCCAGAACACCAGATACATCACTCCGACAAAAATCGGGATTCCGAGAAAGCGGTGCATCAGAATCTTGTCAGCAGTGTTCTTTATCGCTTTTTCAGGCTTTTGGGTAACCGATTTATTAAGCACACTGGTAATCCATGAGTAACGGCTGTCTGCTATTACCATATCCAGTGTTGAATTATACTCTTTTTCCAATTCCTTAATTGCTGAAGAGATCTCATCCTCTCCAATATTGTCTTTTACAAGATCAGTGATGTACGGGTCCTCTTCAAGCACTCCAATAGCAAGGAACCTTGGAGAGACGCCTAATTCTGCAGCAGCCTCGGAGAGCTTCGCGCTCCAATTATTCATAACACCTTCTAATGTTACTTTATAGGACACAGGGGAGCTGGTTTTCTTCGCGTCCATGGACTGCACATAATCACAGAGCTCTTTCTTAAACACGGAAAAGCTTTTGTTTTCTATTGCTGTAACAGGGAGCACCGGACAGCCAAGTTCCTGGCTCAAGACCTCAGTCTTAATCTGTATTCCAGCCTTCTTTGCTGCATCCATCATATTTAAAGCGAGCACCACAGGAACACCGCTTTCAATAATGCTTGTTGCAAGGTACATATTCCGCTCCAGGTTCGCTGCATCAAGAATACAGACTACAAGATCAGCATTTCCGCTGACAAGAAAGTCTCTTGCTATTCTTTCATCTTCAGATTCAGCTGAAAGAGAGTAAATACCGGGCAAGTCAATAATATCAACCTCATTGTGTCCGAACTTCATCTTTCCCTGGAGACGTTCAACCGTCACGCCAGGCCAGTTCCCTACTTTCGCGTTTCCACCAGTCAGTCCATTAAAAATAACAGTCTTTCCGCAATTCGGGTTTCCTGCTAACGCAATCTGTTTAACCCGTGTTTCTACTGTTGGGCTCACGACTGCCTCCTTAACTCAAGCACTGCTGCCTCTTTTTTTCTCAAACTTAGGCTGAATCCCCGTACAGTAATCTCAACCGGGTCTCCTAATGGAGCTTTTTTCAGCAGTGTAATTTTTGTTCCTTTTGTTAATCCAAAGGAGAGGAGTTTTTTTCTATATTCTCTACCTCCCTCAAGATATCCTGTTATAATTGCGCTATCGCCAATACACAAATCTTCCACTCTTACCGCATCAATTGTTTGCATATACATCCTCCGTTATGAAAATATGAGACACCATGCCATGACCAAGCATTATCTGCTGCCTGCCAATCTGAACAACACGTGATCCATTGCCGCTCCCGCTGACCACTGAAACCAGTGCGCCTGGACGTATCCCAAGACCTAGCATGCGTGCTCGAAAGCCCCTGCCCTTTCCAAGACTGAGAATCCTCGCCTCTTTCCCGGGCTCCAATTCAGCAAGGCTTAATTGATTAATTCCAATTGATATTTCATTTACTAACATAATTTATATAACCTCCCTTTATTAGGTTTACCTAACTATAATACAAGAATAAGTTAATGTCAATTAACACTGAGAGATTTTTCTATTTGTTTTGTAAGCTAATTGTAAGGTTTCCGTAATTCTCCTGTAAACAGAGGTGTATATCCTCTTACTCTCAAAGGAGAAAATGCAGTGCAACCTATCATATCTACAAAAAATGTCACCAAACAGTTCGGAAAAAACCATGCAGTAAAGAACCTTAATTTAGAAGTAAAGAAGGGAGAAATCTACGGGTTACGCGGGAAGAACGGGGCTGGGAAGAGCACCACGATTCGAATGCTTCTGGGACTCATCACTCCAACCGGAGGCAAAATCCGGCTCTTTGGAGAAGACTGGACACAAACCCATCTTAAGAGAATCGGATCAATTGTGGAAGCTCCGGGTTTTTATAATAATCTTTCTGCAATTGAAAATCAGAAAATATTCTCACCAGCCCCTCTTTCTTCAACTGCCTTGAAAGAAAAACTTGAGCTTACCGGGCTTGCGGATACTGGAAGCAAAGCAGTAGGGAACTTCTCGATGGGAATGCGCCAGCGCCTTGGGATTGCCAGATCCCTCCTTACTAACCCGGAACTGCTTATTCTGGATGAACCAGTGAATGGCCTGGATCCTGAGGGTATACACGATATCCGAGGTCTTATTCTCAGATTACGTCAACAGGCTGGAATTACTGTCTTTCTCTCAAGCCATATTCTTTCAGAAATTGAACAAACAGTAGACAGGATCGACATTATTCATCAAGGCGAATTAATTGAGGAGCTAAACTATGCTGAGCAAAAATAATGTTAAACCTTCATTTGGTTCCTATCTGCAGCAATGCAATATGTTTCAAGCAGTACTCATCTCCGGGCTTTTGTTCGGGCTTATTATGTCCTTTATTTTTATCCGTGAATTTACTGAGGATACCCTGAAAAGCCTGCTGGCGATTCCTGTCTTAAGGGTAATGACAATCCTATCTAAACTCGGGGCAGGATTCTTCTGTGTTATAGGTCTTTCACTTGCGTCCTTCGCGTTTCAAGTTCTTTTTGCAGGTGTTCAGAAACTATGTACCAACTATAGCCTTCACCATACTTATTGCGTTAACAAACATAATAATAGTCCGATCAAAATATATGGCAGTATTTCCCTGGACTGCTATACTGCGGCTTACAGATGAACGTTTCAATGTAATTGAATACTCAATCTACTGGAGCTGGGCAGCTATTCTGGTTACCGGGCTAATAGGGGTCATTGCTTCACTGGTATACTTTTCAAAGATTGATGTTAAGTGATGATGAGTTTCCCTAATTCCGCTCCTCGAGTGATTCCGCTCTTGCGGAAACGTATCGAGAGGACGCGGAAAACGCCAGCTTTAGCTGCTGAGTAAAACGCTCCTCGAGTGATTCCGCTCTTGCGGAATCGTATCGAGAGGTCGGAATAACAGCCAGCTTTGCTGCGGAGATTACTCCAGGCGTGGACAAGCTCTGGGTCATCTCGATACATTTTCAACTTCGTTGAAAACACTCGAGAAGCTGTCTCATGATTTAGCTATTTTTATTGAAAAAATG
>CAYRYS010000116.1:0-8208 GCA_964428555.1 uncultured Spirochaetales bacterium | reverse complement strand
GCGCAAGCGGAATAGTATCGAGAGGACCGCCTGTCCGCCAGCTTCGCTGCGTGGATACCACCCCGCGCTGTCACCCTCCTGGGCATCTCGATACATTTTTGCTGGACGCAAAAACACTCGATGACCGGCCAGGGCAGAACGCTCCTCGAGTGATTCCGCGCAAGCGGAATAGTATCGAGAGGACCGCTTGCCCGCCAGCTTCGCTGCTTAGATTAATCCAAGCGCTGCCATTTCTCACTCATCTCGATACTATTTTGTTCTTTGAACAAAATCACTCGATGACCGGGGGGGTGAAAGTTCGGCTGGAAAAAGATTCAATTGGTGTGCAAACAAAAAGGCCTGCCCGGTTTGGGCAGGCTCTTAGGTTAGAAGCTTCCGCTTGAAAGTCCGACTGTAAGGCTTGTTGACATGCCGGCTCCGTTCGGGGTGTAGTAATCTCCGGATTCGCCGAACTGAAAGGTCCCGCCAATGGAGATCCGCATTTGTTCAAAAAAGCTGTAGCTTACTGATGGCATAATTACTCCGCTGAAGTCAGGGAGGCTTGAGAGCACGAGGGTGTTGAATGAAAAGTCGCTGTCCAGGATGCTTGACCACCCAAGGCTGATTCCTATGTAGTGCATGGACCAATTGTTCATCAACCGTGCAAGCTCTGACATTACCTGGCTCGCTCCTTCTTCTGTACTTAGGTCATACCCGAGAGCTGCTGCAATTGCTCCCCCTGTTACAGGGTCTGCTAAATCAGCGTAGAGCTCTGTGTCTGCATAGCCTTCGCCGTTAAAGAAATACTGTGCAGCAACCGAGATGCTCGGATCGGTGCCGAAGTAGGAACCTCCCACTGTTCCTGAGAAAAATACTTCATCTTCTCTGGTATAGGTTTCATAGAAAGGAGGATCATCAATTTCCCGGATAAAAGTACGGTCTGAACCATAGGAGACAACTGCCTCTGTGAAGATGTCAAAATCTCCTAATGGTGATGTTACCATTACCATTGCACGTGGTGCCAAGTCGTATCTGTAGAAGATACCCAATCCTGTTTCAACTGTACCGGTAACAAACTCTGTTTTAACAGCCAAAGCAATGTCTTCAGGCTGTGTTACATCGTTTAATATGCTGTAAACATATAGGTTGTGGATGTCAAAGGGATACTGGAGCCTTGCGCTGAACGGGCCTTCCTGCTCTGCATCCGGGTCTTCAGGATCGATTGGTGTTAAGTTCAGAACATCCGCTGGTGACCAAAAATGGCCGACACCCCATTTTATGGTGTGCTTTCCAACGCGGAAAAAGAGGGAATCTTCCCAGTCAAAGTCAGAGAACATTTCCCGAACAGTAACAGCGCTGTCTTGTTCAAAGGGATAGGACGCGCGTACTTTGGTGAAAACCCTGAAGTCTTCGTTTGGACGGGCATCAATATAGATGTCGCTTGAGAGGGAAGGGGAGAGGCGCCTTGTTTCTACCGGCCAGAGGTCATCCCAGGTTTCGGGATACTCGTTCCATGCCCAGTTTGCTTCCGCAGATGCTGAAAAGCGGCCGCCTATCTCTGTTTCCTCTGTTACCAGGAAGGAATCATAAGAAGCACCGCTGTCCCGGGAGCTCTCATCACCCTCTTCAGAATCCTGCTGCTCATCCTCTTCCTGGATCATATCCTCTTCTTCGAACATGCTCTCAATATCACCAAAGCCATCGTTTTCATCATCTTCCTGTGTAAATCCGGGAGTAGCAACCAAGGCTGCTCCAAGTATCAGTATTGCAATTTTTTTCATAAGTGCCTCCTTATCTGCTTACCCGTTCAAGGTATGCTTTGGTGAACACGTTATCAGGAATCTCGCCCAGGGAAATATCGCCTATTGAGACCTGTGTACGTTCTCCTTCCCGGAGGTTATCGATAAAGAGCATTCTGGATGGAATATAGTGGTCCCCAACCTGGGTATATGAGGGATATACTGAAGTACGCAATAAGCGTTCAGAAAGGCTGTATTCCTCTACCATTAATAGAAGATTATTGTCCCTGCGGATCCACATCTTCAGCACCGGGTATGCCACCTCGTCATTATTTGCTTCAAGTGTAAGTATCCAGACATCGTGGCGTCCAAGGGTGCCCTCTTCTGAGCTGATTATCTCATAGTCTTCGGATAATGAGCTTTCTGAAAGGTCTGAATTTCTGGCTTCTGAGTCCTGAATGTTCTCCCGCATTGTGGAATGGGCAAACTGTCTGCTCTCAGGGTCGTAAAACCATACATTCTCTCCAAGCCGCAGGTATCCCTGTCCCCTCTGGACCTCTGGCTGAAGGAAGAGCATGAGCATCTTGTCTTCAGCGTCCCTTCTGAAAATGCGCACCTCAGTTACACTGGTTTCCTCTCCCGGCTTTTCAGATACTAACCTGTATGTACAGGAGAAGTCTGTATCTTCAAAGTTCTGCATTTCATCTATTTCATTGAGGATTGCTTGGAAGTCAGGTTCTGACTGAGTGAATCCTGAAACCGTAGCCAGGGCTCCTATTATCAATATTAGAACTATTCGTTTCATCTTCAGTCTCCTTTAGTATGCTTTTCTCAAAGCATTTGCTGGTTCGAGTTTTGCTGCTTTCATTGCAGGCAGCAGTACAGAGAAAAAGCTGAACACTGCAACAAAGGCAATGTTGCCTATTATCTGGGAAATTGGTGCCCTAAAGAAAAGGTGTCCGTTTTTTGTAAGCATGTAGATCGGGCTGGATTCAGAGAATGCAGGTATGCCCGCTGCAAATGAGAAGACCCCTGCAAGGGCAACTCCAATGAATGCCCCAGCTATGGCAAGGAACATTGCCTCGTAAATAAAGATCCGGCGTACAGCACCGCGCTGCATTCCAAGTGCGCGCATTGTGCCTATTTCCTTTGTCCGTTCGTAGACAATCATGCGGAAGGTGTTGGTTATACCAACCATGATGATGATGAATAGGATGATGAGGATGACAAATGCTGCTGTGTTCAGAGTGCTTACCAGCTGCTGTACGCTGGTAAGCATGTCAGTCAGGGTGTAGAGCCTGTATCTGGTGCCTTCCCAGGATTCATCCATCTCTTCCTGTAGTGTACGTTGCATTCCCATCTGGTTCTGAGTGTCCATGCGTGAGAATGTCCGCACTTCCCTTTCCTGCAGTACCTGGTAAAGCGCGCTTGCTGAACTGTCAATCGCGTTTATGTTTTCTAGGAAGATTCCAAGTGTGATAAACTCATCCTGTGCAATGTTCAGAAGCTGATTCACATAATCAATGTCAGCGTACGCGGAGATAGAGCCGAGAAAGCCGGGGTCATTGAAGATACCGGAAACATAAAAGTCGCCTGTATTCTGCTGCCCTGTTACAGTCTCCATTCGCACAAGCATTCTGTCGCCAACAGTAACCATAAGGCTTTCCGCAATCTCCTGGCTTATGAGTATTCCGTCAGGGTGTTCTTGGAAATCAAACTCACCTTCAATCAGGTCCAGGCGTTCCCGCAGAGAGGTTTCCTGTTCTGTATGAATCCCGTCTATCTTCTGAAAGGCTGATTCCCCTTCAAATATCAGGTTTCCCTGGAAGGTGCTCCGCCGGATAATCTGGTCTACCGGAATGTCCGCTTCTTCAATTGCTTCAAGAAGGACCTCATCATCACGAATAATACTGATGTTATTTCCGCGTTCTGTTTTTTCGTACCCTTGGAGGAAGATGTGTCCTGCCATGAAGTGGGAAAAATTTTCCTCTATGTTTGTAATAAAGCCGCCGGTACATCCGTTTATCATAGTAACTACCATAATACCGAAGGCAATTGCGCCGCCTAAGAGGAATGTCCGTTTCTTCTGTCTGTTTAGGTTTCTAAATGCTATGTTTGCGTATTTCATCTCTTTCCTCCTATTCAGCCTGTATCGCTTTAATCGGATCGACCTTCAGCGCAACGGCAACCGGATACAAGCTTGAAATCAGCCCTACAAAGAGGATGATGAAAGCCGCGGTAATAACTGGTGACAGGGTAATTGCCGGAGCAAGGACCGGTCCGCCGAATATGATTGTCATAAACGGGTTTGTTGCCTCAATGCGTATTAAGTTCAGCAGTCCCAGGATCCCCCATCCGAGAATAATTCCGATTACCCCGAAAACAACCGAGATTGTCAGGGTTTCCATAAGAAACAGGCGCCGGACAAAGCCTTTCTGTGCCCCGAGTGCACGCATTGTTCCAATCTCGCTTGTTCGTTCAATAACTGAAACAACAAGCGTGTTCATAATTACAATTACTGCTACAATCGCGATGATAATAATTGCCCCGTTAAAGACCGCGCGGATAATATCCAGGAAGCTCTGCATTCCGCTTGCTTTGTCCCAGGAGTATGCCATTGCGTGGATTTCGTTTTCATTAAACCACTGGTTCATCTCTGCAATAAAAGGCTCAACCTGGTCCAGGTTCTCAAGCCGCAGGAGCAGAAAGTGCCACGCGCCTGAATCCACCTGTCTTGCTCGTCTCCCGGCTTCTGTTGCCTCGGGCAGTTCAAAACGGCCCGGGTCTGCTGTTTCCGCAGCTTCAGCAGATTCGAGCATATCATCTCCCCCTGAAAAAAGACTGGATACATCATCAGTACCCAGAAACTGGGTCTCTTCTTCTGTAAGCTCAATCTCTTGGGTGGATCCGACAACCATATTATTTAATGCCCGAAGAGTCTGAACATCAACATAAGCCAGGTTTTCCATAAGCGGATTTTCATAGGTGAACTCAAATATCCCGACAACCGGAACATTCCGAATCCTGAAACCAGCCATACCTGCAGCCTGGAGTTGGATTTCATCTCCAGGAGTTATTGTTACCTCAGCGTATTCTTCAAAGTCTTCTAAAGCATGCTCCTGGATCATGATCCCCTCTTCTCCAGGCTCGAGCATCCTGCCGTCAATGACTTCAATGTTGCCGAACATGTCCCAATATGTTCCAGGTTCAATTCCGAAAAGCTGGAAAAAGGTGACCTGCTCTTCATCATAATTTGCTATACCATAACTAGTGACCTGTGCGGTATGGTCAACAACCTGGCTTTGGCTTGTTGCGTGTTCCCATACCTCACTGTAGTTCGGAATGGTCCTGAGCTCTTCATTCCCTGTATTGACCTGGAGCCCGAAGATAGACGCGTTCCCGTCTGTGTTCCCGGAGATCATTACATGTCCTGTGTAGCTTTCTATGAAAAATTCTCTTGACCCCTGTTCTGTTGAGTCAAGGACTGCGTTTCCTACTATTAAAACCGCGATTCCCAGTGCGATCAAAGTTCCGACAATAATGGACTTTGTCTTATGTTCAACCAGGTTTCGCGCTGCAATTTTTAAGAGCGCGTTCATACTGGTTACCTCCGTTCCTCGGACGATACCAGTCCGTCATGAAGCCGTATAACATGGTCAGCAATTGATACAATAGAAGGATCGTGGGTGGAGAAGATAAATGTAGTCTCCTGTTCCCTGTTAATCTTCTTCATTAGCTCGATAATTGCTTCTCCTGTTGTGGAGTCCAGGTTTGCTGTCGGTTCATCCGCAAGAACAATTTGGGGCTTTGTTGCGAGTGCCCTTGCAATAGCTACACGCTGTCTTTGGCCTCCTGAAAGTTCGTTTGGTCTGTGGTTCTTCCATTCAGTTAAGCCCACTTCCTCGATTAGATAATTGATCCACTTTTGTGTTTCTTCTTTGCTCATCTTGTTTTTGTCTAAGAGGAGAGGAAATTCAATGTTCTCGTATACATTGAGAACCGGGATCAGGTTAAATGACTGGAAAATAAATCCGATTACATTGTGCCTGAGCCTGGTAATTTCCTTGTCGCTTAATCCATTGGTTACTGTTCCGTTTATTTCAACTTTTCCGTCTGTAGGTGTATCAATACAGCCGATCATATTCAGTATTGTTGTTTTTCCCGAACCTGATGGCCCTGCAATTGAGATAAAGTCGCCTTTCTCAATTTCAAAGCTTACACCTTTTACTGCTTCTACCTCTACCTTACCCAGGGGGTAGACCTTTCTTACATCTTCTAATCGTATAATTCCCACAGTTATACTCCTTATTTTGAGTGTCTTGTTTGCCTGTTATCTATGTATACAGACTGGCTGAACATTTATTCAAAAAATACTGAAAAAATGCGGGTTTTCAAAGGAAAAAAAGTATTGTATTTGGCTTTCCTGTGTTTTCGACATCGGAAGAATCGGAGGGAATTATATAGCCGGGCTTTCGACTTTCTCAAGGACCTAATTTGCATTTTGTGCAAGGTAGGTCATTGAGGCTTTCGAAATAAACGACATGGAAATGCAGTACTAAAGTTTGTGCTTTCTGCAGGCAGAATAAGAATTATTCTAATGAGTTTTCCTGTTTCTTTTCCGATTTTTTCTTGCCGATACAGAGAAATTTCTATATTTTTATCATAAACAGGGAGAAGAATGCTCTGTTTTATCGATATACAAAGATTATGTCAGAAAATAAATGCTAATTAAACGATATACAATATTAGCTTGACTGATTCTCAAAACAGTTAGTATCTTAAGTGAGTCTAAGATAAATAATAGGGGTAATTATGTCGGTTCAAAAGGATGAACACATCAAAAACGAAATGGAAAGCGAAACAACAGCAGAAAACGGTCCTGCTCTGGAAAATCAGGAAGAAGAAGCATTGCAGGACACAGAGAAGACAGATAAAGCTGCAAAGGAAAGCGGCGATCTGGTAGTAGAAGAAAAAATAGCTGAACTGGAAGCGAAGGTAAAAGCCCTGGAAGATGAAAACAGTGAGCTGAAAAACCAGTTCCTCAGAAAACAGGCGGAGTTTGAGAATTTTCGAAAACGGATGCAAAGAGAGAAGCAGGAAGCAATTAGGTTTTCAAATTCCCAAATTCTGTCAGATTTAATGGAAGTAATAGATAATTTCGAGCGTGCAATTAAGTCATCAGAAAGCTCAAGAGACTTCGATGCCTTTCATTCCGGCATTGTAATGATTGAGCAGCAGTTTACCAGCATGCTTGAGAAAAAATATGGACTAAAGCGTTTTGAATCTGTTGGAGAGGAGTTTGATCCCCAGTATCATGAGGCATTAATGATGGAAGAGTCTCCTGAACACGATATTCAGACTGTTCTTGAGGACTTCCAAAAAGGATATATGCTCCATGATAGGGTTCTAAGGCCTGCGAAAGTGAAGGTTTCTCAGCCCGGAGCTCCTTCTGCTGCGTCAGAAGGCGAAGGTCCGGAAGATAACGAAGAATAAAATAAATTTTACGAGGAGAATAGACTATGGGAAGAATAATAGGTATTGACCTTGGTACAACAAACTCATGTGTTGCTGTTATGGAAGGCGGCGAACCGGTAGTTGTCCAGAATTCAGAAGGTCAGCGGACGACCCCGTCAATTGTTGCATATACAGCAAAGGGTGAACGGCTGGTAGGGCAGCCTGCAAAAAACCAGATGGTTACAAACCCGGAGAATACCATCTATTCAATTAAGCGTTTTGTAGGACGGCGGTTTTCAGAAGTACCTGAAGAGATCAAGATGGTACCGTACAAGATTGAGAAGAATGCGGGAGATGAAGTCCGGGTAAACATTAATGGGAAACAGAACTCCCCGCAGGAAATATCTGCTGCTATCCTGCAGAAGATGAAGAAAACTGCAGAGGACTATCTTGGTGAAGAGGTTACAGAAGCAGTAATTACTGTTCCTGCATATTTTAATGACTCCCAGCGCCAGGCAACAAAAGATGCCGGACGCATTGCAGGACTGGATGTAAAGAGAATTGTAAATGAGCCTACTGCCGCGTCTCTATCGTACGGTTTCGGAAAGAACCAGAAAGAGCAGAAGATAGCAGTATACGACCTTGGAGGCGGTACATTCGATATTTCAATCCTTGAACTTGGTGACGGAGTATTCGAAGTAAAGGCAACCAATGGGGATACACACCTCGGTGGTGATAACTTTGACCAGAAAATAATTGACTGGCTTGTTGAAAGCTTTAAAAATGACTACGGGATCGATCTTTCAAAAGACAGAATGGCGCTCCAGAGGCTAAAAGAAGCATCTGAAAAAGCGAAAATTGAGCTTTCAAGTGCTCAGTCTACTGACATCAACCTGCCTTTTATAACTGCGGACAATTCAGGACCAAAGCACCTTCAGTATTCACTTTCCCGCTCAAAATTCGAACAGCTGGTGGATGATCTTGTCCAGAATACTAATAAACCCTTTGAAAAGGCGATCACAGATGCTGGCCTTAC
>CAYRYS010000115.1:0-8293 GCA_964428555.1 uncultured Spirochaetales bacterium | reverse complement strand
ATCGAGCTTTCGATCCGATCTTTTCTTTCTTCCTCTGCTTCCAGGGCTTCATCGTAGCGCAGATTAAAAGTGCAGACTTTTATATGTTTTTTCCGGTTTTTTATAGGTAATTTGTCCAATGGTACTGCCATGCTGTAAAGATAGTGCGGCTTTCAGTAATAAACAAGGGGAAGCATTGTTTTGAACAAAATTGAGAGAAAAGATAGAGTGTATAATATGTTCCTCTTCCCCAATAGATTGTTTCCCTGTAGAATCTGGGATTATGAAACGGCTATTAGTGCTTATAGTTGAAATTATTTTTATTATATTCTTTTTATTGTTAACTATTACTGCGCCTTCGTTTTTCTCCAGGGCAGATGCAGATCAAATTACTTTTACCTCGGGCAGGGCTGTTTCCGATATTACCGGATTCTTCCAAGGTATTGTTGATGGATCCAGCTTTCATTATATGGCCCAAAATGTACACCGCACATTTGATGAAACCTTTCCCACATTTTTTAGAATATCACTGCTTTATGTATTTGGATCAGCGTTTTTATCGCTCTGTATTGCAGTGCTTATTGGTGTTTTTCTCACTGGAAAACTCTCTGGTGCTATTCAGGAGATACTCTCTTTTTTCAGTGTTGTACCTGATTTTTTAATTGCTCTTTTTCTACAGGTAATCTTTCTCTCTGTTAACCAGTTTTTCGGCGGAACCGTTGTCAGAATTGCGAGCATTGGTGCTGCAAGGCCCGCAATCCTTCTGCCGCTTATTACAATGGGGCTTACTGCCTGTGTTTTTCTTCTCCGCAGTATTGCTGAACGTTCCAGGAACATTTCTAGTCAGGATTATATACTTTTCGCAAAAGCGAAGGGATTGAGCAAGGATAGGATACTTTTGTACCATGTGTTTCCCGGTATATTAGACAGCATCCGGGGTGATCTAATCAAAATGGTAGCAATAACAACGGGAAACCTCTTTATCGTAGAATTAATCTTTAACATTCCAGGCTTGACCAGGATGATATTTAATGTTGCATTTCGTTCAGACCGTATTTATTGGGCCCTTATTCGGGGACAGATGAATTACCACCTGAATGTTGCTTTTTTTTGTCTGCTCGGGATTGCAGTCATCTTTTTTGTGACATATCTTTCCCTCTTGGCCTTGGTCAGGACTGTACAAAGGGTGCTTGCAAATGGATAAGTTTTTTATTACCGGTCTAATACTTTTAGGGGTGTTTTTGTTAATCGCATTTTTCGGACCCTTATTTGCCCCATTCCCTGTGGACCAAGCAGAACGGGTACGGGTCTATACGCAGGATGGGGAACAAGTAGTAGAAGCTTCTCCTCTTCCTCCGTCTTCCCGTCACCCTTTGGGTACAGATACATACGGATACGACCTACTCACAATTATGCTTCACGGCGCCCGGTTCAGCCTTCTAACAATTAGTGTAACAGCAGTGCTCCGCGTTCTCCTTGGACTGGGGATTGCGTTCTTTCTTCACCGGTTTTCTGTTTCTCCGCAGCTCCATTGGGTCACAGGCTTATCCAGTGTGCCTTCTTTTCTTATTATCTATTTTATTTTGTATGTTATCAATTTTAATTCCCCCCTTGCTTCCTGGCAATTATGGACACTTCAGACATCTCTCATGGTGTTTTTCGGTATTCCCGGAACACTGCCCGCATTAAGCCAAAAAATTGCAGGGATTCGAAAATCTCCCTATATTGAAGCAGCCCAGTCTCTCGGTGCTGACAGAAAACGGATCTTTAATACCCATGTACTTCCTCAAATGAACGAGTATTTGCTCATCCTGTTTTCCTCGGAAACTGTTTCTGTTATCGCACTCCTTGGACAGCTTGGGATATTTAATATTTTTATGGGCGGCACAAAGGTTACGAACCAGCCGATCCTGTATCATTCAGTAACCCATGAATGGGCAGGACTTGTAGGGCAGTATAGGACCCGGATTTTTACTCCCCACTGGTGGATATTCCTGTTTCCCCTCTTGGGATATACATTGTTGCTTCTCGCTTTTTACCTTACCTCCAGGGGAGTAGAGCGTCAGATTCAGAAGCGGTATCTCAAAGCAGAGCATATATAGAATTGTTCGTCTTTCTTCCGGTTTTTATGGAAAAAGGCTGGAGATAGTTTGCAGCTGTACATATTGTAAAATAAATCTTTCGTTGTTTTATACCTCAAAGTATTATAGAGTATTATTAATTCGAATACTGGAAGTATAATTATGAAACAAATAATCCCTATTTCTGCGCTGATCTTAATCTGCATAATCTCTATCATTTTAACTGGGTGTATGCTCTTTCAAAGTACAGAATCCGACAGTCCATCGGTTCCTGTACCTGAGTTAAGAGGGGACACAATTTCTCCTATGCTAATTTATGAACAGGACTTCCAGGGAACAGAAGCATCCCGGGTCGGTACAATTCTTCAGGACAGTGACAACAGATATTTACGGGTGCACGAACCCGATTCTTCATTTTACTTCTCAGGAAGGGGCTTGGGGATTACATATCAGGATACAATCTTGCGATGCAGATTGCGGAAAAATAGTATTGTTTCCGGTCCAATTCAATTTGCATTTCGGGAGCAGGATAATGGGCGCAATACAGCAGTTGTTTTTTCCCAAAGCGGGAATTACCTAGTGTCTAGACAGTCAGGCGTGGAAGATACAATTGAGGCTCCTCAAGGCTTTCCTGAAGACCAGTGGGTACATGCGGTTATTGCAGTAATCGGGGATCGGGTATTCATCAGCATTGGGCAGCAGTCCCATGTTATTGAACTTGATAGCGCTGGAGTTGGCCAGGGGGCGGCTCGTTTCTCTTCTGCAGGATACTGGGACATAGATGATATATCTATCCAAGTACTTGATAACAGGGGAGAGTACACACCTGAGGAGGTAATTTCTCAATTGGAAGCAGGGGATCAGGTTGTTTTCTCCGGTCAGGAGATTACCCGTTTTTCCTGGAATGGAGAACAACCGTATAATGAAGAATTACTGCAATCAAACCAAATAACTCAAAGGACAGATAGGGGGATCCGTTTTGTCAGGATTGCGGAATGGGATGGATCAAGCCACACCACTGCACCGGTTTGTGAAAATTTCCGGGTTCAAGCAACCTTTACCCAGCCTGAGTATCGTTGGGAGCAGTCACTGGGAATCTTGTTTTGTTCACACATGGACTCTCAAAGCGGTTATGTCTTTCATTTAGGAAACGGTCTAGCTACTGTTTCTGAATACAGTGCAGGGACAGGAAGAAGACTCATTCAGAACAATGACATTCCCCTGTATCAGGAGAGAATAGAAAACGCAGAGGAGATAACTCTGGATGTAGCTGTGTATGGAAATGAAGCATGGTTTCGGATTAATGGCCTATTAGTGCTAAGTATGGAAGATGCAGATTTTCAGCAGGGCTCTGCAGGGGTCACAATAGGGCGTGAAGGTTTTTCGAGTGAGGTATTGGACATATCTATTGAGGAGATGCCAGAACCCTATGGCTTTCATCATCAGGTTCAGGAAGGGTCGTACTACAGCGCATTTTCCCCTTGGACAGACCCGGTTGTTGACGATTTTGAAGATGGGGTACGGAATTGGGGTGTTGATACAAACCGGTCTTCCTCCGGTTCCGCGCGTGTATATAACGATTCAGAGCGGGGTAATGTAATGGTCTTTGATATGAATATTGTCCCGGATGAAGGTCACCATGCTAATGTCGGTATGGATGCAGAAGCCAATTGGGAAGACTGGGCAGGGGTTGAATTCTATGCAAGGGCAGAAGGGCTCCGGCAGGCACACCTCTCGGTTAGCGAGTACATCCCGAATGAGTTTTCTGACAGAGCAGACGCGTTTTTCCAAGTAACAGAGCAGTGGCAGCGCTATCGGTTTCCCTTTACCTCCGAGTATTTCCTTCCCAATGATTGGCATTTAAATATGGGCTCGGACGGAATTGTTGATTTCTCCAGAATAAGCTATGTGTTTTTTGAAGTATGGGGATATGAAGGAGAGGCTCGTCTTTTTATAGACGATTTTCGGCTTCTCACAGAAGATGAGATTGCCGTTGATTCAAGCTACAGTGTGCTCCAAAATTTTGAAGATTCCGGATATTCAATATTGGATGAAACCCATTTTTCTGTGGGAGATTCAGTAGACTCAGCAGAACAGCAGACAGTATCCCCTGGTGCAAGGGGAACATTGAAATCACTTCTGCTGTCATACCGTTTAGGCCGGAATCCTGACTTTGTACACTATGACTTTTATAATAGGATCCCTGGTGAGAACTGGGATGGTATATCTGTGTACTTGCGTGGCGAAGGGACCTGGTCATATGGAATTCAGCTTGGTCAGCGTGATGTTGCAGGTGCTCCATTAAACCCGGAATGGGCGAGTATGTATTGTACTGTACCGATTAATGAAGAGTGGGTGGAATGGCGTATACCTTTTGACTCAGAGGCGTATCAGTTTTATATGCAGGGACTGTATACCCAGCCGATTGTTGAACCAGCTGCTTTGGATAGAATTGGGTTTCAAGATACCCGTACTGCACAGGAAAGTGAAGTAGTGTTCCAGGCAGATGAAATTGCCCTGTATAGGCAGGGTGGGAATGAAGAAACACGTGTTGCGATATTTCAGCCCGAGCCGGAAAATGACTCTGTGAACGCCTATACTGGCGAGGTCGCAGCTTCTACCCTCTCACAGAACTTGCGCTCCATGGGCAGTTACCGCGTGTTTGACTTCCCTACTCCTGAATCTGAAACAGAGATGCAGAACCAGGCAATCCAGAGCAATGCAGATTTCTACCTGTCCGGAAGCTATTATCAGGTTGATGAAACAATACATATGGATGTGACGGTTTTCAGCGGAGCAGACCTCCAGGCTGACAGGTTTTACTCTTTTGAAATACCTGCAGGGTTCGAACTGTTTTCTGCATTAGATGAATTCGCTCTTCAGATGTCCCAAGAATTGACAGAGGCTGATTATCTGCTAAGCAGGTTTGCACAAGAAGATAGTGAGTATGGTTTTAATTTGACTGATCCCCTTACTACAGATAGAGAGTACTGGCTATTGTACGGCGGTTCTGAAGGGGAGGCAGTAAATTTTACAGAGACCGGTCTTGCTTTACAGGCTGCAGAAGGACCTTCAATGGTACTCTTTCAGCAGTATATGCGGGAAGTTCGGCAGGTTTCTTTCGAGTTCCAGGTAGATGCAGGCAGTTTTGCATTTCTTTGGGAACTTGTTACTTCCGAGGCAAATAACAGAATACTTTTCTCCAGACTCCGAGACTGCATTCTGCCTGAGAATACTGCTGATCCGGTGCCTCCGCCTGTGGTTGACTCTCCGGTAGACTGGGACCAGTGGAATACTGCAGAAATTACGATGGAGGAAGAGGCAGCCTTTGTCTCAATCAATGGAGAGCAGGTCTTCTCATATTTGGTGCATGACTTTGGCCAGGGGCGGGCAGGGTTTTATAATGATTCCGGTTCAGTTAAAATACGGGATCTACAGATTTCCTACTCAATAGAATAAAAAACAGCCACACAGCAATTCTCATTTCAGAGTCCGTCTATCTTCTGAAAGTCAAAATCAGAATAGCTCCAGCCACAAAAACAATTTGGTTTTTGTGGCTGTATATATCATATTTAAGAGACTGCTTATCTATTAAACAAGCCTGAGAGGTGGGCAAGCCTTTGTGCATGCTCATCTGTGAGCTGCTCATTAGTAAAGCGCCATTGCCAATTACCGGATGCTGTGCCAGGAGTATTCATGCGCGCCTCGCTGCCGAGGCCGAGTACGTCCTGGAGCGGGGTAACTGCCATTACAGCAACTGAGGACCAGCAAGCCCGGATAAAATCCCAGTGGACATCTGTACCGTTTGAGTTTACATACTCTGTGGCCCATTTTTTATCTACTTCATTTGCTTTATCGTACCAGCCTACAACTGTATCATTGTCATGGGTTCCAGTGTATACCACACAGTTTCTTGCATAGTTGTGGGGCAGATAATCATTTTCTTCGCTTGAGTCAAAGGCAAACTGAAGGATTTTCATACCAGGGAACTTAAAATAGTCCCTGAGCTCTTCCACGTCAGGGGTTATTACACCAAGATCCTCTGCAATAATCGGAAGTCCGCCAAGGGCTTTTTCTACTGTTTTAAAGAGTTCATACCCCTTTGCAGGCACCCATTCACCTTTTATTGCTGTTTTTTCTTCTGCAGGGACTGCCCAGTATGCAGCAAAACCCCGGAAGTGGTCTATTCGGATAATATCATAGAGTTCCAGTTTGCTTTTTATGTTTTCTATCCACCACGCAAATCCGGTTTCTTCAAGCTTGTCCCAGTCGTATACCGGGTTGCCCCAAAGCTGGCCGGTTGCAGAAAAGTAGTCAGGAGGAACGCCTGCTACTTTAATCGGTCTGCGGTCTTCGTTGAATTGGAATATTTCCGGGTTTGCCCATGCATCTGATGAGTCAAAGCTTACAAAGATGGGAATATCTCCAATCAGTTTCACATAATTTCTATTAGCGTATGCCCGCAGCTGGAGCCACTGGTCATAGAAAATGTACTGCAGGAACTTATGAAACATGATTTCATCTTCCAATTCCTTTTTGTACCGTTCTATTGCCTCCGGTTCCCGCAGCCGAATGTCATCATCCCACCTGCTCCAGGGCTTTCCATTAAAATAATTTTTTAAGGCCATAAAAAGAGTGTAGTCCTCGAGCCAGGCTGAGTGGTGATCACAAAAATTGGTGAATTTTGTGTGTATAAGACTGTATGCCTTTTTCTTGAAATTTGCGTATGCCTTTCTAAGGACTGTATACTTGAATCCGATTACAGGTCCGTAGTCCACCTCTTCCTCTGGAAATTTCTGGGGCAGGGTAAGGTCATCCTCAGAAACAATTCCTGCAAGTACCAGGTCCTCCAAGCTGATAAGCAAGGGGTTGCCTGCCATTGCAGAGAAACATTGATACGGTGAGTCCCCGTACCCAGTCGGCCCGAGCGGGCATAGCTGCCACAGTTTTTGCCTTGATTTTACAAGAAAATCTACAAATTTATACGCTTGTTTCCCCATATCTCCAATTCCATACTTGCCGGGAAGGGATGTCGGGTGAAGTAATATTCCGCTTGCTCTCTCAAATTGCATGGTTTAATGCCTCCAAAAATACTAAAATACTCACGTTTCATTTCGGAAAGAGCAGAATGTGAGATCTGTTTGATTCATCTTAAACGGTTTACCTATATTTTTCCAGAGAATAATTAGAAAAATCAGTGATCCTGGAAAAGGGGAGGGAGGTTTTCAGCCTTTCCTTTTTGAATCTTTGCTTCCGGAAAGGTGATTTTAAATGGATCCAGCCTAAAACCTGCAATGGGAGTGAATGTGCCGAAGTCAGGAAAAAGTTCTTTGTTCACTGTAATAATCCGGATATGAGCAGGCTGGGCAAAGCCGTGGCCCTTAAACTGGCTCAGCATTAGGTCTCCGCCCCTTTTTTGTACAAGCGGGAGCGGCTTCATCCAGGTAAATACAGGAAACTTCGGACCTCCGAAGCCGATTGTCAGATCCAGCATCTGCACTTCGTTTAAGAGTACGCGGATCCGTTCAGCATTTTTTGAGACCCTCTGGTAGGTGAACCCGGCACGTTCTTTTGGTATTCCCCAGTTGATAATCCCGTTTTCTTTGCTTTCTTCTGTGGATACATATATCTTTGTAATTGCGTATCTGCGGAGTTTTTCCAGGCTGAATTTCCCAGGGATGAATAGAATCTCCCTATACGGGCCAACAGGCGATTTTGTGTATTCAGCAAACATAATGCTTCCCATGCCCCCAGTAAAGGCATTGGCCCATTCCTTGGGGACAAAAGGGGATTTTTGAATATAATCCTTTGGGAAACGGAAGATAAAAACATACCCCTTCCCTTCAAGCGTCCACGGCGGGGATACATGCTTGATCATAGTGTTTCCTTTCTTAAAAAGAACGATTAGCGGTTAAAACGCAGAACCTAGTACGTACGATGATACTCTTGTTTGCATTGAATTACAATAGAAAACAGCAATTCGAAATGTGAAGTTCATCGTTTTAGCAATTGCAAACTTTGACCCATTATATGCGTTCTGTAATAGATATTGCTACTCTCCAAGGTTCGAAGTTTGAATTGCTGAATAGAAAATCTCAAGTCTTCAATTCTCAGCTGCTAGGATCTTGGGGTTTTATTCCGTAATATTCATCAAGATATGCCCAAAATTCGTCTGCTGACAATGCTTCATTCAAGTACAGGGTAATAAGCTTTCGTACATCTTCAGGGAACTT
>CAYRYS010000114.1:0-8655 GCA_964428555.1 uncultured Spirochaetales bacterium | reverse complement strand
CTACATCGAATGTACGTTCCGGAAATTCTGCTTTAAAGCCTTTTGTTCCGCTGGCACTCATTAGGTCAGCTTCAAGGATTACAATATTTTTATCTTCTCTCGCAAGTTCTTTTAGCGTGTCTGCGTACACGTCTCTCATATCTTTTCCAGCCATATAATTCTCCTTTATCATCCTTAGCTTATAGCGGCATTTCTTCCAGCTTTTTAATCGCTTCTTTTGCTTTCTCGTAATCGAACTTCATATTGTGGTTGCTTAACAGACCTTCAGCAAAAGAACAGCCTTTTCCTTTAATTGTATCAAGAACTATCATGGACGGTCTGAACTGTTCGGATTTTGCAATCTCAACAGCACGGTCCATTGCCTGGAAGTCATGGCCGTCAACACGCTGTACATGCCACCCAAAGGAAAGCCATTTTGACGTAAGGTCATCAATATCCATAATTTCCTTTGTATAGCCGTCTATCTGCATTTTGTTGTAATCAGTAAATGCTATCAGTTTATTCAGCTTAAACATTGCTGCTGACATTGCTGCTTCCCAGACCTGGCCTTCGTTTGATTCACCGTCACCGATAATCGCGTAAACATTGTTATTGTGGCCGTCGAGCCGGTTGCCGAGTGCGATTCCCACTGCTGCAGAGAGTCCTTGACCAAGCGAACCGGTTGTCATGTCTATTCCAGGTGTGCGGTTTCTGTCACAGTGGCTTGGAAGGTTTGTCCCGCCCTGGTTTAGTGTATGGAGCCAATCCATTGGAAAAAACCCCTTTAAAGCAAGTGTAGAATATAGGGAAGGTCCTGCGTGTCCTTTTGACAGCACGAGCATGTCCCTGTCAGGTTTTCTCGGGTTCTTTGGGTCAATATTCATGTGCTTGTAATACAGTAATGTAAGCACTTCTACAATTGACATTGCGCCGCCAATGTGACCAACACCGAGGTATCCGATTGCATCGATAGTTAATTTCCGGATTTCCCGGGCATTTTCTTTAAGAAGCATTAATTCTTTTTCTTCCATAGTACTTCCTCTCCTCATATGTACTCAGTCTTTAATTACTTTCTGAAACTAATTAAACCGTCTCTAATATAACAAATCAATTTTGATTTGTATACCCCGAAATGGAGAAATTGCCTGAAATGTTCAGGATTTTTTTTCTGTACCAATTCTATATTTTCTGTTATGATGAGTAAAGTAAAATTATTTAGAGTAAATAACTAATACCAGGATAACACACTATGCCACATATACCTTTGCGCGGAAAAGACATTCGGAAGCGGAATGAAAAGCTCGTACTCAGCCTTATTCAGAAAAATGACGGTATATCCCAGTCTCAGGTTGCAAATATAACAGGCCTCAAACCGCCTACAGTATTACGTATCTTTGATAATTTGGAATCAAGTAACTTAATAACTGTATGTAAGCAGCAAAAGGAAATCTCTGAGAAAAAGGGGAGAAGGCCGGTTTTCTATTGTGTGAATCCTGAAATCTTCTATACTGTCGGGATTGATTTCTGGTCCCGTTCTATATCTATTGTAATTGTAAATTTTAACAGGCGGCCTGTTTTTAAGAAAATTATATCACTGCCGAATAATGTTGATGCTGACTTTGTCAGAGAAAAAATGACAGAACTTATCCGCAGCTCTCTGGAGCAGGCGAGTATTCCCTATGATAAACTCCTTGGAATAGGGGTAGGTGCTCCGGGAAGGGTGGATATTGAACAGGGTACTGTTATCTATTACTCAAGAATACATGGAATGACCAATTTTAATCTAAAGGAATTCCTTGAGAATACTTTTAGTACCCCTGTTTATATTCATAATAATTGTAGTGTTATTGCATTAAGTGAATACCGTTATGGTAAAGCCAAGGAATCCGAGTCTCTGCTGACAATCCTCATCCGTTCCGGTGTAGGGGGGGCGTTTATTCAAAACGGCAGGCTTTTCGTAAATAAACGAAAAACAACCCTAGAGCTTGGCCATATGTCTATTGATATAAACGGAAGGGACTGTGAATGCGGGAATAGGGGCTGTCTTGAGACTTATATCTCTGAAGATGCAATTATTGGAGATATGTCTGAAATTGTGCCGGTTGAATCACTTTCAGATATAGAGACAATACTTATCCAGAAAGACAAGGCTTCCCTTCAGCGGATGGAAGAAAAGGGCGAGCTCCTTGCCCACGGTATCCGGAATTTATATCAGTTGTTTAATCCTGATACAATACTCATTGTTTCCCGTTCAAAGATTATTTCAGACCTATATGTGAATGTGACAAAGAGTGTGCTGCAGCATGATCAAAGCATACCTTATGTAAGCCCGATTGAGGTTCTTTCAGATAAATACGATCCATTTCTGACATGTCACGGAGCAACTGATATTGTGTTTGATCAGTACTTTTCTCTACAGGCAGATGGTACACTTAGTTAATTCAGGTATTTTGAGTTTTGCCTCCTGGGCAGGTAAACCGCTTAAATGCAATTTTCTTAAACTTTTTGTTGACAAATCCTCTAACCCCCGTATAAAGTTACTTTAAGAAAGAAATAATTAAGGAGGAAATGATGACAAAAAAATTAACTGTCATTGCTGTTCTTTTGACCATGCTTTTCTCAGTTTCAGCTGTATTTGCAAACGGCGGTCAAGAAGATCAGGAAATTGTCCTGGAATGGCCATGTATTTGGGTAGGACAGGATTCAAAAGCACCTGCTGTCGCGGCGCTTGTTGAAGAGTTCAACGCTGACCACGAAGGTGAAATTAGAGTAGAAATTGAACCACAGCCGGATTACGACGGCTATGAACAGAAAATTCGTACATCTCTTGCTACAGGCGAAGTACCTGACATTTTTACCATGAAATGGAATCCTACAACTCAGCAGTACTATGAATCTGAGTATCTCATGGATTTTTCCGGTATGATGAGTTCTGAATGGAGAGAGGACTTTATCGAGGGTACACTCAACGAGGTTGTTCTTGACGGTGAAATGAAGTCGATTCCTTATGAAATGGCTATTACTCCTATATGGTACAACATGGACCTTCTCAATGAAGCTGGTTTTAGTGAAATACCTCAGACAATGGAAGAGTTCAACTCACTAGCAGATGCACTAAAGGAAAATGATATTGTACCTACTTCTCAGATGACAGGCGGCTCAAACGCGTGGACAAGTATGCTGTGGTATTCACACATCCTTGGAAGCCTAGGCGGCCCGGATGTATATGATATGCCGCTAACAGACCAGGTATACGTAGATGCAGCAGAAATACTGTTAAACCTTTATTCTGACGGCAACACAACCCGTGACGCAGTTGGTGGAGACGCTGGTGTATCCGGCGGACACTATCTTGCTGGAAGAACTGCAATGTTCATAAATGGACCTTGGTATATCGGCCGTGTACGGGAAGATGCTCCTGATGTGTATGAAGCAACTCAGGTTGGACCAGCTCCGGCAGCAGGCGAATACGAAGATGCTATGGTAGGATTCCTCCAGGCAAACTTTGCAGCAGCTGACTCTGACGATGCAGATAGAAATGCAGCAGTTATTGAGTTCCTGCAGTGGATGACAGCTCCTGAAAATGTATGGGAAATTGCTTCAACAGCAGGTTCTATGTTTGCTGTTAAGTTTGATGTTCCTTCAGATGCGGAAATCGATCCACTTCAGGCACAGTTTATTGAAACTGCAAATGAAGCGGAATTCCAGATCCGTCATCTTGAAGGTGCATTCTCTTCTGAACTAATTTCAGAATTCGGTCAGGCACTTGGTGCAATGGCTCTTGGAGAAGCAACTCCGGAAGAATTCGTTGATATGCTCATTGAAGCAAGTAATTAAGTTTTAATGAAGAGGGGTAACAATACCCCTCTTTTCTTTTAAGGATTTAGGGTAGAGTATGAAGAAATTAAACAGAAATTGGCCTTGGATTATAGTATTTTTACTTCCTATTGTTGTTCTCTATTCAGCTTTTTTTATTTATCCTCTCGTGTTTGTTTTTATTACCAGCTTAATGGAATGGTCTGGTATCGGCGGCATGGAATTTACTGGGTTAAATAATTATATTACCCTGTTTTCTTCCAGCAAATTCCAGATTGCTATAAAAAATAACTTTATCTGGGCTTTAGCTGGAGGTTTTATTCAGGTACCGATTTCCACTGCAATTGCGCTCATCCTGGCTCGGCGTCCAAAAGGTTGGAAGTTTTTCAGAACCTCATATTTCCTTCCAAATGTAATTTCTGCTGTTGCTTTGGCAATGATGTGGAAAGCAATGTATAACGCTGAATATGGAGCAATTAACTCGTTATTAGATATGATTGGTCTTCATGGATGGACGCATAACTGGCTTGGGGAGATCAGCACTGCATTACCTGCGGTTATTCTTGAGAAGAATATATACATAGGATATTTTATGATTATCATTTTGGCAGGAACAATGAATATCCCTGAAAGCTTATACGAAGCATCCAGAATCGACGGCGCTTCTGTTTGGCAGCAGGAGATATACATAACCATACCAATGGTCAAGGGGATAATCGTAACAGCTATGACCTTATCGATGGCCTATGGTTTACGGCAATTTGAAGAAACCTTTCTCTTGACCTCTGGAGGACCTGCCAACTCGACAAATGTTATGGGGCTGCATCTATATAATAAGATGGATGCACTGAAATACGGCGAGGCAAATGCTACCGGTGTGGTACTCATTATCCTTGGCACATTCGTAATCGTAGCAATTCAACGCATCTTCGGTACCTCGGATGCAAACGAAGTAAAACAGTAAGGGGGGAGGAATATGAGTACGATTGAAGAAAGAAAGACCCCGCAAAACCAGGATGAATTCTTTCAAAAGAAAAAAATCTTTAAAAACCTGAGTGCTGTAGATATTGTTGCCAAGTTTTTCAAATGGCTGACATTGATTGTCTATCTGCTGATAGCCCTTCTGCCGATGATCTGGCTGGCAATTTCATCTTTTAAAACAAATATTGAATTTCAGCTTTCGCCTTTTTCTCTGCCGGCCCAGTGGCAGTTTAGCAACTATATGAATGCGATTAATATGACAGGACTTCCTAGTCTGTTCCTCCATTCAATCATTGTGGCTGTTATGGCATTAGTTATAAACCTTGCTGTTACAACAATGGCTTCGTTTGTAATTTCCAGAGAGGAGTTTTTCGGACGAAAGGTTTTGTATAACCTTATAGTTGCAGGCGTATTGGTTCCCATTATTTCGCTTATGGTACCGTATTTTACGTTAATTCACAGAGTAGGCTTGTACGATACATTATGGGCACTTGGATTTACCTATGCCTCTGTGAATATTCCAATATCAATATTCCTTCTGACATCCTTTATGCGCGCAATACCAAAGGAGTTGGAGGAAGCAGCAATTATAGACGGCGCAAGCTTTATACAGCGGTATACAAAAATTGTTTTCCCTCTGTCTAAAGTGGGAATTGTAACAGCAGGCACATTTATTTTCATATTTGCATGGAATGAATTTATCTTCGCACTTCTGCTTACTTCTTCAGAAGCTGCAAGAACGCTGCAGCTTGGTATCCGCTTTTTTACCAGTCAGTTTATCTCTGACTACACGTCAATGTACGCGGCATTGGTTATTACTATTATACCCAGTATCTTTATCTATATTTTCTTTCACGAGAAAATTATACGGGGACTTACATCCGGTGCTGTTAAAGGATAAGAGAATACAACTAAGGTATTTGGCCCGGAGAAATCCGGGCCTTTTTTGCAATAAGATCAGGAGAGATGATGTATGGCAACCTATGAGGAACTAAAGAAAGCAAACACTAAAATTCATTTACAGACAGTAGATGATTCGGATTTTAAAAAGTATGGAAAAAGGGTAGACCATGTATTTAGCAAACCACTAACAGATTTTCTTAATACCCAGGAGATACCTGCTGAAGGTACGGAATACATCCGCACTTCTTCTGAATTCGAGAACATCCGGGAAATGCTTGATATTCAGCTGCTTGTCTTCGGAGACATGCGAATACAAGCAGGATGGTGTGCGGGAAACAACGATTCAGTAAACGCACTTGAGTGGCATAAAGGCTCAGAATGCTTTATTGCCGCAACTGACTGCATCCTCGCTCTTTCGGATATTTTTTCAATAGATGGGAACAATGAACTTGATTCAAATAAGCTCCAATGGTTCTTTGTGGAAAAGGGAGCTGTTCTTGAGCTTTATGCAACAACTTTGCATTTTGCTCCGATCCGAACCAGTGAAAGCGGATTTATGGCCGGCATTATACTTCCAAGAGGAACCAATGAAGCACTAACAGAGCGCAGCGGTACTCGAGATTCTTTGCTCTTTATGCGGAATAAATGGCTTATCTGCAGAAAGGGTACAAAGCAGCATAAAGCAGGGGGATATCCCGGCTTAAAAGGTGAGGCTCTTAAGATAGCAGTGCCCTAGGGCTCTGCTATTTTACACTCCGCATGCAGAAATACCTCTTTGCTGGAAATATTTCTGATGGTATTCCTCTGCAGGGTAGAAATTGGTAAATTCTGTTATTTCTGTGGCTACTGGACCTTTTTGTGCATGCTCTTCTTCAAAATCCGACTTTGAAGCAAGGGCCTGTTTTTTTTGGTCTTCATCAAGGTAAAAAATCGCGCTCCTGTACTGGGTACCAACATCAGGGCCCTGGTGGTTCACTGAGTATGGATTGTGGATTGTCCAGAAGTAGTCGGTCAGCTTATGCAAACTCACCTCTTCCTCATTGTAAACCACTTCCACTGTCTCCGCATGACCGGTATTTCCAGAGCATACCTGCTCGTAACTTGGGTTTTCTACAGTACCGCCGGAATATCCGACTGTTGTTGCCTCAACCCCTGGGATTCTATCAAAAGCTGCTTGTACTCCCCAAAAGCATCCTGCAGCAAAATAAGCCTTTTCCATTGTGTTCTCCTTATCCTGTTTATAGGTAGATAGTAATAATTATTATAAAAGAAATCAATAATAAACGGTCCCTACACAAAGACAAAGTACCTAGTCGCAAAGATATGGAAAATACTGTATACTATTATAAACACATAAATCAGCTGGAGGGGATATGGATACTGTATTCTTTAGTGACATGCAGACAGATTTTGGAAAGTCATTAGAAAACAAATTTGAAAAAATCGTGGATAAGCTGGATCTAAATTCATTTATTGAGAAAAATGAGATCGTTGCAGTGAAACTTCATGTAGGAGAACGGGGCAATCTCGGATACACAAACCATAATTTCGCAAGAGTACTAGTAGAAAAAATAAAGCAGGCAGGGGGAAAACCCTATCTTACAGATACTAACACCCTCTATTCTGGGGGAAGACATAATGGAGTTGACCACGCGGTAACAGCAATACAACACGGCTTTACCTATGCAACCACAGGCGCACCGTTCATTCCTGCTGACGGGGTACGCGGGCTTGATTATATTGAAGTTGAGATAAACCAGAAAAATGTAAAAAAGGCTAAGCTTGCAGCTGGAGTCCTAAAAGCAGATAAGGTGATTTTTCTGAATCATTTTAAGGGGCATCTTGAAGCAGGGTTTGGCGGTGCAATTAAAAATATGGCAATGGGTGTTGCTTCGGTAGCTGGTAAGCTCGAGCAGCACTGTAATGCACAGCCTGAGGTGAGTCCTGAAAAATGTGTGGGATGCAGGCAGTGCTACCATGCGTGCCCTGCGAACGCGATTTACATGGAAGGCAAGAAAGCGCATATAGATTATGAAAAATGCATTGGCTGCGGTCAGTGTGTTGCAGCCTGCAATTATGAGGCAATGAACCCCAAATGGGACTCTTCTCACCAGGAGTTTATGGAAAAGCTTTGTGAATACGCCTATGCTGTAGACCATTATTTCGGGGATAAGGCTTTGTATGTGAATTTCGCGATGAATATTACACCGGACTGCGACTGCTGGCCGCATAACGATGTCCCCTTTGTGCAGGATGTGGGAATACTTGGATCAAAAAATCCCTTAGCTTTGGATAGGGCTACCCTTGATCTGGTAAACAAGTCGCCGAAAAACCCATTTTCCAGATACGCTGAAAAAATCGAAAATAATCAGAATGTTTTCACTGAATTACGGGAACAAATTCATTCTGATTATGTGTTTGAATATTGTAAGTCCATGGGAATGGACCCTTCGTATGATATGAAAACAATTAAGTGAGGTATACATGAATAACCGAGGTTCTAGCTGGAAAGATGAATTTGTAGTAGCAGGAAATAAGGCTGTAGATAGGATAAAGGAACTCATCCAGGAAGGAAATGTCCGCAAGATAGTGCTGAAGAAGGAAACAGGAGAGGTCCTCTTTGAGTTGCCGATGAATGCAGGTGTTGCAGTTGGTGCTGGGGTAACATTAATGGCACCTGTCATTGCAGCAATAGGGGCATCTGCTGCGCTGCTTACAAAGGTTAAACTGGAAGTTCACAGACTTGATGAATAGTCACTGTATCATCTAAAGGATTGATCGGGCCAGTGCACTCATCGAGTGTTTTCAACGCAGTTGAAAACGTACCGAGATGCAGGGGAAAGGGCAGCGCTTCTCCGGTCATCGAGTGTTTTCAACACAGTTGAAAACGTATCGAGATGCAGGAGGAATGTCAGCGCTGGATTAAATCTACGCAGCAAAGCTGGCTGTTTCTCTCTCTTCTCGATACAAACCGCT
>CAYRYS010000113.1:0-8740 GCA_964428555.1 uncultured Spirochaetales bacterium | reverse complement strand
GTTCCTCTCGGTACCCTTCGACTACGTTTTTGTCTGTGCTCAGGGCAAGCAATTCCGCTGCGCTGAATAACTCGGGGAGCGTGGTAGCGGCTGTTGGCGGTTGTGATACTTGACCTATTATCAAATATACGGTAGTCTTTATTCAGATTTTCAGGGCAGGGTGAGCTCTAATGAGCAATTCCTGACCGGCGGTTATAGCCCGCGACTCCCTTTTGGGACTGAACTGGTGAAACTCCAGTGCCGACGGTATAGTCCGGACGGAAGAGAATCAGCATACAGTAATATTTTACTGTGTATGATGATGAAATCTATCAGCCCTGGGTCCGTTGTAGGATTCAGGGCTTTTTTTGTGAACATCCTGCCCTGTCAAATCCTTTGCGTATTGGAGGTCTTTATGACAGACAGGGAAATAATGAAAAACGTTTTAAAGCTCGCGGAAAAGGGGACAGGCTTTGTGTCTCCCAACCCCTTGGTAGGCTCCATTATTGTCAAAAACGGCAGGATAATCGGAGAAGGGTATCATAAATACTATGGGGGCAAGCATGCTGAAACAAATGCCATTGAGTCTGCTCTAGAGCCTGTGGAAGGTGCTGCGCTTTACTGCAATTTAGAGCCCTGCAGCCACACAGGCAAGGGCAAACACCAACCCCCGTGTACAAGCCGGATAATTCAGGAAAAAATAGCCAAGGTTGTTATCGCGAATATTGACCCAAACCCCAAGGTTTCAGGCAGGGGTGTGAAGAAGCTCCGCGACGCGGGCATACAGGTTGTTACCGGTGTAGAGGCTGAAGCTGGGGCATACCTAAACCGCAGGTTTTTCACATCCATGAGTACAGGCAGGCCCTTTGTCTGCCTCAAGGTGGCACAGAGCATTGACGGCAGGATCGCTTCTTCAACAGGCAAGTCAAAGTGGATAACAGGGCAAGCCGCCAGGCAGGAGGTGCATAAAATGCGTGCATCCTATGACGCGGTGCTTGTGGGCATTGGTACAGTCACTGCGGACAACCCCATGCTCACTGTGCGCGATTATACAGGTCCAAGCCCTCTGCGGGTAATACTTGATTCAAGCCTCTCAATTCCGGAGGATGCCCAGGTCCTTTGGCCTGAGAACTCTGAAAACACTCTTATAATAACCACAAATAAAGCCAGCCTCCAAAAAGCTGAGCGGATATCCATGGCAGGCGCACGGGTAATCTATGCTGACTCTGGTGAAGACGGCAAGGTGGACCTTTCCCATGCACTGTCCCTCCTTGGAGATGAGAAGATAACCTCTGTGCTTGTGGAAGGAGGGAGCAGGGTATTTACCAGTTATGTGAAGCAAAACCTCTTTGACCAGCTGGATGTTTTTATCAGCGGAAAGCTGATGGGTACAGGTCTGTCCTGGCTTGGAGACCTGGGGACAGAGCACCCTGGGGAAGCAGTAACACTCCAGGACCTGAACATCACCCAATTTGAAAAGGACATCCGCATCTCCGGGTTGAGAGAGAAGCTCGGGACTTTTGATTCAATACAGGAGGAAGCATGTTTACCGGGTTAATAGAAGAAGTCGGAACAGTAGAAGGGGTTTCAGGAACCGGAGGGTTTCGGAAAATCAGGATACAAGCCCGGATTATGGTAGAAGACATGAAGATAGGTGACTCTATTGCTATAAACGGCGCGTGCCAGACTGTGACAGATTTCACAGCCCAAGGCTTCACTGTCCAGGCTTTAGCTGAGACCTTGGGGAAAACCACCCTCAGTACTTTAGCGCCTGGGGTGAAGGTAAACCTGGAGCGCGCCCTTTTGCCGACAACCAGGCTTGGGGGGCATTTTGTCCAGGGCCATGTAAATGCCCTTGGAACCATTGTATCATTACAAAAGAAGGGGGAGAACACATACCTTTCCGTCAAATTAGACAGGGAAGTGATGAAATACTGTGTGGCCGAAGGGTCAATAACAATTGATGGAATCAGTCTGACAATCAGCAGTGTGACAGGGACAACGGTGACGGTAAACATTATCCCCCATACCTATGAGCACACAATACTTAAGTACAAGCAGCCCGGCGACAGGGTGAATATTGAGACTGATATCCTCGGAAGGTATGCTGTGTTGTTTCTGGAACAGGCGGACAAGGGGCTGGATTTTAAAAAACTCAAGGCATACGGATACTAGGAAAGGAGAGAATATGAATACTGAATTTGCTTCTATAGAGGAAGCGGTTGAAGAGATAAAAAAAGGCAGAATTATTATTGTGACAGATGATGAAGACAGGGAGAATGAGGGTGACTTTATTATGGCTGCTGAAAAGGTCAGGCATGAAGATGTGAACTTTATTCTCCGCTATGGAAGGGGCCTTTTGTGCCAGGGGGTAACAAAGGAGCAGGCGGAAAAACTGGGGCTTCCCCCTATGGTGGAGCAGAACACCTCCAGCCATGCCACCGCATTTACCGTAAGTGTAGATGCCGCGCAGGGAACAACAACCGGTATTTCAGCATCGGACAGGGCGGAGACCATTAGAGTTTTGGGTGATGACAACTCCCATGCCGGTGATCTTCTTCGCCCGGGCCACGTGTTCCCCCTTATTGCAGCAGAAGGCGGGGTCCTCCAGAGAAGGGGCCACACTGAAGCAGCAGTGGACCTTGCCCGGCTTGCAGGGCTTTCAAGCTCAGGCATACTCTGCGAAATTCTCTCTGAAAACGGAGAAACAGCCAAGCTGTCTGAGCTGAGAAAAATAGCAGAGCGCTTTGATATGAAGATAATAAGCATTGCCGATCTTGTGGAATACCGGAAAGCCCTTGAGCCCCCAACAGTGCGAAGAGTTACTGAGACTGTGCTTCCAACCGAATACGGCAGTTTTCAGCTAAAACTCTACAACACAGGCAGCTTTCCAGGGAGGGAAGACTTTGCTCTGGTTTCCGGGAGCTTGGATGAACAGGCCCCTTTGGTGCGGGTCCACTCGGAGTGCATGACAGGAGAGGTCCTCGGTTCCAGGCGTTGTGACTGCGGGTACCAGCTGCAGTTTGCAATGAAAAAGGTCTCCCAACACGGTGGTGTGGTGGTGTATCTGCGCCAGGAGGGCAGGGGGATTGGTTTTGCGAATAAGCTCAAAGCCTACGCGCTCCAGGACTCAGGCATTGATACTGTAGACGCGAACCTCCAGCTGGGTTTCCCAGCTGACTGCAGGGACTACAGGGCAGCAGCACAGATACTCAAAGACCTGGGAATTACCAGAATCCGGCTTATGACGAATAACCCTGAAAAAGTCCGGTCCCTTGAAGCAGCCGGAATTAGAGTAGAGCGGAGGGTGCCTATAGAGTCCCATCCCCATGAGCACAACACAGGGTATCTGTCAGTGAAAAAAGAAAAATGCGGCCACCTCTTGGAGATGGTGTAACAAAATAAGAACAAAGGAGAATGATATGGTACATATTATAGAAGGAAAACTTAACGCGAAAGGAAGAAAAACTGCAATTGTAGCAGCACGGTTCAATGATTTTATTACAGCAAAGCTTGTTGAGGGTGCAGTTGACTGTATTCTCCGCCACGGAGGAGATGAGTCTGATATTACACTCGTAAAGGTGCCTGGTGCATTTGAAATACCCCTGACCGCGCAGCGCCTGGCTGCAACAGGCAAGTACGATTCAGTTATTTGCCTTGGCGCGGTAATCCGCGGGGCAACCCCCCACTTTGACTATGTCGCATCCGAAGCAGCAAAGGGGATTGCCCATGCCTCAATGGCAACAGGGGTTCCCATTATATTCGGTGTTCTAACAACAGACACAATTGAACAGGCAGTTGAACGCGCAGGCACAAAAGCAGGCAACAAGGGCTGGGACGCCGCGCTTTCTGCAATAGAAATGACCGCTGTTTTCGAGCAGGTGTAGCGGTAGGTTTCCTGGGTGGGCAGCTTTGCTGCGTAAGTTTCCCCCCATGCACTGCCATTCCACGGTCTTCTCAATAAAATTTTCCTTGCGGAAAACCAACGATCTTTTAGAGATGACAGTCCGCAGGCAGTCCCGCGATACTGAGGAACCGGATACTTCTAGGCCGATCGGGATTGTCCTAGATTCTAATAAGCCGGGAAAGATAATGATACAAGGGCATTTTACCAGGGGCAACCTGGAATACCTTTCAACAGCAATATGATATCGAGCTTCCGGTTAAGGGTTAGATTGTTGAAGAAAGATGTAAGTATTAATCCATAAAAAGATGGGCAGAAGATTTGGATTTTGTAAATTGGGTGTTATATTAATAAGTAGAGTGAGAGTGAATAAACACTCACATAGAATTTTAATCTTTCACAGGAGGAAAGACTATGAAAACCAGAAAATTAATTTCAAGTATTGCAAAAGGTATGATGATGATAACAGCAGTAATTGCTGTGCTGGCATGTCAGCCTGCAGCAGGAACTATGGTTTCAGGTACAGCCGCAAAAGGGCCTGTAAACGGAGCAACAGTAGAAATATACGCGCTTAGTGAAGACGGTACACGGGGTGAACTGCTTGCAACTGTTACAGCTGGAACAGAAGGCGATTTTGCAGCGGACATCGGCGACTACGCTGGAGCGCTTGCGGTTGTGGTAACAGGGGGAAGCTATGTGGACGAGGCATCAGGAGAGACTGTGACCCTTGGAGACAGCGATGAACTTGAAACACTTCTTGCTTCTACAGAAGAACCGGGCAGTGTGGCAGTAACAGCCTTAACAACAATTGCAGCAGCACAGGCATCTGCAAATGCTGCTGACGGGCTTGATACAGTAATCGCGAACGCAAATTCCGATGTTGCTGATACCTTCGGTCTTTCAGAAGTAGACATCTCTTCAGTTATCCCTTCAGATATGAGTGAAGATGCTACAGCAGACAGCAGCAGCCAGCAGCAGTACGGAGCAGTCCAGGCAGGCTTAACCCAGGTTGCAGAGGATAACAGCCTTGCACCTGCGGATGTTCTTGACCTTGTGGATGCAATGGCTCAGGATTTTGAAGACGGAAGCTTTGACGGTACAGATGCAGCAGGAAATGCATTGGATACCGCTTTGTCAATAACACCGGAGCAGGCAATGAACGGCTTGAATACTGCGATAGAAAACTTTATGAACAGCAGTGAAAATAAGAGCGGAGTTAATCTCAGCGAGTTAGGGATTGATCTCCCTTCAGTTCCATAGTTACCCGAGCATGAAAAAATACTGAGCAGGGCTTATTAGTCCTGCTCTCTCTTTTATCGCTAACTTTATTCCATGAAAGTATGATGATACTGCTAAGCTTCTGGCAAAATAATTCAAAAAACCTTGATATTTAAGAAACCAGTGTTATCTTTAGAAGTGAGTGGATACTCACTCTAGAAAACCTATTAGGAGGAACCTATGAAATCCAAGAAACTGATTCTATCATTCATTACAATAAGTATTATTTTCGCATTCATTACATTTGGTTGTCAGAACGGACTTGCTGAAACCCAGGGAACTATAAGCCTTTCTTTAACCGATGCGCCTATTGCTGACGCAGCAGATGTTGAAGGGGTTTTTATTACCATTGACTCAATCAGTTATAACCTGAACGACGAATGGGTTGAAGCAGCAGACTTCGAAGGTCCAATGGAATTCAACCTTCTGGAACTGACTGGCGGAGAAGTTGCTCCTCTGGCTGATACACCGATAGCTGCGGGAACTGTTTCCCAGATCCGTTTTATGCTTTCTGCTCCGGAAGAAGGGACTCAGAGCGACGGTAACCCGGGGTGCTACATTCTAATCGATCCGGATGGAACTGCAGACGGTGTAGATGATGATGATGTCCAGCACGCGCTGTTCGTTCCCTCAGGCGGGCAGACCGGATACAAGGCAACCGGAGAGTTCACTGTTCCTGCAAACGGTACAGTGGAGATAACAGCTGACTTTGATGTAAGAAAATCAGTTGTAGAAACAGGCAATGATTCATACATCCTTAAGCCGACTATCAGACTTATTGTAAACAACCAGGCAGGAAATATAACCGGTGACTTTACTCCGGATTCAGCAGATGCATACGATTCATACATAATATTTGCCTATGAAGACGGGGCATATGACAGCTCTGAAGCAACAGCGGCTGACACTGAGTCAGCACCCTTTCCAAACGCAGTAGCAAGCGGAAACGCGGTAGACTCAGATGATGATTCTGCACTCGACTCGTATACAGTTGCGTTTCTTGCAGCCGGAACCTACGACCTTATTGTTGCAGGTGTGGCTGAAGATGGAAGCTATACTGTTGTATCTGAAACCGATTACGCGGATGTTGAAGTAGTAAGCGAAGAAGATACAACTCAGAATATCGGTCTGACCCAATAAACAGCATATTTCAAAGCTGCCTGCAAAAAAAAGCGGGCAGCTTTTTTAAAACCTATTTATGATTAGTAAGCTATAATAGACAATCTTTTTATCTCCAGATATAATAGGCATATAACTGAGAATAGCTATTCACACGAGGCAAATACATGTCTAAAATGAGAAAACAGGAAATAATCGAATGCTCCTTAAAAATACTTCTGGAACAAGGTGTTGGAAGCTTAACAATAAAGAACATAGCCAAAGAAATAGGTTTTGTGGAAAGCGCTGTGTACAGACATTTTTCCAGTAAAAATGAAATAATGCAGAATATGCTAATGTATTTAGAAAAGGAATGTACAAAGGTACTTGGTGCAGTAAAGTCATCAGAATCAGAGCCCTTTGAAAAAATACGGGTGTATTTTTCTGAATGGAACAAAGCCTATCAGGAAAAACCTTACTTAATCCCTGTATTTTTTTCAAAGGAATTGTTTAAGGCTGATGGAGAGTTTGCAGCAGGGCTACAGAACCTATTGAATGAACAGAATATAGTGCTGTCAAGGATCGTTAAAGAAGGTCAGGAAGACGGCAGCTTTCAAAAAGATTTAAACTCTGAGCACCTGCGGCTCATTATGGTATCTCCCGTTATTCTTCTTGTAGATTCCTGGTTTTACAGCGGCATGTCATTTCCTCTGCAGCCGGCCACAGACGGGGTACTGGATACTGTGGAAAAGGTCGTAACCGGCTGAGTCAATTATAAATTGTGCTATAAATCCCCCCCGAATAGTTTTATCCAAAGAACAACATCGCAGCGAGATGAGGGGGTAAAATCTGATACACCCACGGTCATCAAGTAATTTTACCTCATGCTGTAATTTCAATTCTATTTCCTTCCGGATCAAGAATACAGCTTTCAAAGTACCCGTCTCCAGTTTCTCTCGGCCCGCTTATTACAGTATACCCATCACTTTGTAATTGATCGGTAAGTGCAAGGACATTTTGTCTGGTTTTAACTAAAAACGCTATATGGATAATCCCGTAATATTGATTTACCGCATCATTCTTATTTTCTGGAATGCCAGGCATTTGCATCAATTCAAGTCTCGTGCCGCTTTCGAACGATAAAAAATAGGATTCAAATGACTTTGCAGCATTTGTATATTTATCGTTCGACTTAGCATTAAAATACTTCATGTAAAAAGATCTAAGCCTTTCAATGTCTTTTGTCCAAATAGCAACATGTTCTATTTTCATAATAACTCCAAAATAAACGAAAATCAGGGCTTGTGGACCAGCTTAGCACGTGTATAGGAAGCAGGGTATCCTCGTATTTTCCGAAGGTCTCAGCAAATAGTTGTTTTTATGCCCTGAACCGTACTTATTCGGTAAAAAGCCTTAATATTGATAGTACAATGGCGGTTATTACTATTGTGTTCATTCTTCTTCTCATTATTAGGAGATAATCCGGTCCGGCATTGTAACAGACCTCCTGTGAAAATATAAAGCCTGCACTTTAGTAAATGGTAACTACTTTTGACCATTTTTCTGAAAATAATTTTGAGCAGCCAGTTGAAAATGTGCTGCCCTATCCTCCAGCATTTCATTTTACTCCTGTAATTCTCGGCTATAATTATATCTCTGTAAAATAAATCTATTTCAAATATGAGGAAATAAATTCTACCGAGAAGCCGATAAGAGTACAAAGCACGAACTTCAGCTTGCTTAAATGAAGATATGTTTTCACATTAATTATTCTCTCATAGGAGAAAGCAAGTACCAGAAAAAATAGAGGTAAAAAAGGCAGGAATTCTGTGGATGAACATCTTAATTCAGTTCACTTTTTAGAATCTCATAGAATTTATCTTTTGCTAATTTTTCATACCAAGGGTGGTGCCCGCAATTATTCAGTAAATAGAATTTGAAATCTTTAATATGGTTTGAAAGTGGAATTTTAACCCCATTAAAAGGATGTGGATCGTAATCTCCATGTATGGCTATAACTGGACATTTAATATCTTTTGCATATTCTATCAATTTACCGCTTTTTCTTAGCTCACTAGCTTCTGACCAGACTTTTTGGTAAATATCCAGTTGAAATTCAAGAACAGAGTCATTATGAAGAATTTCCTGATAAGCATCTGCTTTAGACATTAATTTTCCAAAGTTTTCCATAAGAATTTGTTGGTTCTTACTGCTTGGATTATCAAGTGATTTCTTTAATGAATTCAGTTCCGCTTTCTCATCTTCAGTTAAACGAGTTAATCTATCCCTCATAATATTTTTTGCATAACTTTCTTCGAATGGTCCGCTGCCAACTATTATTAATTTTTTAACATACTTAGGGTATTTAGCAGTAAAAATAAGAGCCAGCCATGCTCCCCAAGACCAACCGATTAAATTCACAGGCATTGAAGAATTGATATCAAGCAGAGATTTTAGTTCTTCTACCTGGCCATTAATACT
>CAYRYS010000112.1:0-9037 GCA_964428555.1 uncultured Spirochaetales bacterium | reverse complement strand
GTCATCTTTTCAAAAGCCGGATTCACATAGAGAATTCTCGGTCCCGGCTCATCCAGCTGGGTATCTGTAATAATAGCAGATTCAGTAATAGCTTCAGTAATCTGGGCAAAAATATCTATAGGGATCGCGTTCGGCATATGGACCTCAGTTCTTGTATTATAGTGATTTATAACGGTATTCTCAAGGAGTTGATGTGCGGTATTATAAGGATCCTGCGAAAACCGCCATTACCGCACCAGTTCTCTGAGCCTGGAAATAAGTATTTCCAATAATGCTTCCAGGGATTCATAATGTGTCTTCAGAAAGCCTTCCAGCCTGTACTGCCGTATTTTTAGGCACAGGCTTTTTTCTTCTGCTTCCGCTGTACCCTCTCTCTGGTAACTGTCAATAGCAGAGAGGAGGCCGAACATGGATCTGTCTGTGTATACACTAGGCATTTGCCCGCATGCGCGGACTACTACCTTGCCTGAGGCAAGGAAATACAGGGAAGTATCTGCGTCACCTGTCTCATAGATCTTTTCCTTCTTTCGGAATTGTACAGGTTCAAGCAAAGCTGCAAGCTCTGTCTGTGCTTCTAAGGTGAGTCCCGCGGCAATGGGGAATGACTGGAGGAGCACAAGTATTTCAAGCTTTTTCGGTTTTTTCCGCAGCTTTGCCCCTGTGTTACCGCGTCCGTATTTGCGCGTTATTTCCTTGCCTTTGTTATTTCCAACAGAGGAGCGCACCCGTTCTGCTATAGTTTGTAACACCCCGAATCCCGCGCTTCCGTGGCTTGCAAGGAACCGGGACAAGTCATCACCCTTAATTTCCAAAAGCCTGACTTCTGTTACCGCAGAAATGCTTGCTGAACGCTTCTCAGGACTGAGGGCTGAAAGCTCCCCGAATATTGATCCAGGCCCAATGGCGGCAATTTCCCTGTCCTTGTTATGGACCTTCACTGTACCTGCAGCAGTAATATACATACTTGAACCGTACTCATCCTTTTGAATAATTCTAGTCCCAGGGCCTATGGTCTCAGGCTCTACCTGTTTCGCAAGCTCTGAAAGGTCTGCATTGGGAACATCCTGAAAAATCGGCGTATTACTCAATAATCTGACCTTTTCAATAAGGTGTGAGTCTGTATCCGTCGCGCCTTCATAATTTATTATGCAGGTATTTATCCATCTGCTGTGTAAACTTTCAGATGCAAATGCAAGCTGGTTTTTATCCATATGTACTGGAGATGTCAGGTCCTTGGCATTTACTGTTTTGCTCAGCATTTCCAAAGCCTCGTGCTCGTTTGCTGCTTCTGTTAATGAAATGAAAACAGCCTTATGCTCATCTGAGGCAATGCTCTCAAGCAGTTCCGCGGCGTACTGACGCATTTCCGGGTCACTGCTCCTGCTGCCTGAGTAAACCTTTAGGACTGTGTCCCTGTTGTAAAGCAGACCCAGCAGCAAAAAGGCACGCTCCTCTGACTTTTCCTTTTCCCGGGAAAAAGCCTCTTGGAGAAACTCATCCTCAGTCATAATACTTAACAGAACCAGCGATTTGTTCAGCGCGAAATTTCTTTGAATTTCCCTGTCGATACTGCTATGAATGCGTTTTTTCTGCTCCTGGGTAAGCACGGATTTCATTCTGCCGAGGACCCGGAGAACCGGGATATGGGTGCTGCTTTCTGCATTTTCAAGCAGTGTGATAAGCAGCTCAGCAGTGCCCTCTGTTTGTACAGTATTGAGCTTTTGTATCTCCTTCTGAAAGACTGTGAAATCCTTTTCGCTGTATTCCAGGTATTTTTCGAATTCGAGGGGTTTGTTCAGTATTTCAGGTGCTGGCAGTTTTTCTGCTTCCTTCTTTTTCGGAGCCGAAAGCAGTGCTAATCTCTGTTCAGCAAACTTCCTTTCCTCAGGAACCGGGCTGCTGGTGAAATTAGAAAGAAGTGCTTGTGTTCTCGGCGCGGAGAACAGCATTTCAGGGGTAAGCGCGGCTGAATCCGACAGCCTTTCTGAGAGGATCCTTGTGTATTTTCCCTGTATCAGCAGGGTGAGGCAGCACCAGAGAGCAAGGAGAACCAGGAGGGAGAGTGAAATAGGGAATGGGGTCTCAAACTGCCTGTGCAAAAAGATAAGGGCGCCCCCTGCAAGTATACCCGCGCTCTGACCGACCACAAGGTCAGCAATATTCTGGATCCGTCCCCTGGAGAGGCTGTGAAAAGGCTGATACAAGGTGTAATACGCTGGGGCATAAATGGATGTTATGAAAGAGGTCTCGAAGAATTTAGTACACACAATTACAGCGAAAACCAAAAAGGGCAGTGGGAAAAAATTATTTACTGCAATATAGAGGATAAAGAAAAACAGCAGTATGGACACTGGGAGAAAAAGCCCTGCTGCAATCCCCTTCTTTTGAAGCAGTTTTCCGGTTACAAAGGTTTTCGTCAGAATTTTAAAAACAGCAGCACCAGCGCTGAAAAGCCCGAGAAACAGGACCATTGTGCCGGTGTTTGGTAAAATCCTTTCAGCATTTATGTAAAATATATTGTCCAGAAAAAAGTGGGAGAAAAACTCAACAAAAACCAAAACAAAAATAAAAGAGATGTATATAGTTTTGGCTGATGTCAGGCCCTCATGTACCGGTTCTTCCGGAAAGTCAGCCTCTTCTGCGGTTTTTCGGAGAAACCGGGAGAATATCATTTGCAGGGTGAACAATGCACCTGCCAGGCCGGCTACTGAAAAACCAAGCAGGTATACAGGCTGGAAAAAGCGGAGAAAGACAAAGAGAATACCGCCTAAAACAAAGGCGGAAATAACAGCACCTGCTCCGATTAACCCATAGAGCCGCTTAGCCTGGCGTATCCTGAAAATCCGCGAAGCAGCCTGCCAAAAAACCAGGTCGCAGAATATAAACTCCGCGTCTGCCCATACCTGCAGCACTACTCTGGAGACAGGTCCGAATATATTGAAAAGGTTGATAAGAAAAAGAGAAACCGAAGTGATAAGAAGGATGAGGAGCACAAAGGGAAGTACTGTTTCCGGCTTCCACCTTTTTTGCACTATAGTAAGAATGGTCCCGAGAAAGATAATGAGCACTGCTGAATACAGGTAAATATAGGGGAGGTCAGACGCACTATATACCTCAAGAAACCGTGCTGTTGAAACAGTAAGAGTCATAAACTGAGCCAGACCGATAAAAACTGATAAGAAAAAGAAGCTGAGAACTAGCTTTTTTTCACCCCGCAGGATGTCAAAAGACAGAAAGGATTCAGCCATCTATGGCCAAGCTTTCGGTTTTATGCACTCTGTTCATGCAATGAATACTATACTACAGGGTGGCTGATTGCAAAATATATTTCCAAAATTCTACACACCATGAGGCTGCTGATTATTTCTAAAGAGACATTCCTGCTTTTTATGTATAAACTTGACCTTAAGTAATAGTAATAATTATTATTTACATATGAAGAAGCAGGACCAAGTAAGAAAAACTGAGTATCTCTGGAAAATGCGGGATCAATCTAAGGGTATTCAGATAACCGATGAGCTTAAAAATCCGCCGGAAACATTATGGAAGTATGTTTCAAATACTAATTTAATAAATAAAAAAGCAGGCATGAATAAAGTTGACTACGAATTTCGGGAGAACCCCAATGGAGGTACCTTTACATCCTGCAAGCAGTGGATAAACGGTTTTCCAATGGAGTATGAAGAGCTGCCCTACGAATGGAAAAAAAATGTCTGGTTCGGCGTTGAGCGCGTTTTTACCAAAGGGGTAATGAGGTATTATAGGATTACATATAATCTAGAAAAGAATGATTCAGGGGGAACAAACATCACTATATATTATGATTATGTGGATACTCCCCTTGTCAGGCTATTTTCATCTCTTCTTATCCGTTTTCAGCTCAATGAACTGGTTAAGGTTTTTAAGGGGTTTGATGAGAACCTAACAGACGCACAAAAACCTGCTCTATTCGACGGATTTATCCATAACCAACAGGATAGTGAAAAAGAAGTAGAGCTCTTTCATCAGTGGAAGCACCTGCTTCCAGAAAATGAAGAGGTACCCCGGAAGATTGCTGAATTTCTTGCTTCCTCTCCGGAGAATCTACTACAGCGGATCCGCCCCTTTGAACTGGTTGAACAATACGGGCTCCCAAAGCTCGATGTTCTCAGGTTCTTCCTCCTTGCATCAAAAGAGGGGTTTTTTCAAGCAAATTGGGACCTTATCTGTCCGAGTTGTATGGGCGCAAAGACCACTGTTTCCTCATTGCAGGAATTCAAAAATGAAGCACACTGTGACTACTGTAATATAAATTATACAGTGAATTACTCAGACAACTTAGAGCTTACTTTTACACCCACAGAAAAGGCGCGCCCAGTATCCAAGTCTGTGTTCTGCTTTGGAGGGCCTTATAATTCATCCCATGTAATTGCGCAGGTGAATGTTGAACCGGACCAAAACCGGACATTGGAATTGAATTTGGAGCCTGGAATGTACAGGGTCCGTTCTGTGACAATGGACAATGAGTACAAGTTCGAAGCACTGTCAGGAAGGAAGCCGGAAAAGCAGCATATAGAACTTACAGCTGAGTTTTACAATGAAAATGGCCGGAGTGCTTCTACTGACCTGGAGCTGAGTTTTCATAATACAAAAGAATATACCCAGACAGTGAAACTTGAGCGTACCAAGTGGCGGGAGAATGTGGTAACAGCAGACTATATAACCAGTTTACAGGACTTCCGTGATCTTTTTGATGCTGAGGTCCTGAAACCTGGCATCCGGATTAGTATCTCAAACCTTGTAATTATGTTTACAGACCTGAAAAACTCAACCTATTTATATGACACATACGGTGACTCAAAGGCATTTTCTTTGGTAAATGACCATTTCGATGCAATTACCCAGTTGGTACGGGAAAATAATGGAGGTGTGGTGAAAACAATTGGAGACGCGGTGATGGCTGCATTTACTGTACCAAGGGATGCCTTCAGGACTGCTCTAGAAATCCAGGAAAAATTTGGTACCCCGGTAACTGATACTCCGAAGTTCAGCGATTTCGTTATAAAGCTTGGAATTCACCAGGGACCGTGCATCATTCTTAACCTGAACGATAACCTGGATTACTTCGGTTCTTCGGTGAACAAAGCTGCACGGGTCCAAGGAGAGAGCAAAGGGGATGATATTGTAATCTCGGATACCCTGTATAATAATGAGGATGTGAAAAAGTTAATACGTGAATATCGTTTAGAGAGTGAAACCTTTACAAAGCCGCTGAAAGGCATTACCGAGACTGCAGAGCTTTTTCGGCTGACTTTTCCAAAGGAAGGATAGTGAAACCCCTTGAAATCCCGTTATAATGGACTATACTCAGTACTTTACAGCATCAGCCTCTCAGGAAATAGGACACACAGTTTTCTAGGGGAGAACTAATAATGCAGCCTCCATACAGAGTGTATACTCACGCTGACTTCTTGACTCTCACCACAACCGGAATTCTCAGTAAAAACGCAAGGTCTTTGGTTCACTCGAGCATGAAAAACGTCAAACTCCGGTATCCCCCTGTGTTCAGAAAACTCAAAGGCTCAAAATATAATATCCAGCTTTACGATCCTGTTGTTGAAATAAAAACTGAGCTCTTGAATATGCCTGAGCTGGAGGAAAGTGTGTATCAGTTTCTGGTAAAAAAACAAAAACAGGTGCTGGAATACTTTTCTCAAATACCGGAGGACTACGAAGAGCTGCTGGAAGAAATTATTGCTGCTGCTTCCAGGGAAAATGAATCGAAAACAGCTAAAGAGCCGGAAGGGTTTCAGCTTGTTACCCAAGCCCTGGCTCTGCGGAAAGAATTCCGCGGTACTATCCAAAAGCTGATTACCTCCTACATTAGCCACAGAAAGGAAGCTGACCGCAGAATGCTTCTCCATTACATTCCCCTAGTTCTTCTGTATGAGGATGAGCATTATAAAAAAGATACAAGCCTATTATCGAGGGTGAAATCGAATACTCCTCACCATTACCAGCTTATCTCCGACCTTCATATTATATTTGTCCAGAGGATGAACATTCTAAAATACAATGTTCTTAATGATATGTACTATTCTTTTGTAAAACGCCTGCGGAACAGGGCGCAAAAGGTTATTCCTGATCCATTACAAAAAATGCAGTTTGTCAGCATGGTACCGCAAGAGTCGCTGAAAACAGATTTTTCTGAAATATATCAAAAGCTTACCGGGTATCTTACCTGTATTGCCCCGGTCTGGGATCCGGAACCCCTGCAGAAAATCCAAAGTATGGTAGAGAATTTCAAAGAAAAATATGAGCAGATACAGGTAATCTTTACACAGTGGTTTGATACAGCCAAGGTCCAGTCCTTGTTTGCTGCGTTCACCAAAAGCTGTGTAAAAAAACAGATCCAGAAGACCAATGTGTTTCAGACAACAGATTATTACCTGTATCCCTGCAAGGACCACCTGGACGCGGTGAAAGGCATATTTTCCCATGACTGCACAACATCCCAGGACCTTGCAAAAGACCATCTTGCCTGTACTGAGTATTTCACCATCCGCATCTTTAGACAGAAGAATTGGATTGGGAATATCTATGTCTTAGATTATTCTGAGTCCCATAATATCCTGATAATTGACAGGATCCAGCTTCACAAAAAGTATATTGATGAAGATACAATCACAGTCCGTGACTTTATGAAAGCTGTCCTGGAGTTCTTAACAGATGACTACTCTTTTGCAGAGCGCCTGAGCGTGCTTGCTCCAAGCAAAATCAGTAATCATTCTCTTATATCTGAAACCTACCAGAGCTTTGTGTCCAGGAAGAAGAAAATTGAGCTCCCAAGCAGCCTGGTAATCCCGGATGTATTTGAATCCAGCGACTATTGGGAATTCATTGTCCTTAAGTAGTATCAAGGTGTGGGGAGAACGCCGGCACCAACCCGGTTATCGAGTGGTTTTCCGAAAGGAAAAATGCCTGCCCTGAGCAGAGCGCCGTGCTGAGCGGAGCGGTGTGCTGAGCGGAGTCGAAGTGCCGAAGCATCGAAGGGTAGCGCCTTCACGCTCATCGAGTGATCCAGCCCTCAATTCCATTGAAGGCTGGATTGTATCGAGATGAGGGAGAAATGTTAACGCCTGGATTAATATAGGCAGCAAAGCTGGCTGTTATTCCGACCTCTCGATATAAACTGCCTGACGGTAGTTCACTCGAGGAGCGTTTTTCTACGTAGTCAAGCTGACAGGTAACTGCGCCTTTCAGAGAGCGCGGTGTGAACTATAGTCGCGTAATACTTGAGTCCTTTGCTATATTTCTATTTCAACTAAGAATATGGTTTCTCCATTGGAATGGATTGTGAAATTCCCGTCATATTGCTCTGTAAGAATGCTTACAAGCCTTAGTCCGAACCCCCATTCTGAGGGGTCCTGCTTTTTCTTCGGCATTCCTATTCCATTGTCTTTTACCATAATATGCAGAACATTATCTTCGGTCAGTGTTAATGAAACAATGACCTCTCCGCCTTTATCGGGAAACCCGTATTTGAAGGCGTTTGTAAGCAGTTCATTGATTATTATACCAATGTGAAAAGAAGCCTTAGAACTGATCTGAATATTCTCAATCTTTTCAATAACTTGTACAGGTTTTTCCAGCCGATATGAATCCTGCACTCCATTAATAATCTCCTGAACAAGGGGGGGTAGGCTTATATTTTGAAAGTCTCCGCTTAAGAACAATGTCTGGTATATGTTTGTCATTACCTGTATTCGGTTAATAGCCTCTTTCAAAAGGTCCGCGGATCCGGGATCTTCAGTTTCCCTTGCTTGCAGGGACAGCAGGCTCCTTAGGACATTCATGTCATTTTTAATTCTGTGGTGTACCTCTTTTAGAAGCAGTTCCTTTTCCTCAAGTAACTGCTGTGCCTTCTGTTCTGCATTTTTTCTTTCTGTAATGTCTCTGGAAATTGCTATTACTGTTTTGGTCTCACCGTTTTCCAGCTTTTCAGGAACGATTTTGCATTCTAGACACCGCAGTTCCTGTTTCGGCGTCGGCATTGTAAAATCAAAAATCTGCGGTTTCCCGGTTCTAAAGACAGCATCCAATTTTGACATCCAGTAATCAGCTAAATCTTTTGGGCTTCCAAGATCGGACAAGGTTTTTCCAATGTATTCTTCAAAGGGAAGCCCTATTAAACCGCAGAGTGCCTGGTTTACATATAGATGTAGCCCCTGTTTATCTAAGCGGCCAATATAATCATCAGCAGTATTCAAAATAATATCGAGCTCTTTTGTTTTTTCCTTCAGCTGCTCTTCAGCTTTCTTCTTTTCTGTAATATCGTACCCGACTCCAACTACCGCATCTTCATTATTGTAGGTAATAGGGGTAATAGTAAGCACAAGAAACTTGGATTTCCCATGGATAAGGTATTCTGTTTCAACAGTGCCTCCCTCTTCCCAGAGGTCTATATGTTCAGCTTTCTGGCTTTGGACTTTCCCCTTTGGGGCAAAACTAAAGGCATTTCTCTTGTACAGCTGCTCTTCGGTTAATTCGGTGAAATTTAAAAACGCCTGGTTCGCGTGAAGATAAGTGCCCTGCTTGTTGATAATAGCAATTGGATTGAGATTATTATGAAATATTGCTTTGTATAATTCTGCGTCATTTCCCATAGGGACTCCGGTGTATCGTGACTATTTTTATTATCGATACACTGGAACGATTATAAAAGTATTTTATAGGTTTTTTAATACAAACCCGAAGTATTGTATGACAAATCTGGAGAAAAGTTAGTTTCCCCCCCCCGGAAATGCCCGGGGGGAAACTGGTTATTGTATATCCTTAAGGTCATCCAGCCATCCGGCTTTCTCATTGAGCTTGCCGAAAATTATTCTGGATGCTTCTTCAGGGTGTTCTGCCCTTGCATGTATTTGTGTCATTACCAAGGTATCATCCTTACGGCCGCATATTTCTATTTTCCCAATATCGTGACCCATAATAAACTTAAAGCGTTTCGCGTATCCGTCTAACGATTGTTTTGCTGTGCTGACAATATCTGTTCCCC
>CAYRYS010000111.1:6574-9097 GCA_964428555.1 uncultured Spirochaetales bacterium | reverse complement strand
CAAAGATCTATATCTTATCCCAATCAACCAGGCTTATCCTGGCACGACCTGAGCGTAGTCGAAGGGCAGGGAGCGCTACGCAGTAAAGCTGGCCTAAAAGCCGTCCCCTCGATACACCGCCTACGGCGCCACTCGGGGAGCGTGGTTGCAGTATAGCCGGCAGGTAAGGGCTCTGCTCAATACTATTCCGCTGAAGCGGAACCACGCAGGGAGCGCGGTTGCGGCACCTTCTTTGCGTTTTCAATTCTGCAGCAAGAATATCCTTAGCCTCCATATATAAAATAAAGCAGGAGGTAGAATATTTTTACTGCACCAGCCCTTGACCTGAGACTTTATCCTCTCTAAGCTTTATATAATACAGGGGGAACCATGGAATCACGAAAAATTACGCTTCGCGTGCTGGCTGCAACTTTTCTGAGCATCTATCTGTCAATTATTGCCTACACACTGCTGCTTCCCTCCATCTTTGTAATGGACGGCGCGGAAACCGCTGTTTTCTGGGTCCGCATGATGGTCGTTGCCACTCTGATAGGCCCTTTTGCCACAGCTGCGGTCTACCTTTTCTACCGGCCCGTTGCACGGGGGATGCAAATTCTGGAAAACGGCGGTTCCCTGGATGAAAAAACGTTCGCTAAGGTTCAGAAATCCTTTAAGTCCATTGAAGGGTTTCTCTTCGGCGTAGGAGTCTCAGCATACACCCTGGGTGTAGCTATCCGGCTTATTCCCATACTGCTTGCCGGAGAGCCCATGGACCCGACCTTCTGGACCTTCCGCTTTATCCTCGCCGTGTTTTTCGGCCTTGTGAACGGTATTTTGACCGCCCGTATGGTAAACCTTGCCTGGACCCAAGCCAAGTACAGGCTGGCTATTACCTCCTTTGGGGAGGAACAGAAGCGGGTACCCATGTGGAAGAAGCTCGGGGTTCCATTGGGAGTCGTTTTTCTAATGGTCCTGGTTTTCTTTGCCTCTGCTGTTCTCTACTACGCATACCAAACGGAACAAGGGACAGCTCCCACCGGGTTCATCCCCTTCCTGAAGCATTTCACTCCCTTCACCCTTACCCTCGGCGCTGTTACCTTTCTCATTCTGGCCGCCCTTTTACTGGAAAATCAGTCCCATATCTACCACCTCCAGAACCAGATTACAAAGCTCTCCCAGGGTAGTATGGATCTTTCCAGCAGGGTATATGTGCTCAGCTATGATGATATGGGCTATATGTCATCTGGAGTCAACGCCATGCTCAACAACCTTAGAAAAACCGTAAACACCATCCACGAACAGACAACAGCCCTCTCCAGGGACGGAGAGGAGCTGGCTTCCAATATGACCCAGACTGCTGCTTCGATCAGCCAGATTAGCGGCAACATTGACCATATTAAGGACAAGGCGGTCAAACAGTCAGAGTGCGTAACCCAAACGAACGCGGCCATGGAGTCTATCTCCCAGTCGGTTCAAACCCTCAATGAACAGATTGAACGGCAGGCAGTGAATGTAGCCCAGTCTTCTTCAGCTATCGAACAAATGCTTTCCAGTATAGAGTCGGTCACTGATACATTGGTTAAGAATACGGAGAACATTGACCGGCTGAACAAGGCCTCGGAAAGCGGCCGCGTGGAACTGGATTCAGTCAGCAAGGATATTCAGTCAGTAGCAAAGGATTCAGAGAGCCTTCTGGAGATAAGCAGCGTAATTCAAAACATTGCCAGCCAGACGAACCTGCTCTCTATGAACGCAGCGATTGAGGCAGCCCATGCCGGCGAATCCGGTCGTGGATTCGCGGTGGTAGCTGGAGAGATTCGAAAGCTTGCCGAAACCTCGGGCCAGGAAGCAAAGAAAGTAGCAACAGTGCTTGGGGCGATTAAAAAGGCGGTAGATAAGATAACCAAATCGACCAGCCAGGTTACCTCCACCTTTGAGTCAATCGAAGAAGAGGTTAAGACTGTTGCCGCCCAGGAAACCAACATCCGAAATGCCATGGAGGAGCAGAGCGCTGGGAGCAAAGAAGTCTATGATGCTATCAGTCAACTGAACGATATTACCCAGCAGGTACAGGACGGTTCCCAGGAAATGCTTTCCAGCAGCCGGAAGGTCCAGGAAGAGGGAGAAAAGCTTGGCAGGATGGCTTCTGAGATTTCCAAAAGTATGAACGAGATGGCATCCGGAACTGAACAGATAAACTCAGCAGTCAGCTCAGTAGACTCCTTGAGCTCCAAAAACCGGGACAGCATAACAACCCTGCTCAAAGAACTGGAACGCTTCCAGTAAATCCGTCTACACGCTCATCGAGTGTTTTTGCGTCAAGGGAAAAAGCCCATCCGGTCATCGAGTGTTTTTGTTCGAAGAACAAAAATGTATCGAGATGGGTCTGCAGCAGCCTAAGCGGAGATTATTTCACGCAGCAAAGCTGGCAGCTGCTCCGTCCCCTCGATACACCGCCTGCGGCGCCACTCGGGGAGCGTGGTTTTACCCAGCTACTTATCCGGCTTGTTTCTAAAACCGGATAATTCTGCAGTCGGATTCGGT
>CAYRYS010000111.1:0-6474 GCA_964428555.1 uncultured Spirochaetales bacterium | reverse complement strand
CAGCTACTTATCCGGCTTGTTTCTAAAACCGGATAATTCTGCAGTCGGATTCGGTTATGCTTACCTCACCGTTTTCAGAGATAAACCGAGACAAATCAGTAGGCCTGCCGATCAGGTCTACCGGGGCATTGCGCTTTATCTTTCCCAGCAGCTTTGTCAGCTCCTTTTCATAGATAGATGTATCTATACTGTGCTTAAGAAAGGCAAAATGGGTATTAGGATATTTTTTTAGCAGCTCCTTCTGCTTTTTTCTGGAAACCACCCCGCTTTCACCCCAAAAAAGGACTCTTCCCTCATCATCAACCGAACTGACATCAGGCTTATACTTTTTTCCAAGCTTTTTTTCAATAATTAGATTGGGATAATCAGAGAGATAAAGGGTGTAAAGAATTACTTTGCCATGGATATGGTCCAAGGTCTCCCCCGACTTTTTGAAGAGAACAATTTTCTTTCCATGCGTATAATACGTAAGTTTTCCAGGGAGCTGCATAACTTAACACTACTCAGGACATGAGCTAAGGTCAAGTTTACACAGTATTTAAGGCCATAATCAGTTTCAAGAGTAATTCCCATATGTGTCCTTGCAAATTCTCATAATTCACGCTATAGTAGAGTATAAAAAACCACCAATCTCACACTAAAAGGATCGTAATATGTCCAATAAGAACATGGTTACTATTGACGGTAATACGGCAGCAGCACATGTTGCCCATGCCACAAACGAAGTAATCGCGATTTATCCGATTACTCCATCCTCTCCCATGGGTGAGCATTCTGATGCATTTTCCGCCCAGGGAAGAAAAAATGTCTGGGGAACTATCCCCGATGTAGTAGAAATGCAGTCCGAAGCAGGAGCTGCAGGTGCAGTACACGGCGCTCTTACCAGCGGCGCACTGACTACTACTTTTACCGCGTCTCAGGGACTCCTTTTGATGATCCCGAATATGTATAAAATTGCCGGTGAATTGACACCGACTGTTTTTCATATTGCTGCACGCGCAGTTGCGTGTCAGGGTCTTTCCATTTTTGGAGACCACACAGACGTAATGGCCGCCCGGTCTACCGGATTCGCAATGCTTTCTTCAGGCTCTATCCAGGAAGTAATGGACTTCGCGCTTATTTCACAGGCTGCAACTCTTGAATCCAGAGTTCCGTTCCTCCATTTTTTTGACGGCTTCAGAACTTCCCATGAAATACAGAAAGTTGAAGAGCTGTCATACGATGTTATGAAAAAGTTTATTGATCCGAAGCTTGTTCAGGCACATAGACAAAGAGGTCTTTCTCCTGAGCGTCCCGCAATCCGCGGAACAAGTCAGAATCCTGACGTTTTCTTTGCAGCACGTGAATCAGTAAACAAATACTACAATGCAACACCTGAAATTGTAGAAAACCTGATGAAAAAGTTCAAAGACATGGTCGGCAGAGAGTACAAGCTCTTTGACTATGTCGGCGCACCTGATGCTGAGCGTGTTATCATCATTATGGGAACAGGCGCTGTTGCAATGGAAGAAACTGTTCAAAAGCTTGTTGAAAAAGGCGAAAAAGTCGGTGTTCTCAAAGTACGCCTTTTCCGTCCTTTCAGTGTTAAGCACTTTATCCAAGCACTTCCTGAATCCGTAAAATCCATTGCTACAATGGATATGTCTAAAGAGCCGGGCGCACTTGGTGAAGCTTTATACGAAGATGTACGTACAGCAATCGGCGAAGCAATGTCTGACGGCAAGTTTAGATTTGACGGTTACCCAACCGTAGTCGGCGGACGCTACGGACTCGGACTGAACCAGCACGGTCTGACAGCAGGCCAGTGTAAGGCTGTTCTCGACAACCTGAAAGCTGACAAACCAAAGAACCACTTTACCATCGGTATTTACGATGATGTAACACACACAAGCCTTGAATGGGATGATGATTTCCAAGCAGGTGATGATGATGTATTCCAGGCTATGTTCTACGGTCTTGGTTCTGACGGTACAGTAGGGGCAAACAAGAACTCCATCAAGATTATCGGAGAAGCAACTGACAACTATGCACAAGGATACTTTGTATATGACTCTAAAAAAGCCGGTGCAACTACAGTGTCTCACCTCCGCTTTGGCAAAAACCTTATTAAGAGTCCTTACCTTATCCAGCATGCTGACTTCCTGGCTTGTCACAAGTACTCCTTTCTCGAAAAGCTGGATATGCTGAAGAACCTGAAAAAAGGCGGCACATTCCTCCTTGCTTCTCCTTATGGAAAAGATGAGGTATGGGAACACCTGCCAGTAGAGGTACAGAAGCAGATTATTGAAAAAGAAGCAAAATTCTTTGTAATTGATGCATTCCATATTGCAGAAAAAGCAGGAATGGGCACACGCATCAATGTAATTATGCAGACTGCTTTCTTTAAGATCTCCGGTGTAATTCCTGAAAAAGAAGCTATCGAGCTGATTAAGAAGGCAATTGTTAAAACATACTCCAAAAAGGGACAGGAAATTGTCGATAAAAACATTGCAACAATAGACCTTGCTCTTGAGGGTGTTGAAGCAGTAGATTATCCAAAATCCACAAAAGGCGACCTGCATATGGAAGCACCAGTACCAGCAAATGCGCCGGCCTTTGTTAAGGAAGTAACAGGCGAGATTATTGCTGCACGGGGTGAAAAACTCAAAGTTTCTCAGCTTCCTGACGACGGAACATACCCAACCGGAACAACCCAGTATGAAAAGAGAAATATTGCTGAAAACATCCCTGTTTGGGAACCGGATGTATGTATCCAGTGCGGAGACTGTTCCGCAATTTGTCCGCATGCTGTTATCCGTATGAAGGTTTATGAGCCTGAAATGCTGGAAAAAGCCCCTAAAACATTCAAGAGCTCAGAGGCAAAGGGCAAAGAGTTCAAAGGAAAGAAGTTTACTATTCAGGTATCTCCTGAAGACTGTACCGGATGCGGAGCTTGTGTAAACATTTGTCCTGCACACGCGAAAGACGCTGAAGGAAACAAGACAGACAAAAAAGCAATTAACATGGAGCCTCAGATCCCATTACGGGAGCAGGAATCGGAGAACTGGGAATTCTTTAGAAACGAACTCCCTAATATTGACAGAAGCACTCTGAATCTGAAGACAACCAAGGGCACACAGCTTCTTGAACCGCTATTTGAGTTCTCCGGCGCATGTGCAGGATGCGGCGAAACACCGTATGTAAAACTCATGTCGCAGCTCTTCGGTGACAGGGCAATGATCGCGAATGCTACAGGCTGTTCATCAATCTACGGCGGAAACCTGCCTACAACTCCATATTCACAGCGTGAAGACGGACGGGGACCTGTATGGTCTAACTCACTCTTCGAAGATGCTGCTGAGTTCGGGTTCGGTATGAAACTTACAAGCGACAAGGGAAAGCAGTATGCTGAAGAACTCCTTGACGTGCTTATCTCTGAAGGCAATATTGACAAGACGCTGCTTGAAAACATCAAGAACAACCCTCAGAAAGAGGAAACAGAAATAGAACAACAGAGACAGTGGATCGCGCAGCTTAAGCCGCAGCTCGAGAAGAGCGGATCAGAGGCAGCAAAGGAGCTTCTCTCTGCAAGCGACTTTTTAGTAAGGCGCTCAGTATGGGTACTCGGTGGAGACGGCTGGGCATACGACATTGGCTACGGCGGACTTGACCACGTACTTGCTTCAGGGAAGAACATCAATGTGCTCTGTGTTGACACAGAGGTTTACTCCAACACAGGAGGACAGATGTCTAAGGCAACTCCAGTCGGCGCAATCGCGAAGTTCGCTGCTGGCGGTAAAGGCCAGACCAAGAAAGACCTCGGTCTAATGGCTATGACCTACGGCTATGTATATGTTGCAAAGATTGCAATGGGTCAGAACAGAATGCAGACAATTAAAGCATTCCGCGAAGCAGAAGCATACGATGGTCCATCTCTGATTATCGCATACTCACACTGCATTAACCACGGTATTAACATGACTAAGGGTACTGACCAGCAGAAACTTGCGGTAGCTTCCGGTATGTGGCCAATGTACAGGTTCAACCCTGAGCTTACTGAACAGGGCAAAAACCCATTCCAGCTTGACTACAAGGAACCAAGTCTTGACCCTGCGGAATACATGTACAACGAGGTTCGGTACAAAGCACTTAAACGGTCTAACCCGGAACGAGCACAGATGCTGCTAGAAACAGCACGAAAGAACGTAAAACGCCAGTACGAGGAATACAAATACATGGCAGACCGACCGTTCTAGCAACGCAACAAAGTAAATATTTCGCCCCTGGGTGCTACAGCATTCAGGGGCTTTACATTAATAATTAACTGCTATATTTAATATTAATTTAATATTTATCTGTTATAGTAGAATTTGAACAAACTTATTTAGACAAGGAGAGAACTATGAAACAGAAATTAGCAATACTTACAGTTGCTGCTGTAGTATTCGCGGTTTTATTCGTGTCCTGCGGACCACCGCAAGCAGGATTCGCGCGCTTGGATATAAGAAACAACTCTGATCAGCCTATCACTCTCATTACAATGGATGATGTAACCATTTACAACTCATCAACTGGTATTGGAGCAGGAGCATCTTATGAGAAAGTAGTAGAACTTGTAATAGCAGGTCAATACAGCTTTGAAGCTACATTCACGAATGGAGATACAGGTACCGATTCTGCAACAATTAATAGCATCAATTCAACTTCTGCGACAACCGTTTCATTCGGAAGCGGAGGAACAACTGACGATGCTGAATACGCTGAAGTAACAGTAACAAATAACACAAGCCTAACACTTATCAGGATAGCGTTCTGGGATTCATCGCAGGATCCAAGTTATGAGACTCCAATGTACTCACGTACCGTTGCTGATTCTGAATTTCCAATATTGGGTCTTGAACCTGGGGAAAGCACAACATTCGACCTGCGCAATGCGAGCGGTACATATACCGTCGGCGTAGATGATGACAACGACGATCCGTATATTATTCAATCCAGTACTGTCGATTTGAGCCCTGACACGCCAGCTACATACTCAATTGATGATGAATCGTAAAGAAGACTTGGAGGTAATATGAAAAATATAATTAAATTTTCAGTCATATCGATTTTTGTGTTCGCAGTTTTAGTATCCTGCGGCAATCCAGTTACAGGTATGTGGATAGAAAATGTTGAAGGAGAGAATACAGCAAGCTATTGGATCAACTTTAATAATGACAATAGCTTTGATTTCATTGTACTAAGCGGCCCCTACAAAATTAATGTATTCTATACAGGAACATATGAAGTTAACGCAGGTGATAAAACAATCACCTTAACTGCTTCTGAGGAAACAGACGGATCCGAAGATGAAGATACCTACAGCTGGTCTGAATCTAGCTGGACACAAACTGTCAGCTATTCAATTGACGGCGAAAACCTTGTTCTCACATTAGAGGACGATACAGAGATTTCGCTTGTCACTCGCGAGCAGCCTGTACAAATTCAGAGAGCAATTACATCCGCAGAATAGACTATATTTCTTTTTCTAAAAGCTGTCCAAGTTTTTCTTGGGCAGCTTTTTTTTTGCTTTATTCTCTGTCATTCGTATTCACAGAATTAGGTAAACCATACTATATTTAATTGCATGAAAGTATCATCTCTACAAGAGTTAATCAGTATATTGAAAACCAATAAAAACACTGCAGGACTTGTTGAGTACGGGAGCACCAAATACACAGACACAGTTATTTCCGGCGACTACGACCTGTTTCTTTTTGTGCACAAGGCTGCTGAACCTGATGTGGAGGGCCTCCATTTTTATGTTGATGATATTCCCGTAGACCTGAACATCCGGACTATCGGCTGGCTCGGTTCCATTAAGGAGCTTGAAGGTTTTGACAGATGTATCCTTTCAGGAAGAATACTCTATGACCCGGAGGGCAGCATCTCAAAAATGCTCACAATCCACAGGGGAAAGGCTGCGTCAGATAACTGCGCTTTATCAGAAGACCAGATTGCCATGATGCGCCACGGTCATACCCATATTTTCGACAAGATTATTGGCAGAGAAGAGAGCCGCCCTGTTCTGTGCAAATACCTTATCCATTCCAATATTTACTGGCTTCTCCAAGCATATTTTTCCCTACGCTCCATACCTTTCGAAGGGGAAAAGCGCGCTTTTACCTATCTAAAAGAAAAAGATACACCTGTCTATGAGCTTTTTGACCGCTTCTACGGCACAATTCCTTGGGAGGAGCAAGTTGCTATAGGAAAAGAACTCGCGGAGAAAGTGCTTGCACCAGCAGGTGGGCTCTGGAAAAAAGATGAAATCCTGGCATTCGGCTACGGTAATTCACAGGAGCTGCAGAAAAAAGGACGCCTGGTTTTTCAGCAGATTTTTACTAATTAATATCATTAATACAGGTGACATGATTTCATCCGCATCTCGATACCCTTCGGCTCCGCTCAGGACAGGCATTTTTCCTTGCGGAAAATCACTCGATGACCGGTCAG
>CAYRYS010000110.1:0-9171 GCA_964428555.1 uncultured Spirochaetales bacterium | reverse complement strand
TTAAACATGCGGCCCCTCTCAATCTGGTTTACCCGGCTTTCCAGTCCGCAAGCCTGAATGAGCTTTTCCGCAGAAAAGGATTCCATTCCAAGGGGGAAGAGGAAGTCCGCTTTGTGAAATGAGGGATGAAGGTCTTCTGTCAGATAGGGGATTGCGGCGCAGAACATGCCTGCAGCTTTTGCTGCTTTTACTCCGTGGTATGAATCTTCTATCACTAGAATATGTTCCGGGCTGACATCAAGCTGTTTTGCTGTTTCCAGGAACACATCCGGTGCTGGTTTTCCTTTTGCAACCTCTTCAGCTGATACAATAGCAGAAAAGTCCGAGAAGATACCAAGATCTTCCAGCTGCGCGTAGATTACGTGTTTTGCAGTGCCTGAGGCGATTGCAAGCGGAAGGGCTGCTGACTTTACTGCAAGGAAGACGGCTTGCATTCGGGGAAATATTTTTGTATTGCCTTTTGCTATTTCAAGGTAGTAGGTATTCTTTTTTTTGCGTAGTTCAGCAGCTGAGAGAGACAATTGCGGGTGTTTGGCGGTTAGGTCATTGATCATATCGTCAATGCTTTTACCTATATACTGCCTTTTCATCTCTTTTGTTAGGTGAATTCCCTGTTCTGCAAGGAGCTTTTTGTCAGCAAGGTACCAATTCGGCTCTGTATCAAGGAGTGTGGCATCCAGGTCGAATATGACAGCCTGGATATTGCATTCTGTGTTTTGTGTTTTCATTTGCCAGAGGGTATCATAATAGGAGGCAGCTTTCAATACAGGGGTGTATGTAAAAAGAACAGGCTCTCAAAGCAAAATATGAGGACCTGTTCATCATCAATTACCTATAGGATTATATTTCTACTGTTTCTTCGCGATTGATGTTTGAGTTATTAATGGTTCCGGTAGTTGTTATTGTTGTTGTGTAGCTCACGTCTTCACTTGATATTTCATAGCTAATTGATCCGCCGTCAGGGCTTTCAATGGTAACAGTTGTAGCACGGGAATCAGTTCCAAGGTTTGTTTCCAAAAGCTTCGTGGCAGTAGAGAAAGGTGCAGAATTCTTTAGATATGTTAATAAATATCTTTAGAAGTCTAATGGAAATCTTTAAACTATCTAATATTCTTTGAAAAGTATTGATTAAATTGCAGTTTTTTTAGTTATTTGTTTGAAAAAAGCAATGGAATTAACTATTAATACAATAGGTGATTATGAAGAATACACGGAATTGGGAAATAATTAGCTGCGGAGAATCGGTGGTATTGCAGGAGGATTTTAGAAAGCTTCTCCGGTATTCCTGCGACCCTGTATTTATTACTAAAGCTGATGGAAGGATCATTGCAGCTAATGCCCTGGCTTGTACATTGTTTCAGTTTGAAAACAAGATAAGCAGCATTACCTATGATGATATTGATATAAACTATTCATTTCATGAGCTGGGTGAAAAGCTGGGTTGTGGGGATACGCTGCGGTATGAAACTCAGATGGAAAAAGGCGATGGAGCTGTCTTTTTTGCGGACGTATCAGTAAAGCCTGCTATTGTTAATGACAGCGATTACCTTGTTTTTGCAGTACGTTCTATGAGAGGAAAAACCAATTCTATTGCCTGTAAAGACAAGGAGCTTTTCGCGTATCGGTATCTCTCTCAGGTGTTCGAGGAGCTCCTCCATCTGCCCGAGAATACAGACTTTTATAGCTTTCTCGGAGATAAGCTTGCCACTTTTCTGCCTGAAGCGTACATAGTTGTAAGTTCTTTTCACGATGATAAAAACACTATTTCTGTTGAATACACTGCAGGGTTCTCTCAGGTGCGAAATAAGGTTCAAGAACTCCTTGGTAAACCACTAGAAAAAGTGGAGTATCCGGTTTCTCCCCGGGAAAGACAGTTCCTTACAAAGGGAAAATTGTTTAGTAAGAAAAACGGTCTGAGTAGATTGGGGTTATCTTTTTCAGAGAAGGCATCTGCTGCATTACTCGAAGCTGACTTGAATGCTGAAGCATTTTATACTATGGGGATCTCTTCTGAAGGCGAGCTTTTTGGAAATGTGGCGATAATATTGAAAAAAGGCGACAGCCTTGAGGATGCTTCTATAGTCAGGTCCATTGTAAACTCAGCAGCTGCTTGGATACAAAAGTACAGCATGCGGTTGGCCATGGTAAAGAGTAAGTATCTTATGAAGAGCGCGGAGTCTTTTGCTAACTTCGGCTCCTGGGACCTAGACCTTGAGACCGGTGTTGCTAATTGGTCAGATGAGTTTTTCAGAATATGCGGATTTAAGCCCCGCTCTTTTCAGCCTACAGCGGAGAAAGGGTTTTTAATTATCCATCCTGAGGACAGGGGAAAAGCTCAAGCAGCATTGGACGATGCTATAAAAACAAGGTCTCCCTATTTTGTTGAGAAGCGGATAGTACGCCCTTCAGGCGAGGTCCGTTGGGTCCAGTCTTATGGCAGGATCCAGACAGATAAAACAGGGAAGCCCTTGAAAATATACGGCTCCTTTCTCGATATTACTGAAAAAAAGCGGGCAGAGGAGCAGATACTCGGAGAATTGCGGGAAAAAAAGATACTCCTTCGGGAGGTACATCACCGTGTGAAAAACAACCTGAATGTAATTACCAGCCTGTTAAACCTGCAGAAAAATCAAATTAAGACAAAAGAGGATGCAATCCAGGCGCTTGAGCAGAGCAGGGACAGGGTATTTGCTATGGCATATGTGCATCAGGAGTTGTATACCCACGATGATTTTTCCAGTATCAATATAAACAGTTATATTTCTACTGTTGTAAACAGCCTTCATGCCAGCTACGATAATGAGAATACCATCCGCGTGAACTCAAATATTACTTCCATGCCTATAGATATAAATAATGCAGTGCCTCTTGGAATGATTATCAATGAACTGGTAACCAATGCTTTTAAACATGCCTTTGCTGAAGCTGACTCAGGGGAGCTTTTCATTGGATTAAAGTACCAAACGAGAAAGCAGGGATTTGTGCTTACTGTCGAGGATAATGGTCCAGGTGTCTCCAATGATGCACTCTTTTCCGGGGATACACTTGGTCTGAATCTCGTCCTTGCGTTAACAAAGCAGCTAGGGGGAAGACTTCATGTGCGCAACAGGAAAGGGCTCCAGGTGCGTATGTTGTTTCCTGCATTGTCGGAGAACCGTGCTTTTCTCTGAGAACCATTTATGGTAGTCTGATGCCTATATTTACCCGGAATAGGATACTAATATGTCAGAAGAAAGATTCAGCCAAAAAGAAATGAAGGCTATTATCGAGCGCGCCATTGAAATACAGCATGGAAAAAACACCCAAGACCAGGGGCAGGAGGGGGTCTCAAAAGAGGAACTCCTTTCGACTGCCCAGGAGCTCGGTATTTCACCTGAAATAATGGAACAGGCAGCTGAGCAAGTATCACTAGGGAAGGCACAGGGTCTGCAGAAAGCACTACTTGGGGGAAAAACAGCACCCAAGGTCAGCCTCCAGGTCCCTGAGAAAGCTGATGATGATGTACTCAATAGAGTACTCACTGAAATACCGGAACTTGTGAATGCTGAGGGCAGCGGCAGGGTCTATGCCGGTGAATTGAGCTGGAATACTTCCTCCATTCAGGCATACAGGACAGGTATAGTCCATCAGGTCCGCCTCCGCAGCATAGGTAATACAACTGTTATTTCGGTGACACCGAAGCTTGGGCAGCTTGCAGCAGGACTCTTTGGGGGCTTGGTGGGAGGCGTCGGCTTGGGAGTAGGCTTTGGTGTCGGATTTGGCGTTGGAATCGGTGCTCTTGGGTCTGTTATCTTTGCCTCTCTTTTCCCGCCTGCTGTAATAGGCGGCTCCTACCTCCTTTCACGCTTTGTTTTCAGGGCGGTCTCTAAGGGCATGGAAAAACGGGCAAGAAAGATTGCGGATCGGATATCCGAGATTATTCGCAAGCAGTAAATTCTATATGATGCTTACAGCAAGATGAAGATGAGTAAACTTATTAACAAGTTAGGTGAAGAATAAAATTGGTGTTGTCCTTGCCAAGCAGATGAATTGCATCTTCTGTTGGTTTTGCTATTACCTGTACTCCCCGGTTCTCTGCCTCCTGATAAACTTCGTCAGTTATCGGGAGGCTTCCTGTCTTCCCTGTGCCGATAACCAATGTGCTGCAGTTCCAGGGGATGTTTTCATTTACAGTAAGCGGGGTATGGCCGTAATTGGGTTTAAGGTGCTTTGATGCGTTTTTCTTCCGTTTCTTTATTTCTCCCTGGTCAATAACCAGGTCTGTTTCATAGGATTTTCCGTTAACCATGATTTTTCCGAAAGAGTATTCTTGTACTTTCATACCTATACAGTACTAGTTTCTGCCTCTGAAATGGGGATTATTTACCCCATTTCTTTCTGAATTTTTCTGACGCTTTGCCAATTACAGGCTTTCCGTGAGAGAAACAGGCAGTCTCAAACTGGTGTTCGCTAATAGTCTGCAGCGCTTTTTCACCGGTCTCAGTATCTTCAAAAACCGGAGAAGGGCTAATTCCGAAAAGGCTGTTTGCAGCGTCTGGGGTAAAAAGTACACCACCGTGCTCAGGCCAAATGTAAGATAGATGTAATTGTGTATTGTCCTGGGTGGCAATGACTTGGAGTCCTTCAGCACCTTCTATAATTTCACCGCCTAATAATTCCGATTCAATTGTGCCTGGAGTATATTTATCAGTATCTGCTGTTTGTCCGGAAAGCTGTGTGTCTTCTGTAGATGCGTATGCCTTTGCGCCGGATTTATCCTGGAGAAAACGGAGATTTCCTACATGGTCTATGTGCATATTTGTAATAAAGACTTTCTTTATGCTTAGGATGGAAGACCCTGCTTCGGCAATCCCTTTTTCCAGATCCTGCTCCTGCCCTGGCGCACCTGTGTCTATCAGATACATTCCCCTATGGCCTTTTACAAGGAAAACATTTACCTTCCCAAGGGTTATTTGGAAAACATCTGAATAGATTTCTGAAACTTTCATTTGATACCTCTTTCACTAATATATGTATCATCATTTCACATGAAGCAGAACAATGCAAGCTATTACGGAGAAAAAAAGTGTGAAACTGGTATTTAAAAAAAACAGCTGTCTTTAGTATGTTAGACAGCTGCAAAGAAGTAAATATTCTATGAAAAAATATGGTTAGGCTTCGTTTTTTTTAAACGCTGCGATCTTCTGGTATGCTTTCAGATCAGTATGAATATCATCTTTGAATGGATTCTTTTTGTTTTTGAAAATCTTGTAGAACTGATATCCGAATACCGCAAGGTTTGCTGCAAAAGAGAGCTCATGAGTCAAAGCGCTGCCGGATTATGGGAGGATTCTACCGCAAACATTGAGTTATCCTGAAAAGCCGGGAAGGACATTGCAAACATCATCCAGGCTCCGAGGGTGTATGCTCTGTTTTGGACCCAGGTTCCCATTTGTATAACAAAAGCTGGAATTGTACATGCAAAGAGCAGCGCGGCGCCTGCGTAAAAGGCATGGTTGGGAATGCAGTTATACACATAGGTGAAATTCCACAGGTTGTAAGTAATAATTTAAAACCAGAGCAGATCCGGCCAGAGAGTAACTGTTAAAACCAAGGGCAGTACAAGGAAGAATCTCCTTAATCATAAACTCCTTTCCGCTAAGAATTTCGCGTTTACCGCTTCCCCAAGTGGGGCAGGCATTTCTATGTTCCAGAACATGAAACAGCTCTCCGCATTCTTTGCACCTTCTGTTTGCAGGAAGGACTTCGAGTTTAAGCTTCGTCTCTTCCAAGCAGAGTACCGTCAACCGCGGCAGGAAAGCATTGTTCAACATACCTGGGGATGATAGAAGACAGCTCGCCTGTCTGCAGTACAAGGGTGTCAATTTGGGTCACCCTGGGGTCCTGGAAGGATGCGTCCCCTGTATGGGCTGTGTTTTGCAGAGGTCTTTGTCTCGGCATACGGTCATATCCTGCAAGGTCGAGGTTTTTCTTATCCAAGGGCTTGTAATCCCGTATTGTCCGTCCTAATACCAGGCTTTGTCCCGGATGTACGGCCCTGTGAATAGAAATTGCGCCTTCTTTTCCAACCGCGATTGTGTCAATCGCGAATTTCGGCCCGGTAAGAGCGTCACCTCCCGCAAAGATCACAGGATCTGCGGTTTGGAAGGTCACTGGATCTGCCTGGACTGTTCCGTTGGGATTCAGTTTTACTTCTGTTCCCTCAAGCAGCCCGTCCCAGTGGATCCCTTGTCCGATAGTCACAAGCACGTTATCTGCTTCTACCGTCATTTTCCGGGTTTCATCGAATTTGGGACTAAATTTCCCAGTGCTGTCAAATACGGATACACACTTTACAAATTCAACTCCAGTTACCTTTCCGTCCTTTGTAAGAATCCGGGAAGGGCCCCAGGAGTTATTGATATTAATGCCTTCTTCCAGTGCCTCTTCTATTTCTTCTTCTAAGGCAGGCATTTTGCTTCTTGACTCGAGGCAGAACATATCAACCTGCTGGGAATCTGTGCGTACAGCACAGCGGGCCGCGTCGATTGCTACATTTCCGCCACCTATTACAACGGTTTTTCCTGGCATTTTCGGCGGGTGTCCGCTGTTTACCTGTCTGAGAAAGTCTACTCCAGTGTAAATGCCTTTAGCCTCTTCCCCTTCAAGACCAAGAAGTCGGCTTTTTTGTGCTCCTATGGCGATGAAGAATGCCTCGAAACCTTCCTTTTTTAGCTGGGGGATGGTCTTGTCCTTTCCAATTTCAGCTCCTGTAATAAACACTACTCCGAGCTATTCAAGGACCTGGATCTCCGCGTTCACAACATTCCTTTCAAGCCTGAATGAAGGGATACCGAGGGTCAGCATTCCGCCGAGGATTTGCTCTTTTTCAAAAACCGTCACCTTGTACCCGTCAACAGCCAGGCTGTCTCGCATCTATGCGGACAGATCCTTCCGCACACTGCAGGGAAGGGGTTCTCCTCTTTTATCAGCTCCAGTGCTTCAGTGTATTTGCTTTGGGAGGCCAGTTTAATGTATCTCTTGTCATTTCAGCAGCAATATGGCACAGACCGCCGGTGTTTTGAAATACGCTTTGCTTTATCTTTAATACCTGAAAAGTATCCACAGATAACTTCTAATTTTTTAGAGAATTGATTTATTGATTCTTTAAGATGAGACTAACTATATCATATTTGGAGAAAATGGGAATAATTATTTTCTTATTAGGTGTAAAAAATACAGAGAATCTGAGTCGATTGTTACTTCGGCTGTGAATCCAGCCTGCTCTGCTTGCGCTTTAAGGGTCTGAATATCTTCCAGATGCTGTGAGATAATGCTGTTCTCAAGTCCTTCATGGATGGAGTTGATTGCTTCTTTTGATTCACTATGCGCAATAATTACCTTTCCTGTTCTCTTTGGCAAGATAGATCTGCATTTTCGAAAAAAGGACGGTTTGTCAGTGAAATGGGGGAAACAGGAGTACGCGAATACTGCATCGATCCGCTGGTCTGGGGTGTATTGGTAAAAATCCTGATTGCAGAAAAGGGCTGCTTGAATATGTCCGTATTTCTCTTTTGTTATGCGGACCATTTCTTCGGATATGTCCATTGCAATAATAGTACCAGTGTCTCCCACAGCTCTGTGGAGCCAGGGTATCATAACACCGGTACCGGTGCCGATATCGAGTACCGTCTGCCCTCTCCGCAGCTCCGAGCGGGTCATGATTTCTTCTAACTTTTCGGGATCGTGAAATGTTATCTTGTCCCAACATTCTGCTTTTTTGTCAAAAAAATCTTTTATTGCTGCTGTGCTCTGTGTTTTTGTGGTGTACATATTCCTGCTCTTAGAGGGGGTGCGCAGAGAATAGCAGTTTACAAAAAGTCAATCAAGAGAGGCTGGCAAATTTACAAACTTCGATACTGATTGTAGAATAGTGACTATGAAAACAGACAGGCTTCTTTCAATTATTATCTACCTTCTGAACCGCGATCTAGTAAGTGCCAGGGAGCTTGCTGAAAAGTTCGAGGTATCAGTCCGTACGATCCAGCGTGACATGGAGGCAATTGAGCTCGCGGGTATTCCGATAATGACTATCCAAGGGCCTTCCGGCGGGTACTCTATTATGGAAAACTTTACGCTTGACCGGCAGTTTGTGGGAATGGAGGACCTGTTTTTTATTATTACTGCACTGGGTTCGCTGGATGCCTCAGTTCCTGCCGGGAATATATCATCTACAATAGAGAAGATGAAAACCCTTGTTACAGGTCCGGGCGCGCAGGAGATTGAAAGCAGAGAAGAACGGCTTTTTATGGACTTTAGCGCATTCGGCGGCTCAGTAAAACAGCAGGAAGTTTACAAACAGCTGGATGATGCAGTCAGCAAAGAGCTTTTAGTTGAGTTTGAATATACCAGCAACAGGTTTGAAACAACCAGGCGTGTGGTTGAGCCAATGGCACTTGCGTTTAAGTGGCGCTCATGGTATTTAATCGGATTCTGCAGGCTCAGAAATGACTTCCGCATGTTCCGCCTTGGCAGAATTCGCGGTCTAACTGTACAAAACAGGCACTTCCGCAGAAAAGACTTTTATGTCCGTAAGTTCATTGATACAGCGAAAGAGTTCGGAACTGACCAGGACTGGATTACACTGCGGCTGAGATTTGATAAGCAGATGCGCCATCTTGTTGAAGAATTCTTTCCCGCTGAGGGGCTTACAACAGAATCGGAGGGTTCTCTCCTGGTTGAAACCAGGCTGCCGGAAACAGGCTGGGTTTACGGTCTTATCCTGAGCTACGGACATTTTGTGGAGGTATTGGAACCTGATCATATTAGGCAGGAAATTCGTGAAAGTGCCAGGAAGATCCTTGCAAAGTATGAATAGACTGCAGAGAAGTGAAGCTGCGGAATTAATCCAAAGCGCTGCCATTTCTCTCTCATCTCGGTACGTTTTTCCTTGTGGAAAAACACTCGATGTGTGTGAAGGAACTACGGCCATGCCTACGGCACGCGCGGCGAGATGTCGCGGATAATTTGTAATATGGATTTGCTTCCGTGAATTACCAAAGTATTTATGAACGGTGTGATAAATAAGATCATACTTCATGGAAACAAAATACCAGTCCAAATGAACCGCGCTCAGTACATCGCTACGCGGTTGCTGAGCGTAGCGCCGTGCTGAGCGTAGTCGAAGTATCG
>CAYRYS010000109.1:0-9228 GCA_964428555.1 uncultured Spirochaetales bacterium | reverse complement strand
TGATGAAGAAGGAAATGTTTTAAATGAGCGTGGTGTTGATGAACGCTTTCTTTCAATACCACAATGGGGTGAAATGCATACTGATTCAGAAGACTCTATTCAGTTCTCTGTTGAGAATGAAGTTTATTACGCTTCTTTTATCTATATAAATAGATTGCATCTATATCTTGCTGCGATTGTCAGTCAGTCCGCAGTATACGCGGAAATTCAGCCAATTATAATCACTCTTTTACATAGCCTTGTTTTTATGCTGGTTTTTGTTATTATTGGAGCTCTCATTTTTAGTGCATATATTATTCAAAAGATTGAGCTGCTTCATGGATATATGCGGGAGATATCTTCAACTGAAGATAATACAAGAGTTGTAGTGTCTGGAAAAGATGAATTTTATGATCTGAATATCGGAATAAACCAAATGGTGACGACTATGACAGAATCCATACAGACCGTGGACAGTATTTTCCACCTTCTCTCTCATAATATATCCAATAACCTCTTTCTTCTTTCAGAGTCCATTAGGAAGCAAATGAAGTATGCCCGTCCCCATGATGTTACGCTGAGGGCTGAGCAAAATAGAAGTTACCATTATACTGAGGCTATTCGGAAGCTTATCTCCTCAGTTATGATATCTAATGTCCTTAACGATGAAAGTGCTGACAGCTTAAATAAAGATGTTATCGATGTTTCCAGTGTCTTGGACTTCGCGATAAAGCGTGTGTTTGAAAAATCTGAAAAAAAGGACCAGAGTATCATGAAACATGGTATTCAAGAAGACACATATATTATGGCTGATGAAGGACTTCTGATAGAAGCCCTGGAGAATATATTAGACAATGCTGTTAAATACTCTCCGTTTAATTCAGAGATAGAAGTGTCGCTGATGTCTGGGAATGAGCATGTAATGGTCATTATTGCGGACCATGGACCCGGTTTTACTGATGAAGATAAAACAAAACTATTCACGCGGTATACTAAGCTTTCCGCGAAGCCTACAGGGGACGAGCTGTCTAACGGCCTTGGTCTGGCTGTATCCAAAGAGATTATTGAAAAGATGGGCGGTTTTATTAGTCTTGTCAGCTGGCCTGGGTATGGCGCTGTTTTTCAGATTTCCTTTGCGATTGTTTCCTGTGAAAACACTTCTTCTAATACATAAAAGATACTGGTCGAGAAAATGTTTCAACTAAGTGATTGTATTTCGAAATGTTACCATAGCGGACAACGAATTCCCGTATGGGCATACAGTTGAGCACCAAGTTCGTTTTTTTCCTGTCATTTGAAGAACTACTGCAGTTATCATACTTCCAAGCATTAAACGTAGCATTTATCATGGGTGTAATATATAAGATATTTATTATATAGTCAACCGCTACTGTACTGATACATTCAGTATAGGCCAGTCATTTGTACCGTCATATTGCGAAGGATCATCCTCCTGCTGAAAGTCCCTGTTTCCCCTTATGTTAGAAAATGTTCTTTTTTATAGTGCATCAAGAAATATTCTCCCTGTAATACCTGCGGGCTTTTCGGCGTTAAAACAGATAGTGATAGTGAATGGGCCTTCGAGGCTTTCCGGGAGCCTATAGGCATTATGAATTGTATGCCTAACATTCTGGTCTGTAACCTCTCTACGGTCATATTTATCGGTAATATAGTCAGCGCAGAGCAGACCATTAACCCGGACCTCAGGTTCTCCTACAAGGCTCTCAATAACCAGGATCCGCTCTCTGTTATTTGTTTCTGCAGGTATATCTGGTTTGGTGAGAAAGCAAACCCAAGACCCGGTTTTGGTGTAGAGTTTTTCAGTGGATTCATTAACCTGTAACGGCTCCCAGGAGTTCATATCATTATCAGAAATAGTAAGCTCATTAGGCAAGGGTTTATTTGTGAAATACGGGGAAACCCGCCAGTTCGATAGGAAACGTACAGGTTCTGCAGCGGGAAGTTCGGGAACAGTGGTTTCTGTATCTATTGCTGTAATTCGGATTTCTGCTGTTAGTTCCTCAGTCTCAATGCTTATAGTAATATCCCCTGAGTTCTCTGTAGACTGTACAATACACTGGCATTCTCCGTGGAAAAACGGTACAGATTCTGCTTTATCTGAATGACGGCTTACCGGGTTTCCGTTTCCCACCCCTATAATCCGGCCTGGGCCCCAGAGGGTAAAGCGTGCATCCTTATCAAAAGAAGTGACCAGGTTTTCATCCGCGTCTACTACCGAGAAGTTTAGAACAGCAATGTCTTTTCCGTTACTGTAAATTTCATTCTTGTGTGCATTAATCCGGATGCTCTCAGGTGCTGAAGGATATTGTTTTTCCGCTGTAACTACGGTTTCTTCATTAATTTGCCCTTCTGCTTTTACTGAGGAAAAGGGACTTTCCGGATGTATAATTATTTTGCTGTTTTCAGGTACTGGGAAAAGTCCAAAATGTTTATCATCTAGAAAGATAGTCACTGATTCACAATTTGAGTAAATGACTAATCCTGGTGAAGCATCATTTTTCGGTGGAAGGATAATGTGGGTAACTGGTTCATCCTTCCAAAAACACTGATACAGATAGTAATTGTCTTTCGGGAAACCTGCCAAGTCGAAAATACCGAAGTAGGAGCTTACTGCAGGCCAGCTGAAGGGGGTCGGTTCACCTCTGTAGTCAAAGCCAGTCCATACGAAGGTCCCAGCCATAAAACTGCGGTTTTTAATGGGTACCCAGGCATCCTCTGCTGTTGCACCCCACTGCGGTGCATTCTCATCGTATGCAGATAGTATGCAGTCCTCCCTGTTGTTCTTGTATTCGCCGCGCACACTAAGTGTAGATGCTGTCTCTGAACCGATTACCGGCTTTTCAGGATGGAGCTTGTGAAACTCATCGTATGTATGGATAAAGTAGTTTATTCCTGCAACATCTAGAGGAAGTACAGCTGAGTGCTCTTCCAAATGCCCCCCGTTCATTCCTGCTGTTACCGGTCTGGCAGAGTCAAGGCTATGCACATAGTTTGCCATTGTGTGTGCTATTTTCTCTCCGGTTATAGTGCCCTGGATCGGTTCTTCGTTAAAGATGCTCCAGAGAATGATACATGGATGGTTTCTGTCGCGTTTTACCGTATGTTCAAGTTCTGCCAGTGCCTGGCTGTCTGTGCCGAATTTTCGCAGTTCATCAATTACAAGCATTCCCTGTCTGTCACATTCATCCAGAAGCTCTTTTGCCGGCGGATTGTGGGCGCAGCGGTATGCGTTCGAGCCCATATCTTTCAGCTGTTCGATCCTCCACTTGAGCAGTTCATCCGGTAAAGCAACCCCGACCCCTGCATGGTCCTGGTGGTTGCATGTGCCTTTCAGTTTTACCGCTTTTCCATTGAGAAAAAAGCCTTTTTCCGCATCAAACTCAAATGTGCGGAACCCGATCTGTGTTTCCTCTGAATCCAGCACATTATCATCCATGAATACCTGGCTTTTCACTGTGTAGAGGTTTGGTGAATCAATGTCCCACAGCTCCGGATTAATCCCTTCAATTATTGAAAAGGATATAGACTTTGAAAAAGGGGAAAGAGAAAGGGGCGCCCTGGTTTTGGCAACTATATCTCCCTGATAGCAAAGCTGATGTTCAACTTCCGCTTCCGCTGTTTCCCGGAATCTGCTTTCTATTTCTGCCTCTACTTTAAGGGACCAATTTCCTTCTTTCTTTTTTTCCGGAATACAGTGAATACCTGAAGAATGGAAGGAGATTTTTTCTGCAACTGTGAGCCAAACGTGGCGGTAGATCCCTGCACCTTCATACCACCAGCCTTCTGGCGTTTGGGCATCAACATATACTGCGATTGAATTGACAGAATTTCCAAAGTTTGCAACCTCTGTTATCTCTATTTCAGTACCAACATACGAGGAGAAATGGCGCTTCAGTAAAAAGCCGTTTACATAAATTTGGGAGGACCCTGATATCCCGTCGAATTTAAGAAAAATACGCTTTTCGTTCCAGTTTTCCTCAAGTGTAAAATACCGCCTATACCAACCTGTGCCCCGGTCTTTATATCCTGCAGAAAGGTTGCCTTCCGGATTGAACCTTTCAAAGGTGACCCAGTCATGGGGAAGATTTACCTTGTCCCAGGACTGATCATCAAAAAAAGCTGCACCAGGACCGCGTGATAATCCTGCTTTTGTCGCAAGATAGGTGTCAGAATGATTTTTCACAGGCGGTATTTCATAGTTCTTTTTTGTGAAATTCCAATTTTTGTCCAAAAGATAATGTAATGCCATGGGAGCTCCTTTTGAAGTGTAAACCTTACTATAACATTGTTAAAGATTTTAGACAATTAAGAGTTTTTAGCATGGCCAATGGCAGGCAAGAGGCAGTACCTGGGTATTTATTTTCTTTTTGCAATTCATCACAATGCGAATATGAATAGATTACTGAGTATAGGCGCAGTATTTTTCTCTTGTGTTCTCTTTCTATCTGCTCAAACAGTGGAAGAGGGCAGGGCGGATTTGTCCGGATGGGACTTTCAGGCTGATCCTATTATTGAGCTCTCCGGTGGTTGGGAGTTCTATTGGCAGGAGTACATTATAAGCGGAAGTACTTTGGAAAGTGCTGACGCCTTTCTTTCTGTTCCCGGAAGCTGGAACGAAGAAGTTGGATCGAGCCTTGGATACGCGACCTACAGGGCACGGGTGCGCATCCCGGAAGATGCTCCACTCCTTGGTCTGGATGTACAGCGTACAAACAATGCAAACAGGGTGTATGTGAACGGTGAGCTCCTGGGAACAGTCGGAGACCCTGGAACTGACCGGGAAGGTACGACCCCTTATTATGATGAAGTAATCTATCCAATTGATCCGCAAGCAGAGTATCTGGATATCTGTATACAGATAGCAAATTATCACCAGCATACAGGCGGTCCCCAAGGTCCGGTGCGCATAGGTACATACCCTGCGCTCCGGGCAGAGTGGAACACTAACCGCGGGATTGAGATGCTCTTTATTGGTATCGTCTTTGCTATTGGGATTTACCATCTCGTACTATTTAAGCACCAGCCTGAGGAGATGGGGTTATTATACTTTTTTCTTTTTACCTTTGTCGCAGTACCGCTCCTAGGATTTTTGCGGAGCTTGTATCCGAAAGAGGCAAGCAGGATCCTGAATCTAATTGCCCTTGGATTATCGGTACTGAACAGACTGATATGCTAGCAATGAATGCCTTAATAGAAGCAGCACACGCAGGAGATGCAGGCAAAGGGTTTGGCGTTGTTGCCCAGGAAATCCGCAAGCTCGCGGAGCAGACAGGAGAGCAGGCAGCAGAGACTGGAAAGGTGCAGGATATTGAATCGAGAAGCAGTACCTCTGTTTCAAGGCTTGTTTCTCTGACAGAGGAACAGCAATAGTCGGTTCGTCTTTTCCAAATATTTAGTAGGTGATATACTATTAATAATATTTACGATTAAAGAGGTTAAAATGCAGTACCGGAAAATGGGAAAACTTGATATCGATGTGTCAGCCCTCGGGTTTGGAGCAATGCGCTTTCCGACTCTCGGCAGCGATGAAAAAATAGATGAAGAAAAAGCAGCGGAAATGCTGGATTATGCAATTGAAAATGGTGTGAATTATCTGGATACAGCCTGGCCCTACCATGGGGGTGCAAGCGAACCCTTTCTCGGCAGGTATCTCCAGGGCGGAAAACGGCAGAAGGTGTACCTTGCTTCAAAGCTTCCTACCTGGGAGCTTGAAAAGGAGGAAGACTGCGACCGTTTTCTCGATGCCCAGCTTGAAAAGCTTCAGACAGATAAAATTGACTTCTATTTAATTCACGCAATTCAGTCAATGCGCTGGCCATTGGTGATAAAGCTGAAAGTGATGGAATGGGGAGAGCGCGCGAAACAGGATGGCCGGATAGGATATTTCGGTTTTTCCTATCACGACACATTTGAGCTTTTTAAAGAGGTGGTGGATGCCCATGACTGGGACTTTTGCCAGATTCAGTATAATTACATGAACGAACACGTACAGGCAGGTACTGCGGGGTTACAATATGCAGCAGAAAAAGGCCTTGGTGTGGTAATTATGGAACCAATCTACGGCGGTACTCTTGCTGAGTTTCCGGAGAAAATTAACCGGATTTGGGAGAAAACAGAGCGCTCCCCTGTGGATGCTGCGCTTCAGTGGCTTTGGGACAAACCTGAGGTATCGGTTGTTCTAAGCGGGATGAGTACTCTCGGGCAGGTAAAAGAGAATGTGCAAAGCGCGGAAAACTCCGGTGCAGGTACACTCTCTGAGAAAGACAGGGCTGTAATCGATAAAGTCAGGGATGAATATGACAAGCTCGCAGCAATCCCTTGTACAAAGTGCGGCTACTGTATGCCTTGTCCCAATGGTGTTGACATCCCCTATAACTTCGAACTCTATAATAATGCGATAAAGTTTGAAGGCAATGCTTCAGACCAAAGCAGTGCCTTGTATAACAATGACCTGCCGGAAGAAATGCGGGCAAACAACTGCATTTCATGCGGAATCTGCGAGGAAAAATGCCCACAGCATATAAAAATAAGTAATTGGATGCCGAAAGTAGACCAGCTGCTTTCTAAATAGGTCAGTTTTATTCGGATCGTATCTGCCTAACGGCCTGGGGCAGGGTTTTGTGACTGAGCTCCCGGGCCCTTGAGTAGTGCTCCTCACAGAACCATCCGCAGTACGGCGGGTGTCCGACAAAGTCACGCTGCTTTGCCTTTTTATCCCATAAAAGATCTTTTTTGTTTTTTTTAAAGTATACGATCCCAGCGTCCTGGTTTTCTTCAATTCTTTTTTTACAAACTATGCAAAAAGGCGGCTTCACTCATTCTCTCCTGTTTCTATTATAGCCTTTTTTTCTAAAACCGCAGTAATGAAAAGTAATTATTTCCTCTTGACTTTCGGGTTAATCAAAAAGACAATATTCCATGATATTTTCCGAACCGCAAGATGAACTTTCCAGACTGCTGAGTACAGGTTTTACCTATCACAGCGGAGTCAAAACCCCTGCATACACAGCAAAACCAAGGTGCCACGACGACGGACCTTTCTCTTCTCTGTACTTAGGTGGAATTGGCGCAGGAAATTTTTCCAGAGACCTTCGCGGATTTTTTTCAAAATGGCACCTTCAGCCTGGGTATCATGTGGATGTAACCATTTCCCAGGCAGTGCTGTTTCTTCGGTTGGAAATAAGTGATGGAAAGGTCCTGTGTTTTGAATTGAATGAAAACAGCTTTTCCGGTGACTCGGAAGATCTTCGCAGGACTGTGCATGTACTTTTTCCCTTTGTTCGGGAGGTGTATGAAATTCATTCTCTGCAGGTACGGTGCATTGTAGACTTCTATTCTCCTGTTATTTTTTCGGATCTGCATGCAGCATCTGCTCCAGTGGTAAATATTGAGCTTACTGTTGAAAATTTAGGTGATGATGAAATAGACGCTGATGCAGCCTTGTTTTGGCCGAACCTGCTGGGGTGGCGTGCTTTGCAGGTCACAAGCTGTCACAGGGGCGGCAAGCTCTGGCCGGGGCAGTTTTCCTACGGAAATACAGCGCGAAGGGAAACTGCTTTGACTGAAGATACAGCAGCGGTCCTCCAGGAACGGAAAAGCGCTGGGGTGAACATGTCTGATATGGATGGTCAGGTGTGTATTGCTGCTTCCGGTGGAACCAGGCAGTCTCTGGAGGCAATGGTTCGCACAGAGCAGAATACTGTGCTCAAAGACCCGGAGCTCCAGAAGTATACCTTTTTATGGCTTAAAGAGTATTTTTGCAGAAAAGGCTTACTTCCCGGCAATTGGGACGGGTGGCAGTCTCAGCCGGATGAAGCATGCTGCAGTGCAGTTTCTGCGGGAAGCAAGGTAGAATCAGGAAATGCCCAGGCGCTCTCTTTTGTCATTGCCTGGGACATGCCGATAATCAGGTTTGGAAGCGAACGGCGTTGGTATAAGCGGTATTGTGAATACCTGGATTCACCAGGTTGTTCCGCAGCTTTGCTTGCATCTGAATCTTTGATAAAGCGGAGTTCCTGGAAACATGAGCTCACAACCCAGTTAAGCACCTGTATAGACAAGGATTCTTTTGAGTTATCAGCAAGGAGGGTGAATGAACTTGGGTTTCTTACATCAGGGGGCAGTGCCTGGACCTGGAGAGCAGGAGAAACAAACACTTCAGAAGCAATACTTGGAGAAGGGGAGCATTTTGCTTTTCTGGAAGGCTATGATATTGGATACTATTATTACAATACCCTAGACCTTTGGGTCTATGCCTTTTCCGCGTTGTCACAGACAATTCCTCATCTTGCGGAGCTTGTATTTCGGGACTATTTGAAAAGCCTGGATACACCAATTACAGAACGCAGGATAATTTACCGGAGCGAAACCTGGGAAGATATCCTTATCAAAGCACGTGCGCCCCACGATATCGGTTCGCCAATGGGAGATCCGTGGAATGGCCTAAACGGATACAGTTTGCGGGATGACCCGAATCTCTGGATAGATCATAACCCTTCCCTTATTCTCAGTTTTGCTATTCATAAAAAACTTACTTCCCGGCAGATAACAGAACAAGAGTGGTCTTCCCTGAAAGCTGCAGGTGAGTTTATGACTGCTAATACAAATGGAGATCTACCTGTCCATTCTGCTTTTGGGGACAATACCTGGGACGCTTTGGAAATGGAAGGAGCAAGCACCTATGTTTCATGCCTGTACACAGGGGCGCTTAGGGTGCTTGCCCAGCTGGCTGGAAACTTTGAAAACAAAACCGCAGCACAGTATTATGCTGACCGTGCGGCCCGCAGCGAAAAGGCAATCCTTTCCAGGTTGTGGAACGGCTGGTTTTTCCGAACAAGCGAGGCTGGAAAATACTCAGAAGCAGTAATGGCTGACTGCCTCCTTGGAAAATATTACTGCGACCTCTTAGGCTTGAAAAATATAATTCCACCCGATTTCATTAGGTCTCATCTGAGTGCAGTATACAAGGTGAATTACCTAGAAACAGGATCGCCTGGACCGCTGTTAGTTTCCCTGCCCGGCAGCAGGAGGCTTCGTGCCGACGGTGCTGAAGAGCTCCAGGCAAATGAAGTGATTATAGGATCAGCCTGGGCAAGTGCTGCTATGATGGAATATTATGGACTAAAAACAGAGGCGCGTGAGATATACAAGAGTTTAGGGCAAAGCACTTACAATAGCTCAGGACTGCAGTTTAGAACCCCTGCTGCAATTGAGGATTCCTACTTTCGG
>CAYRYS010000108.1:0-9711 GCA_964428555.1 uncultured Spirochaetales bacterium | reverse complement strand
TAATTTCTTTAAAGTGATCCAAAATGAAGATATAGAGCTGTTGAATGTATTAAGCTCCTGGTTTAATAATTATTTAGAGAGCATTGAGAAACGGAAAGACACCTTTCCCATAGATGAGCAGAAGGTAAAACTCCGGTTTGATACAATAATGGAGGTGAAGAACATGTTTGCCACAACCATGCAAGAACACGATGAAAAGATAAGACAAGAAGTTCGGCAGAAAACTATTATAGAAAAAGCGAGAGAAGACGCAAAGCGGATGCTTTCTGAGGGGCTGAATTCTGAGTTGATTTCCAGAGTAACTGGTCTTTCCATCGAAGAAATTGAAAACCTGAAGAAATAGTCTTGAAGGAAAGTGTCTCGTCGCGTCGTACTTCAAGAGCCTCAGCACAAGCAAAGGCGCTAAAACACCGGTTTGATACAATAATGGAGGTGAAAAACATGTTTGCCACAACACTAAAAGAACACGATGAAAAACTTCGGCAGGAAGTTCGGCAGAAAACTATTCAAGAAAAAGCGAAAGAAGACGCCAGACGGATGCTTGAACGAGACTGTGATATACAGTTTATCCATGAAATTACCGGTCTTTCCATCGAAGAAATTGAAAAACTGAAAGAATAGACCCGAAAAATAGTGTCTCACTACGTCGCAACGGCGCAATAGTGGCTTGAAAACATGTACTTACTTTTTCTCCTCTGGTGCATTGAACCTAAAGCAGAATACTTCACAATAATCTCACACAGAGATCACTGAGTTCACAGAGTAGGTAAAGCTTACAAATCTTCGTGCTCTCCGAGTCTTCGTGATGAAAGAAGGATGAAAATGCTTTACCTGGAGGGAACGCAATACCAAATAAAAAGCAAGATAAGCCCTTGCCCTTCGACTACTATTTGGACGGTGCTCAGGAACCGCTGGGTCGCAAGGCCGGCACAGTAATCCCCCTGGTCCCCTTATCCGTGTAATCTGAGTAATCAGGTGTTTGAAACTTAGGGTGCTGCCTCTGTTAAACCAGCAGATCGCTTCTCTTTAGCCCTCTGGCCTTTATTGCTTCTATTAGGTTCATTGTCTCCTGGGTTACGCCGCTCACTTTCAAAAGCTCTTCTTCTGTCATTTGAGTTACCGGTTTTTCTGCTTTTGAAAGCATGTATGCAGCGTATCCAAGGCTGGTTTTCTCTCCTTTTAATTGTTTCACGTAATCGATATGCTCCAAAGCGGCCAGGACCTTATCATCATCACTTAGAATATATTGATAGATTTCCGGGGGAACGCGTACCGGAATTCCTGTATTGTGAGCAGCTTCTGCAAAGCGGAGGTTTGCGTAGTGGTTGTATCGCTTTGTTGCTTCTCCATACTTGCTGTTTGACCGGTAGAGGAGTGTGTATTTTTCATGTAATTCAGGGTAGTGCTTTTCAAGGACATTCATGAAATACTCTTTTTGTCTGCCAGGTTTTAATGTCATTGTACCGAAGATCGCGTACTGCGCGCCCGCTGACTTGGCTCCTCTCAAAGTTTTTTCCATGACCCCGGTACTGTCTGTTAGAAATGGAATAACAGGCATAAGGAATATTCCGCAGGGGATCCCCGCATGTGTCAGCTCTGTTATTGCTTCCAGGCGTTTTGCCGGGCTTGGGACGCCAGGCTCAAAAATGGAGCTGACATCTTCCATTGTGGAAGAGAAGCTGAAGCTTACAACCGCGCCGTGTTTTTCATGAATTTCTTGGATGAGCTGAATATCATCTAGAATAAGGGTCGACTTGGTAAGTACGTGCACAGGGTATTCGTGCTTTAGGCAGAGCTTCAAAGTGCCCCGGCTAAGGCGGTACTTTTTTTCAATCTCCTGGTATGCATCGCATACTCCGCCGCCGAGGAGCATAAAACTCTTTGGCATAGGCTTTCTCCGCCTGGAGCGGTCAAGCTCTTTATCCAGGAGCTGGAGGGCATTGGTTTTTACCACTACATCACGCCCAAACTCGCCGTCAACCTGGTATTTTACATCCCTTCCGTCGCAGTATACGCAATTATGGCTACATCCTCTGTAGAGGTTTATCCCATAGTGTGTAATAAACCAGGAGTCAATTTTCTTGTGTTTGCGGAGAATGGATTTTGCTTCCTGTTCCAGTATGTTCATTTGCCTTTATTATCTTCCCTGCGGTGTGTCCGCTTTTTGTACTTGTATTCATCGGTCTTGAGGATGTCCATGACCCGCTTGGACTCTTTTTTCACCAGGTTCCTGCACGCGCGGTAGGCAATCCAGTAGGAGTCTTTGTTCCCTGAGTTTATCAGGTCCTTCACAATTGCAAAGACCCTCTCCTTGTCCTTTCTTGCCCAGTCACTCAAGCTGTTTCCAACTGATGTTCTGGGGTATGCATCTGTTTCTGTGTAGAGTTTCTCAAGAATAACAAAGCAGAACTCAGGGGCTGTCTTGAGCCATGGGTTGTCCGCGACCGGGCGGATTGATTCAACTGCAAAACGCCGTTTTTTCGGGTCTTCCGATTCTGCCATGGATATGTACCACCTGCGCATTACATCCGGAAATGACTTAATGAGCTTGCGCACAACTCCTGCTGAACATTCCCTTACTCCCCAGCTCTCATTCGCTGCGGCTTTTTCAAAAACAGAAAGTGCTTGGCCGCAGTTTCCGGTTTCAATTGCTTCTATGGAAATCAGCTGAACACCAAGGCCGCGTACAAAGGGGTCTATTTCCGTGTTTTCAAATAGTGATGATGCGAGCTCTGTGACAGAGATTCCTCTGTCCTGTAAAAGCCGGTAGAGCAGGGGGCCTGTTTTTTTCAGAACACTGTACCGGCCATAGGAAACACGCTTATTTTTCGGTATGTCGCTTCGTACCTGCTCAATAAATTTATGAAGAGCATCCGCGGCGTTTTCAGGCTGCTGCGGGTCCAGGGATTTTACGATTTTTTTGAGCCCTGCTTTGTGTTTTTCAGTAATTAGCTCAAACATGGTGTCTAAAATTATAGCATGAAAGCAGGCAAACACCAGAGTGCTTCCTATGGAAATACTATAGTGCCACGAAGCTTTTGGGTTTTAGGAAAGGATAGCTCTAGTACCTCTGCAGTTCTAATTATGGAGCAAGGTTATTTTGCTTTTCTTGGGCAGAACGAGGCTATTCTTATTTTTCCGATAAACTCTCAAGTCAAAATCAGACAATATGAAGTGCCTCCCGTGTTTAAAATCGCGGGTTTAACTCCATGTGGTAGTATTACCGCATAAACAAATTAACCAGGAGGTACTATGAACAGTGTAATTTATGTTGGAATCGACGTCCATAAAGATTTTCTATCAATTTCAGCGTTTCGTGAAAATGATCAGAAACCATTTATCGAAATTAACAAACAAGATGCTAATCCAAACAAATTGAAAAAGTATTTCAAAAAAATGAAAGAAAAAGGAAATATAATCTGCTGCTATGAAGCAGGATTTTCAGGATTCGCTTTGTATCATCTATTACAAGATCTCGGAATTACATGTCTGGTTATTGCCCCCGGACTTATTCCTCAAAAACCTGGCGACCGGATAAAAACAGACCGACGTGACGCAAAGAATCTGGCCATAAACCTTAGGGCCGGAATGCTTACCCCCATCCATATTCCCAGTCCGAATGATGAAGCTGTTCGCAGTTTTCTTCGGATGAGAGATAATATCAAGAATGATGAAAAGAGAAAGAAACAGCAAATCTTGAGTTTTACGATGCATTTAGGATTGAGATATACGGAAGGAAAAAACTGGACAGGCAAACGTGGAAATAAAAGGAACTAGGGAGGGATACCAAAAGCTGGAAATTTACGATTACGAAAGCTATTGATAGAGTCTTCTTGGCATTATCGTTTTTACCAACCCTCAAAACGACTTACAGAATGAAGAAAAGGGTATTCGCCAGAAATTGTCGCCTATGCTGACAAAACAGGCAGAAGATTGAGCAGAAAATATCAAAGACTTGTTTTTTCGGGTAAAGTAAAGCAAAAGGTAGTGGCGTCTATCGCTCGTGAATTGTCCGGCTTTATATGGGGTATGGCAAATGATAAAATTGCCTAAGAGATAAATATCAATAATTAAAAAGTATTTTATTAAAAAAGGGAGAAAATTACATTGGAAGAAAAGGAAGAGAAACGATTGTGGGAAAGGAGAATCCTCGAGCTATTCTTAAAGGAAATTCAGTAGAAGAATCCTTGCAATTAGACAGAGGCAAGCTCCCGACGATAACATTGCACTGCAGGGCATTCCATTGAAATGTAATCCGCGAATTTCAGTCTGTTATCGCCGGACAATGCGTTTCTCTTTCTGATCTTCTGATTGAAAATATGGAGGAAAGATATAGAAAAAGGTTTTAATTTTCTTGAAAAAAGGCACAACATATCAGAATAGCTCTCTGGGCTCAAACACATTTGCAATTACTTAGTATTGGTGTATACTATAGATGTACACATAAGGGGCAGGTATGGATTTTTCCAATATAACCGGCTTTGATTGGGATGATAACAACATCTTTAAAATTGTAGAAATACATGATGTTTATACATATGAAGAATACAAAAAAAGAAATACCAAATTTTGAAAATGAAAAAGAGGAAAGACAATTCTGGGCCAACCATGATTCTGAAGATTATATTGACTGTACCAAGGCAGAAACCGGCCGCTTCCAGAAACTCAAACCTACAACAAAATCAATTTCCATACGCTTACCGCAATCCCTTATAGATGACTTGAAAATTCTGGCTAACAGGCGGGATGTTCCCTATCAATCTCTTCTAAAAGTTTTTCTGGCTGAACGCGTGGATGATGAGTTCGGAAGACACAAGGCAAGCTGAAGCTGCTTGGAGTATTCGCTCCAGATAGTCGGGTTTCTTGAATATGATCAGAAAAGCAACAATCCAAAAGCTTCGAGTCAGCCAAGAAAAAACTTTATCTTGAACAATATAGTCGTCGGTGTTAACTTAGTTCAGAATCAACTATTTTTGGACATCTCCAGGTGGTGCTGAATTTAGGATATCTCCAAAATACAGATTCACATATCTCAGAAATGTGTTTTATTAATATTTTAGGAGTATCTTAATGCGCAAAACATTACTTTCATTTTTCAGCATCTGTTTATTATTAACATTTGTCAGCTGCCCCTCTTCTGTTAGTTTGAGCAGTCAGAAAGATTTGACATCATTTACTTTTACTGCCTCGAAAAACAATAGCCTTTCTCAAGACGCGGCTGGAGCCATAAGCGGAACTGGCATTACTTTGAATGTACCTGCTGGAACTGATGTCACAACTCTTATTGCTGACTTTGTTTCTACTGGTGAAAGCGTGACAGTAAACACTATTGCACAAGTAAGCGGAACAACTGCGAATGACTTTACCAGTCCTCTTACGTATCAGGTAATTGCTGAGGACGGAAGTACACAAAATTACCTAGTGACTGTTATTTTTTATATGGTAACAGGGTTGATGCCGGTTGATGGATCTGCGACTGGTGAATCATCAGCTGAACTGAGCTGGGATACTGTAGATACAGCTACAGGGTATGAAGTCCAGCTCTCTTCTTCAGAATCAACTGTTGCAAGCGCTGTGCTTGAATCATGTACAGCTCCTGCGTATACCCCTTCTTCACCCCCTGCAGGAAACTCCTGGTATTGGCGGGTCCGCGCTGTTGACGCTGATGGCGCAATTACTGACTGGAGCCCAATAGCCTCACTAACCCTTAACTGGGGTACAAGTCCTGTTACACTTTCATCACCAGCTTCCGGTACTACCACCAATGACACAACCCCTTCTTTGCAATGGCAGGCCATAGACGGTGCTGATAGTTATGAAATACAATTCGGAGCAGATACAACTACGAACATGGAATCCGGTGATCCCCTTAGTATAACAGATACCTCTTATCAGTTCAGCGCGGCTTTAAGCAATGAAACAGAGTACTTCTGGCGGGTCAGGGCAGTTGCAACAGACGCTGTAACAGATAACACCCTGTACTCAGATTACAGTGTTGTCCGCAGTTTTACTGTCAGTTGGGGGTCTTCAGGGCCTGCTGACGGCATTCAGTCTGCTGCAGAATTGGCTGCAATAGGTATTACTGCTCCCTTGAACGGGAGTTATGAAATAACAATGGACATAGATTTAAGCGGGTACAGCAATTGGACACCGATTGGAAGCCAGTCAGCCCCGTTTACCGGCACAATGAATGGAAACGGATATGTAATATCCGGGTTATCAATTTACCATCCTGATTCAAGCTACAGAGGACTATTCGGCTGGATTGAAACAGGTGCGGTACTGGAGAATATTGTACTTGAGAATGTAAGTATAGATGCAGGTTCATGGGGGCATATTGGAGGTTTGGTAGGCCACAACCAGGGCGGCAGCATTTCCAACTGTTCTGTTACAGGAGATGTAATTACAGCTGGTGGTGTTGTAGGTCTCTTGGCTGGTTTTAACAGCGGCGATGTAAGCAATTGCACAACAAGCGGTACTGTCGAGAGTCTCTCAGATACAGCCCATATTGGAGGCCTTTTCGGAAGAGGAGACACTAGTTATACTGTTGCAGGTATGACTATTTCTAATTGTGAAACTAGTGCCACTGTAACCGGAGGTAAGTATGCGGGAGGGCTGATCGGTTCAATAAGTTCCTATCGTGAAAATAAAACTGTTTCAATTACTGGATGCACTGCAACAGGAAGTGTGTCCGGAGTCGAATATGTGGGCGGTCTTATTGGCTGGGCTTCGGTCAACCTCGATACTGCTGGAATTACTATTTCAGACTCTCATGCCCATGGAGATGTGTCAGGAAGCGGAAGTTACGGCCACACCGGAGGTTTGATTGGTGTCATGTACCGCCATTGGGAAGACACAACCGATTCAAGCGTTATTACAGTAAGCAGCTGTTCCGCCAGCGGCTCAGTTCAGGGTACAAAATATTCTGGCGGCCTTGTGGGTAGAAATGGATATGCCTCTCCTCCAGGAAGCCCGGTAGGCTACCAATATCATGGCTGCACAATAGAAAACAGTTATGCAACTGGCAATGTTGCCGCTTCTGAAGAAAGGGCAGGTGGTCTAATCGGTGAATCAAGGGTGTATTCTGTAATTTCAGGATGCTTTGCCCTGGGAAATATCTCAGGAACAATCCATGTAGCCGGTTTGATCGGTCTATTGGAGGGATACAGTACTGTGTCCAACTGTTTTGCCAGAGGCAATGTCTCTGGAACAAAAAGCTTAGGCGGACTAATAGGACCCATTGGTACTGTGACAACGCTTTCGAACTCATATTCAACTGGAAGTATTGTTTATACAGAGGATGTACACATTGGAGGTCTGGTAGCGCAAACTGATCATTTTGAAGGTGCAGCTGCCTGTTTTTATGACCGCGAGACAAGCGGTCAGTCTGGAAGCAATACAGGAATTACACCCATGTATACAACAGAGATGAGGACCCTATCAACTTTCACAGATGCGGGGTGGGATTTTACCGGAGAATCTTCGAATGGCACAGCCGATGTCTGGAGCATAGATACTAGCAGAGCAGTGAATGATGGATACCCATATCTGTCAGCAATTCCGCCCCAATAGACGCAGTTCTTTATAGCTCATAAAAGCAGCAGCAGACCAGGCGAATGCTTCGGTCTGCTGTCTTTGTATTTTCCGAGTACACAAGGACCCGTTTGAAAGGATACTGATCTGGCAAGCAATACAAGAGAATTTAATCGTAATTACAACTGATTCTGATTTCCGCAGCTATGAAAAAGATGGACTACGGCTTATAGTATAGGGGAAAATCCGTGGGGAATCTTGTATTTCCTTCCGGCCTTATTTAGTGCCATGAAGCTTTTGGGTTTTGTGGAAAGCCAGAGAAGCGGCTGTAGAAAGGACCGTCACTGCTTCAATCTTCTTGCAAAACTTTTTCACACCTGCTTCTTCTTCCGCAAAATAAACCCCGGCTGGAGAGGTTTGTCTGTCCGCAGGTATGCCTCTTTTCCATGGTCTGTTTTTTCCACAGGCTGCATATCCGGTCCCAGGAGCTGGAAATCATCATCCTCTATAAAAAGGGTATCAGGCCCAATGTATTCAAGCCGATGGTCTGTGCGGATCTGGTTTTTCACATTCAGTCTGTAGGTATTCTCACTGACCTTATCCAAAACAGTACCAAGGAACATAAACTCCCGAACATAGGTCTTTTCTGTCGGGACTGACACATCCTCTGTGCCGTAGTAAAAGCCTGTGGTAAACTCACGGTGGCTCACCTTGTAAAGCTCTGCAACATAGTCATCCAGATCAGGAACTGCTTTGCCGGCAAGGGCATCCAGCTTTTTCCTGTACCCACGGGTCACCACAGCAGTGTAGTACAGGGACTTCATGCGCCCCTCGATCTTCAGACTGTCCACCCCCGCGTTTTTCAAGTCAGAAAGATGGTCCACCAAACACATGTCCTTGGATGAAAGAATAGTAGTAAAGTTCTCCCCTTGAACAACAGGGTACAGCTCCCCAGGGCGCTCAGACTCCTCCAGATACCGGTACTTCCAGCGGCAGGAATGCGCGCAGTCCCCTGCGTTTGCGGACCGGTCAGCCATCCACGCGGAGAGAAAACACCTGCCGGAATAGGCAAGACACATGGCGCCGTGGACAAACACCTCAATCTCAAGATCAGGCAAAGCGCTCTTAATCTCCTCGATCTCCCCAAGGCCCAGCTCCCTGCCTGGAATAATCCGGGAAAACCCCATATCCTGGTACAGCTTTGCGGACTCAACATTCACGCAATTCGCCTGAGTGCTCAAGTGGAGCTCCTTATCAGGAAACCGGTCCTTCACCACCTTGGCAGCTCCAATATCGCTGATAATGTACGCGTCAAAGGGGTAATTCTCCAGGTAATCAAGTTCGTCCTTTAACCGGCCAAGGTCACTATTGTGGAAAAAAATATTCAACGCGCAGTAGAGCTTTTTATCACCCTTCATCACCCGGATCCGCTTATACTCATCCTCATGAAAATTGTCCGCCTTTGCCCGAAGTGAAAATGTCTTTACCCCGATATACGCGGCATCCGCGCCGTACTGGTAGGCGTAATGCAGTTTTTCTATGTTTCCTGCTGGTGCAAGTAATTCCATCTAAATATCCTGTTTCTTTCTGAATTTTTTTGGCGTACCCCGCACAAAGCACTGAAAAGTGAAGCCTTGGAAAAAATGTGCGGGATCGAGCTATCCACTCCAATTCCTCGCCCGCCTTTTTAGTGTCAGAAAACACAGTTCCGTACCCTGCACAGTGTTTTCTGACAGCCGGGCTGCGGGATTTCCATTCCTATCTCTTACGCGGGGGAAGCAGCCAGTCTTTACAAATCCGCCCTGGTCTTCTCCTGCAGTGTATGCAATAATACGAATAGAATGCAAAAGGATCAATTGGTTTATCACAGGAGTTCAAGATGAATATATACGGTGAAGAAATAAGCCTCCACACAAAGGGGTTTTCAGACATACATGACATAACACCAGAGGTTGCTGAAATTGTGCGCAAAGCAGAGATTAAAAAGGGCTTTGTCCACGTGTTCTCAGTCGGCTCCACTGCATCAATCTCTACGATTGAGTTTGAGCCTGCGCTTGTAAACGACATGCAGGAAAAGCTGGAGGACCTGGTATCCAAAAATGAACATCACCACCACTCACATATCTGGGGAGATGATAACTGATTCTACCCCATGCGGGTCACACATATGGGCCCTGG
>CAYRYS010000107.1:6065-9761 GCA_964428555.1 uncultured Spirochaetales bacterium | reverse complement strand
GCTCCGCTCAGGACAGGCATTTTTCCTTGCGGAAAATCACTCGATGACCGGTCAGCGTTTACATTTCACCTTCAAATCCGCAGTCCGAAAATGAATGATGGGTACAGTTCCGTACTTACATCACCTACAGGAAAATCGGTCTTTGCTCCCGAATGAAAAGCTGAGGGGTTCATGAAATCAGGGAGCAGTACATTCACCTCATATCCGCAGAAAAGCCCAAGGTTTCCAAGGGAAACGCCTGCAACCCCGCGCAGGGTCGGAAAGACTGACATATACTGCAAATGCCCTGACTGAAAGTCCCAGTATTCTGAAGCAAAGGCTACCCTGCTTCCTGCTTCTATGTCTGCATACAATATTCCGAAACATAGGCGTGTCCCTAATGCTATTCCTGCTGCAAACGGCGGCGCACCGTCAGTTTCTCTGAGCATATTGTCTCCGATTATACCTGCAGAAAAAGCGGTGTACAGGGCATTCGTTCCTGACTTAAACTGACCGAAAATATAATTCGAATCAGTATACCAAGCCTCAACATCTAATATGCCATCTCCAATAATGTTTATAAGACCTATTGCCAAGCCTCTATTGGATTCGGCTATATTCACTACTCCTGCTTGTACACCGGAGAGGTCTTCAGCAATATTACAGACTCCACTTTGGACACCGGAGAAATTCTCTGAAATATTCAGCACTCCCGACTGGAACCCACTGACGTCTCCTGTAATATTGACTGGTGCCATTTGTACTCCATTGAGTGCATCTGAATAGTTAAACACACCGGCCAGCTGCGCGCCGATGACTTGACCTTCTGCAATATTAAACACTCCGGAACTTTGTACACCAGTTAAGTCTTGGCACAGATTAAACACACCTGCTCCCTGCCCGCCGGTGAAGCTCCCTTCTGCAATATTAAAAACACCTGCGCCTTGATAAAATCCTGCACGTATACCGGAGTTTATATTGAACACTCCTGAGAACTGTACACCCGAAAGGCTGCCTTCACCAATGGTAAAAACACCAGCCATCTGTGCTCCAGAAATATCTCCTTCAGTAATTACTCCGATACCAGCACCCTGTGCACCATTCATACCGCCTTCTGCCACACTCATAACACCTGCAACTTGAAAACCGTCTACACTCTGAGCTGTACTGGTTACCGGTGATAAAGCAAAGCTGGCTATATCTTCTTCAGTTGAGTCAACCGCCATAGTAGAAAGCATTGATTGGAGAAAATCACTCACCATATTCACTGCATCACCTTCGCCTGCAGCCAGAGGCTGTTCTTCGTTTCCTCTCCTCTGGTTTACTTCCCTCCCTTCTGGCCGGAAGTCTTGAAACGATAGACTCAGCTGTGAAATACCAGTAAGCTCAGCACTTGCTCCATAGCTGCCGTTCTCACTCTGCAGTGTTATTCTGTATGAACCTGCAGGAAGAGCAAGGGAGGCAGTTGCGCCTTCCTGTTTCTGCATCTCAGCAATAAGCCTTCCTTCTGCATCTCTGACAAAGATCCTTCCTGCCACTTCCGGGCTAATGCCAAGTATTGCTTGCACATTCCGCAGATCAGTAAGTACAAGATCTCCAGTACCTGCGAGCTGAATATCGTAGGAAGGATGCTGAGGTCCATAGTAGGTAACCTCTGTACTTGAGAGGGTCTCGTCAAAAGCATACTCGTATGCCTCATTCAGAGTTACCTGTCCGTCTGAGCTTGCATCTGCTGCTCCTCGTAAACCTGTAACAAAATGATGAGTAAAAAAGGACCCTCCGATGCGGTCAGACTCCTGGGATGCTTCCTCCGCGGAGCTTGAGGTAATAAAGGCATGTCCGCTCATTTCGGAGGAGTCATCGAAGAGAAATGGCGCTTCCCGTACTCCGCCTTTCATCCTGGTAAAAGCTCCGGAGGAACAAGAATCGAGTACTGCTATATGAATATCCGCTTCAATTTCATCGATTAAGTCTTTAAGCTCTCTGTAGCCGAAACGCTGGTCCCCAAGAAGGATACCCTGTTCATCCGAGTGACCGCTGTAATAAAAGAAAAACTCCGTTCTCCTTGCATTATTGTGTGCTGAAGATACACGGTTTTTCATTGCTTCAAGTGCCTGGACAATGTCTTCTGAATGGGGGTCCTCCAGGAGATAGAAGTCACCATGCTGGATACCCCCTACTTCACTCATTACATCCATCATAGTTTGAGCATCCTGGTTAGCATAGCGCAAAACAGTCCGCTCATCGCCTCCGTTATTAGCTCCGACAAACAAGCCGAACCTCCGCAAAGGCATATTCTGCGTAAAAGCGCTTGCGCTTATAAAGATTAGTATAAAAACAGTGATTACTTTTTTCATTCTCCGGTCTCCTTGTTCAGGATATAGGACTGAACATTTATATGGTCAGGGAGATCAGGCATTCCTGTTTCACCATTGTTCGAGTCTGCAGCGAGCTCCTGTATAGATTGTATCACATTGTCCACATCAAAATCCTGCTGGGAAGTAATAAAAAAGAAGCGTTCAAAATCCGGCGCATCATCTAGAACATAGGAATAAGACAAGAAGCTCTCCCCTTGGGTATCTAAAGAGTTATCCGCGTTTGAATTTTCCGGATAATGCAGGGACACAACTCCCCTTCCGTCAAGAGAAACAATAGCACCGTATTCCTGATCAGCTGCAACGTAGCTCACCTGCAGGCTGTCTCTTCGGTTTACCATAGCTTCAGGTTCCAAAAGCTCTGCATCCCCGTTTAATTGGCGGTATATGTTTAAGTGCGGTCTTTGGCCTTTAGCCCGTACCCCATCGGTTAGGTTCAAAACACCCGGCGACAGGAGTGCAATAAAGAATACTGCGGCAAGGAGCAGCCCAAAGGCACCTGTTGGTACAAGCACAATCGGTTTAAGGAACGAGGAGAGCTTGTGAAAAACCCCTGCTTTTTCTGCGTTCTGGGTTTCAGACTTTTCTAAAATCTGTGCTGTCATCACCTTTGGAGAATAGTATTCCAATAGCTCATTGTTAGACTTCTCTAATTCGTCTATCTTCTGCCTGAAATTCGGAGAGTCCTCTACAAGCCTTTTCTTCTCTTCCGGAAGCTCATCCAGCAGATATTGTTCAAACCATATATCGGGAATAGTATTTTTCATATCACTCCTCCAGTAATGCAAACCCTTGTTTCCGCAGCTTTCGCAAGCGCTTTCGTATTCCGGAAACAGACATGCCTACCTGCTGTGCTGTCTCCTCAAGGGTAAGACGGTCAACATAATGAAGCACTGCAATAGTTTTTGTTGACTCCTGCTCTCCTGCAAAAAGGTCTTGAAGAAAAGTCCGGACAACCGCTTTTTCTTCAGGGTCATCTGTACCTGCAATTGCAAGGAGGATCTCATCATTCTCATCCACAGGCTGCCGCTTTGTCTTCCGTATCCGGTTCAGACAAACGTTTGTTGCAATCCTGTAAAGCAAGCTTGACGGTGCCCTATGCTCAAGCTGGTCCTGCTTACGCAGAAGCTGAACAAAGACATCCTGCATTGCGTCCATTGCTGCCTCATCATTGCGCAGCATAAACCTGCAGCGCCGTAAGACCATGGGCCCATATTTCCTGTAATATGCTTCAACATCGATCTTCATGCAACCCGTAACAGTCTCACCCTCTGTTAATGAAACACCAGAGGGATGAAAAAGTGTTCCTCCTACTACTAGTATTTTATAAGAAACTATGGCT
>CAYRYS010000107.1:0-5965 GCA_964428555.1 uncultured Spirochaetales bacterium | reverse complement strand
AGGTCCTTCAGGCAATTCTGAAGGACCGTGTACCTGCGAAATTATCTGTTACAGTCTGAATCTTGAAACCAGCTCTTCAAGGGCGTCCACGCTTTTCGCGTTTTCAAGGCCTGCATTGGATACGCTTTCAATGGTCTTATGAAGCTCTTCTATTCCTACTGATATTTCCTCCACAGCCTGTCTAGTATCTGATGATAGATTATCAAGCTTGTTCATTCCCTTAACAATACTCCCAGCCTGGCTATTTACAGAATTCGAGGAGGAGTCTATGCTTTTTCCCATTTCCTCTAGAGCAGAAAGGCTGCTCATAACCTGTGAGCTTCCTTCTGAAAGCTCCTGCATAGAGTTTTTCATTTCCTGCATACTGGATGCAAGGTCCTTCACTCCCTCTACAATCTTGGTAAACAACTGGCCTGTCTCATTTGTTGTTGTAGTTGATTTTTCAATGTATTCGATTACATCTTTCAGATTATTGCTGATACCCTTTGCATTTTCCGAAGTATTCTCAGCAAGTTTGCGGATTTCATCGGAAACAACAGCAAACCCTTTTCCTGACTCCCCTGCATGCGCAGCCTCGATAGCAGCATTCATTGCCAATAGGTTCGTCTGCGATGCAATAGCATTAATGACATCGATCATTTCAGCAATAAGATTGGTTGAATTGGAAACATTCTTAATGTTTTCCACAGTTTCCTGCATCTTTTCTTCACCAGTGGCTGCATTCTCTTCCAGAACATTTGCTACTTCCAGTTTCTTTTCTGCAATATCTGTAACACTTTGGATTGATGCGTGCATTTCCTCTATTGCTGCGGAGCTCTCGGAAATATCCCCTGTCTGCTTGTTAATGCTTTCAACAACAGTGTCAATATTCTGGCTTATCTCTTTTGAGTATTCAGTTGATGATGAAACCTCATCATCCAGGGTGTCTATTTTAGAGCGCACGCCGTCTACATTTTTCCGCATCTCCTCTATTGCTGCTGCAGACTGCTGGGAAGCTGATGAGAGTTCTGCACTGATCCTTCCTGTATTCTCGGATTCTGTTTTCAGGCTTTTCACCATTTCCCGTAGAGAATCAATAAAAGCATTGAAATTGTCAGCCACAGTGCCAATTTCGTCTTTTCTATTTACCGGAAGCTCCTTGGAGAGATCGCCTCCTCCTTGTGCAAGTGCGTACAATTCGTCTGAAAGCAGTTTCATTGGCTTGATAAGAACCCGCTGAATAAAGATTGGAATAAAAATTAGCATAACAATTAATACTGCAACAAGGATGATAATATACATCACCACTAGACTCTGTAGACTTTCCCGCTCAGTCCTTTGCAGGTATTGATAATTTGCCTGGAACCTGTCCAGGCTCCTGCCGTACCCGATTATAAACTCCGCACCACGGTAAATCCTTGTGTATACCATTGTAGGAAGTTCTAGCTCTCCACTGCCGTTCATCAACTGGTTAAAGTTATCCAAAATAAAAAACTTTTTATAGTATTCCTCAAAAAGGCCAAGCTGCCTTTGTATCTCCTCATTGGTAATTAGCGCAGTTAACTCATCTCTTGAATGTTCAGGGAGCAGCTCATTTCCGTTAAAGTCGTAAACAAAAAGAGAATGGTCCAGCTCGTCAAACTGCCGGATATACTGAAGCACCTCATCCGGCCCCATTCCATTGAGAAAGGCTGAATCAATAAGCTCGAATACATAGTCAGCACTTTCCTCTACAAGAGGCTGTGCACCGTTTAAGAACTCTCTGCGGTATGTTTCTAAAAATTGATTCTCAAGGTTATAAAAGTTAATTACTGAGAACACCATAAGAAAGAGCGAGAGAATGACCATCCATAGAAGGACAAATCCTGTAATTTTCGTTCGAAGCTTCATATTTTCATCCCCCTATTCAAATACCACATCTGTTATATTCAACAGTCCGGAAACATCTACTCCGAGAATATCCGCTGTACTCTGATTCACACAGATGAGCCCCTGTTCAGCGATGGTGATGGGCATTTCGCTTGGCGCGCGGCCGTTTAATATATCAATACCCATTCTTGCTGCCATTTCTCCATGTTCAAACCCTGACTCTACATTTCCAATAAGCAGTCCGTCTTGTACACCGAAATCCAGCACACCTACAGTCGGCAGATCTGTCCTTGCATTTATCGTCCATTCAATTATACTCGATGGTTCAACACGCTCTCCATCCTCTGTAATTGTGTTGTATGTATACGTAAAAAGGGCATCACTTTCAACACCCTGAACAAACTCCTGCCATTCGGTAAAACTGTTCGTACGGAGGACATCATCAACCTGATAGGGAATATCCAGAGAATTGAAATAGTCAAGCAGTGCTGCACTTGTGGTACTTTCATCCATCACAAGGCTTAGACTTTGGAATTCCGGAACAACCCTGGCAAGCAGAGATAAGGAACTTTTTATCTTCGGCCGCTCAAGTATGCCTGTCACATTGTCTGCTGTGTCGTACTCATAGGCTTCCGGAGTGCCGTTTACTCCGCAGAATACAACTGCTGTATCGCTGTTGTTCAGAAGGCTTGCAAAGTACCCCTGGGCATTGTCATCTGAAGTTAATACCACATGGGGCTCATATTCCTCCACCAGCTCAAGTGCAGCTTGTCCTGATTCCTGCTTGTATTCCTCCGAAGGGTTACGTTTTGTATCCATGAAATATTCTTCGTATTCTATCCCTTCCTGCTCAAGCACATATGTCATTCCAGAATGAACCATTGCTGTCCAGGAAAAACTCATATCGTAGGAGTGGACAACAAGCACCCGTGCTTCTTCCAAAGGCACCCGCTCCCATCTGGCTGTTTCACCGCTGCCGCAGTTGAATGCAGAAAATACAACAGCTAATACAGCTATAAGAAATAGCAATTTTCCTTTCATAATTTCCTCTTTATTAGTATTTCATTAGTTTTCGCTTGTATAATTCCAAAGTGTATAAGGATTTCCTATAATTTACAATTATTTTTTCAATGCATTTTACATTCTCGACTTTATAAAATTCAAAGCGCAGGAGATTTACTATGAGGATGACAATGTTCGTACAGCCGGTAACTACAAATTACATACGATCTTTATTCGGCAGTAGCAATGCTGTGCTGCAGGGTATGGAAGATCTTGCAAACAAAAGAGGCTTTCGCATTAGGCGTGCAGAACTATAAAACCTTATTGCACTCCCCCTGCTTTTAAAACGATACTCCTGCCGATCCGCGGTGGAGTCAAGGCAAGCATAAAGCGCTAAGATGCAGGAGTCGTTTCCTCATCATTTTCTTCTTCATCTTCTTCAAGCAATGATACCTTATTCCCTGCTTTTACAAAAAGCAAGGGCGGCATTTCCTCGTATTTTGCAATTTCTCTAGAAAAAAAGATCCTGTCCAGGCTGAACATTTTTGCAAAGTTTCCGGCTTTTTTCCCGGGCATACCCATGAGCGCAAGGCTTGCATCGTGGGAATACACCCGTATTGTCTCGTGTATCGGGTATTCATCATCTTCCAGAACCAGAACTTCTCCCTTGAGCCTTGCTGCGGATAATAGCTTTTCCAGCTCGTGTTTCGCTTTTTTCAGCTCTTCACCCGGAAAAAGCTTACGAAGAAGCCTGATATGCTTCCGAGGCTTTCCTGCAGCAGCATCACTTTCATTAATTATAAATGAGAGCAAGGCCATAAGGTTTCCGTTGTCCTCTCCCTTCCACCAGACATCTATCCTGTTTGATACAACCTCTGCCTGCTGACCGGGTTTAAACAAGAGTACGTGCTTTTCTCTGCGTATCAGGTCTTCTACAATATCGGGTATATTCATGCGCATATCAAATGAAAGCATAACAGTGTTCAAGGTAAACCCGCCGGGCATTGCTGCTTGTACAATAGAGGAGATTGCGGATTTATATTCATCACCCTGTACTGTCAGTACATTTGCATCCTCATACACAGTCTCTTTTTCCTGTTTTTTTGTTGCCGGCCTAAAGAGATTAAGTGTGTACAGTCCTTTATAATCTGCAATACGCCGTGCCATAAGAAAAGCCTGCTCTGTTTCTTCTTTTTTATCTACAAAGCCGAATATTGTTACAATAGGCCGCCAATTCTTCGTTCCTTGGATAATTCTCCGCATCCGCTTGAATCCCCAGGTTATTACTGAAAAAGCAACGCCCCACCAGACACCTTCCATTTGATTATTTGTCTTATAGCGCAGGAGAAGATAAAACACCAGGATTTGTGAAAAGAAAACACCAACACCTACCCAGATATTAAACATAGCAATAACTGCCATACACACAAGAAAACCGTAAAGGGAGATTGCCCAGTGGCCTTTGGATGTGGGCCGGAAGCTCGGATTACCTGAAACCCGTTCGAAGAACGCTGCAAGATTCACCCACCCGTATACAATGAGAAAGCAGATACCAACAACCATTGAAGCAACAGTTATGCTCCCAGACCAAATAACAGGCATTGCAATGAGTAGAGTGCATAGCGTAGCCCACCTCGGTTCAACCCCATTTCTCCTAAAGTCCTTTGATAGAAAGCTTAAGAATTTCGGTAGGAGGTTATCATTGGTCAGGGCCTGTGCAGTACGCGGTGCTGTCATTAAATAGCTTAGAGCCGATGATCCGGTTGCAAAGAGAATACCAGTTAAAAGCAGAAACGAGATAATGGGTATCTCAATAAACAAGTCCACAGTAGAAGGGACTTGTCCATTCTGCAGCTCCAGCATTTCGGGTCTGATATAAGAAAAAATAACAGAAACAAGCAGATACACAACTGTGGTAACACCAATTGCAATAAAGGTACCTTTTGCGAGCGCTTTTTTGGGCTCCCTCAAACTTCCGCTCATTCCAACCCCAGCATCAATTCCGGTTACTGCTGGGAAAAATGCAGTAAAAGCACCCCAAAAACCAATAGCAATTCCAGTGCCTGCCATATTCGGAGTTGGAGTAAAGAGGGCATGGCCTTCAAGTGTTACACCCAAAAACGGAGAGATGATAATCGTAGCCACAGAGACCGAGAGAACGATGAAGATTATCATCTGTATTTTGACTATAAAGTTTGCACCAATTATACCTGCAACAAAGGCAATAAGGGCGATTATCGTAGCTATAATCTGTTTTTGCCTTACAATAGAAAGCCCATACTGTTCTACAATGTCGGCAACCTGGGGTATTTGGATCAATACACTCTGGAGGGGTTCTGCAAAACCGATTGCATAAAATCCGATAGATGCTGCTTGAGCCAGAAAAAGCTGTATACCGATTGAGCCGCCAAATGCCTTTCCAAGGGACCGCTTTGAAATAGCGTACATACCTCCCGGACCTACATTTTCAAGGTTTGTTGTACAGTCAGCTATTGAGAAAGCTGTAGCAATGGTAACAGTATTTGCAAGCAGGACAATGATTATCATATTCGGCAAACCAACACCGCCTGTAAGCATTGGGAGAATAAGAAATAATACAGCCCCGAGTATTGCTTCAAAAGAAGGTACAAACACACCGTTAAAAGTGTTAAATTTCTTCATAACAGCCCCGTTTCGCGGTAACAGTCTTTTTAGTCTGTAACGCGGAAAGTTAATCTTGTTAATATGTAGATTAGTATACAAGTACAACTAATATCAATACAATTCATACTGCATTTCCTGTTATCTTTCTATAGGATGATGATTATTTCACTGAGTTTAGACGCAAAACTCCGGTGTAAGCGTTCCTCTACCTTTCTTTAACCACGAATTGCACTGAAAGTCACGAATGGAGATGATTACAGCGCCGGCATTTCTCCCATTAGAAACTACGGCCAGCGAAGCGATTCAAACTTTACTCCTTACCCAATTCGTAGGTTCATAACAATTCGGTTATAACAGGGTAAAGTTTGTAATCGCCAAACGATGACTTTCTTAACAATTAAATCGGCCTTACAGTTGGCGCGGCAGAGCTATTTTATATTTTTCTACTGTTATAATTGGAAAATATAAAATA
>CAYRYS010000106.1:0-9941 GCA_964428555.1 uncultured Spirochaetales bacterium | reverse complement strand
CCAGAATTTCTGTTTTTACTTGGAAACGCTGATTTCCCAATTGAAACACCGGCTGAGGGAGGATAAACTGTTCCTGGTTAGGGTTAACAAAACTTACCACATTTGTCCCTGCTCTTCCGTATTCAACCGATTTAGCATGACCCGTTAGAATACCGCTTCCTTGAAGGAACTGGAAACGGAACGGAAGAGCTTCTTCGACCGCGCGAAAACCCTGTTCGTGCATGGTTACCAGAAGGCTTGGGCCCGGAATTTCATCGCCGCTTGGGATTGTCGATACTGAAATGAGGTTCCCAGCTTGGTCAAGCCAGTCTGCGGATGCCTCTATCCGTAAAAGGCTGGTTATCCTGTCAGCTTCATCCACAGCAAAGGAGTACACCCGTGAGATTTCAGATGATGAATAGCTGCCTTCCTCGTATTCAGCCTGAATTCTAAAGAGAATTCCTAAAGCTTCTCCGATTGCGTTCCGTGAAAGCAAGGTACGTGCTTCTTCTTCCAAGCCTTGGAACCGCTCAACCGGTTCAGACTCTGAAGTATCCGGATTCTGGCGAGTTTCATTTGTTGTTTGTTGATCCCCAGCTGTATTCCTTACAGCGGAATCTGTTGTATCACAGCTTGACAGAAAGAAGCACGCAATACAGAATACAAAGTAAATTAAAATAATCTTTTTCATAAGACCTACCATAGAATCTCTAAGGTTATTTCCTCTTCCATTATAGTTGGAAGCGGGACTGTGTAAGATACAGTCCTGGTACTGGCTAATTCTCCAATATTATTCTCCTGAATGTCTTCAGGTACATTTACTACAAAAGAGAGTGTATAATCTTCAAAAAACGTGTTGATAAATTCTCTGTTTTCTTCGGTCAGTGTTTCCTCATTTCCCCAGGAAATGATTTGTGTGTATCTAGACAGATCACCATCTTCTTCTATTGAGAACATTGGTTCAGAGTATTGATAGAATTGATTAAGATCTTCTATAGAATCAAAAGATAGTGCTGCTCGAATAATCACGAATTCCTCATCTTCGCTCGTTGAAAAGGAATCTAAAGACAGACCCTCAACTGCATTCACACTTGCCTGGAAATTTTCTCTGGTTAAAGGCAAAGGCAGATCGGAATCTTCCGTATTCATTCTTCCCATTTGCGCAATCATCTGGGAGACTCGGTAGATTAATTCAGCTTCTCCTGAACCATTGCTGTTTATTGTTATTTCAGTATCAATTGAGATACAGGAAATACTCATTAAGACGAGTGCTCCTATCCCAATGTATGAAAAAATCCTTTTCATGTATTTTTCCTTTCAATAAAACAATCAATTCATCTATAAAAATACTGTATTTACGTCGTATTGTACCGTATTTTTAGCAGGTTTCATATAGTTGACAGTAGAATTTATTCCTCTTCCTCGTTATCTTCTTCTTCAGATTGATTTTCTTCAGCTTTCATTTTCTGTTCCCGCTTTTGGTCCAATTTACCCTTTTGCTTTGCCCGAAGCTTTACCGGCTTTTTGTCAACAGACGCAATGTACAGTATTGCTGGATATGCAATGAGCGCACAGATAAGAATAATGAGTACCTCCCAAGAACCAAGAATACCGAAGAACACCTCTAAGATGGAGTAGGCTTCACTGTTATTCATTTTTTAAATATACCTCCGTTCTTCCGAATCCTCCCTGCTGGGGAGATGAAAAACTAAATTTTTCTACTTCCTTCCTGGATTTCAGATATTTGTGGATACCCTTTTGAAGTATCCCCTCTCCTTTTCCATGTATTATAGCAAATTCATGCATTCCCTGTACAACAGCTCTGTCAATTTGCAGTTCAACTTCATTAATTGCCTGCTCTAGGCGCATGCCTCGAAGGTCAAGCTCATATTTTGCTGATGCATCCTGGTGAATACCGGAATAATACACCTTTACGTCACCGGAGTTTTCAGAGCTGGGTACAGGATGAATCTGTTCTTCAGGGAGTGTCATTTTCATATGTTCCAGCTCAACAATCCAGTATCCCTTTTTTGCTTTTCTAAGAACAGTTCCCCGTTTTTTCATTGCCCCTGCGAAAACTTCCATACCCTCTGTTATTTCCTTTTGTTCCCCAAGGGTCTGGGGGACTTGTTCATCAATCCTCTCTTCTTCAGCTTCTACCTTCTCTTCCACATTTTCAAGAAACTGTTTTACCTTTTTTGTCTTTTCTTTGGTGAGCTCACCTTCCCGTACCTCTCTGACTAAGTTTTCCAGCTGTTTCCTTGCTTCAGATAGAAATTTGGAGATGTCTGCAACCCCTTGTTCTCTGAGCAGTTTTTCCTGCTGTTTGAGTTTGAGTTCTTTTAGGTCTGTTCTGCGTTTCTCTTCTTTCAGAGTTTCTTCTTTTTTTGTGACATTCTTCTCTTTCTCATATAATTCACGCTGCTTTTCACTTAATGACTGGATCATTTTTGCAATATCATTGCGTTCGTCTTTCAGGTATTCTCTTGCCTGATCAATTATCTCGCTTTTCAAACCAGAGCGCTTAGCAATTTCTATTGCATGACTTTCACCGGGAATACCGACAATAATATTATACGTCGGAGAAAGAGTTGTTTCATCAAAATCCACAGACGCATTTTCAACCATAGGCTTTGAGTAACCGTAGTTTTTCAGAATCCCATGATGGGTAGTTGCCAAAACAGTTGCGTTTTTATTGAGGAGAGAGTCGAGGATTGCCATAGCAATTGCTGACCCTTCTTCAGGATCTGTTCCTGACCCCAGCTCATCGAGAAGAACCAGTGAGTCAGCAGTGGAAGAATCAAGTAATGCAGATATGGTAATCATATGCCCGGAGAATGTTGAAAGTGACTGTTCCAGTGATTGTTCATCCCCAATATCAGCAAAGATACCGTCAAATACAGGCAGTTTTGTCCCATCACCAACTGGAATATGCATTGCAAACTGGTGCATGCATGATAGTAACCCAACTGTTTTTAAGGTTACTGTTTTTCCGCCGGTATTTGGGCCGGTAATTATCAAGGTTTTCGTATCTTCTGAAAGTTCAACCGAAATGGGTACCGCGTTTTTCCCTAATAGCGGATGCTTTGCTTTATTAATGAGTAAGGAGTTTGTTGAGATTTCGGGACGTCTGTTTTCATGGACTACTGCGTATCTTGCGCGTGCGAGAAATGTGTCGAGAAATGCTGTGACATCGATTGCTTTTTGCACATCTACCCAATGAATCTGTACTTTTTCCGTTAATTCACGAAGGATCTTTGTCAGTACTTGTCTGTATTCATATTCAAGGTTTGTCAGACGGTTGTTCTTCTCAACCACTTCCTTTGGTTCAATAAAGACTGTGTTTCCAGATGAGGATACTTCATGAATGATTCCTTCTACTTTGCCTTTGAAATTAGATTTCATGGGCAGAACAATTCTACCATCCTTTTGGGTCGGTGTATTTGATTGCCAATAATTCCTGTACCGAGAATTATTCATATAATTGCGGACTGTTGCATCTATTTCACTATTGAGACTCCCAATATTTTTCCGTATTCTCCGTAATTCCGGAATGTCCTGTTCCTTTATTGACCCGTCTTTATCAATATACTTTCGTATCTGCTTACTGAGATCTGTTAAATCCGGAATTGACTCTGCATATGCTAGGAGCGGACCAGGCTCGTTTCCGCTTTGTATGTAGTTTTTCATTTTTTTTGATTCACTAAGAAATCCTGCTATTGCAGAAAGTTCCTGCGCTTCGAGTACTGTTCCTTCTTTCTCACAAAGAAACAGGGCTTCTTGTGCCGGAGGAAAGCTAAAATTGGGTCCGCTGCCCTTTTCATGGATAATAAAGGTAAAGGCATCTGTTAGAGCTAAGTTTGTTCGCACTGTGTCTTCTTTAACTGCAATATCCTGTTCTGCAATCAGGGAGCGCCCTTCCTGGGTAAAACAGTATTCCTTTAGACTTTTACGTATTTTTTCAAACTCCAGAAGGGTGAGAGTATGGGAGTTGATATTCATGGTTCCTGTTCCTTTGTAAGTTGGGTTAAAGAAACGTGTATCCGCTGGTAACTGTCATATCTGTCAGGCAGCACTGTACCTGTTTCTACTGCTTCTCTAACAGCGCAGCCGGGTTCGTGTATGTGCGTACAGGACGCATAGGTGCATTCTTCGTGTATATCCCTGAATTCGGGAAAGTAAAACCGTAAGTCTCTTGGTTCAATTCCGCATACCTCTATTTCCCGAATGCCGGGTGTGTCAATAACGCGGTAACCCCTATCATGAATAAGCATTCTAGCAAAATTAGTGGTATGTGTACCTCTGTTATACTTTGCAGAAATTTCTGCTGTTTTTCCCTGAAAATTTGGAAAAAAGGTGTTCAGAATTGAAGTTTTACCAACCCCTGACTGACCGACAAATGCTGTCAAACTGTCCTCCAGCCTGGATTCAAGCTGCTCCAGGCTTTTCATATTATTTACAGAGGTAATAATGGTTTCAATTCCGATTCTTCTATAATATTCCTTTCGTTCCCGGATCATTTCTGATAATCCTAGATCGGATTTATTGATTACGATAGTAAGAGGTATTTCTGCAATAGCTGCCTGGACCTGTACTCTGTCAATAAAACGGGGACGGAACGGCGGTTTCGCGGTTGATGCAATACAGAATATCCTATCAACATTTGCGCATAAGGTCTGGATTTGTCTCCGCTTTTTGTTCCACCGGTAAAAGGCATTTTTCCGCTTCTTTCGTTCCAGTATTAATCCTTTTCCTGGAAATCCGGTATCTGTATTAACCAGCACTATGTCCCCAGGTGCCAAGGGGTTGTAGGAAGGGTCTTCTTCAGGAAGAACTTTTCCTTTAATTCTGCATTCAAAAATGCCGGTCTCAGTTTCTATGGTGTAAATATTATTGATTCCATAGAGTATTGTACCTGTCAGATTCATGAAAGCTCTCCTGAAAAGCGAAGGCTGAATTGATGTGAGAAATACTGGTATTTATCCTTGTCTGTTTTTCCTGTCATATAGAACCTGAATTCCGGGTGTTCCTCTTTTTCAAGCCCAAGGGGGGTAAAGACCCTGAGTGCTTGTTTTCCGACCCCCTCTCTTGAGTCAATAACCCGGATTCGGCGACCGGATACTTTCTGTATATAGGGAGCAAGGTAAATAAAATGGGTGCACCCCAAAACAATCACATCTGCACCGCTTGAATGAAACCTTTCTACCGCAGGCCGGACGCTTTGCTCGCGCTCTTCCTTACTGGCTGAAAAGAATCTGTTTTCAACAAAATCTACAATATCACCTGCAGCTGAACGGACGACTTCTTTGTCGGAAGCATATTTTTCTATAAGCTGCTCAAGGTAGGGGCCGTCAACAGTCCGCTTTGTAGCTAAAACTCCGATAATACCGGTCTGAGTAAGCTGGGCAGCAGGTTTTACCGCAGGTACTACACCAACGAAAGGTATTTTGAAATTCATGCGTAAATCTGCCAAGGCAACCACAGAAGCAGTATTGCATGCTATTACCATCATGGATGGGTCGAATTCTCTGATAACCCTATGCACAGTTTTGATAATATGGTCCTTGAGTTCCTGTATTGGTTTTTCCCCATATGGAAAGTAGCACCTATCAGCAATGTAGTAGATGCTTTGGCTGGAGAGGTGTTCTTTCAGCCATGCGAAATACGGAAGCCCGCCTATTCCGGAGTCAAAAAAAATAATTGGCCTAGTTTTCATCACTAAATAGGGCGTTAAATTGGTCTTTCGCTTTGTCCTGCTTATCCTTCTCAGGTCCCTGCTTGGTATTCTTTTTCAGTCTGAAGTAATCGCAGAAATTCGCCCTGTCTTTGTCTCTTACTTCTTCAGGTATTGTCTCTCTGCAGTCATATTGCCTGCCTGGAGCATAGAACTCACAATTCAGGCACACCTTCACCTCTTTTCCGCATGATGGGCATAGGGTTGTCCGAAATACCTTTACATCTCTGTCAAAAACATATCCGCAATTGTAACACATACTATGATAATACACAGGAATAGGATGAACTGCAATTCCTAATTCAGTTGCTTTGAAAGGAGTTTTCACGAAATATCAATGAAATCGCTGTCAATTACAGGATTTATCGTTATACTTATGGTAAATACTGGAAGGGAGCTTGTAATGTTTGCCAGCGATGTGTGTTCTGTTCAGGGCTGTGAATTTGCCGCGCTGTACGATGCTGATACATGCTTTATGCATATGGATGACAAAGACGGGTATACCGATTTTTTAATAGAAGCATTGAAAAAGATGGAAACAATAAAGAATATTAATGCTGCCGGGGTGGTATTCAATGGTCTTGACTTTTCAGGTAAGCGGTTTTTTGTAAATAATTTTAGAGGCTGCACTTTTAACGGGTGTAACGGTGAGTCAGTGGTTGTTCGGGTAAGCTTTTTTAGTTTTAGCAGCTTTTCAGATTGTAACTGCAGTTCCCTAAATGCACAGTGTGTAGATTTTAGCGGCTCCACAATGAAAGATTGTGATTTTACCGGGTCGGATATTCTCCATACAAATTTCAATGGGATTGATTGTACTAACACAAGTTTTAATGATTCTGACCTCTATTTTTCCCGCTTTATCAATGCAAAACTGCGGAAAACTAGTTTTGTAGATTGTAATTTGAAGAAGGTACAGTTTATAGATTCTCTCAGGGAAGAGGTAAGCTATAAATATTCGAACTATGAAGAAGCAATTTTTGAAAGGATGAAGATCGGAACATGAAGCTTTTTTTTCATTTTGCTGTAGTCGGTTTTTCCAATTCCTATCTTATCGGACCTGAAGGCGGCGGCGATGCGATTATAGTAGATCCAGGTATTTTTGATGTACCGACCTTAAAGCTGATCGAAGATAATAACTATTCTGTAAAGTATGTACTCCTTACCCATGGACATGAAGCACATATCTACGGCTTAAAGACGCTTATGAAGGTTTATAATGCAAAGATATATGCCGCATCTCCGCGTATTTATGAGTTTCCGGTGAACCGTGTTGCAGACAGGGACATGATTGAACTTGCAGGAGAAAAGGTAGAAGTTATTGAAGTGCCTGGGCACACGAATGATTCAGTAGTCTATAGGATCCGGAATTTGCTTTTTACTGGCGATGTGATTGGAGCCGGCGATACAGGTTCTACTCCGAATGCTTATGCGCGGGCACTCTTGAAAAATACGATTCAGGAGAAGCTGTTTACATTACCGGATAATTATGTAATTTTACCCGGCCACGGTCCGCCCTCCACAATAGAAACAGAGAAGCAGTTTAACACAGGGCTTCAGGAAGGCTGATTTTTTATTTTTCTGAAAAAGCGGGAAAAGCGCTTTGGTAAGGGTGCGCGAAAAACCATCGGCTCATCAGTTCCAGGTATGGATATTTCAAGTTTTGCAGCATGGAGCATAAGGGTCGCGTTCTTAAACCGTGCATCTTTTCGTGCATAAATTGGATCACCGAGGATCGGTGTACCAACAGAGCGCATGTGCACCCGCAGCTGGTGTGTTCTTCCTGTTCTGGGATGAAGCTCGACAAAGGCATAGGTGCCGAACCGGTTCAGTACTTTATAATCTGTTTTAGCCGGTTTTCCTGAACTAGTTTTCCAGGTGAATGCTTTTCTGTTTTTCCTGTCCCTTCCAATAATTCCTTTTATTATTCCTTCCTTTGGTTTAGGAATGCCTTTTGTGACTGCGTAATAGGTCTTCATGGTTTTACGGCTTCTGAACTGCTGGGAAAGAAACTCCAGGGTTTCAGTATTCTTTGCAGTGATGATAACACCGGATGTGTCCTTATCCAGCCTATGCACTATCCCGGGCCGCATGTCTTCAGTGGAAAAACTCTCTGCAATTGATCTGCAGTAATACAGCAGTCCTTGGGCAAGGGTGCCGGAGTAATTACCGTTTGCAGGGTGCACGACCATGCCTTGCTGCTTATTAATTACCAGGACATTATCATCTTCATAAATAATATCCAGATCTACTTGCTCAGGCTCTATTTCCGGTTCAGGCAGCTCTTCCCAGCTTACTTGAACAATGTCACCGGGTTTTACTTTTTTTGATGCTTTTACCTCTTTACCATTTAAGATGAATCTTGCATTGCGCTGTTTAATTTGGCTTCTGGGAAAAAGGTTTTCCTGTTCTGTAATAAACTTATCGATTCTCGGCTCTGAGTCTGCCTCTATGGGTACTTTAATTGTTTTGCGGTTCATTTTCGGTGATAATTCCTAATATATAGTCAAATACAGCAACAGAAACTGAGATTCCAATGCTTGTTAGTATGATGGTTATCTGCCTGTCTTCCCAGTCCTGTACTGTTTCTTCTGTCGGTTCGTCTGTCCAGGGAAGGAATACTGAATTGAGGTCCTCTGTGAAATACCAGTAAAGTCCAAAACCAAGGCCTGAATAGATCATTGCCATGGGAAAGGCGCCTATTGCTATAATCTCAGCCCTTCGTAGGTCTTGGAGCCATAGGGGGAATTCATCATCAGTATAAGGGACAGGTTCAGTATCCTCCTCACCTTCACGCTCTGCGTCATCGTCTTCTTCACTCTCTGCAGCTTCTTCGGTTTGAGAATCTTCTTCACTTGCATCAGAGTCTGGAAACTGTGTTTCCTCTCGCTCCTCACTGGCAGCTTCATTTTCCAAAGTATCCTCAGATTCCTGAGAATACACTGGAAGAATGAGGATAGAGAAGATAAGCAGAATCGAGACTATTCTTTTCATGTATAAGTCCTTTGCCCGAACAAAGCAGAACCAACCCGTATTAAATCAGACCCCTCTGTAATGGCAATTTCATAATCGTTTGTCATACCCATTGATAAGATACACTCTTTTGCTGTATCCGGATATCTGCTTTGGAGGGCATCCCGTAAGTTTCTGAGTCTGGAAAATGCCCGGCGTACAGGAGTCTCCTCTTGAGTGAACGGCGCGATTGTCATAAGTCCGATAGTTTTCAGGTTTTCTAGTTCAAGGACCTGTTCAAACAGATTGTATATGTCACCTTCTTGTGTCAGTCCATGCTTTGGGGAATCCGGGTCTGTCTTTACTTCGATAAATATATCCATTGTTTTATTGATTTCACCACAAGCCTTCTGCAATGCATTAGCTGTTGAAAGCTTATCTATTGACTGGACAGCACAGCATATTGGTGCTGCCTTTTTTGCCTTATTTCGCTGCAGGTGGCCGATAAGGTGGACCTGAGCATCCTCTGGAAAAACGGGGGCCTTTTCCTGGAGCTCCTGTACTCTGCTTTCTCCAAAAAGGCGTATTCCCTGTTTATACGCGGTCTTAACTGCTTCTGCTGGATGGGTCTTTGTTACTGCCATGAGCTGCACAGACTCTTTGTTTCTGCCTGCCACAGAACACGCTTTCGCAATTCTGTCTTCTACTTGTTTCAGATGCTGTGTAAAGTTTTCGAACATTTCCTGATTCCTTGTTTGTTTAGGCCCTTATGGTATCCGGTTCAGCCTGAAAAGTAAATATGGTAACTGCATTCCGGGCCTGCCCTGTACTTCGAGCGCCTCAGCAACCGCGGAGTTTTAAGGTAGGGAATATTTATGCTTTTTCACACATATTTTATTCTCTCCTGGTAAAGCATTTTCTGCTCTTATGAACCACGAAAAGCACGAAAAGTCACGAAAGGATTATTTCCTTTCTATTTATATCACACCCGGCATGCTTCAGGGGGTTAACAGGATGTCCTCTACAAACATTCCCATTTTAAATATTTTCTTACCTTCTCCGTGACCTTCGCGATTCCTACCATAATTGTCATGGTCAACCCTCCTATTAGGTTTTGTTACTGAAATCTTACTATAGATTTCTTCAAGAGGGTTGGCCTTTTTACATAGTAACTCTGTGTGAGATTATTTCTTAAGCTTTTCTATTTCTTGGTCAGAAAGACCTGTAATTTCTGATATTTCACTTATGGGGTACTCTTTCTCAAGCATCCGCTTAGCAG
>CAYRYS010000105.1:0-10253 GCA_964428555.1 uncultured Spirochaetales bacterium | reverse complement strand
CGCGCGATTTTTGCAAACAAAAAAAACGGCTCTGAGCCGTTTTTGCTTTTCCAGGTAAGGGGCTGGATGAACAGCAGCTGCAGAAAAAGGCAACTGCTTTTCTGAGCCGTTTCTTTGTTTTTCACGCAAGTGCTTGGAAGAAGGGCAATTGGAGGAGGATGCAACTGCTTGAAGCGGAAGCAATTAGGGGGTAAAAGCAAGAACCTTGTTGCCTGCAGTTGCGGGTAGAAGATTGGCTCTGGGCTGATTTTATGTTTGCTGGTTGTGGTTGGGGCAACGGGTTTTAGCAAAATTCTGGTACTTTGAAGGATCTTTGCTATTTGTAGCTGAGTATTCGGCCGTCTGAGCGGCGATATGGGTTTTTGGTATGTTTTTTAAAGCGTTTGTACGTTTTGCATGCACGATAGTAAGGTTCCGGGCCTTGGAAAGTAGAGGAAAGGTCGCATCTAAAGACCTCAAGCAGTTTTGGGAAGAGCGGATCTGATAGAATACGCGCTAAATTGTAGGGAACTGACTTCTGGAGTGCCATGGGCAACATATGGTGCTTCACTAAAAAGCGTACATCCCGCTGTAAGCCCAGAGCAAAACCAAGGTTTTTTAAAAACCGGACAGCCAGCTCTGCGCCAATATTAGAGTGATCGTGAAATCGGTTTCCTTCAAACTCCGGTGAGTCTGGTTTTCCGATGTCGTGGAGCAGGAGAGACAGAGACAATAGAAGATCCCGCGATTTTCTGTGTGAAAAAGTCTCCATTGTGTGCTGCCATAGGTCACCTTCTGGATGATACTCTTTTGAATGGTCCACCTGATCCAGATCTGCTATCTCAGGCCAATAATGGATAAAGAAGTTTGTCTGTTTTAAAAGAGAAAATCCTGACTCCGGATCCTGGGCTGTGACAAGGAGAGAGAGAAACCATCTTTGTTGATGAGTGTCCATACCTCCTGTAAATTTTAGCATCTCGAGGTTTTTAATAGTTATGTTATAGGATGATGATAACACGATTGTTAGGGCGTATTCAAAATCGTGCAAAGGGTAGGTAGGAAGGTAAATCTCTTTCTGCTTAATTGCTTGAAAAATACCGTATTTATCAAAGAAATCCCGGCGCATGGGCTTAGCATAGAAGTTAAAGAAATCTGTATTTGACCAACGAGGAAATCCCGGCTCTTCTTTACAAAGAAATAGAAGCTCTACTTCATCATCTTTATAAACTGCGTCTACAAAATCACTTCCTGGAAACTCAAGGCCCTCAATGACTCTCGCTAGGCCGGAGAGGTCGGTTTTCACTAGATAGAACTCAATAGGATAGGCGGTGTCAGAATAATAAAAGCTGATTGCTGAAGGACCGGCAAGGTAAACCGGAATTCCTTCTTTACGTAGAGACGCTATTACCGGATGCATGGAGTAAAAGATAATAGCTTTTTAAGAGAATGTCCACGAACAATTACTGAATCCAGCAATTCTCATTTTAGAGTCCGTCTATCTTATTTATGAGCGATTTTCATGCAATTTCCCACTTAAAAGGCATGAAAATCCTACTTTTCTAAAACAGGACGAGGCTATTCTAATTTCTCCTATCTACTCAAAGTCAAAATCAGAATAGCTCTACTGAATCTTAAATACAATAAAGAACAATTCACTTGGACTAACGGAATAGTTATTCCTATTCGACTTCCTTTTGACTAGACCAAATATCTCACAAACCTTGGCAAAAAACTCATAATAGAGGATCTTTTCCAAACTACTATAATGATAGCTATCCGAGCTCTCAATCTGTATTTCATCAAATATTTTCTCGAATTCAGGGTTGGTATGAAATAGCACATCCAGTATCTCAGTTATTTCTATCCAAACTTCCTCGTTTCCCTGTATATTTTCATTCTTTTCTAAAAATAATCTTCCTAAGATATAGAGAAAAGAACCAGCAAAATATCGTATAGGTCCAGCTAATTCTTCAGTAATAAAATAATTCCAAGTATAATCTATAAAAAAGGAATCAATGATAGTTTTATACATTTGAACAAGGTCTTTTTGTAGGCACTTCCCAGTTTCAGTAATTACTAGGGCATCATCTTTTTTTTCAATAATTCCTATATCTTCAAATAACACTCGGCACCCATGAAAAAGCGGCCACCCAATCTCTTTATCCGGTGGCTGATATTTTTCTTCCCGTAACTTGTGGTCATAGTGTAAAAGATCTTTTTGAAAAGCTTCCTTGATCAGATCATCGGGCACCATTTCATACTCTGTAAGCACAATGGTCCCTTTTCTTGAAAGTTTATTGAATAACCAGTTTGTAAACCTGAGAATTGGTACACCGCGCAGGTATTCTTTTTCATCGAAAGAGGAACGTTGTAAGCTATCCCACATTTTCTCAGCACTCGTAAATTCAAATTTACCTGTCACATGGGGGAGCTTGTCTGGATCGTTTAGATCTAAAACATCTTCCCAGGTTAACCCTAAGGCATCTTTTTTTTCAAAAACAGAAAATCCAAAGGTGTCAACCTTTTCTTCAAAAATATTACGTACTCTTTCTACGACAAAAACCGGTACTGCAAAATAAGTAGCAATCTTCTGGTCACTTTCAGTTATGCCATTGTTCATATTTTTTATAAAATGGTTCAGAACATCTTTTAAGTCTTTGTTTGAAATATAAGGAATCTGTTCTTCAACAATTTGACCTATACTATCAGCATCGAAGTCTCCAGTAATTTTCAGAATTCTATCAAATAGATCAGTACGCCCCGTCAGCGATTTCTGAACAAAAAACATTCCAAATGAAGTGTACACCTGGGGAACTTCCGGGAATGAACAAATACTTTGCATAATCTCCCGTCCCTGAACATACCCTTCTATTGTGTAGCACGAAAGAAATAAACGCTTAGTGATAAGAGAAATGAACAAAACAGGATCTTCAGGTAAACTAGATGAGTAAAAATCAACACGTCCCACTTTACCTTCAAAAAAGTCAATATGCGGTTCTTGCTTCAGTTGGGCAAAGGCAGAAGCCCAGAAGCTTTCATCTTCAATTGGTATATCATCATTTACCGTTACCACAGAAACGCAGTTCTCCATTTTTAACACTGAAACAGGCATATCGTAGAGAGAATAATAATTCCAGAAATCATAAAATCTTCCAGGATTCTGGGAAATTACATCTGACACTTTGGTTGTCCGGTTTATCATACCCTTTAATGGTACTAACTCTGGTTCAGCTTCTAAATAAGCAATTTGATCCGCGTAAGAAAAAATATCGTTTTCTGAATACCCTTTGAGAGGAACAATGTCGCCAGATAGATGGTATACAAACCTGCCTTGAAACAATAATCCGATAAAAAGATCACAACCGTCTAGATACTCTTCTTCTATCAGCGGAGAAAAGATGGTTATTTTCTCCCACTCTGTATCTGAAAAGAAAACTGCCGGTGGATCCCCTAACGGTTCAACGCGAAAAAGGCTATCCCCAAGATTCTCTTGCACTTTAAAGGCACAGAAAAACCAAGGCTGCTTTTTCCATTTCCGAATTAATGATAGGTGCTCATCTGGTAGTTCCTTTCTTACAGTCCTCAGGAAAGACGCGATTCGTTTAGAGTGACAGAAAACAGTTGTAGGCAAAAGTACTTCAGCAAAGTGTTGACAGAAAGTCTCCTCGCTTTCCGGATTTCGTTCAATAAATTGCTCCATCTCATCAGTCAGTTGGCTCCAGAAATGTTTTCGTTCACCATATTCTATTGCATATTCGAGTATATCGTTCACATACCCTATGGTTCGTCTACATTCAGATTTTGAAGGTAAATGATTAGTCATAACCTATCCTTTTTTTAAATTATATTTTTTAAGGCTAATCTACTATTTTAATGTAGTCTTGGAACACTATTCAGGAATTACTGGACAATGCATTTTACCTAAAACAGTAAGCTATACTACAAGCACAGTCTCTGAGTGATTCAGCACAGCTGAATTGATTGCCTTGAGCACAGACAAAAACATAGTCGAAAGGCGGTCCCTGTGTGGTGCCGTAGGCATTGCGTCATGTGAGCCTGTCGAACCACATCAAAGGAGCGGTCCTCGAGTGATTCCGCCCATGCAAAATCGTACCGAGAGGACGGTGAAAACCCCAGCTTTGCTGCCTAAACTAGTCCCAGCGATAGCTTATGATCTCACATCTCGATACAATTTCCTTTCAGAAAATCACTCAATGAGCGTTTCCTGGAGGATCACTTCGACGAGCGGGTCTTGAGCTTGTCGAAAGACGGTCTCAACAATCTCCCTATCTTCCCGTGTAATTCCTGTCCATCCACTTCTGGTAGTCACCGGACTTTACCTTTTCTACCCATCCGCGGTTATCCAGATACCAACGGACGGTTTTGCGCAAGCCCTGCTCAAAAGACACTGTCTGTTTCCAGCCAAGCTCTTGTTCTATCTTTGTGCAGTCAATAGCATACCGTCTGTCGTGGCCGGGCCTGTCAGTAACATAGGAAATAAGATTAAGCAGATCTTTTTCATTTTTTCCTGCTTCATCTGCAACAATTGTGCACAGGTTTTCCACAAGCTGGATATTCTGCCACTCATTCTCTCCGCCGATATTGTATGAATCCCCGGTTTTGCCGTCTTTCATCACTGTCCAGACCGCACGGTTATGGTCTTCCACATAAAGCCAGTCACGGATGTTCTTTCCATCGCCGTACACTGGAAGCGGCTTTTCAGAGAGCATGTTTTCTATCATTACAGGAATCAGCTTTTCAGGAAATTGATACGGGCCGTAGTTGTTTGAACAGTTTGTGACAGTTATTGGCAGACTGTATGTGTGATGATATGCCCTGACTAGGTGATCCGATGATGCTTTAGATGCTGAATAGGGACTCCTTGGATCATAAGGCGTGGTCTCTGTAAAATACCCGGTCTCTCCAAGGGAGCCGTATACCTCGTCTGTACTTACGTGATGAAACAGCACATCATCTCTGTTTTTCCAGAACTCCCGGGCAGCTTCCAGCAGTGTAAAAGTACCGTTTACATTAGTGCGGATAAATTCAGCAGGTCCGTGTATGCTTCTGTCCACATGGCTCTCTGCAGCAAAATGGACAATAGTGTCTATGGCATGGATTTTCAAAAGCGCTGCAACAGTATCTCCATCACAGATGTCAGCCTGAGCAAAGTGGTAACGCCTACCATTATGCTTTTCATAAATGTCCTGCAGACTATACGGGTTGCCCGCATAGGTTAGTTTGTCCAGATTTACAACTTTGCCCTGGAACTCAGTATCTTCAAAAAGATACCGGATAAAATTGGAGCCAATGAATCCAGCTCCGCCTGTTACAAGTATATTCTGGAGTTTACGCAATTCTCTCTCCTGTTTGTTTTATATTATTTGTATACCAGTTGACTTAATCTCATCTATAATCGGCAATCTATTAAATTCAAAATCCTCCTGGGAAAAAGCCAATGCGTCGACCCTATCATCATACTCTTTCCCTTCTGAATATATTTTAACACATTCTTCATATTCACAAGTATCCTGTAAAATTACTGCTAAATCAATATCGCTCCATTCATCCTGTTTCTGTTTTGCGTAAGACCCAAACAAATACACAGACTTTATAGATGTATGGTTTTCTTTAAGTTTTTTTGATATAGTTTTGATGTTTTTTAAATTAGCAATTCTGATTTCAGACACCGTATTATTTCCTTCGTTTTCTCTAAAGAATCTTTTGCCTTTTCTTTGGTCCATACAGCTGAAAGTTTTGAAACCCGTTCAGTATACCTTGCTACTGTATAATAATATGATAGTTCCTTTAATAAATCAATTTCAGATAAGCTGAAAGACAATCTGGTCAATTTATATAAACGGTACAGATCGTGTATTCGCGGTACTTTTTTTTGATTAAATTCTATTACTGCTTTACAGTATTTTTCGACTGTCTGCTGACACATTATGGCAACGTACAAAAACCTTTGCTTTTCATACATCGCTTCTGCTGTTTTTAAATCATATTCCGCATGATCAATCCATATACTGCATGCTTTTTTTGATTCAGATATATCATTTAAAAAAATATCTAATGAATCTTCCCAACTTTGAACCTCAATATTCAATGCATTCTCTATTTTTTCTTTAGACAGCAGTGAATACCCAGGCCGCTTGGCAGGGGTTGGGAACTCATCTGAAGAGCAGGGTGTTAGTCGGCACTCTGATTCCAATAGCCCAAGCGCTCTTCCCTTTTCATAAATGGCTTTCGCAAAACCATACCAGGTTGTTCTGCCTTTGTTAGAAAAGTGGTATATGCCGAACTCTGGGCTTTTTTGTATTATTTGGATTATTGATGATGCAAGGTCCTTCGCGTTTGTCGGGCTTCCAACCTGAACATCCACAACCTTTAGTGTGTCTCTGGTGTTCATCAGCTTCAGCATGGTGTACACAAAGTTCTTTCCATGCTTTCCGTATAGCCAGGCAGTTCGGAGAATGTAATGCTTATCCCAAGTACTCTGCACGGCCTTTTCACCTGCAAGCTTACTTTCTCCATACACTGAATCCGGACCTGTTTCATCATCTTCAGAAAGTTTTTTATCAATGTTTCCAGGAAATACATAATCAGTTGATATGTGGAGAAGAACAGCATCTTTTTCTTTGGCAATTACCGCAAGGTTTGCAGGTCCCTTTTCGTTAATAGCATAGGCCTTTTCCTGCTCCTCCTCTGCCTTATCTACAGCAGTGTAGGCGGCACAGTTTATAATACAGTCAATATCTTTTTCTGATGCAAACCCGCGGAGCTCTGACAGGTCTGTTATATCGGTTTCAGCATCGGTTACAGTAAACTTATATTCATTCTCAAAAAGCAGCTGTTCCACTTCCCGGCCAAGCATGCCCTTGTATCCCACAAGCCATATCATAGATAAGCTTCCTCAAGCTGCGGCAGGGCTTTATCCTTTTCTGAGAGCTGGACATTATCCAAAGGCCACTGTACCCCAATGTCAGGGTCATTCCATATAATGCCTGCATCGTGCTCAGGTGAATATTCGTTTGTACATTTGTAATGAAAATGGGCATGTTCTGAAAGGGTCAGGAATCCATGGGCAAACCCAGGGGGAATGTAAAACATTGTATTGTTATCACCTGAAAGCTCTAAGCCATACCACTGGTTGTATGTAGGAGAAGCTTTCCGCAGATCTACCGCGACATCCCAGACCTTACCGGATATGACGCGGACAAGTTTCCCCTGGGCAAAAGGGTCTTTCTGAAAATGTAGACCACGAAGCACACCTTTCTCTGAATAGGAATGGTTGTCCTGTACAAATTCAAGGTCTATCCCATTTGCTGTAAAGTCCGACTTTTTATAGGTTTCAAGAAAATAGCCTCTGGCATCCCTGAACACACGAGGTTTTATAATTACAAGTCCTTCTATCGGTGCTTTTTCAAATGTAAACGGCATATTTCTCCTTTTTTAACCACGAATTACGCAAATTTTGCCAACAATTCAGAGAGATGTATTCCATTTCTGTCAATATGTTCCCGTAAGTCTTTATTCTCAATTTCTTCATACACTACTATATCAATCATAAAAGGGAAAAGGAGGTCATCCAACTGTTCCTTAAGTCGTAATAATTCACTCACAGTTAATCCAGCTGCATTTAAAGCAAGATCTATATCTGATGATTTGTTATATTTACCCATTGCGCGTGAACCAAATAGCTTTATTGATTCAACTTTGGGGTTTTCTTTTAGTGTGTTATGAATTAACCTAATTTGTGTATCTGTTAATCCAGTTCTATTAATAATGGTTTTACTCTTCATCTAGTATTTCTTTTATTCTTTTTTCAAACTGATCAAACTCGATAAAATAGAGCTCCACAATCTGCTTTATTATTTTTTCTGCCATACCTTGATCATATGCATGGGATGTTAGGTTTCTCGCCTGAATTGTTTCCATCCAGATTTCACCATTGTCAATCAGATTGTAACGAATAGCGGTTCTAAAAGCATCTCTTGAACCTTTTATATCAGTGTGACCTTGATAGGTTAAGTAGTCCTGCATGGTCTTCCATGCGAGCTCATGAGTATATTCAAATGCTTGAATAAGACCTTGCTGTTCAATTTCACTTAATGGACGTTGCTTTAAAAGAGAAACTGCATCCCGTAATCTAGATAAAGCCTTTTTAAAATTCGCGAATCTTTGTTTCCACCGAATATCTAAGTCCATAATGCAACTCCAATTTTCTCTAATATTTTTTAACCACGAAATTCACGAAATACACTAAAATATAGTTTAAATGTGCAATATAAATATGCGTTCTTCGTATTTATTTTTTTAACCTATCGTTCTTTATTCACCCATTTCATTACTCTTGCGTGACTTTTCGTGTTTTTAGTGGTTTATTCTTTGAGCAAGTCCAATAGGTATTTTCCATAGCCGGATTTTACCAACGGCTGGGCGAGTTTTTTCAACTGGTCATCTGAAATAAAGCCCTGGCGCCAGGCAATCTCTTCCACACAGGCAATTTTCAAGCCTTGCCTGTCTTCTATTGCTTTGACAAAATTCGTCGCGTCAACTAATGAATCGTGAGTACCGGTGTCCAGCCAGGCATAGCCTCTACCCATCTGCTCTACTTTCAGAGAGCCGGCTTCAAGGTATTTTCTGTTTACATCTGTTATTTCAAGCTCCCCTCTTGGAGAGGGCTCAAGATTTTCCGCTATTTTTACCACGCTATTATCGTAAAAATACAACCCTACTACCGCATAGTTTGATTTCGGCTTCTCCGGTTTCTCTTCAATAGAGACAGCCTTACCTGAATCATCAAACTCAACTACTCCATAACGCTCCGGGTCTGTAACATAATACCCGAAAACTGTTGCACCGGCCTCTTGCCCAGAAGCACGCTGGACCAGTTTCATAAAATCGTGGCCAAAAAAGATATTGTCCCCAAGTACAAGACAGACTGAATCGTCTCCTATAAAGTCCTTTCCAATAATAAATGCTTCTGCAAGTCCATTTGGTGCTTCCTGGATTGCGTATTGAAAGTTCATTCCAATCTGCTCTCCTGATCCAAGGAGGTTTTGGAATAGTGGTACATCCTGTTCTGTTGATATGATGAGAACATCCTGTATGCCAGCAAGCATAATAGTGGATAATGGGTAATAGACCATGGGTTTATCGTATACAGGCAGAAGCTGCTTACAAACTGATTTTGTTGCTGGATACAATCTTGTGCCGGAGCCTCCAGCTAGAATGATTGCTTTCATAGTTTTTGGTCCTTTTGATTATTTTCCTATTCACTGTAAAACAGGACCTCATCAGGGTCTCTTTCCTCAATAAACTCATATTTTACAGTTCTTGTAATTGCCTCTTTTAAAGGTACTTGGGTCTGGAACCCCTTTTTATGTTTTTTATCAGATGCGAACTGGGTTGTGGCGCAGAATTTTTTTACTCTTATTGAGCTTATGGGAAATTCCTTTCTCGTAATAAAGCTTAAGAAATCAAACCCTAAACCGCCGAGATATCCAAGCCAATAAGGAAACCGATATTTTATATTCTTCTTTTTGTCTAATTGACTGTACACAGCTGCAACAAGCTCATTCATATTCATATCCGGCTTATCCACATAGTTATACACATGGATACCGGCTTTTTCTTGTAGAGAGAATTCAATAAAGGCAGCAACATTTTCCACATATGCCATTGACTTCTTATTCTTACCACTACCGATCATTAAAAACGTACCAACTGCTATCTGTTTTAAAAGGTTATATACATTCCCCCGGTTTCTCTCACCAAACACAACCGTGGGTCTGATTATAGTAAGACACCGGGTATTGGGCTGTTTTTGTTGCCAGGCAGAATAAACCTTTTCAGCCTCCATCTTAGTCCTGCCGTAATCATTAAATGGATTAAAATCTCCGGACTCATCAGTATTCGGCTCAGCAAACCCATACACAGCAACACTGGAAGTGAAAATTATCGAGTCAATGCTATTTGCCTCAGCAGCAGCACAAACATTCGCAGCACCACCTACATTTACCTCATCATATAAGGTTCTGGGTGTCACATTATCTTTGTGCTCAGCAGCTAGATTGATAATGAAATCGGAACCCTTAACAGCAGGTATTAAGGCACTTTTATCCCGCACATCCGCGATTGTTACTAAATCCGGATAAAAATGGGACGGGTTTTTATCTATTATTTTTACCTGGTATCCAGCTTCTACTAACCGTTTTGTTAACCGGGTCCCAATAAATCCGGAACCGCCGACTATTGCAACTTGCATA
>CAYRYS010000104.1:0-10339 GCA_964428555.1 uncultured Spirochaetales bacterium | reverse complement strand
TCCTGGGTGCAAAGTGTTTTGTTGTTAATTCATTATACACCATAGGGTTGGGCTTGGATTATTTTTTTTTAATACGGAATCAGGATACATTTTCCGGGCTGGAAACAGGAGCCTCAGGGTATGCATTGTCCTTTTTTAGAGACATTGATCAGAACAGTGCATATGATGCTGATACAGAGGCGTACACACGCAGGGCCCTGCAGAATATCTCTCTTAGTGATCTAAACAATGCGGATGCAGGATTCCTGTCCGGTCCCCATGAAATACTCAAATACACAGGTACTGTTGCCTTTTCCGCAAATACCCAGGCTGCTTGGGCAGAAGCGGGCCAGCGCAGGGTTTGGATTAAAAACACTCTCACCGGGCTGACAAGCAGCATTCCCCTCAGCTCGACCGGTGAGTTTACCTTTTATTACCCAGGCGCAGAAGGAGCTTCTCTGCAGATATTTGTTTATTATGATGAAGATGATGACAGTGTAATGGATCCATTTTCAGAGCAAGGGGCATTTATACACGCTCAGGGTCTTTCTGTAAGTAATACATATATTTCTGAAGAGGTTGTCCAGGTAACAGGAAGGACAAGTAATGATGATGAAAATGTATTCGATTTTTCCAGTTCAGCAAATCCGCCTATTATTAAAGTTGAAGATACTTCTTCAGGCTATTGGGCCTCTTTTTACCAGCGCTTTACAGATTCCAACGGCAGCTTCCAGCTCTATGCCGCGAAAAGCCACCCGGTTGTGTTTACAGTGTATGATGTCATCTCCAGTGTGCCCTCTGACTATCCTGATGCACAGCCCGCGGATTTTGCTTCTTATATCCGCTATCCGGTCCGTTTAGCAGGGCAGAACAGCTATACCGGCGACGCGGAAATATTCGGTACAAGCGGTTCAGGCACAGCGCTGCCAATCCATCACATTGAGATCCAAGCTGTTTTCCAGACTGCGTATCCCGGGTATCCGGTATATGCTTCTGCAGGGCAGAGCTCGGTTATCTTTCAGCTTTACGAATACAGCAGCGGTCTTGCGCAGACACCTGCGACAGCAGATATAACAGGTTCCCGCACCTTTTACGCGTTTTTCAGGGACTTTGACAGAACAACCCCGACAAACGGGGTATTGAACGACCCGGCAGGACTTAATGATAGTGTTGCAGGATACGGCGGGTTTTACAATATTCAGCTCTTTGTAGACCTAAACGGCAATGGATACCTAAACCCTGGAGAACCAAGCTCGAGCGTTTACTATTACGGCGATAACAATGGGAACGGATCGCCGGACTTTGGAACGTGGGATGCTGGTTTGGGGGCAGGTGACGGAGATTACAATGATGATGTTCAAGCAAGCTATATTACAGCAGACCTGACAGTACCGGAAACATTCATAATACCGTGAGTGCTGGAAAACAATGCTCCTTGAGTGCTGCCAGGGAAATCCTGCATGAGGTCTTGACAAAAAATGCTATTTAAGGCAATATCAGCATCGCACTTTATGGTGGATGTAGTTCAATGGTAGAGCACCAGATTGTGGTTCTGGTTGTTGAGGGTTCGAGCCCCTTCATCCACCCATTCAGGGTTCCATCTGCGTATCCTGTATTAGCGTCCGTAGCTCAGCTGGATAGAGTGCCGGACTTCGAATCCGTGGGTCGCAGGTTCGAATCCTGCCGGACGCACGTTAATGGGCCGTTAGCTCAGCTGGCAGAGCAGCAGACTCTTAATCTGCGGGTCGAAGGTTCGATCCCTTCACGGCTCAATACGAAAAAATAGCAAAAACAATATTGACAAAAATATTGTTTCTTGAGTACACTGCGAGAGTGGTGAAATTGGCAGACACGCTAGATTTAGGATCTAGTGCCTCACGGCGTAAGGGTTCAAGTCCCTTCTCTCGCAATCAGCGAGTATTCGCAGTTTTACAAATACCGCGGGAGTAGCTCAGCGGTAGAGCTCCACCTTGCCAAGGTGGATGTCGCGGGTTCAATTCCCGTCTCCCGCTCAATTTATTAAGCGATCTAGGGGATTCCTGGGTCGCTTTTTTTATCCCTGATAGTGTTGCTCCATTGCGGTTAATAACACTTTATGATAGAAAAGAGAAGAAACGCTAGTAAAAAGGAAATGAACAAACCAAAGAGTCAAGATTGCTCGTTCAGGCATTTCCCATAGCATAGCTGCCCTGGCAAAGGGAAAATTCATACAAATTAGGAGAGGATTCTAAAGTGGTTGCCAAGAAAGATTTAGAACGATTAGAAAACTCAGCAGTAAAACTAACAGTTACTGTGGATAAGGCAGAGGCAAAAAAAGCCTATGAAGATCTGTTAAAAAAATATGCCAAGACTGTGCAGATTAAGGGCTTTCGAAAAGGAAAAGTACCTCCATCCGTTCTTGAGCGGAAATTCGGGGAAAGTCTAAAATCTGAAGCTATGTCTGAAGTAATGGAAGAAAGCCTGAAAGAGGCATTTGAGGATATTGAAGCAAAACCGCTTGGCTATGCCCTTCCTGAGGTGCAGGACGAAGACCTGTCGCTTGATCTGGAAAAAGACTTCACCTTTACTGTGAAATACGACACATTTCCAGAGGTGGAACCTGCGAGTGTAGAAGAAGTAGAAATTGAAAAACCGCAGGTAAGCATTACCAAAGAGGATATTGACCGCGAGCTGTCTGCTTTACAGGAACAGAATGCTATTGTTCAGGAGAAAAAGTCCGGTGCAGTTGAAAAAGATGACATTGTAACAGTTGACTACTGGGAAATTGATGAGGACGGAAATCCGATTGAGGACACAAAACGGGAAGACTTTGTTTTTACTGTGGGTTCCGGATATAATCTGTACAAAATTGATGATGATGTAATCGGAATGAAGCAGGGCGAAGAAAAGGTTATTGAGAAAGAATTTCCGGAAGACTTCGCAGCAGAAGACCTTGCAGGTAAGAAGAAGAAAATCGGAGTAAAGGTCTCCCTTATTAAGCAGAAAGACATTCCCGAATTGGATGATGACCTTGCTCAGGATATCTCCGAAGAGTATGAGACCCTGGATGACTTAAAAGAGGCAACCAAGAAAAGACTGGAAGAGAATGCTCAAAAACAGGTTCGGACAAAGGAAATTGAACAGGCGCTTGATCAGTTGATCGAGAAAACCGAAATTGCACTCCCTGAAAGCATGATTGAGGCTGAACTGAATAATTCTTGGCAGAACCTTCTTGGACAAAACCGTCTTACAGAGGAGCAGGCGATCCAGGCTCTTTCCGCAGAAGGTAAAGGCAAGGAATCTATTCTCGAGGATTGGCGGCCGAATGTAGAAAAGAAGCTCAGAAGCAAGCTGATTCTCCAGAAGCTTATAGAAAAAGAAGACGTAGATGTGACACAGGCTGAGGTAGATGAAAAAATTAAAGAGCAGGCTGAATCAGCGAATATGCCTGTTGACCGGGTTAAGCAGTATTATAATACCGGTGGTATGATGGATTATCTGCGTGAAGAGATGAAAGAAGATAAAATTTACGATATGATTCTTGAGAAAGCTCAGGTGAAGAAAGGGAAAAACCTGAAATACCTGGACTTGTTACAGGGAAATGAGTAAATTCAGAATATAAGATTCCTTATTAACTCCTGCACACCTATTTTGTGATGTAGGAGTTTTATAGGTTAAGGACACACACTATACTGAACGGAGTTTTCCTATGAATGAAAAAATGAATACCCTCGTACCTGTAGTAATTGAGCAAACAGGCGCAGGCGAGCGTTCCTACGATATTTATTCCAGACTTTTAAAAGACAGGATTGTGTTTATTGACGGTCAAATTGTGGATGTAACTGCTGACCTTGTTGTTGCACAGCTCCTATTTCTTGAATCCCAGGATCCTGAAAAGGATATCAGTCTATATATTAATTCCCCCGGCGGCTCAGTTACAGCTGGACTGGCTATCTACGATACTATCCAGTATATCAAACCTGATGTTCAGACTATTTGTATGGGTCAAGCCGCGTCTATGGCTGCCCTCCTGTTGGCATGCGGGTCAGCAGGTAAGCGCTATGCCCTTCCTTCCTCACGGGTTCTTATTCATCAACCATGGGGCGGTGTACAGGGACAGGCAAGGGATATTGATATCCAGGCCAGAGAAATTGTACGCCTGAAAAAACTGATTATTCAGTACTTTTCCCAGCATACCGGTCAGAGCGAAGATACAATTGCCAAAGATTTAGAGCGCGATTATTTTATGTCTGCAACCGAAGCTGCCGAATATAAAGTAGTGGATGAAGTATTTATTAGGGGGCAGAATGAGTAAAAATAAAAACGACAAATTAATGGTATGCTCCTTTTGCGGTAAAAGCGCAGATGCGACTAGGCGTTTGATTCAAGGCCCAGGTGTTTATATTTGTGATGAATGCGTGATTAACTGCAAACGGATTATGGATGAGGCAACTGATACAATAGACTCAGACTCTTTTGGTGAAGTACCAACACCAAAGGAACTTAAGAGTTTCCTCGATGGGTATGTGATCGGCCAGGAGAGAGCAAAAAAAGTCTTGTCAGTTGCTGTGTATAATCACTATAAAAGGATCCTTCAGCGGGAGTGGCTTCTTAAGGAAGAGGTTGAGCTTGAAAAAACGAATGTTATCCTCATTGGACCCACAGGTTCAGGTAAGACCCTGCTTGCAAAAACACTTGCCAAAAAGCTGAATGTACCTTTTGCAATTGCAGATGCAACAACCCTGACTGAAGCAGGATATGTGGGAGAGGATGTAGAAAACATTCTCCTGAAACTGATCCAAAATGCAGGGAATAATATTGAAGCCGCGGAAAAGGGAATTATCTATATTGATGAGATAGATAAGATATCGAGAAAAAGCGAGAATGTTTCTATTACTAGAGATGTTTCAGGTGAAGGTGTACAGCAAGCCCTTTTGAAAATAATCGAAGGCACTGTGGCATCCATCCCTCCTCAGGGAGGCAGAAAACACCCAAACCAGGAAATGCTGAGAATGGATACAAGCAATATCCTCTTTATCTGCGGTGGCGCTTTTGTCGGTTTGGATAACATTATTGAGTCTAGAATATCCGAACACCCCATGGGTTTTGGTGCTGATGTAAAAGCAACAAGTGAGAAGGACCTTGTGTCATTGTATGAACAGCTGCATCCGGACGATCTGGTTAAATTCGGTCTTATACCTGAGTTTATCGGACGCCTGCCCATCCATGTGCCATTGGCTGAGTTAACAAAGGATGACCTGAAAAGGATTATTCAGGAGCCGAAGAACTCTATTGTACGGCAGTATACTGCAAGCTTAAAGCTGGATGAGGTGAATTTGGAATTTCAGGAAGACGCAGTAGATGCTATTGCAGAACGGGCGCTGAAAATGAAGACCGGTGCCAGAGGGCTCCGCTCTATTGTAGAAAAGGTGATGACAGATATCATGTTCGAAATTCCCTCCATTGAAGGCGAAAAAGAGGTAGTTATTACCAGGGACGTGATTGACAACAGTAAAAAACCGGAAATAGTGCTGAATAAGAAAAGCGCATGAAACTCTTTGACATAAACGATAAGAAGACGAAGAAACAGGAGCTCCCGCTGTTACCGCTACGGGAGCTCGTTATTTTTCCTTATATGGTAACACCCTTTTTTGTGGGTAGGAAGAAGTCCATTCAAGCTGTAGAAGAGGCAATGGAGCAGGGTAGAAATATCTTTCTTGCCAGTCAGAAAAGCAAAAAAGAAAACCCCCTTCAGGAAGACATATACACACAAGGCACTGTTGCTCATATTCTTCAGCTGTTACGGCTGCCTGACGGTACTCTTCGTGTGCTTGTAGAGGGGAAAGAACGGGGGGCTATTCAGCGTTTTATTGGAAATGCCCATCCTTTCAGAGTATCAGTAAAAACAATGGAAGAAAGCAAGGATACTGATCCAGGATCTGCAGCGCTCATGCGGACTATTCAAAAAGGTTTCCGCAGGTTTACCCAGCTTCACAAAAAAATACCGCCTGAGGTAATCTCCTCTGTTGAAAAGGCTGAATATCCTAATAAGCTTGTAAATCTTGTAGCTGCTCATCTTCCGTTAAAAATGGAAAAGAAGATGGAGCTACTCGAGGAAACGGATACAAGAACACGGCTTGAGAATCTGGCTGTGACGCTTGAATCTGAGAATGAGGTTCTCTCCATACAGGAGCGCATCAGCTCGAAAGTGAAAAAGCGGCTTGAGAAGAACCAGAAAGAATATTTTCTCAATGAGCAGATAAAAGAAATAAATAAAGAGCTTGGCAGAGAGGATGATGACCCCTCCGGAACAAAAGAGCTGAAACAAAAACTGGATAAAAAGGACTTGCCTGATGAAGTAAGAGAAAAGGCTGAGCGCGAACTAAAACGCCTAAGTAAGCTGCAGGCAATGTCTCCGGAAGCAGGAATACTCAGATCCTACCTTGAGTGGGTCATTGACTTGCCCTGGAGAGAGCGTACAGAAGAAAATAAGGATATTTGCCAGGCTGAGAAGACATTGGATAAAGACCATTATGATATGAAAAAGCCCAAGGAACGGGTCCTGGATTTTATTGCTGTCCGACAGCTGAAGGAAAAGCTCAAAGGACCAATCCTTTGTTTTGTCGGACCTCCGGGTACTGGAAAGACCTCCCTTGGAAGGTCTGTAGCCAGGTCTTTAGGCAGAGAGTTCGTCAGAATGTCGCTCGGCGGTCTGCGCGATGAGGCTGAAATCCGCGGGCATAGAAAAACCTATGTCGGCGCGCTTCCTGGCAAAATAATCCAGTCAATGAAAAAAGCTGGTTCTACGAACCCTGTGGTTCTGCTCGATGAAATTGATAAGCTCTCCTCAGACTTCAGAGGTGACCCGGCTGCTGCTCTGCTTGAAGTGCTGGATCCTGAACAAAATAAGGCGTTCATGGACCATTACTTGGAATTAACCTACGACTTGTCAGATGTAATGTTCATTACAACAGCGAATTCTCTGCATAAAATTCCCCATCCCCTTCGTGACAGGATGGAAGTTATTGAGATACCAGGGTACACGGAATTTGAGAAAACAAAGATAGCGCAGGAGTTCATCATCCCCAAACAACTGGAGGAGAACGGACTTAGCTGGGCACAGATACTATTCAGAAAAGATGCGATACTCGAGATTGTCCGCAATTACACAATGGAAAGCGGGGTAAGAAACCTTGAGCGCCAGATAGCAAATGTTATCCGGAAGCTTGCCAGAGATGCAGTAAAAAATGATTGGACCCAAAAGCGGGAAAAAGGGGAGACCTTAAAAAAGGTGGTTACAAAGAAAGGGGTACGCCGCTACCTTGGTAACCCAAAATTTGATTCAAATCCTGTCCAAAAAGAACAGCGTCCGGGTCTTACCTATGGATTAGCTTGGACCGAGATGGGCGGAACGATTCTTCCGGTTGAAGCAGCAGTGCTGGAAGGCTCAGGTAAATTGACATTAACCGGGAGCCTTGGAGATGTGATGAAAGAAAGTGCACATGCTGCTGTGTCTTTTATCCGCTCACACCAGGATGAGTTTAAAGTACCTGAAGGCTTTCATTCTCAGAAAGATGTACATATTCATGTGCCTGAGGGAGCTATTCCAAAGGATGGGCCTTCAGCAGGAATAACAATTACAACTTCTATCCTTTCTGCGCTCTCAGCGACACCAGTGAAAAAGGGAATATCTATGACCGGTGAAATAACCTTAACAGGCCGTGTTCTTCCCATTGGAGGGGTAAAAGAGAAAGTTCTTGCAGCTCACAGATATGGTATGGACCAGGTTATTCTCCCTGAAGGAAATAAAAAGGACCTTGAAGATATTCCACAGGAAGTGAAGGGAAAGATAACCTTTCATTTTTGCAGCACAATTATGGATGCAGTCCAGGTTCTGTTTCCGGAAGACCTCTTCAGCTGAGGACCGGCAGTTTCTGCTAGTACAGATTTTTCCTGTTTTCACTCTTGACGGAACTGTATGGAACAGCGCAATATGAGACAGTTTAGATGGAATGGAGGATAGAAATGGAAGGTCTCAGAGGCAGATCACTTTTACAATTACTTGATTATTCACGAAATGAAATACAATATCTCCTGCAGCTTTCTCTGAAAGTGAAAAAACAGCGCAGAAAGGGCGAGGTGAACCAGAGGTTTACCGGAAAGACTCTAGCAATGATTTTTGAAAAACGTTCAACAAGAACCCGTTGTGCTTTTGAAACAGCATTCGGAGAAGAGGGCGGACACCCTGTTTTCCTTTCTTTGGATGATATTCAGCTAGGTACAAAGGAAACAGTTGAAGATACAGCCCGTGTGCTCGGCCGTATGTTCGACGCAATTGAGTTCCGCGGATTCTCTCAGGAGACGGTCCGGAAACTTGCAGAACACTCCGGTGTTCCTGTTTACAATGGGCTGACTGACCTTTTTCATCCCACACAGGTCCTTGCAGACCTTATGACTGTTCTTGAAATATTCGGAGAGTTCGAAGGAAGAACACTGACCTTTATCGGAGACGGAAGAAACAATATGGCTAACTCTCTCCTAGTCGGATGTGCAATAATGGGAATGAATATCCGGATCTGTGCACCGAAAAATCTGCATCCGGAGCAGGAAATACAAACTAAAGCTCAGTCGTTGGCAGTAGAATCAGGGGCTGAAATATTAATTACTGATAAAGTAGATGAAGCTGTGCCTGGCTCTGATGTTCTTTATACCGATGTTTGGGCATCTATGGGAGAAGAGGACAAAATGGCAGAGCGGATCTCCTTATTAAAACCGTATCAAGTGAACAAGGAGCTTTTTTCGAAAACTGGAAAAGCAGGCTCTGTGTTTATGCACTGTCTTCCAGCTGTTAAGGGAAACGAAGTAACAGAAGATGTGTTTGAAGGTCAGAGATCGGTTGTCTGGGAAGAAGCTGAGAACAGAAAGCATACTATTAAGGCTGTCATGCTTGCTACGCTGGGGGTATAATACTTCTTTCGCAGCTTTTTATGTCCAGCTTCGGCTGGAATTGGCAGTATTTTAGCAATAATGTAATAGATTGAATGAGTATAATATTTTTTTACTTGATTGCTGTCAAAGAAGCGATTATAATTCTATCAAAGACGTCGGGAGGCATGAATTGAAACAAAAAATACTTTTCTTTCTATTGATATTGCTAATTACGTCTAGTGTCTGCATTTATGCTGATACTTCAGAATTCTTTGTACAGTCATTATTTATTACAAGGGTTTACCCGCACAGGCTGGGTTACAGAATAGTTTATCAGCGTACTGATAATCAGTATGATGAATTTTACATTCCCCGCGGGTGGTTTCAGGAAGCTGCAGGACGGGGCGAGATGATATTCGGTACTGATGACGCATATCCGTTTTTCTCTGTGTTCTACCGGAATGGTGAATTCCATCATATCCGCATTTATGTCAGAGATAACTATAATCACCCAACCTGGGGAACGCTGGAAGCCCCGAGGACTTATGACCAATACTTTCAAGATGTAGAAACACTAGAAATTGAGTATTAAATGAATTTCGTGCAACAAATTCAAGAGGCCATCAATGGAGAAAAACTCCAGGGATGGCTTTTTTTTAACATTTTCCATAGAGATCATTTCGCAGATTCTTTACTGAATGTGCATAAAGAGAAGGTAAATACCAGGCCCTGGTTCTGTATTGTTCCCTGCGAAGGTGAGCCTGTTACTATTGTTCATGCAATAGAATCCGGCATTCTTGATCATCTGCAAGCTAAGAAGCTCGTATACTCCAATAGGGAGCAGCTGCTTTTCTTTCTAAAACAGTACAGTCAGGAGAACATTGCAGCTAACTTTGCGGAAACCTTGCCTGACATTTCATTCCTTGATCATGGTACAGCCCGTGTTTTAATGGATGCGGGTTTCTCTTTAGTCTCATCCCAGAATTTACTCCAAAGGATAACCGGATTATTGGATGCTGAGGCTATGAAAAGCCATGAGCTGGCTTCTGCTCATCTATATGAAATTGTGGGGATAGTTTGGGATACCCTTCGGGAACGTATGCTTGGGGATGTACCAGTGTATGAAGGGGAATTGCAGCAACAGGTGCTTGATGAGTTTAATACAAGAAACATGATTACTGACCACCCGCCAATTATAGCTGCAGGTAAACGAACCGGAGACCCTCACTACTTATGCGAAGGCAGAGGAAAGCTGATTAAAACGGGAGATGTATTTCAAATAGATCTCTGGGCAAAAATGGCAGAGCCCGGCAGTATTTTTGCTGACATTTCCTGGGTAGGTGTTGCTGATACCAGCTATACTGAGGAACAGCAGCAAGCCTTTTCCTGTGTTGTAGGAGCACGGGACCTTGCAGTAAAAACAATTACAGAGCGTCTGGCTAAAGCTGAAAAG
>CAYRYS010000103.1:6573-10794 GCA_964428555.1 uncultured Spirochaetales bacterium | reverse complement strand
TTACTATAGATTTCTTCAAGAGGGTTGGCCTTTTTACATAGTAACTTTGTGTGAGATTATTGGGAGCATGCTTCTCGTGGGTTGATGTACTGTCCGGAATAAGCAAACACCTGGTTCATGCCCCATAGCGCCTTTGCGACATTGCGAGAAACATTCACCCTATACGTGAAATATGACCAATCCGTGTTTGAAAATCGGGGGGATGCCGCAAAGCTGGCGGTTCCATTGTCCCCTCGATACACCAGACCACTTGCAGAATCAAGTGGCCTGGCACTCGGGGACCGGTGTTATTGCAAACCTGGGCAAAGAAAAAGCCGCCAAGTGCAAAGCACCTGGCGGCTTATTATCAAGAATATTTTATTGTTATGAACGTTTACGGTCTTTTCTGCTTTTCTTTCCGCGTTTTTTAGTCCTATCTTCAACTACTTCAATTGTTCGCTTCTTCTTCGGCTCAGCAGCTCCTGCCTCTCCGCTGGAACTAGTTTCCGGTTCTTTTTCAATACCTTTATATCTGTTCTTCCGCGCTTTCTGCATCCATCCAAAATAAATAGGAGATGCAATAAAGATTGATGAATAGGTACCAACAAGTATACCGATTATTAAGTTCAAGGCGAAGAGCTGGATTTGACCAGTGCCGAATATGTAAATTGCGACAACACCGAGTAGTGTGGTCAAAGAAGTAATCAGGGTCCTGCTCAAAGACTGGGTGATACTGGTATTTACTATCAGCGGAAGCTTGCTGTCCCGCATTAGATGGTTGTTTTCACGGATCCTGTCAAATACAACGATGGTATCATTCAGGGAGTATCCGATAATTGTTAAAACCGCAGCTATTGTTGATGTAGAAACCTCAAGCTGAAATGTACCAATAACACCGAACATTATGAGAACGTCGTGAATTAGTGCACAAATTGCAGCTACCGCGTAACCGAGGCGGAACCGCATCCAAACATATACAAGGATGAGTGCAAGTGCCATGAGTGTTAAAAACACAGTCTGGCTTACAAGGTCCTGTGAAAAAGCAGGCCCTACATAGTCGCTCTGACGAAGCACAACAGTGTTTTCACCAAAAGCGTCTTCCAACCTCTGTTCTACCCGCTGGGGAGCAACCTGGCTGAAATCATCTTCACCGGTCTCTTCAAGGCGGATTGCATATTCCTGGTTTGCAGGCTCGCCAACTATCTGTATCTGATACCTCTGTATTCCTTCAAGTGCCGCACGCATTTCTTCGATACCGGCAACAATTGAATCCTCTGAAACATTACTCAGATTGATTACCAGAGGAACATCCGAAAGGTTCTCCGCTGCATTAAGGCTAATAAGAAGCTCACTATTCAGGCTGCCGGATTCGAGCACATTAGCTTCTACCCCAGGAGCCTGTTCAAACGCATCCGCCATCTCAGAAACTGTCTCATACTCTTCAAAGCGGAGATCATAAGACTCCCTTGTTCCATCGTCTCTTCTAAGAGTGAGTAGGAAACCAAGATTATTCGAGTCTACAAGGACTGATCCGTCTCCATCATAGGTGAGTTCTACAGCTGGTTGAGCAATCTGCAGTCTGAGATTAAGTCCTGACTGAAAATCAATACCAAGGTTAAAACCGCCCTGCATTACTACACCAAATATCCCGCCAGCTATTACAATTGCTGAAAGGACAAACATCAATATTCGTATTTTTGTAAAATGTATTACTTTCATGCGTTCTTCCTCCAGGTAATGCTCAGCTTCTTCACTTTCAGAACGTCAACACCAAAGTCGAATATCAGACGCGATATAAACAGTGCAGTAAACATTGAAGATACAATTCCCACAGCAAGGGTTACTGCGAATCCCTGTATTGGCCCTTTGGCCAGCTGTGACAGGAAGATGGCAGCAATAAAGGTAGTAATATTTGCGTCCATAATTGTCCAAAAAGCCTTTTTGAATCCTGATGCAACAGAGGCTTGTGCGGATTTTCCAAGACGGTATTCTTCTTTGATACGCTCAAAAATAATTACATTTGCGTCAACAGCCATACCAACCGTCAATATGATACCTGCAATACTTGTCAGGGTCAGTGTAAGCTGAAAAGCTGAGAGAATTGCAATAATAAAGAATAGGTTCAATACCAATGCAAGGTCAGCAATAATACCGGAACCTTTATAGTATATCAGCATGAAAACTATAATAAGACCGAAACCAAGGGCAATTGCACGCAAGCCCTGGTTTATCGCATCTTCTCCAAGAGAAGCACCGATTGCCTGCTGATTCACAACCTGCAGATCTACAGGCATTGCGCCGGTCCGTAGAACAAGTGCGAGGTTCTGCGCTTCCTCATACTCAAAACCGCTTATCCGTACCTGACCGGAAGGAATAGCTTCTGAAATACGCGCATATGCACGGACTTTGTCATCCAGAACAATTGCAAGGCTTTCTCCAACATTCGCCTGTGTAAGCTGGAAAAAGATGTCAGCGCCGTCGTCATCAAGCATGAAATTTACCAGCGGTCGTCCGGTAATCGGATCATTGGCTACTGTAGCATCGTCTATATGATTTCCGGATAGACCATATTCACTTAAGTCGGTCTTAATTACGATATACCGCACCAGCCGGTCAATACCATAGTCGTCTTTTGTGTAATAACCGATTACATCGCTTCCTGCGGGTATCAGCTCACTCAGATTCTCTGCTGATTCAGGAGACCACGCCGGATTCTGGTTTTGGAGCTCCATAATTGCCTGAGTTGCTTCCTGGTCTACAATATGAAAATTCAGACTGCCGCTTCCGAGAAGAAAGCTTTGGACCCTGTCCGGATCTGCAACACCTGGAACTTCGATATAGATCTGCTCATTACCCTGACGCCGGATCTCAGGTTCTGTTACACCAAAACGGTCAATCCTTGAAGTAAGCACCTCCATTGCCCGGAGAATCGCATCTTCCATAGCCTGGGCATCCGGAGCCTCTCCAATGCGCTCTTCTAAACTTTCCATATCAGCTTCCAGAGTAACACTGAGACCGCCGGATAAATCGAGACCAAGCTCCAATATATTCCCGCGAAGCTCTTTGAGCTCCATTACGCCGCCTCTGTAATGCTCTTCCATGGAAATAAATGCTTCGTTTGCATCCTGAAAACTGGAAAGTACATTTGAAACTGTCCATTCATCAGGAATTTCACGCTCTTCCATTTCATAATTATCCCGCGCTTTGGGAATCAGAAATTGGTACTCTTCAGGAACTATAGCGTCCGGTTCTGTACGTACCAACCCTTCCAGTTCTTCTAAGCTTTCTGTTGCTGAACGTCTCGCGTATTCTCTTACTTCTTCTCTCGAACTTGATGCAAGTGCTTTTGCTTCAGGCGAGGTGAGAAAATACCAGCGAAAAGTCGGGTACAAAAACCATATACCCAATGCAACGAAAAACAAGATCAAAATTGTTCTAAATCGTTTGCTCATGCTGTCAACTCCACTCATTGTGTGAAATACAGTCGCGTCTCTGATAGAAACACGAAAAACCGGAGACTATTATCGAGTAAAAAGCCTCCGGCTGCATTCTCTAAGATTTTATTTCTTTTCGTTTTCTTCTTCTGTTGCTTCAGATTTTGCGCTTTTCTGTTCAGTAACAGTTGAGACAGCGCTTTTAGATATCTCAATTTTCACATTATCATCTATCTTTAGAATAGCCGTCTTCTCTTTTACAGACTGGATTGTTCCGTGAATCCCGCCGATAGAAACAATTTTGTCACCCTTTTTCAGGGCTGCAATCATTTTTTCTGTTTCTTTTTGTTTTTTATTCTGTGGACGAATGATAAGAAAATAAAAAATCAATATAACAAGTCCGAAAGTTACGAACGTAGTAACCAACTGACCGGTTGCACTTCCTTCCTGTAAAAGGGGAAGCATTTCTAATACCGTTTGTTCCATACATACCTCTATTTATTTATTTGATAAATTCCATTCCATGAAAAACTTTTCGGAAAAATAGAATTCATTCATTATGACACAGGAATGGTAGTCTAATCGAGCATAGACTGCAAAAAAATTAGCATAGAAAACAAGGCATAGTCAATAGTAATTTCAACTGAGAGCCCTTAGTTTTGGCAATTACAAACTATGCTCGACTATAGGCGCTTTGGTTTCTCATGGCTATTCATTAATGTCCATAGTTTGAATTGCCCTATAGTCAATAGTAATTTCAACTGAGAGCCCTTAGTTTTGGCAATTACAAACTATGCTCGACTATAGG
>CAYRYS010000103.1:0-6473 GCA_964428555.1 uncultured Spirochaetales bacterium | reverse complement strand
CAAACTATGCTCGACTATAGGACTTATTTTATATACATAACTTTTGTAATTGCATCAGGCACTTCAAAAGCACCGAAAAGCCTTTTTACTGCATTAAGGTTCGGCAAATCCGCTCCTGTCTTTTCTGAATACACTTTTCGTATTTCTTCCATAGTAAGCTCATCTTGGTCATACAATGCAGCGCAAAAAGCTGCTCTGAACAAACCAGCCTCCATAAGCTTATCTGCTTTTGCAGGCTTGTGTTTCGCTTTTGCGCTTTTATCTACGACTGCAGTATCTCCCTGATACCCTACTGTAAATGCAAAATCATCCCGATTCATAGCAACCTATCCTTCCTGCACGCTTATTGTAATGTTCTATCATTACATAACAATAAAGAAAAGGGAAGCCTTTTCGGCTTCCCTGTAATTTTCAGAAAAAGTATTTCTAGTAAGGCATTCCGCCAGGCATACCACCAGGCATTCCGCCGCCTGCAGGACCCCCTGCTGAATCATTATCACTTGGAAGATCTGTTACCGCACACTCAGTGGTTAACAGAAGTCCTGCAATGGATGCAGCATTCTGAAGCGCTGACCGTGTTACTTTTGCCGGGTCAATAATACCGGCTTTCACCATATCAGTCCATTCCATCTTACCTGCATCAAAACCAATGCCTTTTTTCTCATTCTTTGCTTTATCTGCAACGATTGACCCGTCAAGGCCTGCGTTATGTGCAATCTGCCGGATAGGCTCTTCAAGCGCACGCTTTACGATCCTGTATCCAACTGCTTCATCTTCTTCATACTCGTCCAGTTTGATCTTCTCAAGTCCGATAACTGCCTGAATTAGAGTAAGCCCGCCACCTGGGATAATTCCTTCCTCTATCGCAGCTCGAGTCGCGGAAAGCGCATCCTCTACTCTGTGCTTTTTCTCTTTCAGCTCAACCTCTGTGGCTGCACCAACATTGATTACCGCAACTCCGCCTGCAAGTTTTGCAAGGCGTTCCTGAAGCTTCTCTTTATCATAATCTGATGTGGAATCTTCAATTTGTGCTTTAATCTGTGAGATTCTTTCCTTAATATCCTGCTGCTTGCCTTCTCCATTGATAATCGTTGTGTTTTCCTTATCAACCTTTACACTCTTTGCCTGTCCGAGCTGGCTAAGATCTGTATTTTCCAGTTTCAGACCAAGCTCTTCAGAAACAACCTGTCCACCTGTAAGAATTGCAATATCTTCAAGCATCTGCTTTCTTCTATCGCCAAAACCAGGTGCTTTTACAGCGCACGCATTGAGTGTTCCGCGGAGAGTATTTACAACAAGCGTTGCAAGCGCTTCGCCTTCAACATCCTCAGCAATAATAAGGATAGGCTTTGAAGACTGTGCAACTTTTTCCAATAGAGGGAGAAGATCCTTCATATTAGAAATCTTTTTGTCAAACATCAGAATATACGGCTCTTTGAGAACAGTTGTCATTGTGTCGCGGTTTGTTGCGAAATACGGAGAAAGATATCCCCTGTCGAATTGCATACCCTCTACAAAATCGGTTGTAGTTTCAATGTTTCTTGATTCTTCTACAGTAATAACACCGTCTTTTCCGACCTTTTCCATTGCATTTGCAATTTCCATACCGATTTCATGATCATTGTTTGCAGAAATTGCTGCTACCTGAGCAATCTCTTCTTTGTCATTAATCTTCTTTGCTGCCTTTTTAATCTCTTCAATAGAAGAACTTACTGCTTTGTCAATCCCGCGTTTAATTCCCATTGGATTAATTCCTGCAGCAACACTCTTAATTCCTTCTTTGATGATTGAATACGCAAGAACTGTCGCTGTAGTAGTTCCGTCACCTGCTACATCATTTGTTTTTGTAGCAACCTCTTTTAACAGCTGTGCACCCATATTTTCATAAGGGTCTTCCAATTCAATCTCTTTCGCAACAGATACGCCGTCTTTTGTTACAGTCGGAGCTCCGAACTGCTTGTCCAAAAGAACGTTCCGGCCTTTTGGTCCAAGGGTAACACGCACTGCGGAAGAGAGTTTTTCTACCCCTTTGAATAGGGATTTCCGCGCTTCTTCATCGAAAAGTAGTTGTTTAGCCATACTTTGCCCTCTCTTTTATTATTTTATTTGAGTTTGTTATTGATTAGCTTCGTTTCAAGAAGAAGATACAAATGATTTTGAAAATCATCAACAAAAAAATGAAAAAAAATCTCCTTCCCACCTATTCCAGAAATATTTTTCGTGTATTTTAGGAAAAAGTAGTTCTTCTTGGCATTTTTTAATGATATTGTAGTAAGGATTATTATGAGTAAACCCAAGGTACTCGATACATCAATAGTATTTCACTTCTCCCACTCAGACCCTTCTAGTTTCTATTCCAGATTGGATAAAATCGTAGAGCTTCTGAGCAATCTTCCTGAATCATCCTCCGGCTCTTTCAACTGGAGGTTCCACGCCTCCCCTTACCTGGAAGAAGAAAGCTCAAAAGTAACCGAAATTAGACATAAACTAATTACAAGAATAAAAAACTTTGGGGATCAGCTTATTCCTACAGGATACACAGGCACCCCGCAATACCTCCTGCTGCCTAAAGAAGGAGATGACGAACACCAGTGGGCATGGCTAAACCCATGGGACTCAGGATTTGCTCAGCTTTTTCCAATCGATAGACAGAGTACACAGCTTTATGAAAGAAATACTGAAAAACACCCAACAGCAGAAAGAAAGAATGTAGATATTTATCCTGTTTCTCAGGACATTTTTCATGCACCTTACATCCATATCATAGAAGAAGAAAAACAATTCCTTTACTGCTCTGAGAACTCAGGCGAAGACATCTTAAAGATTTTTAAACGGGTACGCAGAAAGAGAGAGTATCCATGCATTTGTGTTATAGACTGTGACACCCCGGACTGGTTGAATACTATAGAAAAACTGCTGGAAACAATAACACGGATTAACAAAAGAAAGCAGAAAATACGGCTTATCCCTATCTCTCAATTTACCGGTAATAATACTATATCCCTTCCCTTCCACCCGCGAATATCCTTAGATCCATTGACCCGTTCTTCCTGGCAGTACACCGGTATTCTCCGTGGAAGAACAGAGAATTCAGAGGAAGAGATCCGGAAGAGGCTCCATTTTCTAAGGCCTGCAAACAAAACAACTCCTGTACTTGCAGGAAAAAAGCTTCCTGAATTAGATGACAGGCTCTTAATATCAAACATGCAGGGAGATGTACTGCTAACAGATAGAAATATAAATGCAGCATTTTCAGGAGGAAGGTTTAAAGGCTTTCAGGAAACTATGGGATCCATAGACTGGAATGAAGTATCGTGGACAGGAATTCATACAGAAAAAGAGAGCTATACCTTCTCCACTGTAAGCGGTTTTTCATTTGAGTCATTAAAGGCACGGGGCTTAAGAGAATGCTTGACAGCATCAGCACCATTATTTACCAGAACAGGGAAAATGAACATCGACTACACCTTTGTAGAGGATTACCCTGCAATGCTGATCTGTGTCAGTTTAGAATACCCTGTTTTCGGTGCAGCATCAAAAGTATTAGGCTACGCACCTCTGGAAATACCACTATTGTCTATTGAACCCAATGAAGCTGTAGAAGTCCTTGTAAGGTATCCGAACAGGCAAACATATACCGCAAGCCTCGGCTTAGAGTCCGGAATCTACCGCCTCCCAGGCTCTACCTTTTACTTTTCAGCTAATAACTACACAATAATGCTTGCATCACCGGAAAACGAGGAGAAGATGATTGACATCCTTCCTGTCAGAGTGGAGAAAAGAAAGTCAAAAACAATTTTGTTTGCCAACCCCCACGGATCATACTGCCCAGTGGATCATACAACCATTTCCGGAACAAAGGAGTACTTTACTCTTGTACTATCTGTAAATGAAAGAGGATTTTATTTTAGCCCTGTACTGCCGGATGAAGTGGAAAACGAGGTATATAAAAATACCATCCTAATAAAAGATACTGTATAATTACCAGCCCCGAATTCTGCTGCATTGAGTTGACAAATTCCACCATCTGGTCAAAACTTTTCCTTAGAAGAATAAACCTTAAAGGAGCAATCCAATGACAAAGCTTCAGTATAAAGATTTTGATCAAACAGCAGCATACAAAAACTTGAAAAACATTAAAGGCTCTCTCGATTTCCGTACTGCACTAACCGAGGAACGAATATCCGACTTTGAGTGCTACGCGGGAGGGGGGCTTACATACAATTATGCAGCAAAATCTGTTGACAGCGAAATCCTCCAGGTCCTGCAGGATCTGGCAGACGAACAGCAGCTGATAGAAAAATACAGAGCTATTCTCTCCGGTGAAATAATGAATACCGGGGAAAAGAGAAAAGTACTTCATCATCTTTGCAGAGGTGAAATAGTAGGCCCTGTAGAGCATAACGGCAAGAACCTGCGAGATTTCTACACTGAGCAGCAGTCACGCATCCGTGCTTTTGCAGATAAAGTCCATTCCGGAGAAATTACCGGATCCACTGGCCAAAGATTCACCCAGGTTGTCCAAATCGGTATTGGAGGCTCAGACCTCGGGCCCAGAGCACTCTATCTTGCATTAGAAAACCATGTAAAACAGAATAGTGGAGAGCTTAAACTAAAAGCAGACTTTATCTCCAACGTTGATCCTGATGATGCGAATTCAATACTAAGCAAAATAGACCCTGAAACCACACTATTCATCCTGGTTTCTAAAAGCGGTACTACACAGGAAACGCTTACAAACGAAAACCTGGTATTACAACGGATAAAAGAGGCAGGTATACAAGGATTGGTTCCTGAAAAACACATGATCGCAGTTACCAGCGAAACAAGTCCTTTGGCAAAATCCGACAGCTATTTGGAATCTTTTTATATAGATGACTTTATTGGAGGAAGATACTCATCCACCAGCGCAGTCGGCGGTGCTGTGCTAAGTCTTGCATTTGGACCAGCTGTGTTCGAAGAAATTCTGGAAGGAGCCAATAAAGCTGACAAGGCTGCACTTGCACCGAATATCCGCGAAAACGCAAGCCTCCTGGATGCAATGATAGGTGTCTATGAGCGCAACTTTCTCGGCCTTCCTTCTACAGCTGTGCTTCCCTACAGCCAAGCACTTTCCCGCTTCCCTGCACATCTGCAACAGTTAGACATGGAAAGCAACGGCAAACAGGTCAACCGCTTTGCTGAACCGGTAAGTTACCAGACAGGACCGGTAATTTTCGGAGAACCCGGCACAAACGGACAGCATTCTTTCTACCAGCTTCTGCACCAAGGTACTGATATTATCCCTCTCCAATTCATCGGATTTCAGAATCCGCAGATAGAACAGGACCTCGAATTCCAAGGGTCTACAAGCCAGACAAAACTCAATGCCAATCTTGCAGCTCAGATTCTTGCCTTCGCAAAAGGAAAACAGGACAGTAACAAAAACAAAAACTTTCCAGGAGGCAGACCCTCCAGCCTGCTCTACGGAAAAAAACTGACTCCCCAAGTTCTTGGCGCTCTATTAGCGCACTTTGAAAATAAGGTTATGTTCCAGGGTCTTACTTGGAATGTTAACAGTTTTGACCAGGAAGGAGTTCAGCTAGGTAAAGTTTTAACTAAAAAGCTGCTTTCAGACGGTGATTTAGACCCAGCACTAAAGAAATTTGCGGAAATTTTAGGGGTCTTTTAACTAACAAGCTGTAATTTTATCACTTTCCAAATACAACACATAAGCCTGACAGCCTTCAACTGCTGACAGGCTTTTTTATGACCTTGTTCTATAAATATTTGACCAAATTCCCGTTTACATATATCTCTATAAATATATATACAACTATTTTGTATATATATTCATAAATATTGAGCATCTTTATTATTAGTTAAAAATTGCTACCCACTGTTCTCTAAGTTATTTATATATAAGTATTTTATCACGATAGTTAGCAGGTCAGCTTTCGTGAGATTAATACCCTTGACGTGGTTTCATAAATTGTTGATAATTATATTACAACGTGCATATGATTCTATGTAAATAGTTTATAATTATTCCTTCAAACCTAAAATTTTTGATAAGGGTGTAGTAATGAAGAAAATACAAGTGAAAAACCTATTTAAGGTTTTCGGCCCCAACCCGCAAAAGGCCATTAAAATGTTACAAAGCGGGACAAGTAAAGAAGAGATAATGAAAAAAACGAAACATGCTATTGGTGTACATGATGCAAGTTTTGATGTTTACGAAGGGGAAACCCTCGTAGTAATGGGACTTTCCGGTTCAGGAAAATCTACCTTACTGCGCTGTATCAATAGACTTTTTGAACCGACATCAGGACAGGTAATCATAGACGACACCGATGTTACTAAACTTTCAAAAGATGAACTCATTGAGTTTAGAAGAAAGAAATTCGGAATGGTTTTTCAGAGGTTCGGACTTTTTCCTCACAGAACAGTATTGGAAAATGTAGAATACGGACTTGAGATACAAAAAGTAGACA
>CAYRYS010000102.1:0-11280 GCA_964428555.1 uncultured Spirochaetales bacterium | reverse complement strand
AGTAATCTTAAAGAGCTTTTTCGCGATAGCAGTTCGGATATTATATAAAAGCGTGTCGAATATTTTAAAACCTTCCAGCTTGTATTCCAGGAGGGGATTTTTCTGTGCATATGAACGGAGGTACACAGCTTCACGCAGGGCTTCAAGGTTTTCAAGGTGTTCCTGCCAGCGCTGGTCGATATGACGGAGGTACTCAAAACGTATATAATGGTTTAACGCCTCAGGTCCTAGGCTCTGCTCTTTTTCTAAAATATCTTTTTTAAGGTCTTCAAGAATCATTGCACGAAGCTCGTCTTCAGGTAATAATGTCAACTCTTCGGTCTTTTCATCAGGCTCGTAGAAGAAATTCACCTTCAATTCGTTCAGCAGATGTTCAAGGCTTGCAGTCTTATCATGACCCTTTGCTTGGATATAATCCTCCCAAAGATCATCAATAATTTCTCCTGCTGTCTTTATTATACGGGCTTTTAGGTTTTTATCCTGAAGAATACTGTCTCTTTGTTCATAGATGAATTTTCTCTGCTCATTTAAAACATCGTCAAACTCGAGAAGATGTTTCCGGATGTCAAAGTTGCGGTCCTCTACCTTTCTTTGTGCGTTTTCAATACTCTTGTTTATCAGCGGATGATACACCGGTTCTCCCGGGCCCATTCCTGCTTTGGACATAATACCTTTGAGCCTATCTCCGCCGAAAAGCCGCATTAGGTCATCATCAAGTGAGATGAAAAACCTGGACATACCAGGGTCTCCCTGTCTTCCTGAACGCCCTCTGAGCTGATTATCAATTCGTCTGGACTCATGGCGTTCTGTACCAAGTACATACAGGCCGCCGACCCGCCTGACTTCATCTGCATCTTCCAGCCATTTTTTATATTCTATTTCATAGGCTTTTTTGAATTCTTCTTCCGTTGCTTCTGTTCCTGCACGCTTTCGCGCCCTGTATTCAGGGTTGCCGCCAAGCTTAATATCCGTACCGCGGCCTGCCATATTAGTAGCAATTGTAACTGCACCTTTTGCACCTGCTTCAGCAATAATGAGCGCTTCTCTTGCATGGTTTTTTGCATTTAGTATCTCATGCTTAATTCCCCGTTTTTTCAGCATATTGGAAAGAAGCTCTGACTTTTCAATGGAAACAGTACCAACCAGCATTGGGGTACCTTTTTCATTCATTTCCTGAATTTCATCGCAGATAGCATGGAATTTATCCTGTTCAGTAATAAAAATGACATCATCTTCATCCAGCCGGGCAACCGGCCGGTTAGTGGGAATTACCACAACATCCAAATTATAAATGCTGCCAAACTCTTTTGCTTCAGTATCTGCAGTACCTGTCATACCCGAAATTTTATTGTACATCCTGAAAAAATTCTGAAAAGTAATTGTGGCAAGGGTTTTGTTCTGTCTTGCAACCTTTATCCCCTCTTTTGCTTCAATAGCCTGGTGAAGGCCTTCTGAATACCGTCTTCCATACAGAATACGACCGGTGAACTCATCAACAATTTGAACTTGTCCTTCTTTTACTACATAATGAACATCCCGTTTGAAAAGGTGCATTGCTTTCAGGGACTGGGTAATATAGTGTATGTATTCGAAATTTTCATCAGTAAACAGGGAACCGGTTATTACCTTCTGCTTCTGCAGCAATTCTTCTATTTTATTCATTCCCTGGTCAGTAAACAGTATCCGTCTTCCCTTTTCATCAATTTTAAAATCTCCCTCAGGTTCTTCAGGGTAGTCATCTGTTTCAGGGTCTTTGGCGCATTCCTCCAGGCTCGGAGCAATCCGCTTACCAATGGTATACTTTTCTGTATCATCCCCTGCTGGACCTGAGATAATAAGGGGAGTCCTGGCTTCGTCAATAAGGATTGAGTCGATCTCATCAATAATACAATAGTTATGGATTGGCTGAGATTTTGACTTGATGTCCCAGCGCATGTTGTCACGGAGGTAGTCAAAACCGAACTCATTATTCGTACCATAGGTAATATCACATGCATAGGCTTTTTTTCTTGCTTCAACATCCATCTGGGCCTGAATATACCCTACAGAAATACCGAGATAGGAAAATACCGGTTTCATCCATGCTGCATCACGCTGTGCAAGATAATCGTTTACAGTTACAACATGAACCCCTTTTCCTTCAAGGCTGTTAAGGTATGCTGCAGCAACACTGGAAAGGGTCTTTCCTTCTCCTGTTTTCATTTCCATGATCTTTCCTTGGTGCAGCACGATTCCGCCGAGTATTTGAACATCGTAGGGCCGCTCGCCGAGTGTTCTCCGAGCTGCCTCCCTGGCTATTGCAAAGGCTTCTGGAAGCAGATTTTCCAATGACTCGCCTTTGGAAATCCGTTCTCTAAAGTCCTGAGTAATTTCCGGGAATTGGGTTTCAGACAGAGAGATGGCCCAATCCTCCAAAGCATTAATTTTTGCAAGAAGAGGAAGGAGTTCCTTCAGGTCACGCTCCTGTTTGGAACCGAAAATTGCTGATAACATATTCTGAATCATAGAAAAAAGTCCTTTAATATAGAATGAAAAATGAATGTAAGAGTTTTATACATTATACCATTACGTACAACCTGTCCCATGAATGTACTGTGAATTCTGCGAATGGTCAAGATTGACAGACCAGCCTTGGCACTGTAGTATCGAAGACTATGAAAACATTAAAACCAAGGCATAATCATATTCCAAAACGGACAACCCAAACTATAATAACTGCTTGTATCCTCTTTTCTGCTGTTTTTCTTATATTTTTTACTGGGTGTACACCGCAAAACACGAGATCAATTGCCAGGGAAGAGCTTTTCACCATTACATACGGAAGAATGGCTGGAGATTTGGATCTCTTTCAGCTTGAGGGTATTCCTGCTGTTAACTCATCTAATATTTATATGAGAGATGGTATCTTCTATATTAGTAACTCCAATTCTGATAAAGTGATGATGTTCAACTCTTACGGTGACCTCCTTTCCCTGTACTATAATACCCAGACAAATCCGGAACCGGTTTTGCTCTCAATTCAGAACCGGGAACAGGAAGCAGTGACCAATAGGCGTGCCTTCCCGTATAGTTTTTATAAAATTGGCAGTATTGCGGTAAACAGCGATAAATATCTTCTTGTTGAAGACCAAATGCAGAGAAACCGATGGGTGTACGATGAAGAAACCAATGCACGGCTGAATAGAATTGTACTCCGGTTTGACAATGACGGCAGATTTATTGACTACCTTGGACAGGAAGGAATAGGCGGCACCCCCTTTCCCTATATTGAAGATATTTATGTTAACAGTCAGGATCAAATGATTGTAATATCGCGGACAGCAGAAACATGGATGGTTTTCTGGTTCTCCGAAAATGCTGACTTGCTTTATGAGTATGAACTTTCTATAGACGAGATCCCTGTAAATGAAGGGGAAAACGCTGTGCTTGAAACCCTCGTCCCGGACCAGGAACTTCCAAGGATCTATTGCAAAGTGGACTACTTTACCCAATCTGTGGACACCTCTACACAGGCACGGTCAGGCATTGTTTTTCAACGGACCAATGTGTATTGGATAGACCTGGACACTGGAGACATGCACAGCCCGATTGAATTGCCGGTAAACCGCAGACAGGCACAGGAACCGGGTATTGTTTCATCTTCCAGAAATGTGTATGTCTATCAGCTGATCGGAACAGTGGAAAATGAAAACCTGTTTTTTGCGAGTAGAGATGAAAATAATAGATATTCAATTATGATAATGGATACAACTGGAACCGTTATAGCAAGAAGACATATTCACATAGAGGACTCTGAACTCGTATATAAAAGTTTTCATGTTTCACAGGAAGGTATACTTTCAGCGCTTCTCTGCTCTGACACTGAGTCCAGGGTAGTTTGGTGGCGCACAGACAGGATTTTTCAGGAGGCTGAGCAATGAAACTGGTAACAACGAGTCAGATGGCAGATATAGATGCACAAGCCCAGGCAGAAGGATTTCCAGGTGAAGTACTCATGGAAAACGCAGGCATCCGGGCACATGCAGAAATTGCCGGCATTTTGGATTCAGTTTCTCCAGGCGGTGAGGTCCTCTACATTGCCGGCAAGGGGAACAACGGCGGGGACGCCCTTGTTATGGCACGGCAGGCAAAGTTAGAGGGCAGAGATAACATCCGTGTGCTCTGCATAGAAAAGGATGGTTCTCCTCTTTTTATGAAACAGCTTGCTATGATAGAGCAAATGCAGATACCTGTTTCTCTATATAGTGATGAGAAAACGCTTGAAAGTATTTTGATTCAGGCAGATGTGATAATTGACGGGATTAGCGGCACTGGAATTAAAGGAAGGCTGCGGGCACCTTTGGATAGGCTGGTTGAACAGATTAATAGCGCAACTGGGTATGTCATATCAATTGATGTTCCCTCAGGAATTGGTCCTTCCTTTGAGAACGGATATCCTGCTGTTACTGCAAAACAGACAATAACAATGGGACTGCCAAAGTACTGCCTCTTTACACCGCTTGCGCGAAAAAACTGCGGAAGGATCTCGGTTGTGAATCCTTCATTTCCTCCTGCGCTTATTGCCGCAGCAAAGCCTGCTGGGTACTGGCAGGAGCCTGGTGACTTACCAACGTTTTTTCCGGAAATTTCCCGGGACACTTATAAAAATAAGCGGGGAAAATTAGCTGTTTTTGCAGGTGCACAAGGCACGCATGGCGCCTCAGTTCTTTGTTCCCATGCAGCAGCCCGCTCTCTTGCAGGATTGGTTACCCTTTTTATAGACAAACAGATTTATGGATCGGTATCCTCCCAATGTTCTTCTGTTATGGTTCGTCAAAGATCTGGAAGAATGCCTGAGCTTGAGGGGTATCACGGACTTTGTGCAGGTCCCGGGTGGGGAAAGTTAGATGACCGGAAAGAGACGTTGAGAAACATGATCCTAACAGGGCTTCCGGGTGTTATAGATGCTGACGGACTGTATCATCTTAAACAGTTGAAAAAGGAAGGGAACCTGCCTGACCTCGGGCAAAAATGGGTTTTAACTCCGCACCCCGGTGAGTTTGCCTACATCTCCAGTGTAGAAAAAGCTGAGGTTTTTCAGGACCCTGTAACTGCTGTACGCAAAGCTGCAGCTGAGTATAATGCAGTGGTAGTACTCAAAGGACATGTCACATGGGTTTGTACTCCCAAGGGAGATGCGTATGTTATTGACGGAATGAACCCCGCAATGGCGACAGGCGGATCAGGGGACATACTTGCAGGAATAATTGCAGGTCTGATTACCTTTGGATTGTCTACTGAAAAAGCAGCTGTAGCAGGAGTGCTTATTCATCAGCTTGCAGGAAAAAGATGTTTTTGCGAAAAAGGCTGGTTTATTGCGGAGGAAATGCAGTATTATATAGGTGGAATATTAAAAGAAGTGTTATAGCTATGGAAGAACAAAAAAAGGATATTGACAGGTCGCAGATACAATTTCACTATAACAGAGAAGAGCGCCTTTCCCGCGCAGGGGGTACACTCAAAGAAGGTCTTGAAAAACGGGGGTTTTTTCAAAAAAACCGTTCCATGGTAATACTTCTTGCAGATATTGGAATTATTATGCTGATATACATCATTATCAGTATTCTCTTCCCCGGCTGGAACTCCAGCTCCGCATTTCCGGGATACCAGCTTCGGCTGAATGCTTTTTATTATAACAATCAGACACTCATTGCTCTTTCTGTGACAGCAGATGATGAAGCACCGGAAAATCCTGCCTTGGTAACTGTACATTTTAAGGATGAAGCCGGCGGTTTCAGTACAGAAGCGATAATGGACCTTATGCCGCAACCAGGGCAAACCAGGTATTTCCGAGTACAGACAGAAGAAATCGGACCGGATGACAGGGTTGTCGCACATGTGGAGTCAGAGGGAAATCAGGCCCAGATAGCTGCTCCTGTTGCGTCTGAATAAGAAGTATCCGGCCTTGTATGAAAAGAGGAGAACTGAGTAATTGACTGTACGCCCGCTTTCTTATATTCTTTTAACTAAGAAAACAATGCAATGGTGGTGTATATGTATCAATTTTATTTTCTATCTGTAATAGCTAATCTATTGGCTGGTTTTGCACTTTGTTCTGAATATTTTGAAGAAAAGATGGGTGCATTTGAAGCTGTACGGGTTTTCCTGGAAAATACGGCATTCAGGAATGTAGTTGCCCTTGTAGCAGTAATTACAGGCGTGCTTAAGCTTCTCTCAGTAACAAGTGGAGATATGGTGTTTTTCGGAGACCTAATCCCTTCTGTTACCGGTATTTTTCTGGGACTTCTTCTTTTTCTGGATTATTATAGGAACAGATCAGAGGTTGTTTCTCCAACAATCGAAAAAATGGAACAGCTTTTTCTTGCCAGAAAAGCTGTTTTCGGAGTGATTGGTATCATTGTTGCTGTACTGCACTTTGTTTTCCCGGGTGTACTCCTTTTATAATGGTGCATGCGTATATCAACAGCAGCTGTAGCAGAAAAAGATAATACCTTTTTTGTCGCAAAACGGAAACCAGGCGGTGCTTTAAGCAATAAATGGGAATTTCCCGGCGGAAAAGTGGATCCAGGTGAAACGCCGACACAAGCGCTCAAGCGTGAGATTCAGGAAGAGATGAATATCGATATACGTGTCGGCCGGGAGCTTTGCAGAGGAAGTTTCAGACATAAAGGCAAGGAGTTTCAGCTCAGAGCATACTCTGTAGAATTACTTTCAGAGGATATTCGGCTTGATGAGCATACCCAGTGGAAGTGGGCAACACTAGAAGAAATCAAGAACATGGACTTTGCTCCTTCAGACCAGATCGTGATTGACACGCTAAAAGCACAGAACCCCTAGCAAGAGGACAGGAATATGCCAGAATCCACGGATGCGCTCCCGGAAATCCTGGAAGCGCTGAAACATGACAAAGCATTCATGTCCTGTGTAACAAAATGGGAACACATTCCTGCAAGAAAGGCAAAATATGCCCGGTTCCCGGATGATCTCCATCAGATTATCCGTAAAAGTTTTGAGGACAAGGGAATTACCTCTTTGTACACACACCAAAAAATGGTGTGGGACACTGTGCGTTCCGGAAAAAATGTTGCAGTTGTTACTCCTACTGCTTCCGGAAAAACTTTGAGCTACAATCTGCCTGTACTCCAAGATTTAATTTCAGATGGAAATGCCCGTGCTCTGTATCTTTTTCCTACAAAGGCTCTGAGCCAGGATCAGCAGACTGCATTAAACGATATTCTTTTTTCAGACGACTTACCAGTGAAAGTAGTTACCTATGACGGTGATACGCCTGACTCTTTACGTATAACAGCACGGGACTCCGGCCGTATTATTATTTCTAATCCTGACATGCTCCATTCCGGTATTTTACCAAACCACCCTAAATGGATAAAGTTTTTCTCTTCACTTAAGTATATTGTTATTGACGAGGTACATACTTATAGAGGCGTTTTTGGATCCCATGTAACGAATGTAATGCGCAGGCTTAAACGGATTGCAAGGTTCTATGGTGCAAAACCGCAGTTTATTCTTTGCTCTGCTACAATTGGAAACCCCGGTGAACTTGCTAAGTCTATTATTGAAGAAAATGTTTCATTGATCGATGAAAACGGGTCTCCTTCCGGAGAAAAGCACCTCATCCTTTATAATCCGCCGTTAGTCGACCCTGTGCAAGGCATACGGAGGGGAGTTGTGCAGGAGTCAAAGAGTATTGCTGCACGCTTTTTGAAAAAAGGGATTAAAACCATTGTCTTTGCAAAATCAAGGGTCCGCTCTGAAATTATTGCCGCTTACTTGAGAAAGGTCTTTGCTAATCCCTATACACAGAATTCAAGATTGAGAATCGAAACATACCGAGGCGGCTACCTGCCGAATGAACGCAGAGAGATTGAGAAGGGCTTGAGGGATGGGAGCATACATGGAGTTGTTTCAACTAATGCGCTTGAGCTTGGTATCGATATTGGAGGACTGGATGCAGCTGTGCTTGCCGGGTATCCTGGGTCCATTGCATCCTCTTGGCAGCAGGCTGGCCGTGCGGGGCGGAGAAACTCTGTTTCTGTTGCGCTGGTTATTGCTTCAAATGCTGTGCTCGATCAGTTTGTTGTGGAAAATCCGGAATATTTCCTTGGAACAAATCCGGAGTCTGCATGGATAGATCCGGACAATCCATTTGTTCTTTCAGATCATCTTAAATGCGCTGCTTTTGAACTACCTATAAAAAAAGAGGATTTCCTGGCAGAGCTGGCGCCTGATATTCTTGAATATTTGGAGGAAACCGGTGTGCTTCGGTACACAGGAGGCGCGTATTACTGGGCAGACCGATCATATCCGTCTGAGGGAATATCCCTGCGCTCTGCAACCAATGAAAATGTCGTAATTATTAACACAACAAAGGGCAAGCATGAGGTTATCGGAGAGATGGACAGGCCCTCAGCAAAGGAACTGCTCTTTCAGAATGCTGTATATCTGCATCGTTCGAAGCAATACATTGTTACCCAGCTGGATCTTGAGAACCTCCAGGCCTTTGTTGAGGAGCGTAAACTCAATTATTTCACCGATTCCTTGGTAAAGCGGGATATCCAAGTCCTCACTATTGACAGCCAGTATCCTGAGCCTGTATTTACCTCTAATATTGGGGATGTCCTGGTACGGTCTCAGGTTGCGAAGTTTAAGAAATTGAAGTTTGATACCCACGAGAATATCGGATATGGAGAGATTTCCCTCCCTGAAGAGCAGATGCACACACGCGCAGTATTTTTCGGGTTTCCAGAAACTTCTCGGCCAGGGGAATACCTTGCATCTAAAGATGAGGCAATGAAGGCTGCGCTTCTTTCCGGTGTTGCAACAGTTCTAAAAAGTGTTGCCTCCCTGTTTGTACTCTGCTCAACCTCTGACCTCGGCACATCTGAAAAAGTGCGGGACCCCCATTATCAAATGCCCGGTATTTTTCTCTTTGACCGGTATCCAGGCGGAATCGGGCTTTCAGAAGGGGCTTTGGAAAAGCGGTATCCTATCTTCTCTGCAGTGCACAAGAGGGTTGAGGAGTGCCTCTGTGAACACGGGTGTCCCTCATGCATCGGACCATCTGAGGAATTTACCGCAATAGAGGGTAACCGGAAAATTGCCGCGCTTGAGTTTTTACGTTGTATGCACGCGGAGGCTGAAGATGAAGCGGGGAGTCAGTAACCGCCTTGCTGCTCTGCGGGCTGCAAAAGGAACAGCAGAAAAAAAGCAGGCAAAGCGAACAAAAACACTCGTCTGTGCACCTGAAGGCTGGAGGGAAGAGGCTAGTGGTGTATATGTAAGACAGACAAGCTACCCAGCGCCTACCAAAGTTGACCGGAACATACTCAGTCTGCTCATTCCTGGTGCACAGGATTTTAGCCTAGCATACTGGGATACAGAAACAACCGGCTTGTCCGCAGGTGCAGGTACGGTTGTTTTTCTTACCGGTATTGGTAAACAAAAAGAAGATTCTTTTATTGTGACCCAATTTCTGCTTGGAGACTATCCATTCGAGCCTGAGTATTTGGAAATCATAAAAAAATATCTCGTTGAAGATAAGGTTTGGGTCTCGTATAATGGTAAGGCTTTTGATGCAAACCTCATGAAAACCCGGTTCCTCCTAAATAGGAAGCAGTTTGCTCTTCCTAACCAATGGGACCTGCTGTATTTAGCCCGCAGGCTGTGGAGAAATACACTTCCAGACTGTACAATGAAAACCGTTGAAGAGCAAATTCTGAAAACCCCCCGCACTGACGATCTATCAGGAGCCTATGCCCCGGAGTTGTATTTTGAATATCTGAAAAAACGGGATCCCGGTATACTTGAGCCTGTATTCCGTCATAACTGTCTGGATGTTTATTCGTTATATAATTTAGCAGTCCATTATCAGTCAATGCTTCGCTCCCCTGAAAGCATCAGTCCACGGGAGAGGCGCCAAATGGGCCTTGCTCTGGCTGTACGCTCCAAAGACAGGGCAGAGGACCTTCTTCACTCTGCTTATCAGGGTGGTGATGAAAAAGCAGGGGAAATTCTTGCCCTGTGGTATAAACGTACCGGAAAAGTGCACGAAGCCCTCTGTATTTGGAAGAGAATATCAGAATCGAGAAAGAGCATAGGCGTATACCTTGAACTTGCAAAGTATTATGAGCATAGAAAGCAGGATTTTACAGCTGCTTTACAGATAGTTTCAAAGCTTCTTAGTTTCCCCTTTTTGACTGAACGGATACAAAGGGAGGTGGAACATAGGAGAAAACGGTTAGAACGGAAATTGGATCGATAGTTTTTACTTATCTGAGTCGTGGGAAAAATACCGGATCTGGAAGGGGCCTTGTTCTTGAAAACCGAGTTTTTTATATACCCGTATTGCTGCTTTATTGTCCTCTTTTACAAAAAGGCAGACATTTCTGCTTTGCTTTTGAATTTCAGAAATAAGCCCATACACCAGGTATGAACTGATCCCCTTGTTTCTATATTGCCTCTCTGTGTATATGCCTCCAAGCTGGTCCCAGTGGAAACCTCTTGCATTGGTTGCTGCTCTGGCAATGGGAGTGCCCTGTAAGGTTGCTGCAAAAACCAGGTGGTGCATTAAGCTCTTTTGAAGTACATAGTAAGAAAGGGAAGGGTTATACTTCTTTGGATCAAGAAGAACTTCTTCAATCTCGTATGCCTTGTGTATGGGGTAAAGTCTGCCGATATCGTCGATACTGCATTTTTCAATCTCCAGTCCAGGCACTGCAGGTTTATCCGGTTTTATCACAGGTTTTGCAAGTGTGAGAAGCTGATAGTCCACCCTTGTTTCACAGTATTCTGCATACAAGCTATTGAAAAACTCCAAAGACTGGGAGCGGCCCATGGCAGAGTACACTCTTTTTCCTGCAATTTTGTGAATTCTATTGATACCATGTGTATCATTTTCAGATTCTGCTTCAAGAAGAGCAGGAAGAAACAACCCGTACTTTGTGCACATTGCAGCACCGCTTATTGCTGCGGCTTTTCTGTTTTCTTTTTTAACAAAAATTATGTCTTTTACCTTAAAAAGCTTTCTTGATTTATATATCTCTTTTAGGTAATCTGAAAAGTTTGTCCAATTATATTCAGAGGTTTTGAGAAATTTAATAAGACTGTCCTTGTCTGCCAGTCCTGCTTGAAACCACGGCATTACTGATCTGCCTGCATGGCCTGGTTCAAAGGAAGTCGGCCTTGTGCTTCATAATCTCCAGCAAGTACTGCAAATCCGTTGGTAAATGCATCAGATGAATACATGTGTACAGCTACACC
>CAYRYS010000101.1:0-11282 GCA_964428555.1 uncultured Spirochaetales bacterium | reverse complement strand
GACCGGAGGCCCCAATCTGTTTCCCCCATCCGAGTAATCCGTTTCATCCGGTGTTTTGGTAACCATCTATTTTGCGGCAAAGTCAGTAATTCAATATGTGAAGTTCATAGTTTTAGCAATTGCAGCTTCTTGCTTTCTATCCAGAGGCTGTATTATTCTGTATACTTTCTTGTATGAAGATATGTCCTTTTCCTGGTTCAAGCCTGAACAGACTCTGTATAACCCAAAAGCTTCATGGCACAAACCTTGCAGGTAAAACCGGCAGGGAGCTGCTCTCCGGCGCTGTTCTGCGGCAGCTCCAAGGGGAATTTCCTACCTCATGGCAAAAAAGAGCAGGCAAGCGGTTGGCAGCCCTGCTTTACACACTGCGAAAAGGAATGCCCTGGTCAGGACACCCGGAAGCTTCGAAGCTTGGTGAGATCCGCAGGTTTTGGAGACAGACCCCGCGGGTGCTCTTAGGCGGCGGCTTTATAGCAGGAGAAAGCGGCCAGGAATTCTTTCATGAAGCTTTGCTAACCCTGAAGAACTGGGGAGCTGAAACAGGGGTGTATTCATTGTTTTCACCTGCCCAGCATATGCCCTTGTTCGGTGCAGCAGCGGGTCAACCGGAGGGAACACTCTGTCTTGACTTTGGCCACGGATCAGTCAAAGGAATGATCAAGGGAGCGGAGGAGGAAATCATCACCCATACTATGGATCTGAATGACCTTCATGAGGGCATGGACCCTGAGTTTGCCAAAGTGGTGGTGGACAAGGTAACAATGGCATTGAGTTATTTTAGAAAAGAGTTTTCCTTGGGCCTTGTTCCGGCACTTGCCGTCAGCATTGCAGCCTATGTAGAAGACGGGGTCTTTATGAAAAATGACAGAGGCGCCTATTGCAAGCTCGTTATAATAGAAGAAAACGCGGAAAAACTCTTTGGGGAGCTATGGGAAAAAGCAGGAAGTACTGCGGCAGAAGTCCGGGTATTCCATGACGGTACTGCGGCTGCCCGGAACCTGAGCAGTCCGGGAGCAGCAATTGTGCTGGGCACCTCTATCGGGCATGGGTTTTCCGAAAGTCTATAAACGCAAGCTCCAGTTCAGTTCAAAATTCGTAAAAGACAGGCTGTACAAGAAACTATCAAAAGTTTCCCAATAGAGCACACCCCCGCCACGTGAGAAATCTTCAATAGGAAAATTAAAGCCTAGCCACGCGTTAAAATTATCTACTCTTACTTCAGTCCCAAGGGCTAGGGCAATACGGTCTACTCTGGCATAGCCTAATTCAATATCCCTGTCTGCCCATTGTTCAGGTACCTGGATATTATCAAGACTTAACACAGGGTTCCCGTATTCCTGGTTCACAAAACTCGTAATATGCTTTAGGTCAATATAAAGGGAGGTGGAAAAATGAGCATTATTTATCAATATAAAGTTCGAGCTTAGGGTATTAAATAAGTTTAACAATCCAGAGCCAAAGTAATATTGCTCAGGACTTGAAAATAGAGGATTCGCTTCAAATTCACTTCTGAAATTAAGAATATAGAAATTATTTCTGAATATGTTTAGCTTGGCATTTACTGAAACATCAAAATACCAAAACCCGTCTTTTATTCCGTGAATAAGAAAATCCAGAGCATTACAGGTTAGTCCGACTGAAAGAAAAGGAAGAATCCCGTAATTCACAGAAAAAACTGATCCTGCGTGGGCGTATCCGAATTCCGTAGTAATCGGCATGTATAGAAGCTCAGTTATTACTCCATCTTCTGCAGCAAAACCGGTACTCAGCTGCACCCCCCCCAGAAGGGTCCCAGAAAAGAGATAAATCAATCTGGTTCTGCTCTAGAGGAAAGGCGGAGCTGTGAGCGCTTATGTTGAACCCAATAATTAATAGAAATAAGATAATTAAAATGTTTTTTTTCATTTCACATACCTTTTATATTATTTTAAGGCGGGCATGGCCCGCCAGAGTATTTATTGGATTATCGTCGCCAGTTTGCAGTTATAAACCATTCGATATGTATATATAGGATCTTGACCATCAGTAACATCAATTGCTCTTGAGGCTGAGTCTGAGCTTGTTTCAAAAACCCGTTCTCCAAAATCACCTTCTACAATAAACCTTTCATAATCTGGTCCTATTTCAGCTTCCATGAGTTCCCGTAACCGCTGATCAAGCTCTTCTCTTTCAAATGAATCAATCGACACAGTCTCATTTGAATCTATGGACCTCGCTCTATCCTCACCCAATACCTGAGCAAAAATATCTACAGCCTGCGGTCTCAGAGACTCCAGCATCTCCTGCTCTTCGGCAGATACTACAGTACCATTCTCCAACACTGTCTCATTATTTGATAATCCAATAGAACAACCAAGCGAAAAGACAAGCATTATACAAGGAACAACAATCATTTTAATTTTCATTTTTTTTCTCCTGTTTTTTTTATAAAGGCCTTTATATGATTTATGCAAGAGATACTACGCCCCCCCCAGATTTTTGTCAAGTATTTTATCATATTTTATAAAACAATTAATATTTTTTTTCTATTTGTAAAGAGTTGATTTCCTTGCGAAGAATCTCTCTTCAATGTATTATCTAATTAGAGGAATTAAATTATGCAGAAACCGGTATCACCTGAAGACAGGGAACAGATTATCAATTATATGGACCCGATCACAAACACTGTGCTTGAGGGATTCACTGAAAATGACTATAACAAGTATACAAAGTTTTTCGATGAACAGATGAAAAACGCTATGCCTGAATCTGTGTTCAAACAGACACGGGACCTAATCATCTCCAAAATTGGAAACCATGAGAGCCATGAGCTGTGGGACATACTCAGAGAGGACCAGTACATCATCATGCTGTATTCCGGGAAATTTGAAAAAGAAGATGATGTAACTATAAAGATCGTGTTCCAGGAGTACTTGAATAGCCCGCTTGTATCAGGCCTTTGGTTTGATTCCCCAAAGCTAAGAAGCTAATTTTTTCAGCTTTACCCAAAAGCTTCGTGGCACAAGGCTTTTCTTCACTGAATCCTTCAAAAAAATGACTAATATTGAATCTATGACAAATTTTACCCTATGAAAACCCTATTTATTATGCAATAAACACATTACACTTCTTGTATGCAGAAATTGAAGAGGCACTTGCGGCAAATGATAATGGCCCTGTTCCCCACCTTTCTGGTCCTGTAAGGAGCGATGGAATTGGGCTCAAGATAGAGACGCCTGACCGGGCAGGAGAAGAGACCAGGGTGAGATACTAAGCCGATCTTGTAATCCAATAGAGTTTCTCCTGAAAGCAAAAACAATCTTTATCATTTTTATTACAATAGTTGCACAAAACCCTTTGGTTGCGTATATTTACAATGACCATATACTAAAAGGAGCTGTAAATGCCTGGTTTTCCTATGCCCTTTCAGGACCCTGTGCTGGTTTTCGGCACTATTATGATAATAATTCTCATTGCACCTTTACTCGCAAAAAAAGCAGGACTCCCAGAGATAATCGGCCTTATTCTCGCCGGTATCTTGGTTGGGCCGTTCGGTTTGGGCCTGCTTGAAAGAAGTGAGAGTATTCAGCTGATAGGCAAAGTTGGACTATTGTACATCATGTTTCTTGCAGGTCTGGAAATAGATCTGCACCAGGTAAAGAAGAATAAATCCCATACAATCATTTTCGGTTTGGTGACATTTTCCATTCCACTGGTCATGGGTACTGCACTCGGCTTCTGGGCCTTTGGGATGAGTATTCCGATCGCAATGCTCCTTGCAAGCATGTTCAGCTCTCATACCTTATTAACCTTCCCTGCTTTGGGTAAGCTTGGACTGACCAAGTCAAGGCCTGCAACAACAACTGTTGGAGGTACAATTATAACCGATACGTTAGCTCTAATCGTATTGGCGGTAGTTGTTTCATCCAGTCACTCTGAGATCACCTGGTTTTTCTGGGTAAAGCTCTTTTCCCTGATGACGCTCTACATGGGTGCAACGCTTTTTCTCATTCCGAAAATCGGGCGGTGGTTTTTCTCCAGACTGGGAACAAATGAGGAGCTTGAGTATATCTTTGTTATGGCTCTAACCTTTACTGTCAGCTACCTTGCGTACTTAGCAGGATTGGAGCCGATTATCGGCGCGTTTTTAGCAGGTTTATCCCTAAACAGCCTTATTCCGGAGAAAAGTATACTTGCAACACGCCTGCATTTTACCGGGAACGCCATCTTTATCCCGTTTTTCCTCATATCCGTTGGAATGCTGGTAAACCTCAGACTGCTTGCAGCAGGCGCGGATGTTTGGATTGTGATAATCGGCATGTCTACGGTTGCTATATTAAGCAAGTTTCTTGCTGCAAAACTCTCTCAGGTTTTATTAAAATACAGACCTTCGGAAGGAACTCTGATATTCGGACTCAGTGTTAACCAGGCAGCAGCAACCCTCGCAGCAGTGCTCGTCGGATTTAATGCAGACTTGTTTTCCGATAACATAATTACCGGTACTATTATCATGATAGCAGTAACCAGCCTTGTTGGTTCTCTCATCACCCAAAGAGCAGGAAAAAAGGTCGCCTTAGAGGAAGAACAGAAGGAATATGACCACAGCAGCGCGCCCCATAGAATTCTCATACCCCTTGCCCAGCGGGAAGGAGCCAAAGAGCTTGTTGACCTTGCGGTCCTTCTACGGAACGAAGGAAGCAGCGAGCCTGTGTATCCTGTCAGTGTTACAAGTGAGAGCATAAACCTGGAAAAAGACCTTGCTGATGCTGAGAAAATATTAGCACATTCTGTTGTACGGGCAATGTCAGCAAATATTCCGGTCACTCCCCTTACCAGCGTAGACTTGAACACAGCATCCGGTATTGTCCGGGCTGCAAGGGAAAACCGGATAAGCATGATTACCGCAAGCTGGGACGGCGAACATCCTGGAGGCAGCAGGATTTTCGGAAAAACCCTGGATGAGGTGATAGACAGGTCCTCCCAAATGGTGATGGTCACCAGAATCGTAAAACCGGTAAATTCCGTAAAGCGAATGGTGGTTATTCTTCCGCCTTTCGGAGAACGCCAGAAGGGATTTGAAGCATTTATTTCTATGATAAAAAACCTCGCGCACCAGACCGGCGCTTCCATCTTAATTCTTGCTGCTCACAGCACCTTGAATTCCGTAAAACAGTTTATTATAAATACTCAGCCAAAAACGGAAACAGCATTTGAGGCTTTCGCTGTCTGGAAAAATATCCTGAATGTATTCGCGGGTTTGCGGAAATCCGGAGACTGGATAATTCTGATGTCAGCCCGCAAGGGAGAAATTGCCTGGCAGCCGAGCTTAGACAGACTGCCTCGTGAGTTTGTAAAAACCGGAGATAAATTCAACTTCTCTGCTGTCTTTCCCCCCGCTAAACCATGGGAAAGTGCCAGGGCAGCTGAAACCATATCCAATGAAGAAAAACTTATCTCAGGCTTTGACAGAGAACGAAGTATTTTTCGCATGAACGCCGCAAGCCCTGAGGAGGCAGTACAAACACTTGTTTCCAGATATTTCGGAAAACGCAGCCCGAACACAAGAACAACTACAGAACTTCTGCACAGAATAAGCCAGGAAGAACCTGTTGAGCTTACTAAAGATGTTATCCTCCTTCATACTCATTTACCGTTCGTGGATGACTCTGTCATCTTTCTCGGAGTGAACTCATTGCCACTGAATATTCCCAAAGCTACCGAATGTCCTCACATTATCATCGTCCTTTTGGATCCGGTTGATCAGGACCCGGAAAACCACCTAAAATCGCTTACTGATATTGCACGGGTAATCCGGCTTCCGGGAATGGTAGAGGCATTACAAAACATTAGGAACTTTGATGAATTCCTTACAGAGGTCCACAAAAGGCTTTGAGAAAGCACAAATTAATAAAAACCGTGTAAACAACACTATAATAGAAGATACTCATAGTTACGGTCGGTGGGTTTATCGCATTTATCAGCTGGCTTGAGTGGACGAAGAGCAGACCGCCTTTGCGGAGGTAATATCATATTAAAGGTATGTCCGCCTTATCACAAATCTGCTGCAGCTTTTTATCTTTTGTTAATAAAATTGCGCCATTACGTCTTGCACAGACAAGGTATAAGCAATCATAAACTGGATGATTATTTCTTATTGCATCTTGTAATGCCTCTTTCCAGAGTTCCTTTGAAGGAATGAATTGATCAATCAGGTTGATGCCATCCTGGGATAACTGCATACATTGTTCAAAAGAAAAATCAGCAAGTCTATAGTATTTCCATGCAACATTAGCAATTTCTGAAACGAATAATTCAGGGGTAATGACCACATCTGCGCTGTCCAGGGCATCGACAAATATTGAATAATTTCCTTTCTTTAATATAATATCCACTGCCGCGGAAGTATCTATCACATAATTCATCTTTCCCGATCTTCTCTCACCAATTGCACAGTATCAATTTCGCTTGTGTCAGGATAATTTCTTTGTTCAATTTCTTGAAGCAAAGCTCTCCTTTGGAATTTTCGATTTTGATGCGCCTTCAACCCTTCTTCAATGAGCTTGATTGTTTGCTGGGCCAGACTTCTGTGCTCCTGTGCTGCAAGCCTTGATAATTTTACATAAAGGTCTTCAGGCAAATCTCTAACTTGAAGCGTTGGCATACTCCCTCCTGCATGCAATATACAATCAAATAGCATGAATATCAAGAGTTTTTTATAAATAGCCTTTTCTTTGATAGCAATTGCTTTCATCAAATCTGCATATTTACAATAGTTAAGCATTTCCTTCGTGAAAAGCGCCTTTCACCCCTTATACGCAATGTCCGGGTGCCTGGCTGCCTGTGTTTCATCCAGTCTGTGCACAGGAGTTGTTGCAGGGTAAAGGGCAAAACCCTTTGGGTCTTCCTCTGCCTGCTTCGCGAGGCTTGTCATCACTTCTATGAACCGGTCCAGGGTCTCTTTGGACTCAGTTTCTGTGGGTTCTATCATCATTGCTTCTTTAACGATTAAAGGAAAATACACAGTGGGCGCGTGTATACCGTGGTCAAGGAGTGCCTTCGCGATATCCAGAGCATGCACCCCGTTATCCGCCTGCTTTTCAGCGCTTAACACGCACTCGTGCATGCAGTGTCTGTCAAAGGGCAGATTGTACAGGTGCTTCAGCTTTTCCTGTACATAATTCGCGTTCAGTACCGCGTTGTCGCTCACAGAGTTTAGGCCCTCTTTACCGAGCATGAGCATGTAGGCGTATGCCTTGAGCACAACCAGGAAGTTCCCGTAAAATGGAGCAATGTAGCCTATGGTTTTTTCCCTGGAATACTCCAGGCTGTAAGTACCATCAGTCCTTTTTGTTACGATGCTTGTCGGCAGGAATGGGCGTAAATGTTCTTTTACCCCGACAGGACCTGAGCCCGGGCCTCCCCCTCCATGGGGTGTTGCAAAGGTCTTATGCAGGTTAATGTGTACAACATCAAACCCAAGGTCACCGGGTCTGCATTTACCAAGCAATGCGTTCAGGTTCGCGCCGTCGTAGTACATGAGCGCGTCTACCTCGCGGGCTTTTTCGGATATTTCCCTGAGCTTTGTATTAAAGAGTCCGAGAGTGTTCGGACTGGTGAGCATAATTGCGGCAACCTCTTCATCCAGTGCTTCAACAGTTGCGTCAAAGTCCATGCATCCATCACTTCCTGAGGGAATGGTGACTACATCGTATCCTGCGGCTGCCGCAGTTGCAGGGTTTGTGCCGTGGCCTGAGTCAGGAATCAGTACTTTTGTCTTTTTATTGCCTTTATCCCTGTGGTAGGCAGCAATAATCATTGCCCCTGTCAGCTCGCCGTGTGCCCCTGCTAAAGGCTGCATAGTAAACTCATCCATTCCAACTACTTTACAGAGAAAGCTCCCTGCTTCGTAGAGCACCTCCAGAGCACCTTGGGTCAGCATTCCGCCGTGCTTGAGCTGGGGTAGAAGCGGGTGGAGTGTGGAAAACCCGTCTAATGCTGCAATTTTCTCGTTAATTGCAGGGTTATACTTCATTGTGCACGAACCTAGTGGATAAAAGTTCGAGTCAACACCAAAATTCTTTTTAGAAAGGTTTGTGAAATGACGGACAACATCCAGCTCTGAAACCTCAGGCAGCTCAGGCGCATCATCTCTGAGCATTTGTTTAGGCAGCCTCAAATTGTAACCCGCTTCCTTTTCAGTTAATTCAGGTAATGTGTATCCCCTGCGTCCTGGAACAGACTTTTCAAATATCAGCTTACTCATACAGATGCCTCCAATGCTGCTAAAAACATTCCAAGCTCTTCAATTGTACGGTTCTCAGTTACTGCGACTAGAAGATAATTGTCCATCCCCTCGTAATACCTGCCAAGGGGAAATCCAGCTGCAATGCCCTTGTCTATCATCCGCGCGGCTACCTCCCCTGCAGGTGAGCGCAGTTCAACAGTGAACTCATTAAAGGTAGGGGCGCTCCGTTTTACCTGTGCACCGGGGATCTCGTCAATCCTGTCTTTCAGGTACTCAGCCTTTGCGGCACTTTTCATTGCTGCCTCTTTCAGCCCCTGTTTACCCATGAGGGACATGTAGATTGTTGCCCGAAGCGCGCAGAGTGCCTGGTTTGTGCAGATATTGCTCATTGCTTTTTCCCTGCGTATGTGCTGCTCCCTTGCCTGAAGGGTCAGTACAAAGCCGCGCTTCCCTGCTGTATCAACAGTAGCGCCCGCAATGCGGCCTGGCATTTTCCGTAAATACTTCTTTTTTGATGCAAGGAACCCAAGGTATGGACCGCCGAATGAAAGGGGGATACCAAGGGACTGGCCTTCTCCAGTTACAATATCAGCACCCATTGCTTCAGGTGTTTTTAACACACCAAGAGAGATTGGGTATACAGAGGTGATAAGGAGGGAACCGTTTTCGTGTGCCATCTTAGCTATATCGGAAAAGTCATCAACAGCACCAAAAAAATTGGGATTTGCTGTTATTACTGCTGCTGTATCTGAATCCATGTGTTTTTGAATATCTTCCCTGTCACTTTGGCCGTGCTTAACCGGTGTTTCAATAAAGTTGATGGACAGGTTCCTGGTATAGCAATAAAGCATGTTCCTGTAAATTGGAGAAACCCCTGAGTCAATGAGTATGGTATTCCGCCTTGTGACCCGGATTGCCATCATCGCTGCTTCAAAAAGGGCTGTTCCTCCGTCATAGAGTGAGGCATTGGCAGCATCCATTCCTGTAAGCCTGCAGATAAGGCTCTGGTATTCATAAATTGCCTGGAGTGTTCCCTGGGATGCTTCAGGCTGATAGGGTGTATATGCTGTGTAGAATTCGCTTCTGGAAACAAGGGAATCTATTGCAGCTGGGATAAAGTGATCGTAATACCCTGCACCTAAAAAGCAGGTCAGACCGTGGGCATTTTTATGGGACAAAGCATGGAGCTTTGCGTATACCTCTGATTCGCTTAAGGCTTTAGGGATGTCGAGGTCCGGGTTTCTTACAGCCTCGGGTATGTCAAGGAAAAGGTCGCTGGTGGAAGTAAGCCCGATTGCATCCAGCATTTCCTTCTGTTCCTGGGGTGTGTTGGAAACAAAAGACATTATTCCTGCCCCTGAATAAATTTCTCATAGGCATCAGCATTCATCAGGTCCTTGGTTTCATCTTTGTTAATTGAACCGAGTTTACAGATCCAGCCCTTTCCGTATGGGTCTTGGTTAATAAGCTCTGGCGTGTCTTCCAACTCCGGGTTTACCTCGATTACAGTACCGCTTACCGGGCAGAAAATATCCCCTGCTGACTTAACAGATTCCACAGTGCCAAGCTCATCGCCTTGAGCGAACTCAGAATCAACTTCCGGCGCCTCAACAAAGGTAATATCCCCAAGCTCCTGTTGGGCAAAATCTGTAATTCCCATTGTTGCAGTATCGCCGTCAACCTTAATCCATTCATGGTCTTTTGTATAAAGATAATCCTTTTCTACCATTATAACGCCTCCTGTTTAGTCTTTCTGTAAAAACCCGACTGTATGGAGAGAGCCGGGGATCTTCTTTCTTCCTGTATCTACATAACAGCGGTGTCCCGCTACTGCGGCACTCCGGTCAATAAATCCAAATGCTGCCGGATGTCCGAGGGTGGCGATAAATGCGCCTGAGGTAACCCTTCCAATGCTGTACCCGCTTTCATCTAAAATTACATGGCCTTCCCGCGGGCTCTGTCTTCCTTCAGTAACAAGGCCGAATAGCTTCTCCTCAGGCAGGTCCAAGAGCTGTGCCTGGACTACTTCCATGCCGATAAACTCCCTGTCTTTGTCCGCGAACCTCTGGAGGTCTGCTTCCACAGGGGTAGTCTCTTCATCTAGTTCGTGGCCGTAAAGCGGCAGTCCTGCTTCTATGCGCAATGTGTCCCTGGCACCAAGCCCCGCAGGCTGTGCTCCTGCTGCTGTGACCTTTTCCCAGAATTCTACTGCCCTTTTGCTCGGCATGTAAACCTCGAAACCAAGCTCTCCGGTATAGCCTGTCCTGCTGATGATAAAGTCAGTCCCCATTGCGGAGAATGTGTCAAAACGAAAAAACCTTAAACCTGAAAGGTCGAGGGCAAGGGCATCCTTCATCACCTTTACAGAGTCAGGACCCTGCACATCTATTTTGGCAATTGTATCTGACCTGTCATCAATTGTTACTGAATCCGGTAGATGCCTCTGCATCCAGTCAAGGTCTATCTGCCTCCTTGATGCATTGGCAACAATCATGAACTGGTCTTCTTCCAAGCAGTAGGTGATGCAGTCATCAATTACGCCTGCTTCGTTATTCAGGATAAAGCCGTATTTACAGGTGCCTGGTTTTGCTTTAAGCACCTTCGCAGTAAGCACTTTGTCCAGAGCTTTTGCTGCTCCAGGCCCAGAGATAAACAGCTCCCCCATGTGGCAGATGTCAAAAACTGAACACCCGGACCTGGTATTCTGGTGTTCAGCGAGAATACCTGAAGCAGCATAGCTTACAGGCATGAGCCAACCGCCGAATTCTACCATCTTCGCGCCAATCTCTTTATGCTTTTCAAACAAAGGAGTGGTTAACAAATCTTTATTATTCTGGTTCATACTCTACTGTGTCCGGGAAAGCGTATTTTGTCAAGCAGAGTTTGAGGAACCATAGCAGGAGGTGGAGTATGGAGAGAAACAGACGAGCCTACAGAAGCATCCGAGGAGGGTATTTTACGCAGCATGGCTGGCCTAAAAACCCTCCCCTCGATACACCGCCTACGGCGTCACTCGGGGAGCGTGGTTGCAGCAGAGCTGGCGGTTCCTCCGTCCTCT
>CAYRYS010000100.1:0-11661 GCA_964428555.1 uncultured Spirochaetales bacterium | reverse complement strand
TCGAGGAGCGTTTTACTAAGCAGTAAAGCTGGCAGGGTCCATGCTGCTCCTGCCTTGCTTATAATACCAGCGGTGTGTATAGTACACCTATGCTATTCAGGAAAATCCGGAATTATTTTCGTAGAAAAGATAAAGAATGGGAAGCCCTTTGCAAGAGGTGCGGACTTTGCTGCTACGAGAAAGTTAAGAATTCCGGGGGAGGGTGGGATATTGCACTGTATCTGCCATGCGAACACCTTGATACAAAAACAAATCTCTGCAGAGTTTACCATAACCGTTTCCGCAGGTGCAGCCAATGCGGAAAAGTAACTATCTACCATGCCTTGTTTGCCGGATATCTTCCAAAGTCATGCGGCTATGTTCAGCACTTTAGAAAATGGCGAATATTTTCCAAGTATGCTCAGATTCGTAAAAAGTAAAATAATATGTTGAAAACCCGGAGAAAAAGGGAAGTTCCTCTTGTGCTCTCTGTGAGTATTCAGGTGTAAGCGCATATACCGCAGAATCCTGGAAATAGTCTTCCCCTGCAAGCACGGTAATAACCGAATTCGTGTAGATATCAAAGGTATCCAGGCCTGCAAAATCATAATCCTCTGCATAGCCGTGAAAGGTTTCCAGGAGTTCCTCTTCATCAACCTGGACCCCAAGCTCCAGGAGGAATACCCGTCTATCGAATATTGACAAAGCAGCTTCAAAGTCCTCTGCAAGAAAATTTCCGACAAATTCGCGGAAGGTTTCATCAACAATACTTTCCGGCTGTACTGGCGCGGCAATTACTCTGGGCAGGGTTCCTATAGCAAAAAGCAGCCATTCACTGCCGACTCTGTGAAAATAAAAGTTCTGGGTTCTGTTTACTGTATATATGAAGGATGATAAGTCCATAGCAGGATCGGGCTGGGTCTGAATGGATGCACGCCAGATACCCTCTCTTCCTTCTACTTCCGAAAACTCCATTGAACGCAGGTTATACACACGGGTAATAGGTGTTGAGTCTATCTCTGCTGCAGCAAAGATAGAGGTTAATTCATTGCGGATATTCTGTCTTGAAAGCAGCGCTTCTATTCCAGGCAGCGATACTGTTGAGTCCATTACTTCAAGCATCTCCTGAACGTCTTCCTGGAAAAAGGCGCGAATAAGTTTAGTGAATTGATACCGCACAACATTTCTCGGAGGAGCTTGGTATTCCGGCTGTACTACCGGTTGTCTTCTGGTTTGCTCTTCTTGTGGAGGTTCTGTTTTAGGTTCGGTGCTTTCTACCTCAAGGTTCGGATTCAGTGCAGGATACATATCAAATGCAAGGTCTATGAACTCCTGTCCTTTCTCCTGCTCTCCAATGGTTTCATACTGCATACCTACCATATAGTATGCTCTTGCCAGCTCTCTGCGCTGGGATTCAGGCATATTGTGGTAAAACGCTTGGGCCGATAGTGAGAAGACTAGTGCAGTAAAAAAAATAAGCATAAACTGGGCTTTTCTCATTTCTATTTTCCTCCGTCAAGACTTTTTGAAAGTATACCCTAGTAAGAATAATTTGTAAAAGCCTTTATTATATACTGTTTTATCGCAGAAAAAGCGGTATATTTTGAAAAGAGTCTATAAGCAAGGGTAGTTCTATGAAATATACACATTTCGTTTTTTCTGTACTGATATTAGTATTGTTCATATTGCTGTTTTCTGCCTGTCCGACTAATCCGCCTATAATTACGGTTTCATTTTTTGACGGGTATGAATCACATTCTGTATCAAACGGGACAAATGTGCAATCAGCTTTTTTAGGCGGATACTTAACCATTACCGCGCCGGATGCGCAGTCACTGGAATTATATATAACTGAGAATGAAGAAGAGCTGGAACTAACTGAGTCCTTGGTAACCGAGCTTGCAGAAGGATTGACTGAGATAACCATACGCAGGTATTTTGAACCTGGTGAAACCTATGGCTATAGCGTAGTGCATTCAGAACAGGGGAGCCACACAGGGTATACCTCATTTTCAATACAAGCACCTGAGGTAACTGACAGCACTGCATTGCAGTCAGTCCTGCCCCAGGTTACTGATCAGTATGCACAAGGCGGTTTGGTTGAATATCTGTCTACTAATCAGGTAGGAAGTTATGTTCAGAGTGAGAACTTTGTGAATGACAATTTTGCAGAAAATGATGTATCTTTTTATTCTCCTGAATATATTCATGCATCAGTAAACTATTACATGCATGTAAGCGGTGCAGTTTATCCTGACGATTATTATGATCCGAACAGCCCTGAAACACAGAGGAAATACCATGGAATAACTTTTTACTTGAAAGAGGTTGATACAAACCTCGAGGACTTTGACAGTGCTAATACTTATTACATAACCCTGCCTGTGGATGAACACGGCTACTTTAGCGGATATCTGTATTTTCTCAATAACAACCAGAATTATAGAGTAGGGACGTTCAGATCCTGGAATACTGAGCTGTATCCGCATCAGGCACCAACCCAGGGAATTACAGTAGACCAGGGATGGAGCAATACATATTTTTATGTTTCAACTATAGATGGAATTGCTGAAACCGATCGGTATCTCCTCCCGTCTATAACTGTGGATGTTGGTACAAACACTATAGCAGATGCATTGGATTCCCTCCTGTCAAGCTATGCATCCAGAAACAGCACTACAGTTAGTAGTCTCACAGACTTCCAGAAGATAGATGCTGTGTATGAATGGATGGTCAGCGAGAGTGTAGGGGTAAATATGGATTATGCAGGAGACGGCAGTATTACCTCATATGACGGAATAATTGAGAACTGGAGTTTCTCAGAGAATGACGGGTGGACAAATTCGACCTTTATTGCATCTGACCTTATTCATACCCACCAAGGGGTTTGCAATGACTTTGCTGAGCTCTTTGCAGCGTTTACCAGATACATGGGGTTCGATGTCTGGCTTGTACGGGGGAAAAACTCGAGTAATTTCGGCCATATGTGGAATGAAATTAGTATTCCGGACAGTACTGGTATTGATTCTTCCCAAGTACAGAGTGATGATATCTACAGAGTAGATACAACCTGGGCAATTGATTCAATCGACAGGGAGCTTTTAACCTATTCAGAGTCAAAGAGATTTGCGGAATTTTATACCCAATTCGATGATGAAGGGGAAGACGGATTTACCGAAACCCATGAGAATACCTTTAATGCCGGGGATGGAGAACCGGAGCGTTATTACTAATATTGTTGCATTGTTCTGTAAACAGCAGGCCGCCTGTCAGAGAAAAGGTCATTTCTAGGTGTTATGTGCTTATCCAGGGCTTTTGCAGGATTAATTTCAACTGTTGCGAGCATTTCACCTTCCCGCTCTGCAGAGGCAAGGACATCCCCGTCAGGGGATACGATCTGGCTTCCTCCGGTAAAGGTAAGTGCTTTTCCTCCCCGGTCCTCTGTTCCGTAGCGGTTTGCCATAATCCAGAAAATACGGTTTTCCATTGCTCTGACCCTGGTTGTAAGCTGGGCTTTTCCTTCAAGTACCAAGTCCGAAGGGTGGCAGATAATCTGTGCTCCAGAAAGGGCTGCGGTTCTTGCTGCTTCAGGGAAGATATGGTCAAAACAGATAAGCATTGCAATCTGTACACCCCCTGCTTTAAAAGAAAAAATACCAGTATCCCCAGGGGATGCCCAGTCTTTCTCGTCCAGGAAAACATGTGCTTTTCTGTATACTTTCTGAAAAGCCTCCGGGCCGATACACATGCCGGAGTTATAGAGTTTGCCGTCACTCCCTTTTTCCGGAAACCCGAAAACCAAGTACTTACCCCCTTTTGCAGCTTCTGTGCGGAGGGGCTTGAACCTCTCAGAATCAGTATGTAAAGATAAAGACTCAGCTTCTTCAAAGGAAGTGAAATTATACCCTGATGTGGCAAGTTCAACAGTAACAAGCAAGTCTGCCTCTGTTCTTTCCAGAGCTTTCCGCATTGTTTCTATATTCGCTTCTGTATTTCCGAACTCAGGGGCAAATTGGTAAAAAGCAATTTTCATTAATTTATCGGCTCCTCATTGAATATACTGTCTTCATCAGTATAGGTTACTGTGCTGCGAGATACAAAGGGTTTTTGAACATGAATGTATGCAGCAGGAAAGTCTTTTCTCCGGATAAGCCTACACGCGTTTACTGCCACTTCGTATCTAATGCTGCTTGTGATAAATACGAGAAAGCCTTTTGCGTTTCTTAGGACTCCAGCCTGTCTGTACCCCATGTCCTGGAGCTGCAGGAGGTGTATTTGCGCGCCTTTTAAGATCTGGAAGCCTGAGGTAATTACAAAGTAGACATCCCGGTCAGAAGCAAATGAGGATGACCCGTCTACAAAAACAAGGTTGGATTCCCTGGGCCCTTCAGCTTTTTCATGAATTGCCTCGAGCTTTCTCAGCACCTCGGAGAGTATCCTCCGCTCCTCTCTAAGGCGCTTTTTATGTTTTTTTAGTTCATACCCTTCTTTCTGGTCTGTTGCATGGTTAATATACTGTATCTCATCGATTATACTATCATTGGATTCAATTAGCTCAGTAAGTATTTCCATGCGGTCATTGACTCTTCCTATCTCTTTTCTTAAGGGGTCAATGTTTTGTGATTCATTATTTCCGCTCTCACCTCTGATAACATCATCATCCTTTAAGTCTTTGGATTTCTTGTATGAGGTTATATACTCCTGCATCTGTTGAATCGTGCTTTCAAGCTCAGAAATACGCTGCCTGAAAAAATAGAGGTTTTCATCCCTTTCTGAAAGGCTGGAGCTGAGGGTTTGACTAATGTTGCCCAGGAGTGTTACTCCAATATCATGGTCTTTGGATGAGAGTATGTCCAGCTGACTCCTTTCCACAACAAGGGCAGTAACCGGTTTTATTACTTGTATTGTTTCGCTTTGCGTTGTTTTGGTTAAAAACCCCTTTAATCCTATTGCAGAAAACGCACTTCTGGTTGTCATAATCTGGCCATCTCTGTAGACAGCAACATCCCCGGATAGAAGGATGTGCATTACTGTGCTGATTTCTCCCTTTCTGCAGATGTATTCATTAATGGCAAAACGTTTGAAACGGGAGACCTGCAGCACCTTTAAAAGCTGGGATTGGGTAAAGGACTTGAATACTGGAATCCTCGAAAGGATCTCGCAAAGACTGGAACTGGAAAGCGCATTTGTCATATAACATCCTTTTTACATGGCTTCTTTTTTTTATTATATACAAAACGCAGTAAAACAGCAAACTGATAAGCCATCAATTTGCTGTTTTAGGTTCAAGAGGATTACATCCCTGCTATTAAAACAGCCCTATCCGTAAACCTATGCTTAGCTTCGGAATTATTGCAGGAGAGACATCCGATGGTATGAACCATATTTGCGGTTCTGTGTACAGTGAGTATGTATGGAATGCACCCAAGTCGGGTATAGTAATCCGCGGAAATTCAAGTTGACCAAGTATGCAGCTTAATACAACTCCATTTACCGGTTCGCCTCCTGCTACCTGGATCGGTTCATAGAGCCAGATGTAGCTGAAATTTGCACCTACAGCAAAGCTCATGGAAAGCCAATTCCAGTCCGGCCCGAGGAATGAACTAAAGGGGATATTTGCAATATTTGCCAGGAGCTTTCCTCCTATGTAAAAACCGGAAAAGCGGTCATTTTCAGGCCCTACACCGAATTGTGCTTGGAGCTTTACATTATCATCAAAAAAGGTCAGACCAAGGCCTACATCGAAAAAGGTGAGCCCTAGGCCGTGGGAATCAAGGTACATTCCCTGGATAAATTCCGGAACCTCGTATCCTGCCTTTCCTCCCGGCCGTAGTGCTGCTTCTATTGTCTGGATGCTGTGCTCATCACTTGCTGTACCTATCATGCGGATGCTTTCATTGAGCAGACTGTCTTCCTGTGGAGAGAGAAGGGTTATCTGAGGAGCCTCTTTATCTACTGTGAACAGGGAACGGGTAATTGCTTCTTCTCCATTTCTAAACACACTGCGTACCAGTACTGATAAGGGTCCTTCAGGAATGTCCTGAGTTTCTAATCTGTAGCGCCACTGCTCTCTCCCATTTGCACGTTCAAAGGTTCTTCCGTTATCTATGCTTACCCATGTTTCCCGGACCTGGGTACCTCGAATTAGATCCCGTTGCTCATTGTCTTCTTCATTGTAATTATGGTTATATCCGGCAGTCCCTTCAAGCCACGGTCTGTTGGAAATAAAATCTCCAATCTGATGGCTTTGCATTTGAACATAGGGACCGAGTGCGGTGAATTGAAAACTTCGTACATCACTTTCAATACGCTCACCGGAGGCAGGCTCAATAAACGCCTGGAGAGTATTTTCTCCTTCTGTTAAATCTTCTGCAGCTACCTCATACTTGTAATACCCTCTTCTGTTCAATTCCGCAGAATCAAGAAAGGAGTCATTTGCATATATCTGGACTGCGTTCACATTGCTGTTTGACCTGACCCTTCCTTCTACAATAACTGATCCGTGGATCTCTTCACCCTCTCTTGGGAACAAAAGGGTAACAAAAGAGCTTTCCAGTTCGTCGTGAATACTTATATTCTTTGAAACCTGGGCTGTGTTATCTGCTGCATCATACGCTGTTACCCGAATACTGTATTGTCCTTGCTCGAGAGTCGAAATATCCACAGTTTCCTGTATAACCCGCTCTGTAGAAAGTTCATGGGTAATAACCTCTCCCTCTCTGCTTAAAGGCAGTATCTCGAGCTCGAGCCTGACAATTTGGTCATTATCTTCTACTAAGCCGTTTACCTGAAGTGACTCAGTAATACCGCTTCCTTCTACAGGCTGGCTGATCTGGAGTTCGGGGTGGGTGTTGTCAATATTGAGCAGGGTAAACAGCTGACCTTCTATTCCTAATTCGTCAGTACTGAGAACTTGTACACTGTAAGTTCCATCAGTATATACTCTTGAATCCAGTTCATAACTCCAGGAGTCAGTTCCTTCAGCCTCTTGATAGGTGTTTCCATTGTCCAATGAAACAAATACAGATTCCACACCGTTTGCATCCCGGGCTGTTCCTTCCAGGATAATTGTACCCCTGTTTGTTGATTCTACATCCGGGTTGGTAAACCCGAGGATCGGTTCCCGTAAACTGACCTGGATCTGTTGACTGACTGTCTCGCCTTCAAGTCCGAATTCATCTACAGCATATATTTCGATTGTATGCTCATTATCTGTCAGCTCTTCCAAGGATACGTCAATGGAAAAATTATTTCCCCCTGGAAGCCGGCGGAACTCCTGGTCATCAAAACGCCAATAGATGTTCTGTATGCCGTCATCATCAAAAGCCATGCCTGAGATAGAAAAGTCATTGGTTATTACTGCATTGTCTTCCGGAATCTGAATTTCTATTTCAGGAAGGTCGGATTCCAGGTCAAGCTGCGGGTCAGGAGATATTTCAGTAATATTTCCTGCTGCATCCTGGGCCCGGAAGATTACCGGCTGAGGCGCTGGTCCTTCAGTACTTTCCTCGGGTTCCTCTATATCCTCTGGCTGCTCTTCGCTATCCACATCCTCTGCGTCTTGATTTTCTGTATCATCTTCATCACTCCCATCTTCGGAAACCTCATCTTCAGAAGTACTGTCTTCAGCAGCTTCCTCCTCTTCTTCTCTCGCGCCCGGGCCTCCCAGCTCTTGGATCGTAAAGTCCACATCTAAACTGAAAAAATCATCAGCATTGAGGGGTTGGAAAGTTTCTCCATCTAAGCTGTAGGAAAGCTCGGTAATCGGGCTTATTGAATTGATAGATGCAATTACACTGGTAAGACCGTTTACTACATCCTGCTGCGGCGGTGTGATAAAGGTGAACTCAGGTTGGGCTGGATCATAATTTACAGTCAGCCATTCGGTGGCGGAGTTGCCGAAGTCATCTATAGCTCTTACGTATAGGTGGAGCGGCCCGCTGGGTTGGCCTTCCAAAGGTATATCAGTATTTACTATGGTCCCTTCTGTTGTTAAGGGCACCCATATTCCTTCTCCTCCGATCCTATATTCAATTTCTTCGATATTAACACTGTCTGAAATAGATGCTTGGAGTGGAACTGTTTCATTGAAATATTTGCCTTGATCCGGTGATGTAAGAGTTACCTGCGGATCCTCGGTATCTGTGAATACTGAATATGCACGGGAAGTGTATTCCAATCCGTCTATTGTTGTAACCCGTATGCGGACATTCTCAACTCTGCCTTCCTGCAAAGGGGTGAGGGTTATTAGGCTGCCTCTGCTCCTAATCCGTAGATATTCTGTTGGTGACTCTGTCTGTTCCTCTTCTTCCTGTACTTCAGGACCTATAAGAGAAACGCTACGGACTTCTCTTCCTTCAAAACGACCGGTAAGTCCCTCAAGTTCACTGAATCTGATGTTCCGGTTCTCGAGTCTATTGTCGTTGAAAATAACTTGGTTCGTGTATTCAGGGGGATTCTCTGCTGAACGGACAAAAAAGGTGATCTGTGCTTCTGCTGTTTTGCCTTCTGTGTTTTCAGCAGCAACGGTGAGGGTATGACTACCGTATGAAAGATTATCAGGAATGGTGATTGAGAATCCTCTGGTTAGGGGAGCCTCTTCAATGCTCCTTGTTCTCAGGCGCTCTTCCTGTGTTTCATCGATTGAATATACTGCTGAGTCAAGGCGCTCTGCATTTGCTATAATTCCGGTTATTTCAAGGGTTTCTCCGATAGGAACCGTAAAGCCCTGGGAGATATCTTCTTCCTCTCCAATACCTGTGAACTCTATTTCCATATTTTCAGAGACAATTGTGATGTCAGTTGAATATTCCCTGCTTTCTTCGCCGAGCCTGTCTGTTGCGCGGAGTGTTATTTCGTGCTCTCCAGGCTGCAGGTTCGGTAAGTCTATGAGAAACGTCTGGTGATGCCTTCTCAGGTCAAAGCTTGCTGCTCTTCGGAAATTCTCATCACCATTAACCGACATCTCAATAAACCGGATGCCGTCAAGGTCATGGATTATGCCGCCCACCTGGGGGGAATGGGTGACAGCTGTATTGCCTCCAGGGATGTAGAAGTCAATGTCTGGACTGTCGTTATTCCGTTCCTCCTCAGGTTCGCTAGGTATAGGTTCGTCTTCAAGTGTGTTCAGTATGAATCTGTCAACTCCAACATTCCCGTGGGCATCGTATGCACGCAGGATTAAACCGTAACCTGCTTCAGGGTCTTCTCCTAAATCAACTAGTTGGGAAAATGAATAACCATTATTTACAGTCCGAAGCTCTACCTCAGTAAATGACTGCCCTCCATCCAGAGAGTACTCGCACAAGGTAATTTCGGAATCATCCGTTATTTGACCTTGGAGAAAAAATGAAGTTCCATTTATATCCGGATCGCTTGGTGAAGATATAGAAACATCGGGTCTGGTAGTATCAATTACAAACACATAGGGTCCGTCCTGAATCTCGATACCATCTTCTGTTTCTGCATGTATATAAATGTCCTCAGTAGTACCTTCTCTAACTGCATGAATTTCAAAGGTATTTCTTGAACTCCGCAGCCGTACAATTCCGGGAGTAGGATCAAGCCTGATGTTTCTAATAGCTTCTCCTGTGCTGCCGCCTGTAAGACCGATTACCCTGCCCAATAATGGAGTGTCTCCGGTGAACAGTACCCTGTTATCAGGCTGTATTCTTGAATCAGTGAGTACTATTTCCGGACCTGCTTCAATTCGCCGGGTGTCACGAAAGAAAAGCTGGGACTGGTGTTCAGAAACAGTGCCAAACTCATCTTCAACTGTAACAGTGAAATTTACCATGCCGAAAATGCCTTGCTCGTCGTGTGTTCTGGGCACTGGAAACTGAATGACTGTTTCACCAGGTGTCTCGCTGTTTGTAGTTTGTACCCGTGGAGAGAGCTCTTCACTTTCTTCGTCTGTAAACCTGACAGTAACTGATTCAAGATCAGCTTGGGTTTGAACGCTTCCTATAAGTACTGCTTCCTGTAAACGGTCGTATTCCATACCTGGCCTGAAGGTCTCTTCTGTTTCATTTTTATATACTATGCTGTCTATCCTGATTTCCGGCGCTTCTGCAGTAACGGTAAACCTAAGCTGTCTTTCATTACCAATAATCCCGAGGTTGTCCCTTGCACGGATTCTTAAATCAGCTTCCCCAGGAGGCAGGCTGTTTAAGGGGATACGGAACCCAGGAGTCGCTGAAAACTCAACATCCTCTTCTTCAAGACCGGATACAATAATAGCCTGGCCTCTGTGGACCCCGGACACATGTCCGTAAATTGCAGAATTCGGCGGAAAAGAGAGCTCTTCTTCAAATTCTTCAGTGGTAGGGTAGGTAATATTAACAACCGGCTTGGCTCCTTCAATGTCATTCTCCAGCCTGTACTGGATTGAGCTTTGGTTCCCGTTTGTATCCTCTGCAAAGAATTCAAGCTCTGCCCACCTTGAGTCTACATCCCTAAGGTCGATCTCTGTACTCCAGTACGGGTTTCCTGGTGTCAGCTCTATATCGTATTCTTCATTCTGCCAGGTATACCAAAAACGCTCCATCCCTACTGCATCGTACACCCGCCCTGTTATCTCAGTAATACCATGGGCTTGGCTCTCTGCCTCAGGAGAGATTATTTGTATCTCAGGGCTTTGGTTTTCAACAAAAAATAGAAATGGTGTGTCTGCCTGGGAACCAGTTGAATCAATTCCTCTAATCCAGTAGATGTATGGACCATCTTCCATATTATTAGTGCGTACTGGAAAATTGAAGTGAAACACCCCATCCTCACCTGCTCTCCGGAAGTTTATCTCTTCAAATGACTCTGTTCCGTCAGTGGAGAGGAGTACTGAGTCGATTCCATTCTCATCTGTTACTTGTCCCTCAAAGCGCAGGTTGCCGTTTATTATTGCTCCGGATGAATGTGAGGTAATCGTTACTTCAGGAGGGCGGGTGTCCAGGATGAAAGTGCTTGTACTTACCGGTCCTTCAAGGCTGTTCTCATCAAATGCTTTTACAGTAATTGTGTGTTCACCGTCTTCTATCTCATCTGAGCCGATATAGTAGAGCCAGTATTCGCTTCCTTCAGCTTCTTGGAATGGACCGTCATCAATCTGGATTTCAACATGGTCTATGCTGTCATCGTCTGAAGCTGCTCCGTTTATATTAATATTGCCCCGCACTACAGAGCCGTTTGCCGGGTATATAGTATTCGCGTGGGGGAGATCCGATTCAGGATCAATGCGGATATCAAAGGGGCCTTCAATAAATTCATTCCCTGCAAAGTCAGAACCCCGAATTATAAGGTTATAACTCCCAGGCTGTGTGTCTGATATATCAATTTCGTGCCGCCAGTTTTCTGTGCCCTCTACCTCGTCCCAAGCACTTTCATCTGTACCTCTTGCAAAGAGAAAAGATGAAAACAAAGTGAGTATTGTGAAAATACATAATAATTGTCTTATTGTGGATCCCATAAAACGCAAACCTAAGCCTCTTTTAGAATAAATTTATCCCTGCCTACTAACAAATAACGGAAAAAAAGTCTCCCTTTGTTAAAGATAAAATAAAAATGAACCAAAATGGAAAGAGAAGTTTGGAAATAATTAATTTAATTAAGGTTAAATAAAATATTGTGAAAGGATTTTCTTGAAATTGTAAGGCAAGCTTATAAAACTTTAAACAATTTTAAAGGCTGTTA
>CAYRYS010000099.1:0-12030 GCA_964428555.1 uncultured Spirochaetales bacterium | reverse complement strand
TAAACGGCTGGAGAAATTCCATTGCTAACTCTCCTTTAAAAAGTCCTTCATGTTTTGATACATCTGCGCAGTTATGAACTCTTCATCCCTGCATAAATCCAGTAAGTCTTCAATCTGGATGTAGGTGTACAGATTAATACCTGCTTCTTCCATGTCCTCTCTTCCCTGTTTTCCTCTTTCTATTAATACTGCAAGATCTTCTACAACAAGACCTTCCTCTTTCAGCACTTCAATTGCTTCAACCTTACTTTTGCCGGTTGTAATCAAGTCATCAAGCAAAAGTACTGTTTCCCCTTTATTATAAGCACCTTCTACCCTATTTCCTGTACCATGGGGTTTTACCGGTATCCGGGGATAGATAAGAGGAATCCCAGTTTCTAAAGAAACTGCAGTTGCAAGCGGAAGCGCTGCTGCAGGAATTCCGGCTATTCTGTCATATTTCTTTCCTTCCATCAATGTTGCATATGCTTTTGCAGTAAGTTTCAGCAGCTCTGGAGAAGATTGGACCCTTCTCAAATCTACATAAAATGGTGATTTTTTACCGGACTTTAAGGTAAACTCACCTATTTTGAAGCACTCTGTTTCAACAAGCCCTAGAAGCACTCTTTCCTTTAAAGAGCGGAACATAGGTACCCTGTCTTTGCCTACTGAAACTCCCCTCTGCAGGGAATGGACATATTCAGAAGCAGCTTGAACCGGATTTTTTGCAGCAGTAATACCTCTGGCAACAACAGGAAGAATACCCAAGCCTTCAAGAGAACAACCCGCAGCAACAGCCTCTTCCATACCTCCGCCCTGAGCTCCAATCCCTGGTGCGAGAAACCATACTTTGGGGAATTTCGCACGAAGCTCCCGCAGCACATCGGGCAAGTTTGCTGCAACTACAAGTCCGATTCTACTGTCCCAGGAAGAAGCTATTTCCGACATTTTCAAATACAAGGGTGTACCGTCTTCCATTTTTTGAAGCTGTACTTGAGTAGCAGTAGGATTACTAGTCCTTGCAAGCATAAAAATGAATCTGTCCTCATAACAGAGAAATGGATCTACTGCATCTCTTCCCATGTACGGAGAAAGCGTGACAGCATCTGCATCCAGCCTGCCGAAAATTGCTTCAGCATAGGCTTGAGCTGTTGCACCAATATCTGAGCGCTTTGCATCTATTAATACAGCAATTTCATCTGGTATTCTTTTTAAGGTTTCTTCCAATGCAGCAAGACCGTCAGGACCGTACTGTTCGTAAAAAGCGATATTCGGCTTATAGCACGCGGTATACTCCTTTGTTTCTTCGATTATCTCTTTACTCCAAGATAGGATAGTCTTGAAAACATCTTTATCTTCCAGTTCGCCAAGTCTTGGGTCCAAACCAACACACAGTAATGTATGTTTGTCTTCCCAGCGTTTTGTTATTTTCTTTATAAACCGTGTTCTCTGCGGCACAGTAAGCTCCTTACAATGATATTTCACTATAGATATTATTCATATATTCTGTGATGTGTAAATTAGAGAGTACAGTATTTTGCTAGGTTAGTTCCAACTCTATAGATGCTTGGGTCTTCCATATTTTTTTCTAAAATGCAGTTCAACACCCCTAGCTATTAAGATAAAAGAAATTAAGAGGATAAAATACCCGATTAGAGGAAAAGCCAGAACCCATTGATTGCTAAACAGGGAATTCCGAGCCATACCAATGAGACCTGCCCATTCATGACTCATGGAATGAAACAATGGGGGTGCTGTTGTAAGAATTGTACCGCCAATAAACACATGAAATATTCCAAGCTGACCGATTAGATTCAGTACGCGGATAAACTCGTTTACAAAAAGGGTAACTAGATTTTCAACAATATGCGGTAGAATGTGAAAGAGAATGCGAAGATCACCTGCTCCTGCTGCTTCTGCTGCAACAACGAACTCCTGTTTTCTGTAGTAGATTATCCGTTCCTGTGTAGAAGTAATAATAGGAGGAAGTCCGAATAGTACAATAAAAAAGACCTGCCAAAAGATGACAACACCCATGGAAACTTCCGGGTTAATAGTAAATCCGATAGTAATGAAATACACAATTATAAAAACCGGCATTGCATTTAGGACCTTAAACTTATCTGCAACAGACTTGCTTTTCTTAGGAAAGCCCAAAACAAACCCAATAGCAGCACCTATTATAATCCGGAAAAACGCAATGAGTATTACAATGAATATAGAATATTTGGCTCCATAAAGCATCAATGTTAACAGGTCATACCCCCACCTATCAGTACCAAAGGGGTGAACAGCATCCGGCGGCTGAGGAGAAAATATATAGTTTGTACCGCCACCTTCAGTTTCTACTACCCTAATAGATTCTGCAAAATCCGGAGCGTACGGAGCAAAGATGGGTCCGAATAGAGAAATAAGCACAAGAAGAGAAAGTAAGACGATTCCAAAGTAAAACTGCTTATTCACCGCAAACCACCTTTCTCAACACGAATAGACTAAACTTTACTGCAATGTATAAAAAGAAAAAGAGCAACAAAAGGGAAAACAGACAGTTTACTACAAGCTGATACTGATACCCTACCTGGGAACCATATGCAGCGGATGTCCCAAATCCATAGGCAAATAACAATCTGGTTATTCCCCGAAGCTGAAAAAGGCGTTCAATAATAAAAAGGTTTCCCAAAAGTATGCCGAGAAAAGCAGCAATTTCACCGTCTACTGTATTTACTACTGCAGCAGCCAGGTGCTTTCGGACGATTGTCCACTTTGAAAGGCCTTTTGCTTTTGCAAAAAGCATATAATCCTGACCTAATACAGAATGTGTAAAAATGCTTACATTCTTTATTAAGTACACAGATGGAATTATGACCATAACAATCAGCGGCAGAAGGACTGCATTATTTTCGGCTGTAGAAGTCGCGATTCTGGCAATCCGATATCCTGTAGAAACCGTAATTGTTACCACAATCAGCTGGAGTACCATTACCATTATGAAATCCGGAACACCGCCGAGAATATCTATTACTCTTCTGAGCCTATGCATCTCATACAGTTCAATAAGTATTCCCAATACAATGCTCATAGTAAAACCGATTAAGGTTGCCCAGAAGACATAAAAGAACGAAGAGAGCAGGTATCCCGGTGCCTGAACCAAAAACGACCTGTCGAACCTGCCTGTCTCGTATAAAAGGGAGGTTCCGTCAGAGAATCCTTGAAAATACTGAGCTATTTCGCTAATAATAGGTTCCAGCGAAAAGAACTCATCCTGGGTTCCGGTAAAAGCAGGCGGTAATGCACTAATAAGGAGAATTATCGCTACAAGCACGGGCACCATGGTGACTGAGCGAAGTGTTTTATGACCCTGAGCTGCTTCATTAGTTTTCATGGATTTCCTCTATGAAAACAGCAGATTTTTTTGCTTCTGCTGAATTTTGGTATATATTAGGTATAGTAGTATATTACAAAGTGAAAGTAAACAATGAATTAGCAATCAACTAATATTCGAAAACAGGAGGAGTTTTTATGAAGAATTCTTTTTTCCTATTTCTTTTTCTTATTATAGCTATTTCCATTGGCTATGGCATAGAAGCAAGTGATGAAGAGTGGGAGTTATATACAGAAGGGCTTGAACATCTAATTGATGGTGATACACAAAAGGCAATTGAGACATTTGAAGAATTTATTGAAACCTACCCGGAATCTGACTTGAGACATAGAGTAGAGTTATACTTAGAGGAACTGGAAACAAGCCTGGACCATTCAGGAATCGTCACTTTTTACTTAGGAAATCTTGGAACTGCTGCACATACAATTACTACAACCTTTGTCATCCTAGAGGTAACAGACGGCTTAGCCTACGGAGCTGCCGGAATTGCCGGAATTGCCGGAGGAATTGGAAGCGCCTATCTTATGACGCAGAACAATGATATGAGTTTTGCCAGAGACCTCTGGATAGAAGGTATGCAGGCAATCGCTATTACAAGTTATGAATTCGCTTACCTTGCCTTTATTGATCAGTTGATAACAGATCCGGATGTCTCTTTTAAGGTTAACCTTGCAGGTTCACTTGCTGCAGGGCTTTCTGCACGTGCAGTTTCATACCTTGCAACACAGGATAGAAACCTCAATGCTGGAAGACCAGCCTTAGTCCTAACTGCATACTCCTGGACTCAGGCATATCTCTGGCTCACACTTACCGGTATTATGCAAAGCGATTTTTGGGAGCTTAATCATACCTTAGCATTGACTCTACCTGTTGGTGCTGCGGCTGGCTCTTATTTTCTGTGGGACAATCTTAACTGGTCAGCATCCAGAACAGGCTTCATGACTGTAGGAGGACTTGCCGGTATGCTTACAGGCGTATTCTCAAATTTAATAATCGGCACCTTTACAGGTAGTACATCCTCTCAACTATCAACAGGGGTAATTCTCGGTGGCGGACTAATCGGACAGGGGCTTACCTATTACTTAACCCAAGGCATGGAACCTGCGGTAGAGCGAGATGATCCACAGGACCTCAGCTTCTCTGTGTATCCCGCAGTTACACCGGACAGTTTCGGTTTTCAAGCCTCACTATCCATGTAGAAAAAAGCAAGAGCAGGCTTTTAAGCCTGCTCTTCTCATTTATGCTTTAAAGGAAAGCCATTTTACTACTTCCTGAATTGAAGTCTTTTTCCCGCTCATTAACAGCCCTACCCTGAATATCTTTGCCGACAAATAGGATATTCCGAAGGCTGTTGCCGCAAGCAGTCCTATAGAGAGGGCTATCTCCCACACTGCAGGCGCGCCTACTAGGATCCTTGCAAACATTATTATCGGTGCAGTTAATGGAAACAGACTCATTCCGATCGCAACTGTAGACTCAGGGTTCATGATAATCCCTGAACTCATTACAATCGGGATAATGAGAAAGAGCATGATCGGCCATGAAAGCTGACCAAGGTTCTGCTCATCCTGACTTGCCGCGCCAAGCGCTGCATATGCACTGGCAAACACAAGAAAGCCGAGTACAAAAAAGACCAGGAGCCAGATAAGGTTCACATAGCTGAGCTGGATGGGCACAGATACACCAAAGATGGGCTGGGCTAAGGTCAAGGCAATTCCTGCCATAGAGATCCACACAGCGTACTGCAGGAGCCCTGCTGCTGTCATCCCCAATATTTTCCCCATGAGCAGATGGTTCGGCTTTACTGAGGAAAGAAGTATTTCCACTGTTTTCTGGGTCTTTTCCTGGAGGACAGACCTTCCAATGCCTTGTCCGTAAAGGAGCACAGTCATGTAGAGTATCATAATAAACGCAAAGGCAGTAAAGAAAATAGAAGAAAAGTCCTGTGCAGACTCCTGGCCTTCCCTGCTGATCTGCCTTGGCTCCAAAGAAGGAACAGAACTGAGCTGGGTAATACGCTCAGGGTCAAGCCCTGCTTCTTCCATACGGTCCCGAACAATTACATCACCAATTGAAGATTCGATAATGTCGAATACTCCCATACTTGTGCCTGAGAGTGAAAAATACTGGTATGAGTCAACTTCAGTATAGTTGCCCGGCAGGACAACAAAGCCCTCTAATTCCTCATCACTTACCAGCTGAATTCCTTCTTCTCTTGATTCTATGTATTCCGGATCCACCGTTGTATCAGCAAACTCTCCTTCAATTCTGCGAAACTCCTGCATGGAAACACCGGTTATCCCGACCTGCACTTCCTGAGTCACATTCATAGATGACTGGGCAAAAAAGCTGGGGAGCACTGCCAGGGCAATGATGAAAAATGGCCCAAGAAGTGTTGTGATAATAAATCCCTTATTCATTGCCATGCGCTTGAATTCCATTTTTGTTACGGTAAATGTCTTATTCATCTGCTGCCTCCTCTTCGGTCTGACCGGTTAGATCGATAAAAATCTTATGCAGCGACGGTACCGCTTTTTCAAAGCGCTGAATAGATACCTGGTTCACTGCCTCTTTCAGAAATTCATCCGGCGAAGCTCCTTCATGGAGTTCTACTTCAAGGTACCTGGGGTATTCAATGCATTTTTTCACAGCAGGCAGTTTCTGGATTGTTTTCGCGTCTCCATCGTATTCAATGGAAACCGCGTTCTTTCCGTATTTCTGCTTAATCCGGTCTACCCTGCCGGAGACGACCTCTTTCCCTTTATTGATAAGAAAAATCTGGTTACACAATTTTTCAGCCTGATCCATAATATGGGTAGAAAAGAGAATTGTTTTTCCAGCTTCCCGAAGTTCAACTATCGCGTCCTTCAACACTTCTGTACTCACCGGGTCCAGTCCTGAAAAAGGCTCATCCAGGAACACCAGGTCCGGATTATGGAGTACCGCTCCGATAAACTGTACCTTTTGGGACATTCCCTTTGAAAGCTCTTCCAGCTTTCTGTCCTTCCACTCTGTAAGCTTGAATTTCTTCAGCCACCTGTCCATTCTCGGCAGTGATTCAGAGGATGGTACACCTTTTAGCTCAGCAAGGTATGTAAGCATGTCCTTTACTGTTACTTTTTTATACAGACCCCGCTCTTCAGGTAGATACCCGATGGAATCCATATCTTTAAAAGAGATTCTCCTTCCGTCAAAAAGTATTTCACCGTCATCCGGTCCGAGGATGTTCATTATCATCCTGATTATTGTTGACTTCCCTGCTCCGTTCGGCCCGATAAGCCCGAATATTTCACCTTTGTTTGCCTGAAATGAAACACCGTCAACAGCGTTTACATTTTCAAATGTCTTTCGAACATTCCGTAGTTCTATCACGTGTAAGGCTCCTTTCTTTGAGTTAGTATGGGTTTTTGAGTGTTCTTGTATTTACATCAGCACATTTCTTTTGTATAGATCGAACTTTTTTGCCCTGGCATTCTCCGGTCCAAAGGTTCCGTAAAAACTACACACAATCTCATGAAGCTGTCGCTCGAGCACCTCGTAGGAAAAGTAGTTTTTCGCAAGCTCGAAGTTTTTCTCCACCATCTCTTCCCTGCGCTCCGGTGTCTGCAGTATAGTACGAACCTGGTCTACCGCATCATCAGTTAAAAAGCCGTCTATAGGAATAACATCAAAACCCTTCGGTTCTATATCTACAATGTAAACCGAGTATCTATTCACTATTAATGGCTTTTTAAAGTAAATTGCTTCCAAAAAAGCGTTCCCAAAGCCTTCATACAGACTGGGATAGGTAATAAAGTCCATATGCGGGTAAATATCCCAGAGTGTATAAAACTTGTTTCCCTTTGTTGAATACTTTCTGTTTTCATGGAGCTTGTTATAGATAAAGTGGATTTTCACCCCTTCCATCTCCGCAGTGTTTTTGAGCCAGTGAAAGTACCCGAAGCCTTCATCCCCTGGAGAATGGGAAATAAGGAATTTGGCTTCAGGCATCTCGAGCCTGCGCATGAGAAACAGGGCTTGTTCAATACCTTTCCTTGACACAACACGGGTAGGCTGGAGAACAAGGATGTCATCATCTTCAAACCCAAGGTCCTTCCTACACCTTGCGTTAAAGTCATTCACAGCCGGACGGATGCTTTTAAAGTCAAGCACATTGTAAATTAAGATTGACGAGAGTCCCCTGCGTGCCGCAAGGTCTTTTTGTGCCATTGAGTTTATAACAACATGCTGGATTGAGGGAAGGTCAGGGGGAAACGCTGACTGGAGGATGTCCTCAACAGCATTTACCAGAAACCGAGGGCGTTCCCAGGCAAAGTCATGGTGATGCGCGATTGTAGGGATACCTGTTTCAGCAATTACTTCTGTAACAGCAAGACCTAAGGGTATGTGCATAGGAATCGCAAGAACATTCTGGGCTATGAGCATATCAATTTCAAAGCTCCGGATAAACTCATAGATCTTCTGTTTCAGATGCTCCTTCAGTTTGTGGATTGTATTTGTTACGTCCTGGGTACGGATGCGCTGCCCAAAGACCTGTTTGTTTATGTACTGGTTTTCCTTATTTTTAAAAAATGCCTCAGGAACAAGCATGCTTCGTTCTTCAGGCTTATCTAATTGCCCGGCAAACCAGAAGCACCGGAATCCGAGTCCCTCTTCCATAACCTCTGCCCACTTGGCTGCCTCCAGACTGACACCGTCCAATCCTTGAAAACGTGTGGAAACAAAGCCTACCCGTACCTCATTCTCTGCTCTAATACTCATACAAAAGCCTCATGTATTCTTTTGACGCAAACTCCTTTATCAAACCCCTTTGCACGTCAGACTCAGGTTCTGCTGGCGTGTTATCATCGAAAGAAGCAGTAATGTTCCTGAAATTTTCAGCAAAAGCCGCGAACCCGAATTGTCCCTCAGCCCTGTCTGTAATATCCGGAGCATCCTGAGTAAAGCTTGTTTCAATAGCATCCAATGTCTTTCGGTTCAGATCCACAGCAGCCTTTAGAATACCAGGGTCCTTGGCCTTCAAAAGCAATGTGTGCTGGGATTCAGGGGAGAGGTATGAAAAATCGAGGAAATCATCATCAAACATAGCAGTAAACTGTGACTCAAGCTCCTGTGCTGATGACTGGGGGATGACAGAACTCAGGTCAGCAATTTTCCGCTTATACGCCTCTAGGTCTTTTTTGCGGAGCGCATCATCAACAGGAACCAGAATCTCGTTATAAAAAACATGGGGGTAATCTTCAAAAACAGATTTTATACCGTCAAGTATGTCCAGGTATCTGGCTACAAGTGGATAGCCCCAAAGCAGGGTATTGAGAAAGAGGTACCCAAAGCCCTCCTGCACGCTAGATGATATAACCATATCAGCTGCTGCAATGACATCGCAAAACCCGAGGCCGAGATTTTCAAGATCAGTTCCGATTCCCCAAAGCCCCTGAACCACGCCTTCCTTATAACACTGCTTTACAAGGTCAGAAAAAGGCTTTTCCTGGGCAGAAACGCCGGGCAATGTTACCAGCAGGTTCTGAGAACCTGAAAGTATGTCTGTAACCAAAGCAGCTTCAAGGACATTCTTCCTCCGGATTGTCCGCACAGGATAAAAAAGGTTATTCGCGCTTCTATCGAATTTGGGAAAATCCTTTGCAAAGGCGTCGGCAAGTTTTGTCTTTGCTGAGTCCTTGGAATCGCAGGGCGCAGGGGAGGTAAAAGAGATTGGGTTATGCAGAAGAAAGGCGTCTGTCTCAGGAATTCCGGATTTCACCAGAAGCCTGCGGTCCCTTTCATTAATCAGTACATATTTAATGTTCTTTGCAACCGGATACGGGTTCACAGAGATATTCTTGTTTAGAAACTCAAGGTTTTCATACCTGGAGCATTCGGGAAAGTCGTGGATCTGAAAAAGGAACCTATGCTGGTCCCGTTGTTTGGCAAACTCAATAATCGCCTGGGTAAAGGCAGGGTTTTTGCCAAGCTGATAGTTATGCACCCAGAAGAGCCAGTTCTTGCGTGAATACCGGGAATCCAGCTCTCTAAAAATCTCCTCAGGAGTTGCGCCCTCACCGTTTCCGCCGATTGCGTAATCAATTTGGGGGATGATGTCAATACTCAGCTTTCCTTCAGCTCCTGGTACGGACTTTTTAATTGAATCAAGTATTTTTCCGGTATTGTCCAGCCTGCCGCAGATAATCCTAATCTCCGATATTTCCGGACCACGGAGAAGGAGGGCCTTTATAGAAGCAGCAACAACTCCGGTAACTCCCCCTGGAAGTATATGATAGTGTATAATTCCAATCCGCATGAACAAACTCCTTCAAGCAATATGCTGTAACCTTGGTATATATTCTACATTGAATAGGGATTATTACAAGAGCGCGGAAATATTCGGGCTGTCATTCATGGAATTCTGTACATGGTATCAAGATGATGGAGTACATTTTACCGCAGGGTTAAATCTACGCAGCAATGCTGACTGCTGCCCGCTCCTCTCGGTACCCTTCGACTCCGCTCAGGGACCGCCCTTCGACAGTTCGGCACTTCGGCTACGCTCAGTACACCGCTACGCTCAGGGACCAACACATAGGAAAAGCTGGGGATTCCATGAGGGGAAATAGGGCCCTGCCGTTGGCCTATTCTAATAATATTCAGAACACAGTACTTTAGAATTATTATTATTGTTTTGAAGCCAAGCAAGAATTATCTCACGGTTACCATTTATAGCAGCCTCTGCAAAATATGCACTGGCGCTTATACTGCTTATCGCTCCGTGGTAGGCCCAGGAAGATCCATTGCGTACAGAAACAGCAGGTAGATAATAGCCCATTGGATTGATACTTGTAAACGCAATAACAGCTATTCCGGATTCATTCACATCAATACTTGGAACACAACTTATATGACCATATGTATCAGTGCTTAGGACCTCATCTGCTGACCAGCTTGTTCTGTCATAATAAGCACCGCGTATTACAAAGTAATCAGTTTCTACTGTATCCAGGTTCCATGCAGCTGCCGCGTATCCGGAATCAGAAACAGATAAATACCAATTCTGTGGATTATTCATAACATTTCCTGTTTCACTGGTATTGGAAATTGTTTCCTGGTCTGTAAACGCAGTTCCGTCAAAAGACGCTATCTGCACTTCATTGTATGAAGAATTCACCACCCAGCCCACAACTGCTGTACCATCACCAAAAACACCGGCATGGGGAATCTCATTGCTTGAGCCTGAGTTAGAATCTGCTATTAGAGGCTCTATCTTCCAGGTGCTATTCTCTGAATTATAGTAGCGGGTATGGATCCGTTCGGAAGTTCCGTCGCTTTGCTGCCAAGCTACCATAGTATCACCGTCAGCATTCATATCTACATCTACATTACTGGCGGTTTCTGCAGTAAAATCCAATATTTCAGCACCACCCCAGGCCCCCGGGTCCCCTCCAGTGCGGTAATTTCTGTACGCATTGGTATTAGTCCCGTCAGACTGGGTCCATACTACAATAGCATTGCTGTTATCATCAATCGCAGTATTTATTGAACCTACACTATAACTTGTCATTTCTACACTACTACTGCCACTAGCCCATTGACCTGAAGCACCGTCATATCTCTTTGCATATAGATTGAGATTTCCTGACTCAGTTTCTCTCCAAACTACAATAGCATCTCCATTCTCGTTTATATCAAGGTCAAAATTCGATTCAACTCCAGTTCCATTAGTGTTGATCCGAACAGGCTCTGTCCATTCATTCTCACCGATTCTAGTGGACGCAAAGAGATCATTGTATGATCCGTCTTCTTCTCTCCAAACAGCAACAGCATCTCCGGATTCATTGGCAGCAATTCTGGGAGCACCCGCAGATGCACCAGGGCCTATTTCATTGCTGAGCTGGAAAGGCAGGGACCACACCGGTGGATCAACTGTAACTTCATAGGAGCCCCTGGTTACTATAAGTAAATAGGTAACTGTTTCCTCAGGAACATCTTCTTCAGGGAGTGAGGTGACGATGATTTCAATAGCAGTATCTCCACCTTCTGTGAGCATAATCGGAAAGCTTAAGCTGCCTGAAGGGATTTTGCTTCCATTAACCTCAAGAAGGTCCAATGTACTCCCAAGCTCAGCTCTGACCTGTATCTCCTCAACAGAAGCAGGCACGCTTTGTGTATACTCAAAAATATCTTCTTCAAGTTCGATTACCTCGTAACTTGTTTCAAGATAAATGAGTCCATGGAAGACATCCTCCAAATTCGGCTCAGTAGGACATCCGATTAAGCTTGCTCCTATAAATATAACGAAAACAATTACCGCGGTATTTGCTATTTTCATACGTAATACTCCTTTTATGAACTCACTTTCTTAGTATCGATTTTTTAAATACCTATTGTATTATATATACTATATCTCACTTTTTTATTGAAAACTATATCACTACCGAAAAACCGCAGAAGTGAGGAAAAGGAATAGATTTTTTGTCAGTCTTAGGAATTGCTGCTACCAAATAAAAAGTTCTCTTTGCTTCTTCTCTGAAAGCAATATATTCTTAATAACGGGAACACTGTAGAGAAGGTTTTTTACTTTTTCCCGTGTATTGCGTTCTCTCCTGTAGAAACATTTTCTCCCCTTTTTAACCACGAAAAGCACGAATAGTCACGAATGGATTTCTCTGCCGGTTCTT
>CAYRYS010000098.1:0-12204 GCA_964428555.1 uncultured Spirochaetales bacterium | reverse complement strand
ATCCTGTACGTTTCCGGATTTCTTCATCCCTGGAAGAGATTCCCAGAACCGCTGATTCTCCGTGGGAAGGGGTCAGGGTTCCGTTAAGCAGCCGGACTGTCGTTGTTTTCCCTGCTCCATTTGGACCAAGAAACCCAAAGATACTTCCCTTTGGTACTTCCAAGTCCAAGGCCTTCAGTCCTACAACACCATTCTCATAGGTTTTGCCAAGGCCTTTTGCATTAATGGCTTTCATTCTGTAACCTCCATTGTTACTCTCACGCAGTAGCAGCATTGTAATGTGCTGCTCTGCTAAATACTACACAAGAAAAAAGATATTATTCATAGAAATGCGGATGTTTTTATTTTTTGTTGATGGAATAAGAAACTACGAAGGCCAGGTACGGACTTGATCAGCAGAGGTGCCTGCAGCAGGCTTCTCAATTTCTTCCCGTGTCCACTGAGCAAAACCGACAGTTGCAAGGTGATACTCGTTTGCGGCACACTGAGACAGGATATCGATTGCATCATCCAAAAAAGAACATGCTGTACGCAATACACCCGGCGCGCCATTGCGTTCATAATCGAGAAACCATTGGAACCCTGTTTGAAAAAGCCATTTCCCTTTGCGGATTTTCACACTTTTTTGCCAGGATTGGAATTTTTGAAGATACGTTTTGTTGTAGCGCAAGAACACCGGAATAAAAGCTGGGTCATAAAAACGTGCTGTATCAAGCACTCCTTTTGCGATGCTTACATTTCGGTCTCTTAGAGACTGCCTAAGCCGGATCCGGTTGGAGTGCATTCCTGCTGCAGTATACCTGCGGAGACTCTCATAAAAGTCCACACGTATCTGCTTAGGATCTATCTTTCTTACATTCGCTTTAATCAATTCATCTTTATGCTTTGACTGGTAAAAAGCTATTGCGTCATTGTAGTCTGCCTGAAGTTTCAAAAAGGGGGCTGAGTCACCGCCGGTTAGATCAGGATGGGTTTGTTTGCAAAGCTCACGAAAGACCCGTTTTATGTCATTATCTGAAAACGGCTGACCAGATAAGAGTTTGCTGATAATTCGGTTTTCAGTAGTCTGATACAAATTCTGATTATTATTCATCATAGTACTGCCCACCCATATCCAGCCGCTATCATTCTTGCAAGCCGTACCCGGGATACAAACTTGATATCTGCCTCGGCGGCCATCTCTTCAAATACCAAGGAAGCATTATGGTCAAGCTGCATATCATTAAAAAAGCTATGCCGTAAAGACATAGCCACAATGCAAATAGTATAAAGGCTTTAGTTACCTATATACCTATCCAGAATAGCCTGCACCTCTCCACGGTCTATCATCCGTCTAAGAGCTTGATTAAATCTCTGGAGTATCTCATCTGTATCAGGGTAATCCCGGCTTACCATCATGCTGAGAGAATTAGAAGAATATGGAGAGTCCAGTGTCCCAAAATTCTGTATACTATTTGGATAGGCTTCCTGTATGTATTGCCACCCTACAATTTCATTTATAGGAAACAACTCAGCTCTGCCTGCGTGGAGAAGATTAAATGCAAGCTCCTGGTTATCAACATACTGGACTTGTAGTCCTGCTTCATTAAATGCTGACTCATAGAAATACCCGCGGACTCCTGCAAGCCTGAATCCCTCAAGGCTATCAAGACCCTCATAATCTGCAATTGGAGCGTTCTCATAATAAAAGAATTTTGATTCTGAAGTTGTAACTGAGTTGGAAAAGTTGAACCGGGCCTGCCTCTCTTCAGTCACAGAATATGGGAATGCGGCCCAAGCTCTTCCAGATTCAACCAAGCTCTCTGCCCGTGCCCATGGAACAAACACCAGTGTGTAATCTACGCCCATCTCTTCGAAAACAGCATTTACGATTTCAGTAAAAAAACCATGATTTTCTAAGCTTTCACCGGTATATGGAGGCCATTCTCCTGTAGCAAGTGTTATTTCCTGCGCAGACAGGAACACACATCCAGTAAACAATAATACGACAATTAATTTAAATATCTTATTCATAGGAACATCTTACTACAGTCTGATAAAAAATCAAGCATTATAATCGGACTGTTTAGTAAATTATATTTTGACTATCAAAGCATAATCATTGATTTACTTGTTCCTCATTTGTCAACTTCAGAAACAGCATTCTCTTTTTGCTCTTCCGTTTTAAATGCTTGGTCATTGGTATCCTCTTCACATTGCTCATATTCAGCTGTTTTGAATTTTCCAATTTGATGGTCGAGATTTTCCGCGCTGTCTCCAAGCTCAGAAGCAAGTTCAGATATACCCTGAACAGTTTTCATAACCTCATCTGCACCGGTTGAAATCTCGGACATCCCGTTTCGGACATTGGAGGAAACATCCCGGATCTTTTCAACTGATTGCTCTGCATTATGGATTCCTGTTTTCATTTCAGCAGAACCATCATGTACCTTTGAAGATATATCAGTGAGCATGGACATTGCTTTCAGTATTTGGTCTCCACCTGTACTGAGTTCTTGGGTATTATTAGTAATTTCCTGCAAAGCCTCGACAACACCATGAATATCATTAAATACTTGCATGTTAGTCTCTTTCAGTGTCTTGCTCTTTTCAGAGGTGATGCTAATTTTTTCCACAACCTCTTTCAGGGTCTCTCCAATCCTCTTTGAATTCTCCCCGGAGTTTTCGGCAAGCTTTCTGATTTCTTCAGCAACAACAGCGAAACCCCTTCCCGAGTCTCCCGCATGAGCTGCTTCAATTGCAGCATTCATTGATAACAGGTTTGTCTGTGAAGCAATGCTTTTGATTATTGATACCATCTCCATTATAGAATCTATACTTGAATTAACGTCCTGAATTACTTTATTTGTTTCATCTAAAGCCTGGTTACTCTCATTCGCAGTCTTCACCAGCTGATCTGTAGCCTTTTTCTTGTTTTCAACAATCTTTGCAACATTATTCAAAGAAGCAATCATCTGTTCAACAGCTGCTGTAGATTCTGATACAGCACTGCTCTGTTCTTCTATCTGTTTATTAAAGCTATTGATACTTGAGTCGATCTCTTCCATAACTGAAGATGTATCAGCAATATTGTTATCTAAAAAACCGATCTGTTCATGGATGGATTTTATATTTGCAATAATCTCTTCAATAGAAGCGCTGTTTTCCTCTGCGCTCACTCCTAGGCGGTCACGAATGGATAAGGTCTTACAGTATTCATCCTTTATCCCCACTGCAATTTTATACATTTTTTCAAGAAATGTATTGTAATAGCTGCTGAGCTGCCCGATTTCATCATTCGAGTTTACAGGGAGACGTGTTGTCAGGTCACCCTCCCCTTCTGAGAGGTCATGTACAGATGCAGTGAGCCGCCGAACAGGCCGCATAATCTGAAACTTTAATGCAAGATAGATAGTTAGCATAAGGAGAATTGCAAGCACCAGCATCTGAACTACCTTAAACCAGATGGAGGCATTCAGCTCCTGACGAACAAAATGGTCGGTAATATGAACATGCAAAGTAGCAAGCTGCATATCATCACGAATTATTTGGCGCTCCTGGGTAAAAGCATATTCCGCCAATTCATCTTCAATCGGCTTTATCTCCCAGTTGTCGTTCGGATCTCTAAAGAGTGTGCCGGGAAGCTGCTCATTCTGGTCATTAAAAACCTGCACAGCTGCCACATGCCTGTCCTGCATTTCCCTTCTAACAGCAGCTTCAACACCTTCCATGTTATAATTCCAAAGGGGATCATTGATAGCTGCAGCAAGTCTGTCTGAAACCCTATCCGCTTTGCTTTCAAGATCTGCAAGCCGTTCACTTCTTTCACGGTTATATTCAAACCCTGCAAATAGAGTCATTAAAAGTGTTATTGCAATAAATAATACAAATAGTATTTTAGATGATATACTTTTCATTCCCTTACTCCTCAAAACTGCCGAATTGACAGAAAGTCCCCTTACTTTTGCTGTTACGTGTTTAATTGAACTTTTATTCTTTTTACCGAATAGATCGGATGCGATTGAAAACCCATAGAAAAGTGTTTACATAGCTTAAGCTTAGTTATATTCGATAAAATGGTCAATCATATCTGAGTCATTAACGGTAAAAACCTTTTCAAAAATTACCAGCCGTTAAAACAGGCTGCCTTTTCAGGGAGCCGGATAATTTCTACATTGAACCTGACATACATCTGTCAACTATTTCCTGAAGTTCTCCTTCATTGCGCATTTCGATAAGTGCCGCATCGATTCTATCCATGCTTTTACTTCAGCATAATACGTTTTCTCTATAGTGTCAAATCTATCTAATTTAATCGCCTATGGCTGTTAGCAGTTACATGGAATCCTGAACATCATTGCTTTTGTATGTATTAATCCTGTTGATTTTTATACGGATCATGGCTTAAGGTATAAACAACAGGGATTATGAATCAAAACCGGAGCAGAGGATATGAAAAAAGTATTAGTTATTGAGGAAAATACCAGCCTACGGGAATACATTAGAAAAAAACTCCAGGAGTTCGGATTAAAAGTTATCATAGCAGTAAACGGGCTGGACGGCAAGCTGAAAATTCGTAATGAGCTTCCTGATCTTGTTATTATGGATTATCACCTCTCCAGGCTCTCTAGTATAGACTTATTAAAGTCAAAGATGGAAAATCCCAATGCATCCCACATTCCTGTACTGATGACTCTAGCAAAAGCTGATAAAAAGAAGATATTGGAGCTTCATAACTATAATGTAAAAAAGATTATTCCAAAACCTATCCAGTTTGATGCATTTCTCCAAGCTGTCTCTGAGTATACGGATGTTCAGGTTTCTATTGACCAGACCCCGAGCATAATTGAAGCCCACATGAACGAGGACATTCTGTTTATCGAAATTGCACAAGGTTTAAACCAAGAAAAGATTGAGCTGCTCCGATATAAAATTCAGGAGATACTTGAGCTGTATAATAAAGACCTGCCTAAGGTATTAATTATGCTTTCCGGAGTTCCCCTTGAAGAAAAAGACACCTTCAAGGTAGAAACCCTCTTCCAAGTCATTTTTGACACCACAAGAACCCGGCAATCCCTGGTAAAAGTGCTCACTAATTCTGAATTTGTAAAAACATTCCTTGAAAGCCATGAAGAGTATTATAAAGTCGAAACTGTTAATAACCTGCCGGATGCAATCGATTCTCTACTGAAAAAAGACCAAGTGCGACCGAAAAAGCATGATGACAAAATGGAAATGACAGAAAGGATCCTTTCATCTTCAGAAAGCCAGGATGAAAGTGAAAGCGAGGTACAGCTCCGTTTTGCTGCAGAACGTGTGGAAGAGGTCTCCGAGAAGCTGAACCAGGAAGCAGGAGAAATAAAGATTGCAGCAGTGGATGATGATGAGGTCATTACCTCTTTGCTGGAAGTTGCTTTCTCTGAAACTTCTGCAGAACTAAACACCTTTTCCAATGGAGAAGAATTCATTCGCGCATTAGCAAACACAACCTATGACCTCCTTCTATTGGACATTATGATGCCAAAACTGGACGGGTTTCAGGTGCTTGAAATCATGAATAAAAAGAACATCAGGACACCGGTAATCATACTCTCCTCACTTACCCAGAAGGAAACAGTTTTAAAGGCAAGGCAGTTCGGTGCAAAAAGCTATATGCGAAAACCGTTAAAACCTGAACGGGTCATACAAAAGGCACTCGAGGTGCTCGGTACAACATTCTAAAAAACGCAAACACTGTTAGTCCAGTTTCTTTTGCGGTAAAGTACGTTCCCTAACCTCTTCCCATAAAGCATGGTATGCTAATACTGCTTTTGACTTCCGTGAAAATGATGGAAGCGGTGCCTGGCGGACACCCATTTTTTCAACTTCTGAGGCATAGGGGATATACTCCTGGAGGAACGCAGGGTTTGCATTGATATAGGCATGAAAAACTTCCTTATGTACTTTCTTGCGCATATCTACAAGAGAAAAGAAAGGAAGAATCTTTCCGAGTGCCGCGCCTTTTTCAGAAAAATACCGGTCAATCTGTTCAAAGGTCCGAATAGACAAGGTTGTTGGAATTAATGGAACCAGCACATAATCCGAAGCATCGAACACATGCTCAGAAACAGAGGACAATCCGGGATGACAGTCAAGCATAACAATATCATAATCATCTTCAAGCTCAGAAAGAGACGCCCTGAGCTTCTTTTTCGATTTCTTTGTATCCTCTAAAATAATATCCAGGTTTCTTTCTGAAAAATCTGCAGGCAGTACATGCAGGTTATTATACTGGGTTTCCTTTATCCGTTTCGCTATATTTCCTTTCAATAGCTTCTGGACCCCGCCTTTCAGCTTCGGCTTTATTCTGCAGTAGAATGTAGCTGATGCCTGCGGATCTAAATCCCACAAAAGGACCCTGTATCCCGAAACAGAGGCAAGGTACGCAAGGTTTACCGCAGCAGCAGTCTTGCCGACTCCGCCTTTTGAATTATACACAGCATATACAACCATGACAGCCTCCTGCATTTTAGTATATGCCCATTGGAAACACATGTCAAAAGACTGTCTCTACCTTAACAGGAATCTCATTTTCATATTAACCTAAACAAGAGGTATCAGTTATTGTATGGGATGATGACAGTACTGGAATTACATTGGAGAACATAGTAAGTATAATCATAGGACGAGGTAATTGATGAACTGTCTCTGTCTCCATAGCTGCTTCTATCCTGGAAGCTCCTTGTTGAGAGGTAACAGCAATTGGCTCAGTATTCTCCCCGTCAGACCTAAGCAAAAACACATAATCTGCATCAGCAAGATTATTGATAGTAAACTCAATATCTAAAGTTACAATAGGTTTTGATTTGTTGCTGCACAGACGACTTGGGTTCCAGACCTCCGCTTCCTGCGGAGCTCTTCCACCCGCCTCCGTTCACTTTCGCGGACGTCCTGTCCGCTTTTCCTCCCTATCCGGTCGGCGTTCACTGCGTATCAAGTCGCTCGCATTAATAGAAAGAGGGCTGTCTAAAGACAGCCCTCAGGTTGTTGCTGCGGAGACGACTTGAACGTCCACGGTCTAAACGACCACTAGCCCCTCAAGCTAGCGTGTCTACCAATTCCACCACCGCAGCAAGTGAGTGCATTTTATAGATATGCACAGGTAATGTCAACTAGAAATGCACAAATTATCCTTTGAAATACTCCTTCAACCGTTGAATATTTTGTGAAAAAGTTTCCACTACTGTTTCATAGACTGAGCGTTTAGTCATATCAACACCTGCAGTTTTCAGGGATTCCAGGGGATATTTGCTTCCTCCGGATTTCAAAAAGTCGAGGTATTTGTTCCTAGCCTCAACCCCTTGTTCAAGCACTTTCTTAGAAAGCGCGATTGCTGCAGAAAGTCCGGTAGCATATTTATAAACATAGAACGCCCGATAAAAGTGGGGTATCCGAAGAGCTTCAAGATCACAGTTTTCTGTAAAAACCATGGCATCTCCAAAGTAGTCAGATAAAAGCCCTTTATACATTTCTCGAATTGAATCAACAGTAAGGGGCACATTTTCTTCTGCCATCGAATGGGCAATGTACTCAAATTCAGCGAACATTGTCTGTCTGAAGAAAGTCGCAACAATACTGTCCAGCTGTTTATTTGCAAGATAGGCTTTCATATGTTTACTTTCTGTATTTTCAAGGAGATAGCGGATAAGCAGCTGTTCATTAAACGTAGATGCCACCTCAGCCTCGAAAATTGTATAGTTATAATGCTGAATAGGATTATTATGAGCGCTGTACCATGAATGCATTGCATGACCTGCTTCATGAATCAGGGTAAACAGTTCTGAAAGCACATCTTCTTTATAATTCATTAGAATGTACGGATGTACTTCATATCCCCCAAGGGAGAACGCACCCGTCCGTTTGCCCCTATTCTCATACTTGTCCACCCAGCCGGAGAGCAGGCCCTTTTGCATTATGCTCTGATATTCCTCTCCAAGAGGCGCTACTGCCCGGGTACAAACTTTGACAGCCTCTTCGTAGGGATAGTTGGTATTTATATTTTTCACAAGAGGAACCAGTACATCCCATTGACGCAGCTGATCAACATTGAGCACTTCCTTTCGGAGCCGGTAATACTCATGAAGCATTGGCTGGGCACTGTGTATAACTTCGATAAGCTGGTCATACACTTTCTCAGGTACTTTGTCCGGAAATAACGCTGCAGCCCTGCTGTTTTCAAAACCCCGTGCATTAGCTTTATAGATATCCAAATCTACACTTCCGGCGTACAGTGAAGACAATGTTTGTTTATGATCATTAAATTCCTGCATAAACCGGGTGTATGCTGCTTCCCGGACATCTCTGTCTGGATCCTGCATAAACCCGTAGAAGCTCGCTTGACTTAACTGCTTCTCTCCCTCCTTTGTTTCTACACTTCCGAAATTCATATCAACATTGGTAAGCACGGAAAACGTGTTTTGAGGGGTCTGATTCGCTTTTTCCTGCATAGCAAGAAGTTTCTCTTCTTCTTCTGAAAGCACATATGGTTTAAAGCGCACAAGCTTTTCGAGATAGATTCTGTATTCTTTCAGTTCTTCGGATGCCAAAAAGGTAGTAATTGTTTCTTTTGAAAGGGACAGTACCTTAGGAGCAAAAAAACTGCGCTCTGATTCAGCGCGGGTTTCTTCCGAAAGAAAGCGGGAATACATGTCTGCTCTGCTGCTTTCTCCTGTATCCTCGCTCTTTTTTAAAAAAACATAATGACCTAAGCGCTCTTCCTGCTTTCTAAGGTCCATAACAAAATCAAGATATGCTTTCATTTTTTCCGGAGACTGAGTGCACAGTTCTTTAAAACCGCCAATCTCAGAAATGCGCTGTTTATATTTGATAAACTCCTGTTCCCATGTTTCATCATCACGGAAAAGCGGCTTAAGGTCCCACTTATCAGCTTGTCTTATTTCATCTCGTGTCGGTATATTCATGAAAAACTCCTAATAGTATTAAGGCCACAGTGTACTATGTTTTGCACTTTTTTTATACCCTTAGATGCTTATCATAAAGAGAGCGGATGTAAGAATAAATATTCAGCTTCTTACTATAAAAAACTGATCAAAGAGTTTCAAGGATGGATTGTATTTTTGCTGCAGCGCGTCCGCGGTGGGAGATTCGATTTTTCTCTGAATCGCTTAATTCAGCAACTGTTTTTCCTAACTTTGGGACAAAAAAGACAGGATCATACCCAAAACCGCCGACTCCGGACGGGGCTTCAGCAATTACACCGGAAAGGGTTTCCTGAGCTGAGAATATTCTGTACTCCTCAATAATTAGGACTATACAGCAGACAAAAAATGCGTTCCTGTCTTCCAAATCTTTCATTTTATTCAGCAGATAAGTATTACGCTCTGCATCAGATAGCTTTTGGCCGTCATTATTTGAGCCGTATCTCGCAGAATAGATTCCCGGCGCACCGTTCAAGGCTGGTACGGACAGACCAGAGTCATCAGCAAAAACAGGGCTCCCTGTCCTCTTGTACAGGCTCATTGCCTTTCCAAGGGAGTTTTCAAGATATGAGTGCCCTGTTTCCTCAAACTGAAAATCGATCCCTATTTCCTGAGGTAAAACAATTGAATGTCCATCTAAGATGGAAGAAAACTCCTGCTTTTTATGAACATTCCCTGATGCAAGTATTAGTTCCATATATCGCCTCTGTGCGCATGAATTAGCTTCGTATGTACTAATTCTAATAAATCGATCAGAAAATAGCAAAAAAATAAGAAAAAAAGAAAGCACATCTTTTTAATTCCTTATGTCTTTTTGCAACAGAAACTTTATCTATCTAAGTTTATCTTTTTTGTTTTCTGTAATACCTGGAGTGTTTGTTTCATGTAATACAAACTCGAGTCCACCGTACCTTTGGGTATACCTACAACACTGGAAATATCTGCGTTCGAGGGGAATACTCTTACCCCCCTGCGGCGTTCCTGTGAAAAACTGATCGACTTCTTCAGTTTTGCGGAAATTCTCTCTCTTTCATCCTCTGCTTCAATGTCACTATAATATCTATTTACATACAGCCTGGTATACAATTTCGAAATCCTTAATGTAAGCATTTGATACCGTACAACATTACTTTCGATACGCTTTGAAAGGCTCTCAATCCAATGCAGCAAAACGTTTCTCTGAATTTCTGTATATTTTTCAAGATAATCAACATGCTCTTGCGTTAAATGCCTTGTGTTCTTCAGCCCGAACAGCAAAAGCCTTCGTCTAAGAAACCGTTTCTTCCGGTTCTCAGGCTTGTCTAAACCTAAAACATGGTGAGTCAATATATGAAAGTACTCAAGGAGGCTATCCTTTTCCGTTTTTTCCAGCTGTTCCTCCTGTTCCATTTTCCATTTATAAATATTTATCTTCTGTTTAAGACTTCGGTTATGTATATCAGCAATCACCTTCTTCTTCTTGTTTTTTACATATTGAAGCCGCCGAAAGGTCCGTATTCTGTATTTTAACGAGGTATATACGTATGCTTCAAAGCTATTCCCTTGTTCTGAATAATTTTTTATCAATTTATCCAGCATTGGATAAAATACCGTAAATATCTCACTCACTTCATCCTCAGTAAGCTCAACATTCCTTCTTAACAGCTCATATGCAGCTATACCTATTTTTTCTTTCAGTGTGTCTATTGTCACTTCACTTCTTTTGTATCCTTCCAGATACGATGATAAATGATACCCATTGAATGCCATAAAATCCCCTTGTGTATTGTTTCAGGATAAAAAGCAAGAAGTATGCCAATAGCATTGACGCGATAAATGAGTGTGTATTTACGTTTATTTACATAAACTGTTTAGAAGGAACGGAAAAAAAATCGGGATACGCTAATCCAAGGCGTATCTTCTATTCTTGGATGAACTGCTCATGAAAGCTGTGAAGTACCATTTTTTCAACAGCATCGATGGGATGGCCTAGGGTTGCTCCTGAAGCTTTTGCATGCCCCCCTCCGCCAAAAGAAGAAGCTATAGCCCCGACATCGATACTATTGTTGGAACGAAACCCGATTACACAGGACCCGTCAAGCTGTTCTTTAATAAGTACAACAGCCTCGACCCCGGAAACTGTCTGAAGGAGTTGGTACAGAATATCTGAATCTTTGCTTGCTTTGGGAAAGCGCTTTTCCGCTTGTGCCAATTGCTTTGCAATAATAAGCTTTCCGTCAAAATGGCTTTGTGCAGAGGTGAGATTATGCCCGAGGAGCAGTCTTGAATCCAAGTCCCTGTTTCCATTGATCATATGATATATCTTCTTCGGCGATGCCCCTGCATTCACAAGCTTTGCAGCAGCATGGAAGACTTTTCCAGTTTTATCTGTAAGATGACGGAAAAACCCTGTGTCAGTCGCTAATCCAAACATGAGAAGCTCAGCTTCCCCTTTCTCTACAGAGTACCCCATTTTTTCTATGAGCTTCAGTATCATATAGGTTACAGAGGGAGCTTTGGGATCAACAAATCTGACTGTTCCATATGGCTTACCGTCTGAATGGTGATCAATTACCAGAGAAGGATACCTATTTACATGATCAGCAAATACTCCGAGTCTGCTTTTTGCACCTGAATCCAAGCATACAGTTATTGTTTTTTCCGGCAACCGCTCAGGAATGTAAGGATATAAGTCTTTTGAAAATCGCTCAATTTCCGGCCTCTTAAACGGCAGATCTGCAACTGGAAATGCCTCTTTCCCAATGCGTCTGAGAAACAGAGAAAGCCCCAATTGGCTGCAGACAGAATCACCATCCGGATCTTCATGTCCAAAAATTAGGGCTCCTTCACATGAATGGATCATTGCCAAAACATCTTCTGAGGGTGTTATAGTTTTCATAATTTTTATCACAGCCTTATATACATATCGGATCCGGGCTGTTTATCATCCTTTCTTATAAGTTGTCCGATTATCCTATAATGTCAATAATTCAGTCTGAGGGCCTGGACCTGATACAACCGCATTATTATCCCGGATATATACATTAATTTCTGTGCGCATTCCAAACTCATTCATGTATATACCAGGCTCCACTGAAAAGCAGGAACCATTCATCAGACATCGTGTATCAGGATACTCTTGAGAATCTCGGTTAACTCCGGACCCATGTACTTCAGTATCAATTCCGTGACCTTTCCTATGAAACAGCAAACCCCCATATCCCTTATCAATGACTTACTTTCGAACGATCTGGTCAATTTCAACACC
>CAYRYS010000097.1:0-12222 GCA_964428555.1 uncultured Spirochaetales bacterium | reverse complement strand
TCCTCTTCATAATAGTCCATGTACAGCCATGGAAGGTTCATTTGCTTCATTAATGCTTTTTCATTTTTTTCCAAAGGGTTCGCAACAATGAAAGTGCCTGCCAGTACTTCTCTCTGGATATGTTCAAAAACCCGGTTTCTATCTTCCCCTTCATTAAAGATAATCGGGCTGTAATCTCCGGTTTGAAGACCCTCATAAATGCCTTTGAGCATCTCGAAAAAGAAGTTACTTATAACAACAGGAAATACAATTCCAATAGTATTAGGCTGCCAGTCTCCGGAGACCAGCTGACGGGCTATCTTATTCGGTTTATAGTCTAGACGCTCAATAACTTCCATTACCCGCTTATAGTTTTCCGGTTTTACCTCTCTGGACCTGTTTACAATTCTTGAGACAGTAGATATCCCAACCCCGGATAATCGCGCAATATCTTTAATAGTCACTTTGCGTTTTGTATTTTTCGGCATTATGATACTCCAGTACAGTAGGGCTGTGTTGTATTATCCGTTTTTATTTCCCCCAGGAGGGTTCTTTTTCATGTATTCGTGTTCTTCAAGCACTTCCTGCACGAGGTCCCTAACTTTCCATTCCATGTTTTTTTCCGTACTCATGGAGAAGGCAATTTCACCTGTATCATCCAGACCTGTTTTTACCAGTTTCATAATTTTAAGAGCTTCTCTCTGAGAAAAGCCGTGAAGAAATACCATTTTTTCGCTGTCCATAATAAAGCCTCCAATAAATAAATTTGACCGTTCAAGCATTGATTCGTATTTTTATAAGGCAAATATAAGATAAAAATACAATACTTACTATAAGCTAAAAACGGAGGATTTACCAGAATGCAATATGATAAACTTACTGTAAAAGCACAGGAAGCAATACAAGCAGCAAGCTCAATTGTGCAGAAACATAACCACTCACAGCTTGATGTAGAACACCTATTACTTGCAATGTCTGAACAGCAGGATGGAGTAATTCCTCCCCTTCTGGACAGGCTTGGAGTAAACAGAAAAGCATTTATTACTGATTTCGAGTCTTTACTTAGCTCAAAACCGAAAATGTACGGTGACAGCGCCCAGGCACGGCTTAGTCCGCAAGCGAATAGGGTGCTGGTAAACGCTGAAACAGAAGCAGAGAACCTGAAAGATGAATACATCAGTACTGAACACATTCTACTTGCAGCAGCAGGTGAGGACAATGAAGCAGGCAGGCTGTTAAAGCGCTTGGGAATTACAAAGGACGGTATTCTTACAGCTCTGCGGCAGATCCGGGGTAACCAAAGGGTAACAGACCAGAATCCGGAAAACCGTTATCAGGTACTTGAGCGGTACTGCAAAGACCTTACAGGACTGGCAAGAAAAGAAAAGCTTGACCCTGTAATCGGCAGGGATGAAGAGATCCGCAGGGTCATGCAGGTATTATCCAGACGGACAAAGAACAACCCTGTATTGATCGGTGAACCGGGTGTTGGAAAGACAGCAATAGCAGAAGGACTTGCAAGACGCATTGTGTCCGGTGATGTACCGGATTCATTAAAGGAAAAACGTATACTTGCCTTGGACCTGGGGTCCCTTGTTGCAGGAGCAAAGTTCCGTGGTGAGTTTGAAGAGCGGCTGAAGGCTGTTATTAATGAAATAACCCATTCTGACGGACAGATCATCCTCTTTATTGATGAGCTCCATACACTAGTCGGTGCAGGAGCTGCTGAAGGGTCTACAGATGCTTCGAACCTGTTAAAGCCCGCACTTGCCAGGGGGGAGCTGCGTACAATCGGAGCAACAACCTTAGATGAGTACAGAAAGCATATTGAAAAAGACCCTGCATTAGAGCGGCGGTTTCAAACTGTTTACACATCCGAGCCGTCGGTAGAGGCATCAATCGCTATACTCAGAGGTTTGAAAGAACGCTATGAGGTGCACCATGGTGTACGGATAATGGACGAGGCTTTAATTGCAGCAGCAATGCTTTCTGACAGGTATATTACATCCCGGTTTCTTCCTGACAAAGCAATTGACCTTGTGGATGAGTCAGCAAGCAGGCTTAAAATGGAGATAGAAAGCCAGCCGGTTGAGCTTGATCAGATTGAACGCAAGATAATGCAGTATAATATTGAGCTTCAGGCTCTTTCTAAGGAAACGGACAAAGCTTCTGAGGAGCGGAAGAAAAGTCTGGAAAAAGAGCTTTCAGAGCTCAAGAGTAAGCGGGATGCAATGCAGCTACAGTGGAAAAATGAGAAAGAAGCGATTAACAAAATCCGGGAGCTGAAGCAGAAGATAGAAGAGCTGAACATTGAAGAGGTTAAGTGTGAGCGCGAGGGGAATTTTTCAAGAGCAGCTGAGATAAAACACGGCCTGATTCCTGAGGCAGAGAAGGAGCTTGAGGATAAGTCAACCCAGCTTCAGGAGCTCCATGGAGAGAGCAAGCTCCTTCGGGAGGAAGTCTCTGAAGAGGACATTGCAAAGGTTGTTTCAACCTGGACAGGGATCCCTGTTTCAAAGATGCTTGCATCTGAAATGCAGAAATTTCTTGAGCTTGAACAGACTATGGGCAACAGGGTTGTTGGACAAAAAGACGCAATCCGCGCTGTATCTGACGCGATCCGAAGGAACAAGACCGGCTTGTCCGATGTAGGACGGCCTTTAGGGAGTTTCCTCTTCTTAGGTCCAACCGGTGTCGGGAAAACAGAGCTTGCAAAAACCTTAGCAGCATTTTTGTTTGATGATGAAAAAGCCTTAACCAGGATTGACATGTCCGAATACATGGAAAAGCATGCTGTTTCCAGACTGATAGGCGCGCCTCCTGGGTATGTAGGGTATGAACAAGGGGGACAGCTTACAGAGACAGTTCGGCGACGGCCGTACTCTGTCATCCTTTTTGATGAAATAGAAAAGGCACACCCCGATGTGTTTAATGTACTCCTTCAGCTTTTGGATGACGGAAGGCTAACTGACGGACAGGGCAGAGAAGTAGATTTTCGGAACACTATCATCATCCTTACTTCTAATATAGGAAGCGAGATGATTCTCAATACAGAAGACCTGGAGAGCATAAAAGGAGAGATTGACAGTATTCTGAAGTCGACCTTTAAGCCGGAATTCCTGAACCGCCTGGATGAGATTATCACCTTCCACAGGCTTGGCAAGGAAGAGCTGGTCAGAATTGTTGATATACAGCTGCAGTATCTGAAAGACAGGCTTGCTGAGCGGAAGATCACTATTGAGCTAACAAAGGATGCGAAAAAACATATTGCAGATGTCGGATTTGACCCTGCATTTGGAGCACGGCCTTTAAAGCGTGCAATCCAAAACCACCTGCAGAACCCATTGGCAAAGGAGATCCTGAAAGGTCAGCTTGTGGAAGGGGATGCGGTGAAGGTTGAATATAGAGATGGTGAACTAAAGTTTGTCAAGAAGTAGGAGAAATAGGGTGCCTGACCGTTTTGCGCGGAAGGGCTCAGGGAACAAAAAAGACCCGGGTTCCCGGGTCTTTTCATATCAAGAAATCGAAAAATAGTAGTCTTATTCTAACGATGTTGTGATATCTTCAACAGGAAAACCATTTGCTGTAATATTAGTTATTGAAATTGAATCGTTAGTCAAATCTACTTTTGTGTCACAAACAAGTGATTCTATTGGTCCATTTCCTGTAAAGCTAACATTACAATCCCAAGTTTCTTCTCCTGTTGTAACAGTTCCTGACATTGTGTCATATGCCAGTTCATACGAACTTTCGTCCCAGTCCAATTGTGTTAAGTCAAAGCTATCAAAGGCCATTTCGTCTGTAGTTTCATCATATTCATAACCTTCATATGCTGGTGTTTCATTTATAGAATCTAATCCTACAGTAAAAGTAGTACTCCAAGCTATCATTGCAGCAAGTTCCACATCTTCCGGCTTAGGTGGTTGGTCACAAGACATGAAAGCTCCGAGTGCCAGAAATGTAATTAAACTAAGAATTAAAAATTTTTTCATAAATGCCTCCAAATAAAATGTTTCTGTATAATAGACTATTGTTTTAGTAAAGTCAAGTAAAATAATAAAATCAAGTTAAGTAAATAACAAAAGTATTATATATAAAAAGTTATATGAAATAATACGACAATATAGTGAATAAGTGAAAACAAATTACCAAGCAGAGAAAAGTGCTCAGTATTGTGAAAACAAGAGCAGTCCTATGGAAAACATTTCATAGGCATCTACAGTGTAGTCGTACCAGTCATCGCTTTGGCGCTCGAATTGACCGAAAATGCGGATGCCGCCTGATTCTCCAAAACTCCATCCAGCTTGAAGAATGTAGTCCATGTCCCAATTCCGGATTCCAGTTGCTTGCGTATCCGCGCGCCTTCTGAAAAGAACAGCCCGTGAACGGAAAAAGGGAAACCCGAATCCTTGGGGTAACCGGAGGCTGAAAAGTGTATCTATCCATAGGGAGAATATATCCGCTTCAAGATCATATCCCTGTATTACCGGCGGGATAATGTACTCAAACCCAGTGCTTCCGGAAAGGAATAGCTGCTGTGTGAATACGTAATTCGGTGAAGGATGAAATATGATGCCCAGTGCATCGTGTATAGCATCCCGCCTGGATGAAATATCAATATCGTGTTTGCAGTCATGGCGAAAACGGAATTCAATATCAGTGAATCTAGTGGAAAATCCTGCAAATAATTGGAGGTCAGTAATGAGCGAGGATGGCCAGAAATAGAATTGGTTTTCTTCAAAAAGCTGATTACGGTGGATCATTCTCCCTTGGCCACCAAAGTACACAAGACCGTCATTATAGAAGAAAAAACGCGCTCCAAGGTCATAGTCCCAATTGTGGTTCGGTCCTGATGCTTGCGGGTGGTATTTCTCTATGCTCGTCCAAGCGACCACAGAAGGAAAATATCCATGGTCAATATTTCGAGGAGAAAAACTGATAGGAGGCGGAGAGAGTACTTCAGCAGAGAGAAGAGTGGGTAACAATAGTAATAAAAGTATTACCTTTTTCATTGGTTTCATAGTAATTATGAGTGATTTTTATAAAAAAGGCAAATTGTTATTGAAAGCAGACTGGCAGAGAGTCTTGGAATATTAGCGCCTGCCTTTTTTCGGGTTATCCAGAAGCCTTGCCTGGTACAGCATTTTCAGTACCATGTGGTCAAAGGTAGAGAGCTGGGCGCCTGTGTTGTTTTTTTCTTTTAATTCATCCAGGGTCGGAATTTCTTCCTGTGTATACCTCTGAACCGCGAACCTGGCTTTGTCCGTGTATGTCCTGCAGCGCCTGTCGTCCATGTAAGAGTCTACAAGCCGCTTGCTTGTATTCCGCAACTCTGTTTGGGTAAGGAATTCTATAAGATTATATATTGATTGATTAAATGGATGTTCCTGCTCGTCTATCATATTGAAAAAGTATAGCATATACAGAAATAAATGTCAGCACTGTACGGATATTTACCGTAGTACAGAGTTTTCATCTCGATACACCGCCTAGGGCGCTTATCGAGGAGCGTGGTTGTGCAGACCGGACATCGAGTATTTTTGCGTCCAGCAAAAATGTATCGAGATGAGCCTGGAGCAGCCTTAGCGGAGGTTTTCTTACGCAGCAGAGCTGGCGGTTTCAGCGTCCTCTCGATACAATTCTGCTATGCAGAATCACTCGAGGAGCGTTGTTGTTCGCACCCCGCCTGGCGGTTATTTTACTGTTGCCTCCACATACATGCGCAGTGGGGCAGGGTAGCCTTCTACTGTAAGGTTGGGATTATCGGCCTTGACAAAGTCGCCATATGATTCAGTGTTTATCCACTGGGTCTTCCGCTGCTCCTGTGTTGTTGTAGGGACCACAGTGTGGACCTTTACATTTATAAATCCGCTGCGTTTTACCATTGCCTTTAATGCGGACGCTGTTGGGAGAAACCAATAGCCGGGTGCTTTCATATACCTGCTTTCAGGGAACAGGCAGTAGGGCTCATCCCCGGGGATCCCGGCGTTTTCTATGTACAGCTTCCCACCCGGCTTTAATGCCTGCTTTAACAGGTCCAACGAGGCTAATGGGTCGCGCCTGTGGTACAGCACGCCAAGGCAGAAAATTACATCGAAAAACCCGGTGAACATATCAAGGTCTTGAATGCCCAGAAGGTCAAAGCGTACTTCCTTTCTCGGATAGATCAGGTTATTCAGGTAATAGTAGAGGTAGTAGCGGTTAAAAGGGTCCAAACCCAGGACAAGCTCCGGCTCTTGGGGAAGCATTCTGTACATGTAGTACATGTTATTACACCCAACATCGCATACCCGTTTGCCCTGTAAATCCGGCGCCATGTGGCATACAATCCTGTCCCACTTTAGGTCGCTCCGCCACTCAGCATCTAAGTGTGTGCCGAAGTATTCAAAGGGGCCCTTTCTCCAGGGCTTTAGGTCCCTAAGCGCGAAATCCAGGACCTTCTTCTTTTTTGCATCAAGTTCATCTTCCCTGCCGAAACGGACAGTGGGTGATGAAAGCTCCGCGTATTCAGTGCGGATCCCGCTAAGGTGTTCCAGGTTCTTTCCGAACATGCGGACATTTTTCCAACCGAGCATTCTGGAAGCGTGCTTTCTCCGTGCTTCCAGTTCAGCAAAGTCAGGAAGCTGGTCTTTGTAATCAAGGTATGGGTTGTTTTCAATATAGTGCTTTTGGAATATCATCATCACTTCATACAGATAAACGAGGAAAAGTTATACCACGTGAAAAACATATCTACAGACTCAAAGCCAGCCTGGCGAAAAAGCTTTTTTTCCTCTTCCACAGAATAGGGGATGAGGATGTTCTCAAGGGCTTCCCGCTTGCGGCTTATCTCCAGCTCGGAATAGCCGTTTTGGCGCTTAAAGTCATAGTACCTGTCTATGAAGATCCTGGAGATGTCAGTACTAGACTGAAGGTTCTTCTCGCTCACCAGAAAAATCCCCTTATGAATGAGTGATGAGAACACCCGGTTCACCAGTTCCTCCCGCTTTAAGGGGGGGATGAACTGCAAGGTGTAATTCATGATAACAACACTGGCGTTGGCAAGGTCCCAGGAGGTAATATTTCCGTGGTGGATCCGCACATGGTTTTTAGCAATATCATCATCATTAATCTTAGATACTGCTTCCTCACACATCGGTTTTGACGAGTCAATGCCGTGTATCTCAAACTCGCTGTGCCCCAGGCTGTGGAGCTGGTTTGCCAGGAGTATGGCAGTGGTCCCTGTTGAACAGCCAAGGTCGTAGATAACAGTACCCGGCTTAAAAAAGGCTGATGCAAGCTCAGTAACCATGCCCTGGACTTCCCGGTAAAAGGGAATGCTCCGCTTTGCCATGTCATCGAAGACATGTGCCACCTTTTCATTGAATTCAAAGGGTTTGATTCGTTCAGCGGGCTGTGAAAAAATACGGTCTTTTCTGGTTTCGCTCATAGGGGGCAATACTACCAAAAAGCAGTGGAATGGACAAGGCGGGGCAGAGGGGTACATATGGCACAACAAGTTAAGATTATATCTGAAAAAACATTACAGAAAGCTGAAAAACAGGCAACTAAACTCGTTGCTGATGGATGGGCAGTTAAGGGAGCTACCACTGCTTTGATCCAGAGGTGTTTTTACTCTAATCTCGAATTTATTATAGTTTTAGAAAAATAAGAACACTCCCTTGACCGAATATTCCTATAAAGATAATGAAAATATTCGAAAAAACTACGAAAACAATAATCCTATTTATACTAGGCCAACAATGAATCCTTTAATATAAAGAAAAATAGAGGTTAAAGGCCAAGTAGCTTTTTCTTCATCCATTTTATAGATATACTTAATTCATGAAATATTTCCAAGCTCTCTGGTACATTATAAGGCTCAGTATGACTATTGAGCATATCTGGTATATCGTCCCTGTCCCAAGCTCTTACATAAACGCCTAATTCGAAAATATTATCCAGTCTCTCTTCTAAGTCTTTCTCATCTATCTTCTTCGGGAATATGATCGCATACTCATTAGTTTTGTTTGCCATTTAATAAACACCTACAACATGTCATATTTATGTAATATTATAAAGGGTGAATAACTATTTAGATATGTTATTTCCCTACCGTTTTATAGATGTTAGGCTTTTAAAATATAATTGTCAAATTTAAAGAAAAATCATTAAGTATTTTAAGTAATGACTGCAGAATTTGACAAATAAATTATAATTTCAGATAATCGGTTGCACTAATGAACTTAGGTTTTTAAACAAATTAAAAGGAGAATAATTATGACTAAACTAAAACCCTTCTGTTACTATTTTTCTTGTGTATTCTTTTAATTACCGGTTGCTCAAACAATAGGTCCATTGTTGGCAGGTATGAATACTCAGATAATTCAGAAGAGTTTGAGTCACTTGACGGGTTTGTTTTCGTAATAATTGAAGATGAAGATAGACTTTATTTAACATGGGATGATAGTGATTCACAACAATACCCGGTGATTGTAGAAGATGGTACCTACTCTATAAGGGTAATGCTATACCAATTTGTGCTGAATAAGGATGGTAGGGACTTATCCGGTTTTCTATCTGCAGGAGGTCATCAAATAGATTGCAGATTAAGCAGGATTCAAGATTAATACGCACTAATGCAGAGGAGAAATCTATTAAATCTCCTCTGATAGAATTCGCGAACCAGTAATTATCAATATTACCGGTTAATATTCTAAGTTATATACGAAAAACACGGAAGAGAAAAATAATGAGACGATTAATTACAATAGTATGTTTAATAATTTTATGTTATCCGATTACATCACAAGCGGGAGATTGGATTGTTCAGGAAGATGTGGACGAAATGACTGATGAGGTTGAAAGAATATTCTTGTGTCCTTCAGGCGGTGAGCTCAATCCTATAATGCAAACTGATCCGGTTTTGATGTTAGAGTACCAAATTTCTGAAGGATCCGGACTTTTTATAACAGGGTTAAATTGTCCAATGCGAGGATTTATCTCAGAAACTGAATTAATGATCCGTTTTGATCGTGCTGAACCATTTGTAACTGTTTGGTATCCCGATGGCGGCTCTTACAGTCAAACAATTAGAAACTATGGCAACCAACAGTTATGGGCCGATATACTTGATTCTGAAATAATGTTGATAAGAGTAGACAATGAAACATGGAGTTTTCAAGTAAGCGGTTTGCAGGCTTTATTGAGTGAATACAATATTCCTATTCCATGACGAATATAAAAAAATTGTTGTCAATATAAAGAAAAGCAAAAAAACTATAAGGAGATATAAAATGGATAAGGCTGAGAAAAAACGATTACTAAAAGAGTTTAAACGAAAAGAAGCAGAAAAAGCCAGAAATGATTATTCTGGGCTTGGGCCTGGAGCTGGGGGTGCCATGTTTGATGAGGAGTTTTTTCCAGACGATTTTAATGAAGAGAAAGATGAGATTTTTCCTGAAGAACCCGATGAGTTTGAAGAGGCTTATCAAGATAAAGATATCATGACAACTAACGATTCTTTTGATGATTTCGATGATTTCGATGAGGACATACCTTTTTGAGTAAAGCGGAAATATTATCTCCCTGATTTCCGGAAAGTTATCACCGTTGCTGACACCACAATTTTATTGTAATTCATGATTATAATAGAAGACCTGACTTGTCTGTGAAATGGGGAGAAAAAAGACGTGTATAATCCTTTATAATGGTACAAAATATCCGGACTTAGTGTGTATATTCCTTGAGGATGCAGAAAAAGTTGTACCGAAAAAGACCATGGGGTTTTCAGAATACGCGGCATATATTTGGGAGAATTATAAGCGGTTTAAGCACTTGTTTTTTGAAGTAGAGGCAGAGTATAATCTTACATCCTTTAAAAGTCATGATAAATCCCAAGAAATGGTATTGCAGAGCAAGTACATTTTTTGTGAACATAAATCTGATGATTTTTATGTGTCTAAATACGGGGTAAAAATACCAGCAATCTCTATCAAGGAACTCTAGTGGACTTTCAGCACCCTTTTCTTACACAGAACATTATTGCCTATATTGGGAACAAGCGCAGTCTCTTGGGACTAATCCATCAGGCAATCGAGTCGACAGTACCAAATCTAAAGCCTGGGACGCGGTTTTTCGATGTCTTTGCAGGCAGCGGGGTAGTCTCCAGGCTTGGGAAGTATCTTGGGTGTGAGGTCTATGCAAATGACTGGGAGCCGTATTCATACATCATCAATAAAGGAATGATAGAAACAGACCGCGGGGATATTCTGGCTGAGTTCGGGAGTATTGACCGGCTGGAAGCGATGCTGGAGGAAATTAATCATCTTCCGGACCCTAAAGAGGATGATCAATACATTGCCAAGTATTACGCGCCAAAGAGTTTTGACATTGAAAAAGCGGATTTTCGTACAGAGCGCCTTTTTTACACAAGGGAGAATGCCTTAACAATAGATAAAATCCGTAATTTTATTGAGGATGAGTACCCCCCTGGAAAGAATGACCGAGTGCGCAACCTGCTTCTTGCCCTGCTTTTATACGAAGCAGCAACCCATACCAATACCTCAGGGGTCTTTAAGGCCTTTCATAAAGGCTTTGGGGGCCACGGCAGGGACGCGATGAAGCGGATTCTCTCTCCTGTCAGGCTGCAGACGCCGTCCTTAATCGATTCTCTTTATCAGGTGCATGTTTTCCAACAGGATGCAGAGGAGCTGATAAAAAAACCGGAGGTCCAGGGAGTTGACATCGCCTATTTGGACCCGCCGTACAATCAGCACCAGTATGGAAGCAATTACCACATGCTGAATACCATTGCGCTTTGGGACAAGATACCTGCGCCGCTAGAGCTTAACGAAAAGGGCGTATTGAAGGAAAAGGCAGCAATCCGTAAGGACTGGAAGAGGACAAAGTCTGACTACTGCTACAGGGATACCGCTGTATCCGCGTTCTCACATCTTCTGGAAAATATAGAGGCAAAGCATATTCTGATAAGCTATTCAACTGACGGGATTATCCCGTTTGAGGTGATGAGGGACCTGTGTATGAAAAAGGGGAGGATAGGCATTGTCACCAATGAATATACAAAATACAGGGGAGGGAAGCAGAGCAACAGCAGGGTGAACACAAATATCGAGTTCATACTTACCATTGACACAGGCAAGGTTTCTACATCCCCTTCAATTGAACAGGTTGAATCTGTAATCAATAAAAAGAGGATTCTTCTTTTACTGAAACAAAAGTATTCACCCAGAAAGCTTGCGCTCTGCGCGGAGAAAATCGGGAACGACTGTGTTGAGTTTTCGCTGGGCACCAGGAAGATAGCACTCCCAGGGAAAAACGGTTTTGAACTAAAGCCTGTGCCGGAAATAAATACCTTTACTATAGAAGAAACTGAAGCGTTTTTTCATCTTCTATCCAAATGCGTATGTGAAACAAAAGAAGAAGAGCTTGAAGCAATCCTTTCTATTTTGGAAGATGAGAGCACCCGGGACCCGCAGTATTACCTGCGCCGTGTGCCTGACACATTGAAAAAACTGGCACATAAGAAAAATAAAGATAGATATTACACCATGCTGAAAAAAGTAAAAGCCCTGCCTGGGCAGTTGTACGAGAAGATAGCCGATAAAATTGTAAAAGTAGAAGAGATAGCAGAAAAGCGCTTTTCAAGCTGAGAGGATTGGAAGTGTAGTTGATAATTACAATTTTTATAGAAAATCGCTATTCCTTCAGTCTTTCAATTGAAGAAATTGAAAGACCGGTAATTTCTGAAATATCTTGAATAGGATATTTCTTCTCAAGCATCCGCTTTGTGTCTTCCCGCTTTGCTTTCTCCATACCCTGCTTTTCTTTTTCTTCCATTACTTCGAAATATGATTCAACAAGCATTCCCTTTTCCTCCTGCTGAAATAGGTATTCATTCAACCTATCTGTTTTCATTATACTCTTTTTTTCCATAAATCCCAAGATATATCTCTTCAGAAGCATAAACACCTCAGGATTATACTGCTTTATCTCTCTTAGTACGTTAATGATTCTCTGAATTGCTTTCTCCTGTTTCTTGAAATCGGTATTTTCTAGGAGCATAAACTCTGAGACAGCGCCTCCCATTTCACGCAAATACGTGTCCGGAAAATTATGAATATCCACCTCCTGTGTCCAGGGTTCTTTTACAATGTCCCGCAGCAGAGAGGCAACCATACGTTTGTTCAAGAATATTTCTTTAAATGCCTGGTCTATAAAGTGATAATTGATGCTCATACTATA
>CAYRYS010000096.1:0-12686 GCA_964428555.1 uncultured Spirochaetales bacterium | reverse complement strand
GCAAGGAGATACTAATGCGCAGCGTAGAATTTATTCGGAACTATGTGAAATATCCTGCAGGTTCATGCCTGGCAGTCTTTGGAGATACGAAGGTACTTTGTACAGCATCGCTCGAAGAACGGGTGCCCCGGTTTCTGGAAAATACAGGACAGGGCTGGATTTCAGCAGAATACGGAATGCTTCCAGGCAGTACATCCGGCGGAAGGAAACGCAGGCCAATACTTAAGCGGGATGGAAGAAGTACTGAGATCCAGCGATTGATCGGCAGGAGTCTTAGGGCTGCAGTTGACTTGGAAAAGATTCCTGAACTCTCTATTGCTTTAGACTGCGATGTAATTCAGGCTGACGGAGGTACCAGAACAGCTGCTATCTCAGGGGCATATGTTGCATTGTACGATGCCCTTGGACGGGCTGCCGAGATACTCGGTACGAACAGAGACAATATGCTGCTTGGCCAGGTTGCAGCAGTGAGTGTAGGCATAGTGGAAGATAAGGTTATCTGCGACCTGGATTATGCCCGCGACTCTCAAGCTCAGGTGGATATGAATGTGGTAAAACGTGGAGGAGAATTTGTAGAAGTTCAGGGTACCGGAGAAAAGGATACCTTTTCCTTTAGCCAGCTCCAGCAGTTGCTTGGCGCTGCAGATGAAGGGATTGCCTACATCTTTAGACAGCAGAAGGCAGCCCTCGGCTTATGATCGCTGTATTGCTTGAAACCTACAAGCTCAAGGACTTAGCTCGCACAGGCTGGGAGCTCCGTGGAGTTTCTCAGCCTGAATCCGTAGCAGACCATTGTTGGGGTACTGCTTTCTTGTGTACGCTCTTTGCCGAAGCAGAGGGCGTGGATATTGGCAAAGCCTTAAGTATTGCAGCAGTGCATGACCTTGCAGAATGCATTACCGGCGACTTTCCTACAAGAATGGATCCTGATCAGCCCCAGACAGCGCCGGAGAAAAAGCAGAAAGCAGAGCTGGCTGCAATGCAAAGCTTGAGAGCAAAGGGGCTTGCGGAAAAAGTGTTTACTCTTTGGCAGGAGTATGAGGAGTCTATTACACCTGAGGCTCTTTTTGTCCGAGATATGAACCTTGTAGATATGGCATTGCAAGCCTGCCTGTATGAGCAGCAAAAACGGTATACAGAAGATGCGGAGAACCCCCATTTTGGGCAGTACAAAAATCTGGATGAGTTCTTTGAATCAGCAAGGCAGAGGGTTCGCTCAGCAACAGCAAAAAACCTGGTATTTGAAATAGAAGATCTGTATGAACAATTGAAATGAATCCCGTCCAGGAATCGGATTATTTACCTGGAATCGACCTTTCTGAGGACCTGAAATCAGTACTCCAGATATTCTATGTATTTACGCAGGTCTTCAGGCATTGGTTCATTGGATTTTTCGAATTTCTTCTTTCTGCTTTCCATTTTTAGGACTAATTTCCTGACCCTGTTTTTGTATTTTGTCTGCAGGTTTGCATAGAGAGGCTTTTTCGCCATTTCTTCCCGTATTTCCTCCGGAAACGGACAGTAGCGGTAAAAAATGTCCCTGGTTACATTATTCATTTTTATCCGGCCTTCGTATTCATGAAGGACCCAGTTGCAGTAATCTATTGCGAATCTCTCTCTGTCAGACCTTGTCTTTTTGATAAACTCACCAATCTTTTCTTTTATCTCTGTAGAGAGTTTTGAGTTCTTTTTATAAAAGTTGATGTAATCATAATACGCGCCTACGAATCCCCCTTCTACAGGATCCATATACTTAACTCCCGCAATAATCTTCTGCAGTTCCCATCTAAAATGGGCTATCATGGTAGTCAATGTCTCTTTTTGTTTTCCTATGAAGAACAATGGAAGGTAAATCCTGCCCCGTGTGTCCCTTTTCGTTCCGTCCAACTCCTGCCACATCATCATACGTGAACCTTGGCCCGGATATATAACAAAATTGGGAGAGACTTCTTTATCTATGATGTCAGATCCGAAGGCGTGGTGACATACAGTCTCCCGGTAAAATACGGAAAAATCCCGCTGCCGAATTTCGTTGACCATATCCGCGGTTTTGTCAGGGTCCATCCTCATTCGCTCTGGGTTACCGAGTATTGCTTCATTGCATAAAAACGGTACTGCTTTTTTCTTAGAACCAAAAAGAAGCTTTGATGTATTTATTGCTATGTTGTGTATTTCATACCGGATTTTATCTTCTGGAGTATCTTCATAGATAACTGAAGATTCCAACTCCTTTTTGGAAAACTTTTGCTGCCGCTTGAGCAGAGCTTTAAATGATTCTCCCAGCTCAGACATTGAAGGATTAATCTCTGCTTTATATATTTTATCCAAAAAATAGGGCAAGGTCATAACCGGAACAGCGCCTTCAATAAGGAGATTTTGGGAATAGAGGTTGTCAATTATTTCCAGCTGTTCATCAGTTACCATTGTTTCATCTAGTAACCCGAAATGGAGCATAACTCCGGGGATAAATGCTTTAAGGTCTGAAGCAATTACCTTTAAAAAGCATTTTTCGTAGAGTTTCCAAAAGTCAGAACTGAGCTTCTGCTTCAATGCATTCAGCTGAGTGTTTAACTCAAATTTTTCTTTTGCATTTTTGAATTTGGATAGATTGTTTGTAAATCTGGAACAGAACTCTTCAGGCATCTCTGCAAAATCAAGGATCCGCTGAAGCAGGTTTTTATACTTCTGCAGCCCCTGGCCGATATCTGTTTCCGGTGTGTGATCGGTTTTTGCACCGTTTGTTTTTTCAAACTTCTTCAATATATTAAAAAGCGGATATCTGCTCCGTAAATCTGATCCTAGAAGCATTTTTACATCAATTACTATTCTATTCGTAAAAACGTTTAAATAATAATTAAAAGACCTCATTTGATTGTCCATTGAATCCTGTTGCTGCAAGGTCTCAGTAATCCATCCCCCTTGTTTGAACAAGGTCTCTATCATTTTGTTTATAGATTTTACCATCTCTTCATTTTTCTGTAACAGAGTCAGCAGGTTCTTTGAAAGGACTTGAAAAATATAAAATGTTGAAGGTTCATCATTTTGTAATAATCCTGTTAGGAGTACATCTTTTTTCCGAAGAAGACGTTTGAAAAACAGAACCTGGGGATTGTTCATCAGGTTTTCTACGTTAATGTGTTCATTATCATTATATAGATTAAGTGAATCCTGCACTCTCCCTAAAAATAAATTGTGGTCCCAGTGCAAAGGCATGGGCAGTTGTTTTTTGTTTATCAGATTTTTCAAAATTCCGGCATACTCTTTCAAGGTTGTATTGTACCGGTTTTTTTGGGGGTCCGGTTTATCTGCTGCAGGAAAAAAGGAGGCAAGCGCAAGGCTGTCTTGTATAGAAGCAAGTTTGTGCCAGAGATATTTATAATTCTGAATAAGGAACACAGCGGATTCGGTGCGCTGTATTAATGCACGTAAAACCTGCAGATTCATAGAAAATTTTGACTGCAGATATGAAACAAGCTTCCGCGGCTCCATAGGCATGCTTGAAACAACGCATTCAGATATAGTCCGGATAGAGTGATTATATGGACCGGAGCCGCGCATATCAAGAATACCGCATATGGATTCGCCTTTTATCAGACCGACGCGGTAACTGTTTTCTCCGAGCTCTTTAAGGTCAGAGGGGACGCTCTGATCGCTGCAGCTCAGAACTTCTGCAAGCCCTGAATGCAGCAGCATAAGGGCTTTAGTTTGTTCGCCTTGAACTGTAAGAAATGTGCCTGCAGGAATTTTCTTTTTATTGAATCTCGCTGTTAAATCTACCTTGTCCATAGCTGCCATTATAATATGTTTTTCTAAATGTACAAAGAATGAAAAATCTTTCTTTGGAAGAAATGTGAGGATTGAAAGACGAACATGCAGGGAATACTGCACTAGAGCATAACAGTTAGACCGGACAATAGCGCATAAATATGGAACTAATAATCCGGACTGGAAAATTCTGCGGGAAATACGTATTTTGAAGACTGTAATAGGGGTGTTGATAATGCCGGAGAAAAATAATATTACGAGTACCAGAGAATATACCTCTCTTTCAGAGACAAAGGGAAAGCTAATATTAGCTGCCACAGTACTTGCCAGCGGGTTAGGCTTTCTTATGAACTCAGCAGTTACTATTGCATTGCCATCCATTCAGAAAGCATTGCAAACTGATATAGCAGGAACACAATGGGTTGTTAGTGCGTATACATTAATGCTTTCATCTCTCATACTGGTAAGCGGTGCCCTCGGTGATATTCTGGGCTTACAGAAGAGATTTTTAGCAGGGATCCTTCTGAATATTGCCGGAAGTCTGGCAAGCGGTTTTTCTCCATTCCTCGGCTTTTTGATTGTTTCCAGGGCTGTGCAGGGAGTCGGGCTGCAATGATGGTTCTTTCCAGCCTCCGATCAAGGCTTAACAGTATTTCAGGACTTTCTGATGATGCGCGTACCCAGGTTTTCAGCCAAGCTGACCAGCTGCTTTCTATAGGAGTACCGCAAAGTTTGAGCAGAGAAACAGCTGAGCAGTTGAGAAATGCAATTTCCGGTGTGTATAGTGCCGCCTTTATTGCTGCAATGGTAATGCTTGCAGGTGCTGCAGCTTTAGGCGGTGTTGCTGGTGTACTGCTTATACGGCAAAACCGCAACACCACAGAATAATGCAGACAGCGCTGGCATACAATGTTCTTATGCGGATTCGTCTATTCTGTAAAGAGCTCTTTTAGTTCTTCTTCAGTGAAATGATACTCTGCATTGCAAAAATGACATTGAGTCGGCAGAGGAAACGGTCCGTTTTTCAGTAAGTCTTCTCTGTCTGAATAAGGAAGTGATATTAATGCTCTTGCAAAGCGCTCCTTTGAGCATGGGCAGGAAAAACGTATCTCCTTCTCATCAATGAATTCTAGAGCATGGTTTGAGAAAACCTCTTTGAGTATATTAATCATGTCCTGGTTTTCAGCTATCGCTGTTCCGATAGAAGGAAGGGAGTAAACATCTGCAGTAATGCTATCCAAGTTCAGTTCCTGCGCTGCAGGCAAGGCTTGGAGAAAGAGGCCGCCTGCTCCATCAACCCTACCTTCGGTATCCAGGTGAACTGAAAGAGTGAAGGATGTGGGTATCTGTTCTGAATTCAGGAAGAAGCGGGTAAGGTCTTTTGCAAGGTCTGAATGATACAGGATAGAGTCACTGGTATAGGGCTGTTTTGCGCCCTCTGGATACCTTGTCATTCTTATTATCCCCTGTCCGTAGAATGGGGCAAGGTCAAAGCTTTCCGGAGCCTCTTCTATCTCTATTGCCTCTGTTTTTAGGTATCCCCGCACATTTCCCTTGGCACTGCTTTCAACTAAAAATCCCTGTAAAGGACCTTCGCAGTTAACCTGCAGCCTGAGTCTGTCCTCTCCCTTTTGAGTGACTGTTAATAGGCCTGCAGCAGTATACGCCTGGCCGAGTGCAATTGACTCGAGCACACCGGTATTATGCGCTTTCTGCATTTCCTGTACTATCTTTGTGGAATCTATAAAAGCGCCGCGTATATTACCATCTTCCAAAATAAATGTTGATAGTTTGCTCTTGTTTGCTGAATTATTCATAGTCTGAAGAATATAATAAGATTTCTGAAAAAACTCAAGATTGATTAAGCTGGGGGCAATAACGTAAATGTTCCAGCCAACGACCAGACCTACGTAAAGTGATATTTTTTATTGTAAGGTGATAACATTGTAGCAAAAATACTTGTAACAATTAATGTATCTTTATATAATAACACAGTCGATTTTTATAAATCTAACCAAATTTAATAGTTGCATGTGTTGAACATTCTTCCAGTTGCATAATTGTTTGGCTTTTAGCCGATTTTGCACATTTGTTGAAAACTTTTTAACGGCAGCGGAGCTGTCTGAAATAAATACACATAAAAAGGAGATGCTATGAAGAAACTAGTACTTCTAGCAGCTGTGTTTGTTCTGTTCTTCAGTTGCGGAGGCGAACAAACAGAATTTGTTACAATCGGGACCGGCAGTGTTACAGGTGTTTACTACCCAACAGGCGGTGCAATCTCAAGAATGATTAACGCAAAATCGGATGAGTACAATATCCGTGCTACTGTAGAATCTACCGGCGGTTCAGTTTTTAACATCAACGCGGTTATGGGCGGAGACCTTGAATTCGGAATTGCTCAGTCTGACCGCCAGTATCAGGCATATAACGGGCTTGCTGAGTGGGAAGAGCTTGGTGCCCAGGAAAACCTACGGGCTGTTTTTTCAATTCACCCTGAATCAATTACTTTGATTGCAAGCGCACAAACCGGTATTGAAGATGTCCGGGACTTAGAGGGTGCACGTGTAAATATCGGAAACCCGGGCTCTGGTCAGCTGCAGAATGCGATTGACGTGCTGAATGCAGTAGGTATTGATTATGAAAACGATATTAATGCAGAAATGGTACGTGCTTTGGAAGCTCCCGGACTTTTACAGGATGAACGTATTGACGCATTTTTCTACACTGTAGGCCATCCGAACGGGAATATTACAGAGGCGACTTCCGGAAGAATCCCTGTGCGTATTGTACCAATCCAGGGACCTGGAATCGCTCAGTTATTAGAAGAACGTTCTTACTATGCCGAGTCAATCATTCCGACAAGTTTGTATCCTCAGGCTGCGAATGCAGAAGACCAAGTAACTACTATCGGCGTAAAGGCAACTCTGATTACTACAGCAGGAATTGATGAAGACATTGTCTATGCATTGGTAAAAGAAGTGTTTGAGAACTTTGAAGACTTTAAAGCTCTTCACCCTGCGTATCAGGTGCTTACTCCCCAAAATATGCTTCAGGGACTTTCAGCTCCTATCCACGCTGGGGCCCTTCGGTATTATAGAGAAGCAGGGCTGGATGAGTACATCAATCCAAGTTTAATACAAGAATAAAGCTATACGGCCGGTATATCCGGCCGTTTCCTCTACAAGAAGTTAAAACCATAGGAGGCATGGATGGATCCTCAGCATCAGAAAGAGATGGATGAACAACTAGAGCAGTATATACAGGAAGAAAACGGTGTAATCCGGGACAAAGCAGGTTTCCAGAAGTATCTTATATCAATAATTGCACTATCTTGGGCCTTGTTTCAGCTTGCGCTTCCTTCTTTTATACTTCTGGATACTATTACAGTCCGGGCAATCCATTTGGCTTTTGCGATCGGCCTCGTGTTTCTCGGTATTCCTGCAACAAAAAAGGTGGATAAGGAAATACCATTTATTCACTCAAAGAAGAGGATCCCAATCCTGGATTTTTTTCTTGGTGCAATTGCTGTTACTGCAGTACTGTACATCGTGTTTAATTGGGAAGGAATATCTTCCCGTGCGGGTCTTCCGAATCTCTTGGATATTGTTTTCGGTGTTACTATCATTATCATGCTTTTTGAAGCATCCAGGAGAGCAATCGGGCTTCCTATGATTATCATTTCTCTGTTTTTTTCGATCTACGCGTTTTTAGGACCGTATCTGCCCGGAGTGCTGGCCTACAGGGGAGTCTCTATGTCCAAATATGTAAGCCAGGTAGCACTTTCTACAGAAGGTATTTACGGTATTCCTCTGGATGTCTCAGCAACCACTGTATACCTTTTTGTGCTCTTCGGTTCTCTGTTAGACAGGCTCGGTGCAGGGCATTTTTTTAATGACCTTGCAATTTCCCTGCTTGGCAGGTTTAAGGGAGGCCCTGCAAAGGCTTCTGTGGTATCATCCGGGTTCACAGGTCTTGTTTCAGGGTCCAGTATTGCCAACGTGGTTACAACCGGGACCTTCACCATCCCTCTTATGAAAAAGGTCGGGTATTCTGGAAAGACAGCTGCAGCTACAGAGGTAGCTGCAAGCACAAACGGTCAGCTCATGCCTCCTATTATGGGAGCTGCTGCTTTTATTATTGCTGAATACCTTGGTATGGGGTATTTCGAAGTAGTCAGAGCAGCTTTCGTGCCGGCCTTTGTTTCCTATATTGCCCTTTTCTACATTACCCACTTAGAGGCTTCCAAGCTTGGAATGAAGGGGCTGGATAAAGAAGATATCCCAGGTTTCAGACAAGTACTGAAAGACGGGTTTTATCATCTTATTCCTTTAACTATATTGATATTCGACCTAGCAGTAATGCGAAGGTCTCCGAACCTCGCTGTTTTTAATGCGATTGTAATTCTTGCGGTCACTCTCTTCATAAAAGAAATTTGGCATGCAGTACATGAAAAGCGGTCAATTCCCAAGGCTTTGTGGGAAGCAGTGAAGCTCTTTACTAAGGGGCTGATAACAGGATCGAAGAATATGATCCCTGTTGCTCTTGCCACTGCAACAGCAGGTATAATAGTAGGAATTGTAAATATGGGAATCGGTTCCATGATTGTGCAGATTGTGGAAGTCTTAAGTATGGGCAATATCTTTCTCCTGCTTTTCATTACTGCAGTGGTTTCCCTTATTATAGGAATGGGACTGCCTACAACAGCGACTTACATTGTAATGGCTTCCATTACTGTACCTGTTATTACCCGGTTAGGCGGAGACATGGAGATTGTAATTCCTGCAATTGCGGCGCACCTATTCTGCTTCTACTTCGGTATACTTGCGGATGACACGCCCCCTGTCGGGCTTGCTGCCTATGCTGCTGCAGCTATTGCAAATTCCGATCCTATTCCAACCGGAATAAAGGGATTTATTTATGATATGCGTACAGCTGTAATCCCTTTTATGTTCATCTTTAATGCAGAGCTCCTTCTTGTTGGTGTACAGAATTTTTGGCAGGGACTTTTAATTTTCTTTACCGCGACTTTAGGTACCTTGGCATTTACCAACGCTGTCCAGGGATGGGGAATTATAAGAAATGCCTGGTGGGACGCGCCCCTTTTTCTCGGTGCATCGCTCATGTTCTTTCTTCCCGGTCCAGCAGCAGGATTGTTTGGTATGCCCTTTGAAATGCGGTACCTCATGTATATTGCAGGAGCGTTACTGTATGCAGCAACCTTTCTGCAGCAGCATTTCCGCCAAAAACTGAGCAGTGCCGTGGCATAGGGCGCTGCAAGAGCACATACATATGTCCCCTGGCTTTTTGGGATATATCTTGTATACTGTTTACATGAAACCTGAAGAACTCTACAACTGGATAGAAAGCCAAGGGGATCTGCAGTTTTCCCGGTCCGCAGGTCCTGGGGGGCAGAATGTGAACAAGACCAGCACAAAGGTGACCCTTAGGCTGGATATTGAGCAGGTCCCTGGGACAGACGGAGAGAAGCAGCGCATTGCTGAAAAGCTGGGGAATAGGATTACCACTAACGGTGAGCTTGTCATCCATTCTTCTGAAACCAGGAGCCAGTCGCAAAACCGGGAAACCGCTGTGCGCCGTGCATACGAGCTTATTCTTTCTGCAGCAAAAAAGAAAAAAATGCGCAAGAGAACAAAACCCACAAAAGCTTCAAAAGAAAAGCGCCTTGAAAAGAAGAAGCAACGGGGCAGGACCAAGAAGCTGCGAAAAGATCCTGAAGTATAACTCCGTTCTTTTTGTAAAATAGATTGTATAAAATTGACAATTGGCAGATTCTCGGTCACAATGTAGATAATACTATAGCAAAAAATGGGGAATAAAGATGAAGACAGTTCGGTCCGTTTGCATTATTATCGCATTGTTAGCAATTTCAGTTCTCGGTATGTATGCCCAGGATGAAAATACTGTTACTGTAGGTGTTCTTCCTATTCGGAATAATTCTGAACGCAGTCATTACGATATGCCCGCAGGCTCAGCAACTAGACTTCTTATTCTTAATCTTGGACTTATGAATGAATACGATGTGTTTGAAATCCCTGAAGAAGAGATAACTGATACTGATATAGAAACGATACGCGAATATGCTGAAATGGATAATGTAGATAATGTTATTTTCGGTACTCTTGAAACCGAAGGCAGCGGTGTTGTCATCAACCTGACTGTATATGATAGGGCTGAAGACCGGTTTACTATTGAACACGAGGTAGAAAGCAGGGACATCTTCGAGATATTTGAAGTTATGGATACAGCAACCTATGACCTTGTTGAGGCATTCTCCGGTGTACATATCGGGTTTGGAACTCTGGAGATTGTTAATACAGGCGCCTCCGGAGAGTATGTTGTATTTTTAAATGGGAATATGCTAGAAGCGGAACAGAGCGAGTTTGATGATATTCTCATCGGCGACTACCGCTTGGAGATTCAGCAAAACAGGATGTTTGGTAGGTACCGTGTTTTGACCCGGGATATTGTTATTCAGGAGGAGAGGACCACAGAGGTTGAATTCTCTATTCCTGAGCAAACTCAAAGAGAAGAAGAAGCATTGTCTTCTGTTCAGCAGGAGATTGATAACAATATCGGTACAGATCCGGATGTTGTCCAATCAGCTTTTAACCGCGCTTTTAGCCTGCTTGAAGATACTTCCTACTCAGATGCATTAACCCAAATGCGGGAAGACCTGGAGGAGCAGTATGAAAACTGGCAGCAAGGGCTCCAGGAGTCACCTGAGGTTGTCAGGGAACGGTCAGAAGTACCTGAAAAGATAGGGGTAAATGAATTGACCCTTAATCGGCCTGAAACCGGGTATGTGTATTATGATGATAATTATACCCTGGAATTCACGCCCAGTGATTCTGGTTTGTATGATATTGAGATCCTCTCCAGTGAAATCGATACAGTAATGAGTGTATTTGATGAAGCAGGTAATGAATTGGCAGAGGATGATGACAGCGGAGAGAATCTGCTTTCCAGGATATCCCTAATCCATCTGGATGCTTCACAAACATACCTGGTTCAAGTGCGGGGGTATAGAAACACTATGCAGGGTGAGTTTACTGTGGAAGCTCGGTTTGTCGGAGAGGGAAGTGAAGATATTGGAAATACCATAGATACCCAGGCAGAAATAGGTGTGGATGAAGTACAAGCAAGTGCTATAGAGGTTTCCGGAGACAACGATGTCTTTCGCTTTATTGCACCTGAATCCGGTATCTATGAAATTGAAACCTTTGGTGAAATGGATACTGTTTTAGATGTAGCAGATTCAAACGGAGATATCTATATTACTGATGATGACGGGGGCGAAGGACTTCGGTCTTATATAAGTGCAACCTTTGAACAGGGAGTTACCTATTACATAAACGTACGGGGTTATTCTTCTGTTACTGGAAGCTATGAAGTTGTGGTCCGGTTTGCGGGTGCAGGAAAAACCGGAGGAGGGCAGCAGGGTGATCAAGGTGGTAGCCGGCCGAGTCCAAGCTTAGAACAAGCAAGCATGCTCTATCTGATGTACAATGAGATAAATATTGAATATGAAGAGGATTATACAGCACAGACACTTACAACCGCTACCTTTTGCTTTGGCTATTCATACAGCCTCTTTCCAGGTCTTGGGGTTGATATGCGCATGGGCATATACCTGGAAGATTTAAGCGAAGTTGAGGATGTGTATCCCTATACTATATCAGCAAACATGTTTGGTCAGTTTGGTGCTTTTCGCCTTTATTCAGGTTTCGGATATGATCTTCTCTTGGACCAACCATACATACCAGTTGGCATAGGATTAGATATTTACAGCATAGGACTTCTGTTTTCATACGATTACTACTTCGATGTAATCGGTGTAGGTTCCTATGGTATTGGTATGGGAATTATTTTCTGAGTAGGGGGTTCTGAAATCTCTTAAACATGAATTAATATTCTTGCGCCTTTTGTAGTTTACTCATACAATGGACCAATGAAATATGAATTAGATACTATCCCAATTTGGGACGCATACAAAGAAGATACTGAATGTCCGCTTTGCCTGTTACAGGAAAAGGCGGAAGCCCATTATGTGAAATACTTTCAAGGCCACTCTGTTATGATCCCTGAAATACGGGTTGAAGTAAACAAAACAGGGTTTTGCGAAGCCCATTATACACAGATGTATAAATCCAGAGAAAACCCCCTTGGCCTCGGGCTTATTTCCCATACCTATTTTGAAGAGCAGATGAAGCATCTGAAAAAAGAACATGACCGGTTGCGGAAGATTATCAATAAAAATGCACCAAGAGGGGAGAAGCTTCTTAAGGTAAGTCAGATACTCCAGGATAAGCTCTTAGAATCTCAACATACCTGCATGGTCTGCGATAAAATTGACTATACACTAAACAGATACAAATTTACGATTGTTTATCTTTGGAAAAAAAATGAAGAGTTTAAGACAGAATACTTGAAATCCCGGGGTTTTTGCTTTAAGCACTATGAAAAAATGATCTCCATGGCACAGGATTCTTTAAATAAAAAGCTTTTCGGTCAATGGATGGCAGATACCATGGAGCTCCAGGAGAAAAACTGGGAGCGCCTTGCAGGAGAGGTAGACTGGTATACTCAGAAGTTTGACGCGAACAACAGCCAGAAGCCATGGGGCACGTCCAAAGACGCGCTCCCACGGACAATCCAAAAGCTGATAGGCCGCACACAGAAGATGGATTGATACAGCCTGAACGCGCATCGGGTACGGAACTTCCTGAAGAGAAGTTCCACTACCAAGATAAGGGAGCAATAGAAAACGTCCGGACGGTCATCGAGTGAATTGGTCACAAGACCAATTTGTATTAAGATGAGGGAGAAAAAGACAATGCCTGAACGCTCATCGAAAAGCTGTCGCATAAAAGGGGGTATACAAAAGCAAAAATAATTAA
>CAYRYS010000095.1:0-12754 GCA_964428555.1 uncultured Spirochaetales bacterium | reverse complement strand
CCTGTGATAACAGCTTGGGGATCACTGCTTGAAGTCAGGGAGGTACTTGAGTTCCATGACTGCGTCTCCGCATTATACCGGTATAAAGTAACATCACTAGCTTCTTGAACACTATCTTCTTGAACACTATCTTCTTGAACAGCAACTGCAATGAGGGAGTTGTCAGCAGGTGAAACAGCAATTGAAGGCTCTGTTATCTCCGCAGCTGAAATACCTGAAGCAGTCATCCTCTGCCAAGTTTCTGATTGAGTATCAAAGCTTCTTACCCTGAGGGAGTTTTCTTCGCTTATCTCAGAGGTTGCCGCAAAGAGCGTTCCCCCGGATGCGGCAATCGCGGCTCTTCCGATCTCCCCTGGGACAAGTCCGGGAGCAGGATCAATCTCTTCCCAGGTGCCTTGTTCAAGTGTCCTCCGCCAAACTCGGAGCTTACTGTCTGTGCCTTCAGATACTGCTCCTATGTAGACATCTCCGTTTGAAAAGTCGACAGCTGTCATAACCTCCGCAGCACCTGCTTGCAGGGTCTGTGTTCCTGACCACTCAGGATTTACCGGGGTGCCGACCACCATGCCTGTAACAAATTCACTTTGATCGCTGTGGATAGAGGTGTCAAATACGTCCGCGCTGGCGACCCTGTATGAGTAGTTTCCCGGGGTTACATCAATATCTGTGAATTGATTTGTATTTACTGTTGTAAAAGGCTCTTCCCAGGGACCTTCCTGTGCCGAAGCCCGGTATACTATGTATGCCTGTACCCCAGGGACCGCGTCCCAGGTAACTTCTATTCTGTCGTCCAAGTCAGTGCTTGCAGCCAGGTTTCCCGGAGGAGTTAGCTCGGGCTTGAGGGATATGGTACATGAGGATAACAGCAGGTAAAATATGGCTATATAGGTAGTGATCTTTTTCATTAGAAATTTCCTCCTCCCAGGCTTGCTTCAAGGGACAGCTCTATGGTCGGACCTTTATATTCAGCATCATTAATAAGTGATGAGGGGTTCGTGTATTCATCTCCAGGGTCGCCGAATGTAAGTCTGCAGGATGATGAAATACTGGCATGGTCAAACAAGCGGTAACTCAAGCCGACACTTGCGATGCCTGAAAGGTCATTCAGATTGATGATGCTGAAAAGGTTTGCTGAAAGGTCTGTGCCCGCGATGCTTCCGAAATTTACTGTTGCGGCTGCATAGTGTCTGCCGAAATTGGCAATGTCATTCAGAGAGAGTGCTGGAGGGGGTTCGTAATCATCACCCTGTGCTTCCTCCGGAACTGTAAGTCCGTTCTGGTCCGGATTGAGAAACAGATTATACGCGCTTTCTAAAAGACGTGAGTCCCGATACCCTTCGGGGTTCCAGAAATACTGGCCGATTGCAGTGAATGAGAAAATACTGTCAAACTCCCGCAGATACCTACCTCCAACTGTTACAGGAAAAAAGATCATATTGTCCACTTCGAATGTATCCAGTGTTAAGTACTCTCTGATAGATTCATCCTCTTCTGTTTCAGGGTCGTCCTCCAGTACAGGCTGCACTGCGGACTCTCTGACAAACACCCTGTCGCTCCCCCATTGTGCGACCCCTTCAGCGAACAGGTCAGCATCTCCGATTGAATAGGTGAGTGTGCCGATAATACGGGGAGCGAGAGTGCGTTGGTAATACCCTGCAATGCTCACCTCTCCGTCAAATACCGGGGTAATGAATTTCGGTGCAGCGGCAATGTCACCCGGTTCAATGTCGTCGTTAGTAATGAGATAGAGATAGATATTGCTCCCAATTCCGAAGGGCCAGCTTGTACGAAGGGATATCGGACCCTCTCTATCAGCAGTAGGGTCTTCAACATCGATTGAAGTTAAATTCAGCACATCACCTGGGCTCCAGAAGTAGCCTACACCCCAGTTGATAAAGTGCTTGCCGAACCGGAAGAAGAGTGCTTCATTATACTCAAAATCGCTGAAAAGCTCTGTTACTGTTAGACTGAGTTCTGGAGTAGTCCCTGTTGAGCCTCCCTCTTCTTCAGCCTGGATTGTGGTAACAAGGTCGCCGTTCGTGTCGCGTACCTCAATATCGCCGTTTGCAAGCTCAATAGCTTCCCATCCTTCAGGGAGCTGCTCCTGGACTGACTCGGCACTTGATGTGTCAATTCCCAGAGTTTCAAGGCCAATGCCGTCTCCAGTGTCTGTGCCAAGGTCAAACCTGCCGAAGACCCTGAATGCGGGATCAGGCCTGGCATCAAACCGCAGGACTGATGAGACCCCTGGGGAGAGAGATTGATCATCAGGCTCGAAAATATCAAATCCGTCATAAGGCGAGTCAAATGACCACGAAGAGGATACTGAGCCTGAAAACCTGCCGCTCCAGCGTATACCTTCCTCGTTTACCAGAAGGTCATCCTCCGGTGCAGGAGCTTCCGGGTCTTCTTCTACTTCTTCAATTAATGCCCCTTCTCCTCCGAACAAGCCCTCAGGATCAGCAAACAGATCATCTGATGCTTCCTCATCATCTGCTTCTGAGCTCTCTTCATCCCTGTCTTCTTCTCTGCTGTCGGTTTCTCCAAAGGGATCATCAAAGAGTGCGGTATCATCATCTTCAGACTGGGAAGAACCTGAGTCTGAAAAGGGATCTTCAAAAGGATCATCAGAGCCGGCGGGCTCTTGGTTTTCTGTTGTGCTGTTTTCAGTATCACTATTCTGGGCGAGAACTGGTGTCCTCATCACCAAAATAAGAATGAGGATGATGATATGTCCAAGGCGCGTTTTCAATGGCCCCTCCAGAGGGTTTTGTCTAACGGTTTACCCGTTCAAGATAATCCCTGGTAAATACCCTGTCCGGAATTTCCTGGGTTGTAATGTCGCGGACAGTCAGCTGGGTGCGCTCCCCTTCGTTCAGCTCGTCAACAATGAGTACCTGGTTTGGAGTGAAGCGATCGCCGACATTCGCGTAACGGTAGAAATAGATGCTCCGCATTAGGCGGCCTGAGACACTGTAATCCTCTTCTTTTAGGATGATGTACGGGTCGGGGAGTACAAAGAGCCGGGTATTTTCATAGGCAACATCTGTGTTTGTTGCTTCCAAGTCGAGAATGTACACGTCCCTGCTTCCAAGGGTTCCTTCTTCCCAGGATACAACCTGGTAATCCTCTGCCAAGGTTGTTGTATTAAAGTCTTCGTTTTGTGCGTCCGAGTCTTCAACATTTTCCCGGATACTGGTCCTTTCAAACTCCCTGCTGTCCGGATCATAGAACCACACGTTTTCATCGATCTGGAGATAGCCCTGTCCTCTGTCAACCTCCGGCCGGATGATAAGGAGCAGAAACTGTTCAGTCCTGTCTCTGCGGAACAGGCGTGCTTCTGTTACTGACCGCTCTTCACCAGGGCGTTCACTGACAATTGTATAGATCGCGCTGAAATCAGCATCATCAAAATTCTGGAGCTCATCGATTTGGCTGAGAATAGTATCAGGATCTATGTCTGCTGTAACCGTGAAGGCTGAAACCATCAGAAGTGTTATCATTATTAGTAATCTCTTCATATTTTTGTCCTTATCTGTGTTTGCAATCTTATTCGCTTCGTAGAGCATCAACCGGAGGCATGTATGCGGCTTTTTTTGCTGGAAAAAATGCAGCAGCTACAGTCAATATGCTTACTACAAAGAAATTAGTAATAACCTGTAAGGGAATCAAGCGGAATGTTACATGCCCCTGCTTCATGAACAGGGAAAACACGTTGTCCACACCAAAGTCTATGGCATTTACTCCGAACATCACCAAAAAGGAGATAATCATGCCTGCAGCAATTCCCCCTGCTCCAAGAATGAATGCCTCTGTGAGAAAAAGCTGAAGCAGCTTGTCTCTCTGCATTCCAAGGGCACGCATGGTTCCAATCTCTTTGATACGCTCTGCCATTATCATCCTAAATGTGTTTACTATTCCAACAGTAACGATAAAGAAGAGCACGAAAAAGGCGCTGTATCCGATAATGTTTATTGCACCGGTTACCTGCTGCACATCTGAGACCAGTTCTATTACATTGTAAACCCTGTAGCGCACGCCCTCCCATTCTTCATCTTCAGCAGCATCGAAGAGTGCTTCAACCGGGTTTTCTCCTTCATCCTCTTCGCCCCTGGGAAAGACATTTACCCGCTGGCTCAGAGCTTGGTAGTATTGGTCCGTTGCTTCAGGTGCCATGTCCAAGTCCTGGAGAAAGACACCCATTGTCTGGTATTCTCCGGGCTCAAGACCAATGAGATGGGTAACATACTCCAAATCCGCGTATGCTGAGATAGAACCGAACAATCCCGCGTCATAGCTGAATCCTGCTACAGTAAAATCGCCGACATTCTGCTGTCCAGTTACTGTTTCCAGCCTGACAACAACCCTGTCCTGGAGCTCAAGATTCAGTCTGTCAGCAATGTCGCTGCTGAGAATTATTCCTCGCTTGAATCCGTCCGGGTCCTGGTTCTGCATGTTTTCAAAGCTCCCCTCCACAAGCGAAAGCCGGGTTGTAAGGAACCCCTCATTATCCCAATTTACTCCCACGAACTGCTGGCGTACACTGTCTCCTTGGAAGATGACAGCTCCGGTAAATTCGCTGCGCCTGGAAACTCCGGTTACTTCAATGCCTGCATCATCAAACGCAGCCAGTATTTCATCATCATCCCGAATAACGGATATTTCATTCCGGCCGTCTGCGCTTTTTTCTACACCGTCAATAAATATATGCCCTGCCAGCAGGTTGGCAAAGTTATCTTCCACGTTTTCCACAAAGCTGGCTGAAAGCGCGTTTATTACTGTAAGGACTAGTATCCCGAAGGCAATCAAACCTGCCAAAAGAAAGGTCCGTTTTCTCTGTCTGTATACATTGCGTAAAGCAAGGGTAAACTGCATAAACTACTCCGATTGAATTGCCCGGACAGGGTCTATTTTCATTGCTTCCCTAACAGGGTAGATGTGCGCAAGCACAGCGATAACAGTAACAAGCGCGACTGAAAGCATTAAAGACCAGGGATTTATTCCAGGCCGCAGGACTTCTCCCCCAAAGAGGATCCTCAAGAATGTGTTGGTTGCTTGTATACCGATAATGTTCAGCACTCCAACAATAAGAACTGCAAGAACAACGCCTATGGCACCAAAAACCACGGTAATGGTCATTGTCTCTAGGAATATCATCTTCCATACAAACTGTTTCTGAGCTCCCAAGGCGCGCATTGTCCCGATTTCCTTGGTTCTTTCTATGATAGAGACAATTAATGTATTAATAATTATACCAATTGCCACAATACCGATGAAAATGATGACAGCAACGAATGCCAAGCGCACTGTGTCAGCAGTAGTCGCAAAAGGGCCTGCTGCGTCTTCCCATCCCCCTGCCTGCGCTGCAATCCCCTCCTGGGCAAACCAGTCGTTTAGCTGGTTGATCGTACGGTTTACACTGCCAGGGTTTTCCACTTTTAATAGGAGGTACTGCCATGAACCGGTATCAACAAGTACAGGCTCTTCAATATTATCTGTTTCATCTACAGCTCCGAGAATGTTATCAAAATCTTCTTCTTCTAAGGTGGTTGTTACATCCTCGCTAAAGGGATCAGAAAAAGGGTCAGATTCACCGGTTTCAGATGAAAACAGGTCCTCCTGGGAAACAGGGTCCTGGTTGTCAAAGCTGTCAAGCAGGCTTGTCGCGTCTTCAGGGATCTCAAACTCCCCTTGGTATGTTATCGCGATTCCCTGTAATGAACGCTGGGTTTGGGCATCGAGGTAGCTGACAAAGCTGGTACCCACGCCTTGGTCAGGGTTGATAGGCTCGTAAATACCAACAAGTGGAACCACGCGAATCCTCGGCAGCGCGCCGCCTCCGAAACTGACAATCCGGATTTCAGTACCAACCGGGATTTGGACATCCTCAAGCTCGGGTACTTCAAGACCTGCTTCTTCATATCCGTCCTGCACACGCTCACGCATGCTTTCAATTCTGTCAGCACTTATCATGATTCCCCGCTCACCTGGAGACAGATAATCCCCTTCTATTAGTTCTATGTTGTCAAACATTTCATGGTAGCTATCTGCTTCAATTCCGAAAAGCAGGGTAAAAACCGTGGATTCTTCTAAAGCAAGCTCGTCCCAGTTCGGTCTGAGCACTCCAAATCCTGTTATCTGAGGAGTGATAATCTCTACTTCCTCTAGGCTTAGTACATACTCACGGATTTCATCATAGTTCGGCAGTACAGGGGTAGGGTCAAGACCGCCCACGCTTTGTACGCCGAATAGGCTTACTGGTGCTTCCGCGATCCCGGATATCATAATGTGGCCTGTGTAGTTGTCAATAAAGCTCTTTTCTATACCATCAGCTGCTGTGTCAATGAATGATGTACCAATTATCAGTACCATAACACCGACAGCAACAATAATACCGATAATAAGTGTTTTTCCCCGGTGTTCCCAGAGATTGCGGATTGCCATGCGAAGAAGTACAGGCATAATGAGCAGCTCCTTCATGCTTAGCCTATTCGAGGCTTGCGTGTGTATAATTGATGAGTAAAAGATAGTAAAAACTATCTTTATTTGCAAGAAAAAAGTGATAAGAATAGACAGCCATTAATAGGTTTGATATGTCTTAGAAACCGGTCTATTATTTTGTCTGTAAGATTTGTCCCACTCTTATTCTCCTGGTTTGCTTCTCTCTCTATTCCCGAGGACCAGCCCCTCAACGCTTATGTCTAAATCAAGCTCGTCACAATAGGGCAATTCAAACTTTGCACATTATCCAGTAGCATCTCCTTAACACTTCGCCTATAACCGGTCAAAGTTTGTAATTGCCAGAATAATAGAATTACAGATTGAATTACGCTTCATTGAAGCCCTGTTCCTCCGCCTGAAATTACATAGTTTTCCCTTGCTTCTTTGGGCGCATGAAGCAATGTCGGGAAATAGCTTAAGGGGACAGCCAATTGTCTGCCGTCAGAAAGCAGGACCCAAAGGTTTTCTGAATCAAACCAGATCTTCTGTGCTGCTGGCGCATTAACCAAAGTACTCATTGTATTTCTCCAAGTATTCCTCTAAAAGCCTTGGCATGTATACAGTGTATCACGCGTCTGCGGAATAATCATGAAAAATTCTTCATCCTCCTGCTTGAGGGAAACTCCGGAATTCCTTATAATGCACATATGTGCAAAACAAAAATGGAGAAGGAATGCCTAGACCACAAAAAGACAGAATCATAAACCAGCCCCCTGCGTTTTCTTCATTCAAACCAACAGGTGTCATGCGGAAAGGACTTGAAAAAATTGCCCTTTCCCTGGATGAGTACGAGGCAATCCGCCTTGCTGACTACAAGCAGATGGACCACGTGGATGCTTCCAAGGAAATGGAGATATCCAGGTCAACCTTTACCAGGCTCTTAGAGCGGGCGCGGTCAAAGGCTGCAGCCCTCTTTGTTGAAGGCAAGGAGCTGGTTATTGAAGGTGGGAATATTCACTTCCGCAGAAACCGGGTGCAGTGCAGGTTCTGCGGGAAGATATGTAACACAGAATTTCATGAAAAGGTATCTGCGTGCCCTGAGTGCGGCAGTGAAGCGCTGAATGACATTGCAAACGGTTTTGGCCACGGCAGGTGTTGTTATACATATCAGAACAGGAGTAAATTCAATGGAAGTAAATAAAAAGGGTCCTTTTACTGTTGCGGTTGCCAGCGGAAAGGGGGGCACAGGGAAAACCACTCTTTCTGTAAACCTTGCTGCCTATCTCTCAGAAAGCCGCACTATTGTGCTTGCTGACTTGGATGTAGAAGAGCCGAATTCAGACCTCTTTCTTCACGGAGAGGTGGTGAACAAATTTGATAAATACCGTATGGTCCCCCAGTGGAATGAGGATGCATGCACCTTGTGCGGAAACTGCCAACAGGTGTGCAGTTTTAATGCTATTATGAAGCTTAAGGATCAGGTTATGGTATTTCCTGAGCTGTGCCACGGGTGCTACGCTTGTTCAGAGCTTTGCCCTTCAGGAGCGCTTCCCATGCGCAAGGAAAAGATGGGCGAGCTGAAGCAGATGAGGACAAAGGGGTTCCAGTCTGTAGAAAGCAGCCTGGATGTGGGCCAGGAGCAGGCAGTACCCCTTATTGCCCAGACCCTGGATTTCCTTGAAGAACAGTACCCAGATGCTGAGATTTTTATTTATGACTCACCGCCTGGTACCTCCTGTCCTGTAATTGAAGTGGCGAAGGAGGCGAATTATATTATCCTGGTAACAGAACCAACACCCTTCGGGCTCCACGATCTCAAGCTTGCTGCAAACACCATGAATGCGCTTGGGAAAGACTTTGGTGTTCTCATTAACCGGTATGGAATTGGAAACTCCGGAGTTGCCGACTTCTGCGGCCGGCAGAATATCCCTATTATCGCGCGTATACCCAATGACAGAAAAATTGCTGAGCTGTATTCCAAAGGGGAGCTTTTATTTCATGTAGTACCTGAAGTGGCTGCAGCAATGGAAGAGGTGAAAAAGACCATTGAAGAAAAAATGAAGGAGCTTATGGGATGAAGGAAATAGTTGTAATTTCAGGAAAAGGCGGCACAGGGAAGACTTCTCTCACAGCATCCTTCTCATTCCTTGGAGGAGATTCCCTTATTACCGCAGACTGCGATGTGGACGCAGCAGACATGCATCTGCTTCTAGAGCCGGATTTCGGGTTTGAAGAGGACTTTTTCAGCGGCGAGGAAGCGGTAATTGACCAAGAGAAGTGCATATCTTGCGGAAAGTGCGCCGCAGTGTGTAGATTTGGCGCAGTTATACAGGGTGAACAAGAGTACCAGGTGGATAAACTCAGCTGCGAGGGCTGCGGGTACTGCTGTAGAATGTGTCCTGCCCGAGCAATCTCTATGGAACCGATGAATGTGGGCAAATGGTATGCTTCAACTATAAAGACAGGGGGTAAGATGGTGCATGCCTGCCTTGGAATCGGTGCAGAAAACTCCGGCAAGCTTGTTGCAAAGGTAAAGCAGGAGGCACGGGCAATTGCGAATGCGGATGACAAAGCAATTGTCCTTGTTGACGGGTCGCCGGGGATCGGCTGTCCTGTTGTATCATCTCTGTCCGGGGCTGACTATGTGGTATTTGTTACAGAGCCCTCTGTTTCAGGCAGCCATGACCTCAAGCGTGTGTATCAGCTTGTGAAGAAGTTCCGCATCCCCTCAGGGTGCATCATTAATAAAGCTGACATCAATCCTATAATAACTAGTGAAATAGAAGAATTTTTGAAGAATAGTGAAATTGACTACATTGCTGCCTTGGAATATGACGAGGATTTCACTGTTTCAATGACCCAAGGGAAAACAATTACTGAATACGCAAACAGCAGCCTCTCTGAGAAGGTCAGGGAAAGCTGGAAAAAAATTACCCGCATAATACAAAATAAAGGAGAATAGAAAATGAGAATCGCATTTACCAGTACAGGAAAAGAATGGAACTCTAAAATGGACCCCAGGTTCGGACGGACACAATTTATCTTTTTGTACGATGAAGAAGCTGATGAGATTACCGTTGTTGATAACCAGGAGATCGACCAAGTGGCACACGGTGCTGGCCCGAAAACAGCTGGTAAGCTGATGGAGCTTGAGCCTGATGTTTTGATAACAGGAAACGGGCCTGGGGGTAATGCGGGGAGGGTGTTACAGCAGGCTGGTCTGCCGGTGTATGCCGGTGCAGGTCAGATGACAGTAAGGCAGGCGTATGAAGCCTTTATAAACAGCGAGCTGGACCGGTTCTAGGAAAGAAATGAAATACCGTTATATTTTTGGTCCTGTTCCATCAAGGCGCCTCGGTGTTTCACTGGGAATAGATCTTGTGCCGTACAAAATCTGTTCCCTGAACTGCCTATACTGTGAATGCGGGATTACAACCAACCTGACACTAGTTCGAAAAGAGTATGTTCCACAGAATGAAGTCATAAAAGAGCTGGACCACTTTCTTTCAAATAACCCTGCGCCTGAATACATTACATTCTCAGGTTCAGGAGAGCCGACCCTTCATTCTGGAATTGCTGGAATACTAAGCCGGATAAAAACGATCTGGCCGGATATCCCTGTCGCGCTTTTAACAAACGGCACACTCTTTACTATTCCGGGAGTGCGGAAGGAGGTGCTTTCCGCGGACCTGATTGTACCTTCCTTGGACGCTGCTTCCCAAAGCACCTTTCTCGAAATAGACAGGCCTGTGCCAGGGCTTGATGCTGACTCTCACATCCAGGGGCTTGTTGATCTGCGGAAAGAGTTTGCCGGTAAAATATGGCTTGAGGTTTTTATTCTTCCAGGGGTAAATGATGATGAGTCTGAGCTTGAACTGCTGAAAGAGGCAATACTGAAGATACACCCTGATAAGGTGCAGCTGAACAGTCTGGACAGGCCCGGTGCTGTGCCTGGTTTGTGCCACGCGAGTGCGCACCAGCTTTATGCAATAAAAGAAGGCTGGAGGCTTTCAAATGTGGAGATTACCGTATCAGCAGCCCAGAGAAAGACCCTTGCATCCTACACTGAAGACGTGAGTTCTCACATCTTTGAGACAATTTACCGGAGGCCCAGCACAGCGGATGAACTGGCACAGATGCTGGGTACCCATGTGAATGAGGTAAATAAATACCTTGGTGTTCTCGAGGAGGATGGGAAGATAAAACCAGTCTTACAAGAAGGAAAGCAATTCTATAAAAAGACTTAAATAGAGAAACCTATTTAAAATAGTATTGACGAATACCATTGTAAAGGTTATATTGTAATTATGAGCATATGCTCATAACATGTATTGGAGATGACAGATGCCAAGGCCGGTTAAGCCCAGATGGGTCAACTTTCAACACCAAATGCTCTACTTTTCACCAACTCCTGTGCCTGTACAGACAGCTGTATACGACGAGCTTACTATTGATGAGCTTGAGGCTCTGCGCTTAGCAGATATTCAAGGGCTGTCCCAAGAGGAAGCAGCGGAGAGAATGAATGTATCCAGGGCAACCTTTGGAAGGATTGTTGCCAAAGCACGGGGCAAAGCAGCAGCCGCGCTTGTGTATGGCAGGGGGCTTCATATACAGGGAGGCAATGTGGAATTCCCTGGAAAGGGCAGGGCTGGCCATGGAGGTAGATGTCACAGAAAACAAAGGAGAGGTAGGTGGTAAATCCTGGTCTCCTTACAACCCTATTACAATAGGAGGTATTTTATGCCACGAGGTGATAGAACAGGTCCAAATGGATTTGGACAAATGACAGGAAGAGGTGCAGGCTTTTGTACAGGGAATACAGCACCTGGGTGCATGAATCCAGGCTACGGCAGGGGCGGCTTTGGAAGAGGCTTTGGCTACAGGTTTGGTATGGGTTATGCCAGGGGCTGGGATAGACGCCCTTTTTTCGCAGGAGCTCCGGTATATCCAGGAGCAGCTTTCTACCAGGACGCTCCGTCCCAGGCAGATGAGCTGGGTGCCCTGAAAGAGCAGTCTCAATATTTACAAGACCAGCTAAAAAATATTAACCAAAGAATATCTGAGCTTGAATCAGACCAGGGCAATCCGGAAACCTAGTCCACATAGATTTTGTAGTCTCTCACTAATTAAGTCCTTACGCGTTTTCCAGTGTAAGGGCTTTTTAATACTGTAGATACAGCCAGGAGTTTGTCTTTGGAAAGAGCACATCGCAGAGCAGTTTTGCTTCTTTAGAAAACGCCATAAGGTCAGGTCTGTTCTGAAAAAGCTCTTTTCTTGTTCTATACCCGCAGAGCAGGGGAGGTGCTAAATCCTGGGGCAGGATAATCTCGTGGGCAGGTTTGATTTCTTTTTTTGTAAGAATGCTCAAGGTGCTGTCTGTAAAAGAAAGAACAGGTGTTTCTTTGCCTGTGTTCAAACAGAGCGAAATGTCCTGTCCGGAAAATGCTGAGTCTACATAGCGCCTTTGAAGCACCGGCTTCATGTTTTCTATAAAGCGGGCAAGCTCCGGAATTTTCACCTGCCACCCGTAAAAGTCCTCTGTCTTCGCGCCAAGGCTTTTCAAGACTTTAGCATTTTCAGAGAGCGTTGAAAGGTTAAACCTGAGATAGGGCTTATTCTTTTCTATAGCTTTTTGCCTTAAAAAAGCGAGCAGGGTCTTTGTAATTGAAACCGGAATATTCTCACTCATTTCACTGATAATCAGGCCTTCTCCAAATCCTTCATTCATGGTTTTTACATAATATTGCCTGCTTGTCCGGGGTTCCTGAAAAACATACACATTTCCTGCTGTTTCTGTGTTCATCCCTTGGCTGAACATGTATTCCCAGGCGCCTGCAGTGCGCTGGGCAGAGAAAAGGTACTTACCTTTGCGTTTTTCATCCTCTTGTAGAAAATAGGGAATATCAGTGACCTGTGCTTCTCTGATAACAGTATTCTCATCTTTTGTTTCTCCAATTGTATGGAGCGCGAGGTTGATATGGTTTTCCAGCTCAAGTCCGTAATAGTATCCGAATTTATGGTAAAAATTCGGAATACCCTGGATTATTGCAAAAATGCAGCGGTTTTCTTCAAGGAGCAGGTTAAATTGGGAGTTAAGCATACGCATAAGCCCCTGTCCCCGGAACTTCTCCCCTGTTCCCACAATTCCCTGCTCTGCTGCAAGCACCGGGCTTCCTGCAAGAGAGAGGTCCCAGGGGATAAATGCCATAGCAGAGGCAATTTCTCCGGATGGAATGTGACGCGCGATAATCCATTTTCCTTTTTCACTAAAGCCAGGGTGGTGGAGTGTAAGGCCTTCCGCCAGAGTACCCAC
>CAYRYS010000094.1:0-12836 GCA_964428555.1 uncultured Spirochaetales bacterium | reverse complement strand
GGAGTATTCAGAACTGAATTCTCAATGAAACGGAAGAACGGCAGCATTATAAACACCCATAATACTGTAAAGCCAATCCACAAAGACCTGGGCTGGAAGGCTGGGGTTGTGAGTATTGTCTCAACCCGAAAGATAACAACAGGAAAATGATAGAAACAAAATTATTTAGAAAAGAGGGCAGTCTGGTTTCAGTTGAGGTGCATGGTTCAGCGGAGTTTACTGAATTCGGCAGGTACCTAGGGATGCAGGGCACAACCAGGGAGATTACCCGGCGGAAACTTGTAGAGGAAGAGCTTTACCGCCAGATTCAGGAAAAGGACAGGCTCCTTCAAGAAGTACACCACAGGGTTAAGAATAATCTGAATGTAATTGTGAGCCTTTTAAACCTTTAGTTTGATGTAATAAAAACACCGGAAGAAGCCGCAGAGGCATTCAGGGAAAGCAAAAACAGGGTGTATGCCATGGCTGTTGTTCATGAAAAGCTCTATAGTTCAGAAAGCTATGAATACATAGATATGGCAGAATATGTGGAAATCATAGTTTCAGGTGCCCTCAGCAGTGAAACATCTTTTCTGGACTTGGATGTAAGGTTTGATCTGGATAATATAATGCTGAATGTAAACAAAGCAATTCCTTTTGGGCTTGTGCTCAATGAGCTTATCAGCATAATGCTGCAGCACGTGGGTGAAACAAACCCCAGCGGTGGAGTCCTGGTATCTTTGAAAGCCTTGGAAGATCAAGACTTCAGCTTAGAGATTGCCGATTTGCGGGAAGACCTGCACGTAGACAAGGACCTTCCTCTGCATGGGGCATTCGGATTAAATCTTGTAGAAATGCTTACTGGGCAAATTGATGGAGAGGTTTTTTAAATACACAGAAAAGGGAATTCGATATTAGGTTGTGTTCCCGCTCACAGAAGACTAACCAAGGGCATAATCAGCGCCCTGCTCCCTGAATTGTTTGGGAGGCATTTGTTTTAGTTTTCCGAATGTATGGTAAAAATGGCTGATATTATTAAACCCGCACATAGAAGAAATTTCGGAAATTGGGAAGTCTGTTGAGACCAAAAGCTCTCCTGCTTTTTCACAACGTACCTCTGTAAGATAATCGAGAAATGTTTTTCCTGTCTCCTCTTTAAATAGAGCGTGAAAATGGCTCCTGCTCAGGGGAAACAGCTCAAGTATATCCTGAACAGTAATGGGGCTCATGTATTCCATATGAATGAATTGTATTACGTCCTGGATCTTTGAATTGGAAAGGGGCTTTAAACCTTTCACCGGGATTTTAAACTCCTTGTCCCGCATAATGGTGATGAGGAACTCGATGAGCTTCAGGCGTATGGCCCAAGAGTATCCCCTGTAACGGTTCTGAAACTCCCAAAGCATGTTTGAAAAAATAATTCCAGTGCGCTCCTGCCCGATTTTTGAAAGATGTATTGCTGTTCCCTGCTTTGCATGCAGTTTAATCAAGCCGAGTACATACAATGCTTCTTTTTCCATGTTTACCGCAGAGCTGAAAAGAGACTCATCAAAAAGTACTTGCCAAAGCCTTAATGGATTCTCTTCATTTGCCTCAAGCACGCCTCTAGAGTTAAACAGAACATCCCCTGCTTCTATAGTGCGGCTATTGTTATCCCGATTCCATCTCCCTGTTCCGCTCTGTACATACAGGACCTCATGGGTGGTATTAGGGTAATCAGGATTTCTTCCAAGTTTGCGCTTTTTTGTCTGCACCTGGCGGATGAAAAAATAAAGCTTCATAGAATAACAGTATCATGAATCAGACAATCCCACAATAATTACAGACGTTTGCTGAAAGACTGAAGGTGAAAAGTGTGTTATTGTACCCTCTGAAAGGAGCAGAAAATGAATAAAAAACGTGTTGTTATCACTGGAATAGGTACTGTAAATCCTCTGGGAAACTCAGTACAGGAAACCTGGGAGTCTGTCATCAACAAAAAGTCGGGGATTACACCTATCACTAAGTTTGATGCATCGAACCTTTCCACAAAAATTGCAGGTAATGTTAAGGATTTTGATTATAAAGATTATTTTGATGATAAGTTCTCTAAGAGCGCAAAGAGGATGGATGAGTTCTGTCACTATGCTGTTGCGGCAATGAAACAGGCCTCGCAGCAGGCAAAGCTGGATACAATTGAAAACAGGCAGAGAATTGGGGTCGCACTTGGGTCAGGGATCGGCGGCTTGAATGTGCAACACCAGAATTCTGTTGCCCTTGAAACAAAGGGAGCCAGGAGGGTGAGTCCTTTTTACATCCCAATGGCAATCGGCAATATGGCAAGCGGGATACTGAGTATGGTGTACCAGCTCAAAGGCCCGAACCTTGCAATGCAGACTGCCTGCGCAACAGCAAACCATTCAATTGCATCTGCGCTTATGATTATCCAAAACGGAATGGCGGATGTAATGGCAGCCGGCGGGGCTGAAGGCACATTAAACGAGCTGGCAATTGCCGGGTTTGGAAATATGCGGGCTATTTCCACGCGAAACGACTCTCCGGAAACAGCAAGCAGGCCATACGATAAGGACAGAGACGGATTTGTGCTTTCTGAAGGTTCTGCAGTTCTCATTCTTGAAGACTACGAGCACGCAAAGGCACGGGGCGCGGAAATACTCTGTGAGGTTTTAAGCTGTGGAATGTCAGGAGATGCATATGACTTTGTTGCACCGGATCCTGAAGGAAAAGGCGCCTTGTATTCAATGCAGATGGCACTTGAACAAGCCGGAATTCAGGCAAAAGACCTGAAGTATATTAACGCGCATGGAACAAGCACTCCGGTTGGAGACATTGCAGAGGCGAAGGGAATATATGAGCTGGTAGGAGAGGGTGAGTGTTATGTGGGCTCAACAAAAAGCTATCACGGCCATCTACTGGGAGCAACTGCGGGCCTTGAAGCGGTGATCACGGTTTGCGCGATCCGGGAAAAGACTGTTCCTGCGAACCTTAATCTTTTTAATCCTGACCCTGAGTTACCGCCAATAAAGCTGCCAGTTGAAGCAGTAAAAACAGATATTCCATACGCGCTGTCTAATTCATTCGGGTTTGGAGGGCACAACTCAAGCCTTGTTCTTGGAGCTATATAGACCCGCGCAGTGTTAGGTGATTGCGTAATAAGGGAGAGCAGGTCGGCTGTTCTCCTTTTTTGTTAGTGTTTTATACAATGGTGATATGCAAAATTATTGTGTATTATTGTATTCTGATGAAACCCGGTGAATCCGGCTGCAGTCACTTTACTTGGGTTCCAGGGGCCAGTTGTACTCTGTCTTTATCCATTCTTTCACCTTTTTGAATAAACCGCCCGGTGTTTCTGCGGATACTGTGATGCACTCTGTTTTTTCATAATTCAGGGGTATGCTGCAGGTATACTTGTTTTTCTTTCCGGGAAAATTCCGGCGGATATTCAAAGGGAGCCCTGTTTTCTCCATAGTTCCATTCAATGTAACCGAAGAATTTTAGAATATAATTGACTACATCTTCCTGGATCTGTTCCCACTCTTGTTTACTCATGTTTTTCATAAGATTTGTTTCGGAATAATTTCTTCCACATAGAAAAATCTCCCTGATCCCATTATATCCACGTGAACAAATCGGAATTCATTATATTCAAGCTGCTTCTCTTTGAATCCTGTTTTGTTCAGCAGATTGTTTTTCTCTACCCCTGACAGACTGTTAAAAACTGCGGACACCCGTTTCCCAGTCTCTTCCAAAAGCAGTTCTTCTTTTGACGGCAGGTATTCCTTCGGCTTTGCGCCAAGGAGCGGGTTCCCTTCCTCCCATCTGCCTGGGCATTCCTGAGCTTGTTTCCGGTAATCAAAAAAAGACTGAAGAAGGCTTTCTGCATTTTCTGATGATGCTGCGGGCAGGACCGCAAATTCCGTGTGTAATTCAGGCATGTAATCTTGTGCAGTGTCAGGTGTTTTCTTCGGCTGGTAGCCGCCGAAAACAGTCTCTTCCCTCGGGTAAATCCCTTTGCTGAAATCTTCTGTTTTCATTCCCAGCCATCTGAATAAGCGGAGTTCGTATTTTTGGTACAGCTTGTTTCCTCTTGTGTTCTTTGGAAAAAGATCCCGCAGTTCCCTGTTTGCTTTTTCGTAGGCCCTCTTTTTTTCTCCGTCTTTTTTCAGCATATCCCTGAAAGCATTGTCTAAAATATTGACAACCCGGAGTTCTTCATCATCTTCAATATCACCTGCTTCCGCTTCTGAAGGCATCCACAGTGTGGTTATTCTTCCGTGGTCCGGAATAAGAGAGATCCTGAGCATCCTGTTTTTACATACATGCTTCCATTTTTCAGGCTCAGGGAGTCTGCTTCCAGGGACAGCAATTTCCAAATCGACCCACTTAGGATACACTTTATGGCTTATCTCCTGAACATGTTCAGGTATGGTAAGCTCTTCTTCCTGGAGTGTATCCAGTGCTTCTATATTTAGGGCAGTCAATAGCTCGGAGAGGAAGTCCTTTGTATTATTTGTATTACATGTGTCATTAGGCTGCACATACTGTTCAAAAACAACCGCGAAATCTGTTACGCAAAGAAGCTCGAGGTCGGGCTTAAACATAAGCGAGTGGTCATCCCCTTGGAGAAAGGTGAATTCTGCCCAGGGCACGAAATGGAATTCAGCGCATAGTGCATTTTCTGTATGGATCTGGACCCGATAGTACCCTGCGTCTTTCTCTGTGAACAGGTACTCTGTATTGTGCTTTTTCCGGATACTTACCTCTGTCTTCTCTCCAAAAGAGGTGAGAGCTTTGTGCCTGCAAACCCTGGTGAATAATTCTGTCCACTTTTCTTTCATCTTTCATCCTTTTACAAGATTTATTTCTCAATTATACACCTGAAGTCAAAAAAACACTACACTGGGTTATTTGGATTAATATATACTGGAGTAAGGATGGAGAAATGTATTTTACTGCTGGAAAACTAAGGACCAGGCCCTTTTTGAAATTAATTTTCGCTTTCCTCCTTCTTTCACTTCCTCAATTCATTCACTCCCAATCTATGAACAGCTCAGTGATAAAAGTGCTTATCCTTCATTCCTTTCACCACGGGGATGTATGGACAGACTCAGTCCAGGATGGAATAGAAGATGCCTTTGCTGAGGGCGCGGAGTTTTGCGAATTGGATGTAGAGTACATGGACCTAATGAATCACAATGAGGCAGAGGTTGTAGCAAGGTTCATTGATCTATGTTTTGCAAAATATGATGAAAACCAGCCGGATTTGGTAATAACTGCCGGCATAGGAGCAATGGAGTTTTTTCTTGAAACACAGGGTGAACTGTTTCCCGGTGTGCCTGCTGTGTTTTCAGGATTTTATGCAAATGAATATGACCCGGGTATGCTCCTAGGAACAACCGATTATATTGGTGTGATTGAAAGACTGGACCTTGCTTCTACAATCAGCCTCATGATTGAGATTCATCCCAATATGGAGCAGATAGCTGTAATCCATGACAGGACTGAGGCTGGGCTTGATCAGAGAGAAAGAATCGAATCCCTTCAGCCGTTATATGCTGATAAAGTGGATTTCATATTCCCTGACACCGGCCGCGGTTTAACAGAGGAAGAGATTGTATCCTGGGTTGAAGCGGTTGACAAAAGCACAGGTATATATTTTCTCGGTTTTAGAGAGGGTAGGAACGGCCGACTCTTTCCTGTTGATTACATAATCAACCGAATCAGCGAGGTTGCTTCTGTACCAGTGTATTCTTATCTGGAGCAGCACCTTGGACACGGTATTGTCGGGGGTAAGGTTTTACGCGGACTGGACCATGGATATGAAGCAGGAAGGATAGCTGTTGACCTTGTGCTTAGAAATGCTCCTGTTGTCTCTGGCCCGAGAATAGTCAGTTCAAACAGGTATATGTTTGACCACCAGCAGCTCCAGCGTTTTGGTATTTCTCAAGACTCACTGCCGGAGGACCGGATTATTGTAAACGGACCGCGTACTTTTTTGGAAAAATACTGGCAGGAGCTGCTTATTGCAGGCTTTGGTGTTGTGATTCTACTTATTCTGACAATAGTGCTCTTGTTTAATTTCTTTCTCCGCAGGAGGGCAGAGAAGGAACTTGAGGAGTCGGAAGCAACTTTACAAGCCCTTATTCACTCAAGTTCTGACATAATAGTATTAAAAGATATGCATTTCAGGTTTATTCTGGTAAATCCGGCAATGTGTGAGCTTGTTGGAATGAGAAAAGAAGAATTGATTGGAAAAACAGACTTTGATGTCTTTCCCAAGGAACAAGCAGAGTTCTTCCGTGAAACTGACAAGGAGGTGCTGCGCTCAGGTAGACCAAAACAGGTGGATGAACATGTACTGGGCATAGAAGGAAACAGATGGGTGAACACAGCAAAAAGCCCTGTTTCCTTGGGGAAGGATAGATGCAAGGGAGTGCTTGTAGTAGTTCGGGACATAAACAGGCGGAAAGAGGCAGAGGATAAGCTGAAAAAGACTTTGCACGAAAAGGACCTTCTCATGAAAGAGATGAACCACAGAGTGAAAAACAATTTAGCTCTTGTGTCATCATTCATCAGTTTAAAAGCAGGAGAGCTCGGAGAGAAGGCTGAATTTTCAGACCTGGTACACAGAATTGAGGCAATACGGATTGTACATGAAAAGCTGTATAAGAGTGAAAAGAACAATGAAATATCAATGGCTGAATATCTGCAGGAAATAATGGAATCAGTATTTATGAACACTGCAGACAGACCGGTAAAAATAGTGAACAGTATTGAAAGGATAATCCTGAATCCGAAGACAGCCATTCCAGTCGGCCTTATTGTAAATGAACTCGCCACAAACGCTGTTAAACACGGGTTTTCAGAAGAAGAAGAACCGATATTCACTGTCTCCTTGAAGAGCATAGCTGACGGCTCCGGGTATACCCTTACTGTCAGCAATACAGGGAACCCCTTTCCTGCAGAAGAGCTGATCCGCGCACCGAAGACAATGGGGTTTCAGATTATTACTGCTTTGCTCACCCAGATTCACGGCAAGCTGGATTTAGTGTGTGGGAAGGAAACCACTTTTCGCATTACATTTGATTATCAGAAGTCATCTTAGTATTTTTATAATAAATAGAAAGATTATTAGAAATCGCGGTGGAGTTATTCTATACTACTAGAATAATTCTTCTGTTGAATTGCAGATTATCAGAGCGGAGTAAGGATTAAAAAGACCATGGGTAAATACATTGGTATAATATTCTTTATATGTATACTTTGTTTTCCTGTTTTTCCCGGGGATCTTGAGCCGGGCTCTATTCATGTCCTTATACTCCACTCGTATCACCAGGGGTATTCCTGGACAGACAATGTGCAGCAGGGAATAGACTCAGTATTTACTGCGCACAATGCAGAATATGAGCTGGATGTAGAATACATGGATCTCATCCGCCACGACGTGGCTGCAATTTTTCCTGCATTTGCCCATCTTCTTTATGTGAAATTTGATGAATATAAACCTGACCTTGTGATAACCTGTGATGACGATGCCCTGGACTTTGTTTTCGAGTACAGGGAGCTGCTCTTTCCCGGTGTGCCGGTAGTATTCGGCGGATTGAATGCTGAAGACTTTGATCCTGTGCTGCTTCAGGACCGCGCAGACTATACCGGTGTTGTAGAGCGCCTGGATTTTGCTTCTACCATAGACCTGATCCACACTCTCCACTGGGATGTTGATAATATTGCTTTTGTACACGATATGACCACAAGCGGTCTTTCAGACAGAAGCACCATAAGCTCTCTTCAAAGTCAATACCCGGATACCGAGTTCCTCTTTCCTGACTCCGGGGAAGGGGTGAGGGAAGCAGAGCTTATGCAGTGGCTTTCCGGCTTTGCAGATAATACAGTAGTCTACTTTCTCAGCTTTTTCAGGGACGCAGAAGGTGAACACCACACAGTTGAATACATAACACAGCGGATTTCACAGGCATCCCCGGTTCCTGTGTATTCGCATGCCCAGGCCTTTCTCGGTCACGGGATCTTTGGGGGAAAGATGCTTTCAGGAGAAGTACACGGCGAGTCACTTGGCAGGAGGGCCTTGGCAGTTCTTAATGGCGAAGTTGATGCTGATGCCCCGCCTCTCGTGGAAAGCTCGAACCGCTATATTTTTGACTATGAACAAATGCAGCGGTTCGGCATTTCTGTACGCGAGTTACCGGATGAAAGCGTAATTATCAATAGACCGCTGCCTTTCTACCAAAAGTACGGTCTGTTCATTATAACCTTTGCCATAAGCGCCCTGGTGTTTTCAACAATTTTATTCATTGTTCTGTTTATATTACGAAAACGTTCTGTGAAAACACTGCAGCAATCTGAGGCGCGTCTGCAGCTCCTGCTTAGCCAGAAAGAGGATATTATGCGGGAGATAAATCACAGGGTGAAAAACAACCTCGCTCTTGTGGGCTCCTTGATCAATTTGAAATCCAGAGCCCTCCATGATTCTGTTGACCTTACTGACCTATCCCAGCGGATCGATACAATCCGTTTAGTCCATGAAAAACTGTATAAAAGTGATGACATTTCCACAGTGAGCCTGCGCTCGTATATACAGGAGATCCTTGACTCCGTGTTTTCAGCTTCTGTTGATAAGGAAGTTAAGGTTTCCAATAAAATACCGGAAATTGATGTTAACTCGAAAGCAGCAGTGACCTTGGGGCTTATAACAAATGAGATTGCAACAAACGCGGTGAAGTACGGCTTTGATCCTGAAAATGAATACCCTGAATTTACTGTAGCCATGAAATTAGATAAAGAAGATGATGAGTATGTATACTGCCTTTCTAATACAGGCAATAGGTTTCCTGATGATGTTGATATAGAGATGCCCAAGTCTATGGGACTGCGTCTGGTAAGCGCTCTTGCCAGTCAGCTGGAAGGGAAGGTTGAGGTAAAATCAGAATCGGAAACCACATTTATTCTGCGTTTTCCGAAAAGGGTAATCTAATTCTTAGGCCAAAGATACTTTTTACTCCCAGGGCGCATCCTGATAATGGTACCACCAGATTGGTGCAGGCCTTTGGTGATACTCAAACTCATCCAGGAGCCACTTGGCTTCATTGTGAAAACAGTTTCCCCGGAAAATGCATTCCTGTAAATTTACTAGTCTGGTCATACACTCTGGAGGCTCAGTAAACTTATTAAAGCTTAGGTCAAGAAACTCAAGGTTCTTAAGGTCCCCGAATTCTTCCGGTAAGCTTGAAAGGGTGTTCATGGTCAGGTCAAAACGCTCCCGTGTTTCAGCATAGATCTTGTCAGGATCAAAATTTCCTAAATCCAGCACTCTCAAATTCTTTAACTTTCCTATTTCAGGGGGAAGTTCCGTCAGTTGGTTGGAATTTAGATGCAGTTCTTGAAGAGACTCCATGTTCCGGATTTCAGGGGGGAGCGACTGGATACTGTTGTAGTTTAGGTTTAAGATTTTCAGGTTTTTCAGCTTTGTAATGCCTAAGGGAAAGTAAGTGAGGTAATTATTGCATAAATCCAGGTATTCAAGGTCCTGGAGCTTGCCTATGTCCGGGGATATGAAGGAAATATAATTCTGGGCTGCTTCTATCCTTCGCAAGTGAACTAACTCTCCGATCGCATCCGGGATCTTTCCAATACCATTGTTGTCAAATCCAACCTCCCACCAGAACTCTTCATCAAGATATACTGACTCCTTATCCATAACTGCATCTGAGCTGATGATCAGTTCCTCTGCTTTTGCGCACCCAAAGACCTCTTCAGGGATCGCTCCAAGGCTGTACTTTTGCAAATCAAGTGTTTTCGATTTTCCCACTTCAATATTTTGTATTTTTTTTTTGAATACACTTTTGGAAAAAATCGTCGGGCATTGGTGTTTCCTTAAAAAATTAAATAATAGATAATACAGAGTATAATCGATGATATACTGGAAAAAAAGAGCAGCATATGGAATTCTATAAAAAGATGTTCAGGTTTATAATTTTGGTTTCAGTTCTCTTCTGTACCGCGGGCTGTGTATTTGGAAACGGGCAAGGGGAAGCCTCTGATCAAGACATTTCTTTCACCGTGGGCAGTGTTCCTTCTAAGTGGGAAATGCTGGAAAATACAATAGGCAGACAGATCTATGTTTCTCCAAATGGCAGCGATTCATTCAGCGGTTTTTCAACTTCTTCTCCTTTTGGTACAATAGCGCAGGCAGTTTCTGCCGCAGCACCAGGTGATGTAATCAACCTTATGGAAGGCACCTATTACCAGCAGATGCAGCAATAGAAACCGGGTTTCCTGTGGATGATGATATAGACCGGGAGGTTAGAACCGGTGCTGCAGACATTGGGGCAGATGAGCAGTAGCAGCTTTTAACTGCCTGAAAGCGCTAGTTTTTGCTGTAATCACGCTCTCCCGAGTAGACCGCCAATGGGCGGTCTGTATCGAGGGGAGGGAAAAACCGCTGGCTTTGCTTCTCTCAAATACGCTCCTCGAATGAACTGCTGTCAGGCAGTTTTTATCGAGAGGACGATGAAAACGCCAGCTTTGCTGCGTGGATTAATCTATGCCCTACCATTTCTCCCACGTTTCGGTACCCTTTGGCACTTCGGCTAATCCCAAGTACGGCGCTCCGCGGTTGCTGAGCGAAGTCGAAGTACAGGGCAGGTATTTTTGCTGTACGCAAAAACACTCGACGACCGTAAACCTTACAGCATCTCCTTCTCAGGTGTACAGAAAAAAAAGTGTTTCATACTCTGTGCTGTTAATTAGGATTGAAATAGTGTAATTTCCAGGCAGTTTCGGCTGGGAGTTTTTATGGCGGAACCGGATGTTCTTTTTAATCTGTTTTTCTGTAATTGCTGCAATAATGCCCTTCCAGACAATGTATGCTTTCTCCCGTTTTTTGCCGCCCTTTTGTTTCTATTTCTACATAAGGAGGAAAGGTATAGCCGAGAATTTCCAATGCTCTCCTATGAGCTTGGGAGAGAAGGGTACGCAGCCCTTGATTGATGATTCATCTACGTTCTCTGCTTATGTTCTTTTCTTTCCAGTTTTCGCACCAGGTGAGAGCTGTATCCGGGTTGTCCTTGGATACAGCGTTTATCAGGTTTGCTGCTGCTTCATTATTGAGTGAAAGCCAATCTTGAATCTGTGAAAAGACCTGCGCAAAGCCGAACCGGATTACCGCATTATGCAGTACGCCCATGCAATTCTCCGGCAATATCCTGCGTGAAGGATAGGAGCGGAAACCCCGCAGCCTTGTTGCTCAGACAGGCTGGTGAAGGGTACGAAACCAGTCTGGCTGAGCATAAAAAACAAGGCGAGGAGTTGCAGCGGATAGCCTGACCCTGCACCCATTATAGGGGAAACTCAAAGTATTTGTTTTGGCCGGGTGCAGGGGCACACCCGAATAATTGGCTAAGCTTTTTCAGCACCTTGTTGCGTTTGTGATAAATATACTATTTGCTGTGGTGTTAAACCCCCTCGAGATTGACTCAAGCTCATTCGCGCTTCGAATATATAACCTGTAAGTAAAGTCGTGGTTTTCTAAAGCCTTTAACCCTTGTTCAATTTTGTACAGAGGGTGTATAAGCCGTGTTTTTAAGAATTGATACACAACCATAGTAAGAGGCAGGGTGAGAATACAGTAAGCAATAAAGACCCAGAAAAGAAGCTGTACCGTAAAGCTGCGGTTTTGTTCTTGAAAATATTGAAAACGGAGGATACTGAGGCGATAATTCGTAGCAATTCCAACAACCATCTCTTGGTCAGGAAAAATACGGTATTGATGAATACTTGTCTTCGGGTGTGAGTCTTCTTGGCTGGAGTTAAAGTCAAAGGGGTAGGAGAAGTCCATTCTGTTATTCATGAGACTGTCCTGGAGCACTTGTCTAAAGGCATTATTATCGATTTGAAGGAAGATATCAGGTGTCTGGGTTTCATTGAGGAGTAAATTGCCGTTTATATCGTAAAACATGGTTTCCAATGATTCGGGACTATGGGAGAGGAAATGGAGTATTACTTCCTCTCGTGTGTAATTCTCTCCTTGGAACAAGTATTCAATAAAACCGGTTAGAAGCTGGGACTGTTCCTGTATGCCCTGATACCTGTCTTCTATAATTTTCCTGTAAAAACTCTCTTCACTATGGGTGTTCGAAAAGCTGAGAGCTATCCAGACTGACCCGGAAACAAGGAGGAGGGTGAAAATGCAGATAGAAGCACTGGCTATTACAAGGTAATTCTTAATCTTCATACCTAACGCGGCCTCTGGTCTACAAGGGGCTGCAACATGGAGTGTCCTGGGTGTCCCATTATACAGACTGCATCGGGCTGTGAATCTATTGCTGCAAGGAATTCCATGACCATTTGGTCCGGGTTCCAATCTGACCAATAATAATCTACAGTACAGCCCATGCGCTGCTCAGCTGCCCTCGCTCCTCTATATATCCTTTGCACAAAGGGGTGTGCTTCATACCCGCCGAGCATAAACGTGATGCGTATGTCTGAAAATTCAGATGATTTGCTATTACACGTGAACAACAGGGAAAGAAGCGCGGTAATTACCACACATATTTTTGGAAAAGATTTCATACCATCTTCCTAATCCCTTTAAGTGTAATCACGATAAAAATACTTTTTGTCCCCTTGCCTAATAATAATGGTAACCTCTAGTGTACGCAAAAGAAAGAATGTTTTGTATAGTTGTATAAGGGGGGGTGGAGGTGCAGAAAAGGACTTTGGATCCCATCAAAGGGCTGACAGGATATTCAGCAGACCTGGTTGCGCGCACAGAGCATATTTATGCAACTGGAGGCATACTCTGTGTTACAGACTTTGGAGACGCGGGATTTCCGCTGCCTCAG
>CAYRYS010000093.1:0-12861 GCA_964428555.1 uncultured Spirochaetales bacterium | reverse complement strand
AAACGCTTACGGGAAGGGACAGTTGATTCAGGGTTCCCCCCTGCAGTGTATTCAATGGTAAAACGGAAGCTTTACAAAATAAAGGACTATATTTGTTCTGAATAATACTATTTACTTGAAGTTTTCCATGCTTCCCTTATATAGTGTAAGTACGGAAACTCACCAAGGATATTAATGAGAGGATACTATGGACGTTCAATTACAGGAACTTATTGACAAAATTAAACAGGACGGCGTTAAGAACGCAGAAGAACGGGCGAATGAGATTATCGAAGAAGCGAAGAAAGAAGCAGATGCCATTGTAGCAAACGCTCAAAAACGTTCTTCAGAAATCATTGCAGAGGCAAAATCGGAAGCAGCTAAGCATCAGGCAACAGGAGAAGCTGCACTGCGGCAGGCTGGAAGGGATCTTACACTCACTGTGCAGAAACAGCTGGAAAAGCTTTTTGCTGAGATTATGAAAACCGAAACAACGGAAGCCTTTTCCCAGGACATACTTCAAAAAGCAATACTAGAAGTCACAAAAACCTGGTCTTCCGAAGATGCTGGAGAAAAAGATATTCTTGTTCCTGAAGACACAGCAAATGAGCTTGAAAAAGGTCTAAAAGGCAAACTCAGTGAAAAGCTTAAATCCGGAGTACAGCTGAAACCATTTTCAGAAATTGATGCCGGCTTCAGAGTCGCAGAAAAAGACGGTTCTGCATACTATAACTTTACAGCAGAAAGCATTGCTCAGGCGCTATCTGAATATCTCAACCCGAAAATCTCAGAACTGCTGAAAGAAGCAGCAAAAGAGGAGTAACCGGTTTTGAGTCAATATTATTTTACCGCTGCGTCATTACCATACATCGCATTTGAATCTGAGGTTCCTTTAACTGAAGAAGAGTTCCTGAAGCTTTGCAGACCAATGCTCTCTGATACTGACTTTTCCGTTCTGGAGGAAGTAAGCCTCCATCCGCTGAAAAGACCGGAGACTTCCAATAGTGTGGTAAATGCTTGGTATAATTGGGAAGTAACCCTAAGAAATGAACTGGTAGAACTTCGAGCCCACCAAAAATCAATAGATCCCTTTGATCATATGGAAAAAGGTGGAGAGATATTTGGTTTAACCGAAACTGCGCGGGAGGCATTTGTCCTGCAGTCTCCATTGGCATCGGAAATATTGCTCATGCAGAAACGGTGGAGCCTATTGGAAGAGCTTGAAATAGCTCATTATTTTGATATTGAAAAGCTAATTATCTATAAACTTAAGCTGCAGATCCTTGTCCGGAAACAGATGATGGACCGCGATGCAGGGGAACAGCGGTTTGAGTTATTATATACACGCATTCGTGAAAACAGAATCAAGGAAACGGAGTTAATACATGAGTAACACCACAGGAACAGTAGTAGGTGTAAACGGAAATATGGTTACCGTTAAAGTTGACGGTTCCGTACGCATGAACGAAGTAGGTTTTATCAATGTAGGAGACCAGAAACTTAAAGCTGAGGTTATCCGCATTAGTGGAGAAAACGCAGAGCTCCAGGTATTTGAAATGACAAAAAACATCAGTATTAACGATGTTGTAGATTTCTCCGGAGAGCTCCTTGCAGTAGAACTCGGTCCAGGGCTCCTTGCCCAGGTCTATGACGGACTGCAGAATCCTCTCCCAAAGCTTGCCCAGCAGTGCGGCTTTTTTCTCCAGCGGGGTATCTACTTAAATGCAATTGATACCCATGTGCTTTGGGATTTTACTCCTGTAGCAGCACCTGGAGATAAAGTTAAGGCAGCAGACACAATTGGAACAGTACCTGAGAACGCGTTTACACACCAGGTCATGGTCCCTTTTAATATGCGGGATACTTACACAGTAAAATCAGTTGCAGAAGCTGGCCAATACCATGCAAACGATGTAATTGCAGAGATAGAAGATGAAAAAGGGAACACCCATAAGCTGACAATGATCTTCGAATGGCCTGTTAAGCGTGCAATTGAAGCCTACCAGGAACGGTTAAAACCGGTTGAGCAGATGTATACAAAGGTACGTACAATTGACACCTTCTTCCCTGTTGCCAGAGGAGGAACATACTGTATTCCAGGACCATTCGGCGCCGGAAAAACAGTTCTCCAGCAGGTAACAAGTAGAAATGCAGAAGTTGATATTGTAATCATAGCTGCCTGCGGTGAAAGAGCTGGAGAGGTTGTGGAAACCCTAAAAGAGTTTCCTGAACTTATTGATCCTCAAACAGGCAGAACTCTTATGGAGCGGACAGTTATTATCTGTAATACCAGTTCCATGCCTGTAGCTGCTCGGGAGGCTTCAGTGTATACAGCTGTAACAATTGCTGAATATTACCGGCAAATGGGATTGAATGTTCTCCTCCTTGCTGACTCAACTTCCAGATGGGCACAGGCCATGAGAGAGATGTCAGGCCGTTTGGAAGAAATCCCTGGTGAAGAAGCTTTCCCTGCGTATCTTGAATCTGTTATTGCAAGTTTCTATGAACGCGCAGGCTATGTAAAACTGCATAATGGAAAAACAGGTTCAGTTACTATCGGCGGAACTGTCTCTCCTGCAGGGGGTAACTTCGAAGAACCGGTTACCCAGGCAACACTCAAGGTTGTCGGTGCATTTCACGGACTGTCGAGAGAACGTTCTGATGCAAGAAAGTATCCTGCAATCCACCCATTAGAAAGCTGGAGTAAGTACGAGGGCTCGGTCCGTCCGGATAAGACTGAGTATGCCCGCGATATTCTCTATCGAGGAAATGAAATAGACCAAATGATGAAGGTTGTTGGAGAAGAAGGTACGAGTCTTGATGATTACATCCTCTTCTTAAAGAGTGACTTCCTGGATTCAGCGTATTTACAGCAGAATTCATTTGATCCTATCGATGCATCAGTAAGTCCGGATAGACAAAAATATGTTTTTGACGTGCTCTTCGAAATACTGACTGCAAAATATGACCTCGAGTCAAAAGAAGAAGCTAGAGGATACATCAACCGTCTCCGTCAGACTTTCCTTGACTGGAACGGTACTGAATGGAAGACAGATGAGTTCTCAGAAAAAGAAAATGAACTAAAAGAACAGATAAAAGAGAAGAAAACCGGTGTTGTAGACAGTGCTTCTCGTTTTTTCGTTGAATCATAAGAATAGGGACGGAGTTCTATGCAGAAGGTATATACAAGAATTGAATCAGTAGCAGGAAACGTAATAAGCGTAAAAGCAAAAGGTATTCGCTACGGAGAATTGGCAACTGTTTCCAGTGAACATGGTGACTCGCTGGCTGAAGTTATCAGAATGAATGAAGATACTGTCTCCCTCCAGGTGTATTCCGGAGGAAGAGGTATCTCTACAGGAGATGAAGTCAGATTTTTAGGACATCCCATGAAAGTAAGCTTTTCTCAGAACCTGCTTGGCAGGGTTTTTGACGGGAGCGGCAGACCAAGAGATAACGGTCCCACCCTTACTGAGAACCTCATTGAAATAGGCGGTCCTTCAGTAAATCCGGCGAAAAGGATTATCCCAAGAAATATGATCCGGACCGGTATTCCCATGATCGATGTATTCAACTCTCTGGTTGAATCCCAGAAGCTACCGATTTTCTCCGTATCAGGAGAACCGTACAACCAGCTTTTAGCAAGGATTGCAATGCAGGCAGAGGTAGACATGATTATCCTCGGCGGTATCGGATTGAAGTTCGATGACTATCTCTATTTCAAGGAAACCCTTGAAGAGGGCGGTGCTATGAGCAGGACAATCTTTTTTGTCCATACTGCCGCAGACCCAGTTGTAGAAGCACTCCTTGTGCCGGACATCTCCCTTGCTGTTGCTGAAAAGTTCGCTCTTGAAGGCAAGAAGGTACTGGTACTGCTAACCGATATGACTAACTTTGCAGATGCACTAAAAGAAATATCCATAACAATGGAACAGGTACCGTCAAACAGGGGGTATCCTGGAGACCTCTACAGTCAGCTCGCTTCCCGGTATGAAAAAGCAGTTGACTTTGAAGGTGCCGGGTCAATTACAGTACTTGCGGCAACAACCATGCCGGGAGACGATGTTACCCATCCTGTACCGGATAATACCGGATATATTACAGAAGGTCAGTACTACCTCCGAAACGGCAGGATTGAACCTTTCGGTTCGCTATCTAGACTGAAACAGATGGTAAACAAGGACACCAGAGAAGACCACAGAACCTTAATGGACAGTATGATCAAACTCTATGCTTCCTACCTTGATTCTACTGAAAAGAAATCAATGGGTTTTAGAATGTCTAACTGGGATAATAAACTGCTAAAATACGGTGAGCTTTTCGAAAGCAAAATGATGGACCTGTCAGTAAATATTCCCCTTGAACAGGCACTGGATCAAGGGTGGGAAATCCTTGCGCAGTGTTTCAAGTCTGAAGAAACTGGGATCAGAACTGAGCTTCTCAGTAAATTCTGGCCGGGAGAGAAAGGCGAGTAATATTCTATGGCAAAGGTTAAGTTCACAAAAAATGAACTCAAGAAACAGAAAGATGCACTAAAGCGGTTCCAACGGTATTTACCAACGTTGATGCTGAAAAAGCAGCAGCTCCAGGTAGAAATACGCCAAGTGGAAGCCAGGCTTCAGGAAAAACTAAAGGAAAAAAAGCAGTTAAAAGACTCGATGCTCAATTGGATTGCTGTTTTTGGAGAACCTTTTGACCTGGATAACCTGCTATCTGTTGAGTCTATCGAAACTGGCACCGGGAATATCGCAGGAATTGATATCCCACTGTTCAAAGAGATAACTTTTTCCGAAGAAGACTATAGTCTTTTTGACTACCCTTTATGGGTAGACTCAGGACTGGAAGCATTAAAAGACCTAATTCGTTTTGATGCGGAAATTGAGATTCTTGAAAAACAGAAAGAGCTTTTAGAAGATGAACTACGCATAACCAGTCAGCGGGTAAACCTTTTTGAGAAGGTAAAGATTCCTGAAACGAAAGAAAATATCCGTATGATCAGTATTTTCCTCGGAGATCAGCAGACAGCTGCAGTTGTCCGCGGAAAAATCGCAAAGAGCAATATAGTGAGGGCATAGTCTATGATAGTGAAAATGAAAAAAGCGACCCTCATCGTTTTTGATAAAGAGCGGGTCCAGTCCCTGGAAAAACTTAAACAACTTGGACTACTTCATATAGAAGAGGTTCAAACAGAAAGTGAAAAACTGGAACAATTAATCCAGGACTATGAAACCCTTCAGCGGGCACTTACCATTATTCCTGCTGAAAAAGTCGAAACGAAACACGGTCTACCTGAACACTTGGCTGACAATACTGCGCTTGAAACAGCAGAATACGTATTAAAGCGAAATGAAGAACTGAGGAAACATAAAGAGCAACGTGACAAAATCGAACGCGAGCTGGAACGTCTGCAAGTCTGGGGAGATTTTAATCCACGGGATATTAAGGAGCTAGTAGAGGAAAATATTCATATAGCCCTGTGCCAGGCATCCAAGGACGCGTTAAAGCAGCCGGTTGAAAATGGTATAGTAATACCGGTAAAAACCACAAAAACAACAGTATATGTAGCTGTAATTTCATATAAAGAGGCGCCTCGATTGCCTGACAGATATGAAGCAGTTCCGCTTCCTGAAAAATCGACAAAGCAGTTGAAGACTGACCTGGAATTAATAAATTCAGTAATTACCAATAACCAGGATGAAATTGTTTCACTCTATCCGCTTCGAGACGAACTCATTGAGGCAGAGAATACACTTGCAGAAGAAATCGAATTCGAGCGGGTTAGGGCAGGAATGGGATCAGAAGAACAGATTGCATTCCTTACTGGATACATACCTGAAAAGAAAGCGGACGTCCTCAAAAAAGCTGCTCAGAAGAACAGTTGGGGACTTATCATCACTGAACCTAGCCCCGATGATGCAGTTCCAACCCTAGTTGAGCACCGGGGAATAACCAAACTCACAAAACCGGTTTTCGAGCTTTTAGGCATTGTACCAGGGTATCAAGAAGTAGATATAAGCCTTATATTTCTTATAGCCCTGCTTGTTTTTGTCGGCATGATAGTCGGTGATGCAGGATACGGTCTTATTCTGGTTGCAGGTACAGCCTTCGCACAGGCGAAACTGAAATCTGTTCCAAAAGTTACCTTCCATCTGTTATATTTCATGTGGGCAATGGTCATTATATGGGGATCGATAACCGGAACTTGGTTTGGTTCTGAGTTTCTGGCTCAGGAAACCTTTCTCTCAATGTTTGTTATACCTGAAATTGCATCCTTTCCGGAGATGGGTGTAGACTCCTCAAAAAATATTATGGTTATCTGTTTTATTCTCGGTCTAATACAGCTTTCTCTTGCTTGTATTGAACGCTTCTTTCGCGAGCTTCCTTCTCTAAAGGCATTCGCGCAAATAGGGTGGCTATTAGTACTCTTTGGGGCAATGTATTTTGTAATGGATATGGTAATCGGAACCACTGTATTATTCGGTATTGATTTATCTAATCTGCTCATACTTATCCCAATAGGACTTGGTATGATCGTTCTGTTCTCAGAACAAAAGGGCAACTTCTTTAAGGGAGTGCTCCATGGTCTGAACCCAATAAACATTTTTATGTACCTTATGGACGGAATAAATAGCTTTGCGAATATCATTTCCTATGTGCGGCTTTTTGCAGTAGGATTAGCCACTGTTGCTGTAGCTGAAAGCTTTAACCAGCTTGCCTTATCCATCCCTATACCAGTAGTACCAGTGGTCGTCCTATTTCTCGGACACTCACTTAATATTAGTATGGCAGTACTTGCTATTGCAGTACACGGACTTCGGTTAAATATGCTGGAATATTCAAGGCAAATGGGTCTTGAATGGTCCGGTTTTGAATATAATCCTTTCAGGGTAAAGGAATTTAGTAAATAATGAGGAGATATCAATGAACTTTGGATTATTAGGATTTTCTGCGGCTATTGCATTTGCAGCGATGGGATCAGCGCTCGGTTCAGGAGCAGCAGGACAGGCTGCTGTAGGTGCTTGGAAAAAATGCTTTGCACAGAATAAGCCGGCACCAATGCTGCTGGTAGTTTTTGTAGCACTGCCTTTGACACAGATTATTTACGGAATGATTCTCATGAATGCTATCCGCGGTGTTGCAGATCCCTCAATTGCTCACCTCGGTATCGGCCTCTTCGGAGGTATAGCAATGGGAATGTCAGCACTGTTCCAGGGAAAAACTGCAGCAGGTGCATGTGATGCTTTTGCAGACACAGGAAAAGGATTTGTAAACTACATTCTTGCTTGTGGTATGATCGAAACTGTAGCACTGTTTGTTATGGTTTTCCTATTGGGCACAGTATAATAACAGAATAATGTATGGGGCGGGATTAATTCCCGTCCCTTTACCTCAATCCTTTCCCATTGTATAACAGACAAATGAATACACAACCCGCAAGAACAGTTTTCGCAAAAGATCTAACCCTTGGCGGAGATGCGCCTGTACGCATACAAACCATGTGGAAGCAGCCAATCGGCAAAAATCCGGACAAAGATATCACTACAATTTCAGAGCTGAAGCGAATGGGGTGCGAACTTCTCCGCTTTGCAGTTCCTGAAGAGTCAGCTGCACAGGCTTTAATCGAATTAGCAAAGAATACGGATATGCCCTTGGTAGCAGACATCCACTTTGACTATAAACTAGCACTTTTATGTATCGCAGGGGGCATTGCAAAGGTTCGCATTAATCCTGGGAACATTGGTGCAGAGTGGAAGGTGAAAGAGGTTTTCCAAGCAGCAAAAGACTCAAATACAGCCATTCGTATTGGTGTTAATGCCGGGTCCCTGCCTGCAGACCTCCGGAATATGGACGACAAAGCAATGGCAATGGTTGCTGCAGCGGAAAGGGAGCTCTCAATACCGAATTCACTTGGTTTTGAAAACCTTGTTTTCTCGCTAAAATCTTCTGATATCCAGAGCACGGTGTCCGCGAATGAGCTGTTTAGAAAAAAGTATGATTATCCGCTTCATTTAGGAGTTACTGAGGCAGGCCCCCTTATTCCTGGGATAGTAAAAACAACAATAGCCTTTTCCAAACTCCTTGAGCAGGGTATTGGTGAAACAATTCGAGTATCTCTTTCAGATACTCCTGGAAAGGAGATAATAACTGCACGGGAAATCCTCCAGTCACTGAATATCCGGAAAACCGGAGTAACAATTGTTTCTTGTCCTCGTTGCGGCCGCGCAGGTTTTGATAGTCATGCCTTTTTGAAAAGGGTCCAGACATATTTATATTCTGTTGCCAAACCATTAACAGTTGCAGTTATGGGCTGTGCAGTAAACGGACCGGAGGAGGCAAAACACGCTGATATTGGGATCACCGGTGCTGGCAACAGTATTATTATCTTTGTAAAAGGAAAACTTGTCCGAAAGGTATCTCCTGAACAAGCCGAAAATATATTTAAAGAAGAGCTGGAAAAACTTACATGAAACGCTGTGTTTTAACACTATTTCTCTATTTACTCATTATTATTTCGGTTTCAGGACAGGAAGGGCTTCCTGAGTATCCGAATTGGGTCTATATCCGGGTTGGAATGTATCACTATCAAAACGGAGAGTTTGGAAATGCACTCCGGTATTTTAGAGAAGCCCTAGAGCAGCAGGAAGTATTTCCTGAAGCAGAGTACGGTATCGGCTTAGTTTTTCGGGAAGAAGGGGAATACAATCTTGCACGACAGCAGTTTGAACGCGCTTTAGCTAATGAATCTCATCTGTATATACCGGCAACACGGTTTGAGATATCCTATGCCCTTGCTGAAATCCACCAGCTTACCGATAGTTTTGTTGCGTACCAGAGAGTATTACGGGAAATTATTTCATATGATACTGAATACAGCGCACAAGAGAGACTTCGGTATAGAGAAGCTGTTGTTAATACCGCGCTCGAGGATGGACTCGAACAATGTATAACCTTATACAGACATGAAGCTGACTTTGCCCTCCAAGCCCATTTTCAGCTTGCAGTACAGCTCTTGAGAACAGATGAAAACGAAGAAGCTTTTACTCACCTTATTTTTACCTCTTTAACCCAATTCACTCGAATAATCCAGGAGATTAAAACGGTAATTCCGGATTATGGTTTTGAGACAATAGAGGACTGTCTGTTCCACATTAATCGTGTCCCGTCACTTCAGGGATACCTGGAGGGCACCAATTTTTACCAAACCCTGTTTTATTTAGCAAATGCATTCTTTCGTTTTGATAAACAAGCGCAAGCAGCCGAGCTATGGCGCATTATTCAGGATTACGGAGAAGGGACAATCTGGTCCTCCAGAGCCAGGGCAATGCTAATTTCACCAAGCACGGATCTTGGTTATTAATATTATTCCCTCAACTTCATAAAACCCTATTTCCAATTCATGTAAATTTCAGTATTCTTAGAAGGTGTTTACAACCAAACTATACTTTCCACGAGGTATAAATGAAAAACCTGATTATTAAAGGAGCTAGAGAACATAACCTCAAAAATATTGACCTTGAGCTTCCGCGGGACAAGCTTATCGTAGTCTCCGGGCTCTCAGGTTCAGGTAAAAGTTCGCTCGCTTTTGATACGATATATGCTGAGGGCCAGCGCAGATATGTTGAATCCCTTTCAGCATACGCAAGACAATTCTTGGGACGAATGGATAAACCGGATGTTGATTATCTTGAAGGCCTTTCTCCTGCAATATCAATTGAACAAAAGACCACCCATAAAAATCCCAGATCAACAGTGGGTACAGTAACTGAGATCTACGACTATATGCGGCTTCTCTATGCTCGGCTTGGAACGCCCCATTGTCCGAAATGCGGAAAAGAGATACAGGAACAGTCAGTTGATCAGATTATCGACACAATAGCAGAATTTCCTGAAGGAACTAAACTTATGATCCTTGCTCCGGTTATCCGAGGAAGGAAAGGTGAGTATCAGAAACTGATAGACGATGCAAAAAAATCCGGGTTTGTTAGAGCGCGGATAGACGGAGAAGTCCGCACCCTTGAAGAGGATATCAAACTCGAAAAACAGAAAAAGCATACAATAGAGATTATCGTAGACAGAATAAAGGTTAATCCTGATATACGCACACGCTTATCTGAGTCAATTGAAACCGCACTCGAAGTAGCTTCTGGTCAGGTTATTGCGATTGAAAAACAGGAAGAAGGGGATACAGAGCATTTTTTTAGCCAGAAAAGCTCATGCCCGGATTGCGGTATTTCTCTTCCTGAGCTCCAGCCGAGGCTGTTTTCCTTTAACAACCCTTATGGAGCCTGCTCAGCATGTTCCGGCTTGGGTATGACCCTAGAGTTTGACCCGGAGCTGGTAATTCCTGACCACTCGCTTTCTTTTAATGAAGGTGGAATCGCGCCGTACAATCCGAAGTCAGCATGGCACAGGAGCTGGTTTGAATCACTTGCAAAACACTTTCACTTTTCCCTTGATACACCGCTTCAGGACCTTCCGGAAGAAGTTCTGAATGCCATGCTTAATGGTACGGACGAAGCAATTGATGTTACCTATGTAAATGCCAAAGGTACCGGTAAATTTGAATACTCTTCACAATTTAGGGGCATTCTAAATGAATTAAAGCGCAGATACCTTGAAACGAATTCCGATGGAATAAAAGAATGGCTTGAAGGGTACATGGCCCAAAAAACCTGCGGCGCTTGTGAAGGAAGGCGGCTCAAACCTGAAACCTTAGCAGTTACAATCGGCGGAAAAAACATTTACCAGGCTTCTGTACTTTCAGTTTCAGATTCTCTGGAATTTTTCAGAAATATCTCTTTTACAGAGACACAGAAGAAAATAGCAGGACAGATTATTAAAGAAATTACCGAACGTCTTGGTTTTATGGAGAGTGTTGGACTGGAGTATCTAACACTTGAACGGAAAGCATCGACCCTTTCCGGGGGTGAAGCCCAGCGGATTAGGCTAGCCACACAAATCGGCTCAAGCCTGGTAGGAGTGTTGTATATACTTGATGAGCCGACTATCGGGCTTCATCAGCGGGATAACGAACGGCTTATTAATACACTGAAGCACCTCCGGGATATAGGAAACACCCTAGTAGTGGTTGAACACGATGAACAGACCCTCAGGACAGCAGACTATATTGTTGATCTTGGACCAGGTGCAGGTGTGCATGGCGGTCATGTCATAGCAAGCGGTCCTTTAAATGATATCATCAACATACAGGAAAGCTTAACAGGACAATATCTTTCAGGGAAGCTTATTATAGAAAATAGGCCGGAACGGAGAGAAGGAAAAGGCCAGTCCATTGTAGTGAAAGGCGCACGGGAACATAATCTAAAAAATATTGATGTAGAGTTCCCCCTCGGCGTATTCTCAGTGATTACCGGTGTTTCCGGTTCCGGGAAGTCAACTCTCCTTTCTGATATTCTATTTCCAGCCCTGCGGAAGTCTCTAAGAAGAAAAAGCCCGCCTGTACATGCGGATTTTGATTCTGTCGAAGGAACTGAGCATATTGATAAAGTAATCAACATAGACCAAAGCCCTATCGGACGGACTCCAAGATCCAATCCTGCAACATATGTAGGCGTTTTTACTCCAATCCGGGAACTTTTTTCCAGTCTTCCAGAGTCAAAAGCACGAGGATACAAACCAGGGAGATTTTCCTTTAACGTCAAAGGCGGCAGATGTGAAAACTGCCAAGGCGAAGGACAAATTAAAATAGAGATGCATTTTCTCCCTGATGTATACATAACCTGCGATGTCTGCAAAGGAAAGCGATATAACAAAGAAACCCTGGATGTGCGCTACAAAGGAAAAAACATCCACGATGTTCTGGAGATGACAATAGAGGAAGCTGCTGACTTTTTCTCAACCATTCCGAAGATCCGAAGGAAACTCGTTACCCTGAAATCAGTTGGTCTTGGATATATTAAACTTGGACAATCAGCACTTACATTGTCCGGCGGAGAGGCGCAGCGGGTGAAGCTTTCTTTAGAGCTTTCGAAGCGAAGCACAGGGAAGACATTCTACATACTAGACGAGCCGACAACAGGGCTTCACTTTGCAGATGTTAAGAAGCTCCTGGAAGTTTTGCAGCAGCTGGTATCCGGAGGGAACACAGTCATCTTGATAGAACACAACCTGGATGTTATAAAACAAGCGGATCATATTATTGACCTTGGACCTGAAGGAGGGGACAAGGGAGGAAATATCGTGGTTACAGGCACCCCTGAAGAAGTGGTTGACTGTGAATGCTCGTATACTGGAAAATACCTTCGTGAGATACTCAAGGATTAACTATTGAAAATGGCATGTAGATCTTCTTTGCTCCTGTTTTTAACCCTACTCTTTATTACATTTCCCACAATTTCATATTCCCAGGAAGGCGAGGAAGAAGAACCCGCTTCTTCCTCTGAAACTATTGAAATGGAAGAAGCCGGCTCTGAACAGCCCGATTCAGAAGATGGAGATACTGCACAGAGTGAAGATGAAGCAAGCGAACCAGATACTGAAACAGAACCTGAAGAAGAGCAGTCGCTATTGGAACAGACGATCTCGATGGATATCCGAACTGCAGGGTATTATGAATTACGGCAATGGTGCAGAGACCTGGAACTGAGTGACAGAGGCTCCCGTACTCAACTCCAGAACCGCTTATATTCATATTACAACGTGCCTCCGGATGAACGCCGGAGAGAGGAACAGGAAGGCAGGACAATTGAAATCTCCAATGCCTATAGGACCGATTATTTTTCAGAAGACGAACAGGAACAAGAGTATATCCTTCTCCAGGGAGATGTTATTTTAATAACTGAGGAATCAGAAGAACCGGTAGTCCATAGAATTGAAGCAAACAGAATCCTTTTTAACCAGCAGACAAGAGAGCTTTCCGCT
>CAYRYS010000092.1:0-13281 GCA_964428555.1 uncultured Spirochaetales bacterium | reverse complement strand
CGGAAGAAGAAGCTGTTGCACAGCAGCCCGAAGAAGAGCCTTCCTTTGAAACTGAAGAACCGGAAGAGGAAGCTGTTGCACAGCAGCCAGAGGAAGAACCTTCCTTTGAAACTGAGGAGCCGGAAGAGGAACCACTTGCCCAGCAGCCCGAAGAAGAGCCTTCCTTTGAAACTGAAGAACCGGAAGAGGATACAATTAACATCCGCTTATCAGACGACACTGAAGAGGAAACAGCATATACTGAATCTTTCGATGATATGAAAGCACTTGAAGAGGACCTCCGTACTGAGGAAGAACCTGAAGAAAAAAGCAGCGATGTATCTACATCACTGCTGATGAAAATTGAAGATGAGCTTGGTTCTATACGGCAGGAATTGTCCTCACTAAAAGAAGAGCTAACTGAATTAAAGCAGAAAAAGCCGGTAGAAACACCGCCTGCAGTACAAGCAAAACCGGAAACAGAAGAACCTGAAGAAGAGAGCGGATTTTTTGAAGAAGATGAAGATGAAACTATCGCACTCACAGGTGATGAACTTGATAACATACTCAATACCGCAGATATTACAGAAGAAGCAGGAAAAGAAACTGAAGCACCTGATGATGACTACTACGAAGAAGATACTGAAGATAAAGAAGATATTCTTCCTATGGACGGATCATTAGAAGAGGAAGTACAGGAAGAAATGATCCCTGAAGAACCTCCTTTAGATATGGAGGTATCTGATGAAGATATTCGGGAAGAGGAAATCCCTGAAGAGAGCGATGAAAGCAGTTCAGAACCCATAGAGTCAGTAGAAGAACCCGTTGAAGAGCCGGCAGAAGAAGTAGAGGAATCTGAATACGAGGAAGATTTTATTTCTCCAATTTCTGAAGAGGACGAAGAGGATTTCGAAGACATTGAACCTGACCAGATCATTATCTCCGATTCAGAGAAGGAAGAAGGCGAACCTGCAATGGAAACCGTACCTGCTGATGAAGTACAAAGCGAAGAAGATGTCTTTAAGGATACTGAATTAAGTTCTGATGACCTTGATGCAGACATCCTTCCTGAAGAAGAAATGGAAGACATCTCGCTTGAAGAAGCGGATGAAGGCGTTGTAGAAATCAGTGAAGATGAAGAAACTGAAACAGTAAACGATGAATGGGAAGAGCCGGAAACTGAACTTTCAGTCAAGGAAGATGAGGAAGAAATAGAAATTGAGATTCCTGAGCCCGAAATGGAAGAAGAGCAGGAACCGGAAATTGAAGAAGAACTAATTGCAGAAGAGCCTGAAGTAACAAAGGAAGAAACACCTTCAGAAGAAGAAAGCACGAAAGAATCGATTAACGGTAATTTAAAAACTGAAATACGGTCAGTCCTTAGCTATATGGATTCTCTTCTCGAAGCACTTCCTGATGACAAAATCCAGGAATTTGCTAAGTCAGAGCACTTTGAAACATACAAAAAACTATTCGAAGAATTGGGATTAGAGGAATAATGGGGCTACTTTCAAAAGCTATACGGATTAATACCAATAAAACACATTCAAAGGGGGGCCTGCTAAAACGGGCCCTTGCTTTGCGATCTACTCAAGCTAATAGCAGTGAAGAAAATATTTCAGATGCTCAAACAATCGAAGAGAATCAAAGCTACACAGAAAAAAAAAAGCCATCTCTCCTCCACAAAATCCTTTGGATGCAGAACCAGGGGAAAATACCGCAGGAATAACATCGCAAGCGGTGCCGGTAGAGCAGCATAATACAAGCTTACACGAGCCAGAAAATTCCCAGGAAAGGGAAACTCAGAACTTTCAGGAAAATATTAATTTCTCAGAACCCTCAGTAGAGCTTCCAGACTTTAAAGCAAACTTTCAGCGAATAAAACAGGAGCTGTCTGAAGTTGAAGCAGGTATCGAGGTTTATGCCCTTCTCTTCGCTGTTTGTAAAAAGTTCCTGCATATCGAAAAAGGCGCTATTCTATTGAAGGATGACAGTCAAGAGTTCTTCATCCCTTGGTCAATCACAGGATATGATAAAACAACAGAACATAGACTGAGATTGGATAATTCTTTTATAGATGCATTGAATAGACATGGAGAGAATCTGGACATTCAGGACATTTATCCTCTTCAACGGTATTTTTCTACAAGAGAATATGCTGTGCTGAAAAATATATTAATCTTTCCTCTAGTTTATCAGAATCAGCACCTTGGTGTCTTAATAATCTCAGAATCTCCCTTAATTCATGCAGACTCAGAAACAATCAACCGGTTCAGTGATATCTTCCTAGAAAAAGCTGCAGAACTTATTTACAACAGCAGATTCAGCAAGATGTCTCAACTAGGTTCTCCTGTTAACAAGCTCACCGGTAATCTGGAAACAGAAATACGCAATGTTCTTGAAACCGCGCAGGAGAATAATAAGCAAGTATTGGCAATGTCTGTTGTTTCAGGTAATTTAATTGAATTTATAACATCTGCAAATCCGGATATTGATGAATTTCGAATAAAAAAAGATATTCTGCGCATACTCAACTCAGTGGTAGCCTCTCAAGGCAAAGTTTTTGAAATGCAGAACGGAAATATCCTCCTCCTTTTGGTAGATGAATCCGGAATTGACGGAGATATCATAATTCATCAATTAAAAATTGCTTTGAAACAATTATTCGGCAATACAGAACGCGGAGAACTTCCAATTGAAAGTAAATGGTCAATCTACCCAAAACATGCCGATGATATAGATACCTTATTACAATCTATTGAGATTAATAAATCCTAAATGAACATAGATATTATACAGGCACGAAACGGATCTCAGACGTATAAAATTGACGGCACACTCATACACTCTGCCTACAACCCCGAAAAAGAAGCACAAAGGTTCATTAATAACAAGATAGGTGATTCGAAACCAGGAACCATTATTCTACTAGGAGCTGGTGGCGGATATATATTGAATGAGATTAAGAGACACTACCCTGATAGGAAAACAATAGCCATTTGGTACGATACAGGTATTTATCATATTACGAAACCAGAGGTGTGCTGCGCTTGGCATCCTGAGTGCGACACTGAGATAAGGCCATTCTTGTTTGAACATATATCAGAATTAGATATAGAGGGTATGGTCATTCTGCAATGGCAGCCTTGTGTTAAAATATTCGGCAGTCTGCATAACACAATTATGCAAAGCCTCTCCAATGTTATTCAGCAGCTCAATGGCTCGCTTATGACAGTGAAGACATTCGGGAAACGCTGGATAAATAACGCAGTAAGCAATTTGCTTCATTTTTCCACTTTCTACAAATCTCTGAAAATACAGGACAATATATGCATTACAGCATCCGGTCCAAGCCTTGAATATTGTGTTCCCTTTCTCAAAGAATGGATGAAGAGTATGCAAATATTTGCTCTACCTTCATCGTTAGCCTTTCTTTCTAAGCATGGGATAATGCCGGATGCGGTAATTACTACAGATCCTGGATTCTATTCCAGTATGCATTTTCAGTGGAACAACAGAGAAGTTCCCTTGTTCATGCCTATCACTGCATACAAGGGAATATCAAAACAAAATTGGCTCCCAGTACTTATTTACCAGAAGAGTTTTATTGAATCACTACTGCTCTCCCAATTTCAGGATCAACTTATCTCTATTCCTGAAAATGGTACAGTAGCAGGCACTGCTTTAGAAATAGCACTTAAACTGACTAATCAGAATATCTTTCTTTGCGGACAGGACTTTGGCTACCAGGATATATTTTGTCATGTAAGGCCGCATATGTTTGACCGTCTCTTTCAAAGCACCTCCACCCGTTTTGAAACAGAACTCGGAATCCGGTCAAAAAGAGCATTTACTTCTGCTGAAACCAGGGTAAATACAGTAGAGCGAACTTCACTCCCCCTCAAAACCTATGCACAGTGGTTTCAGGCTAAGGCAGGGGAATACAAGGGAAGAGTATTTCGACTCTTCCCTTCTTCGGTTCTGCAAAACGATATTCCTTCTGTATCTATCAAAGATGCTGTTAATATAGTACAAGGCGCAGATAAAAAGCAAAAAATATGTTTAGAGAAAGTACAACTATGCGCGGATCCGGAAAAGTTTATCTCCAGGCACCTTGAATCTGTTATGCACATACTAAAAAATGCGGAAAAGGATCTTTCGAATACACCAGTAAAAGCTGTACTTTTTTCAAACCAGCGCATTTTTACAGTATTGTACCAATTATACGCAGGCGAACTGATTAGAATAAGAAAACTGTCCCGCACAGGCGAGTTGTCATTGGCGAAAAAAGAAGCTGAGAGTATACTAAGCAAAGCACACAGCTTTATACATGCTGTCAAAAAAAGAACTACCGGATATCAGGGCATAAATTTATGAGTAATAGAACGCTACTTGAGAGAAACCTCCTTGCAATTACTTCTCAAGATCCTGTACTTGGAAGCAGGCTTGGTAAGGCAAAACCTGCTGAGTATATACAGTTTACAGATTCCAGGAAAGGACCACCTGTTCCGGGCATAGTACAAAATAACCGATTTTTTCCATTCCATTCAACCTTTGACCCGGAGAAGGAAGGCGCCCGTTTTTTCGCGCAAAACCGTGAATCAGGGTTTTTAGTGTTTCTTGGGCTCGGCGGCGGCTATCACATCACCCCATTCCTGGAGCTCAAAAGTGTTTCACAAATCTTAATTATTGAAAAAGACATCTCCTTCGTCAGAAAGGTGATAGAAACCCTTGATTTACGCCAACTCTTAACTGACAGACGCGTCCGTTTTCTCATTGATCCAACACCTGACGAGGTGAACCAATACCTAATTTCGCATTACTTGCCTGCAGTTTATGGAAATCTCTCCACACTTTCCTTACGTTCTCGGTATGAAAAAGAAAAAAAGTATTTCTCAGAATTGTTTAAAAAAATTAGAGAAGTAATTAATATTTTAGCAGATGACTACACGGTACAAGCCTATTTCGGCAAAAAGTGGTTTTCCAATACTGTTGCGAATTTAAAAGCTGCAGAAACTACATACACTCAGCTTAAGCCGAGACGAAAAGCATTAGTAACCGGAGCAGGGCCTTCTTTGGAAACACAGATTGATAAGATCAAGGAACTTAGAGAAAAGGCCATGCTTATTGCTACAGACACATCCCTCCCTGCCTTACGCCACTTTGATATTTTACCTGATATTGTCATCACAATTGACTGTCAGACAGTGACTTATCATCATTTTTTATCCGGTTGTCCTGAAGAGGTACCATTGGTTCTCGACCTTGCCTCCCCGCCTGTAATTGCACGGCTTACTTCTAAACGTTTATTCTTTTCCTCCGGCCACCCATTATCTCAGTATGTTACGAGAAATTGGAGGCGTTTCCCATCAATTGATATATCCGGAGGCAATGTTTCCCATGCCGCTATTTCTCTCGCCTCCTATATTGGTGCTGACACGATCCATCTCTTTGGTACCGACTTCTCCTATCCAAAAGGAAAAGCATACTCACGAGGTACATATATCTATCCATTCTTCCGGAGCAAAGAGCACCGCTTCTCCCCCCTTGAAGATTTATTCTTTTCATTTATGCTCCGCGGATCCAAAGTAGTAAAAGAAGACACCGGAGATTTTATCCGCTATACAACAAAACCAATGATAAGTTATAAAAAGCGTTTAGAGAATTCTATTGAAGATATACCGGCACAGGTAATTCCGGAAAAAGGATTAGGTCTTGAAATACAGGTAAAACAAAACCTGGAAAAAGATCAAAGATTCTCCAGTTCCTTGTTTACAGCGGGAAAAGCCCGGTCAAGCTGGCGGGACTTTCTCTTTGACTATGCAAAACACTTAAAAAGTCTGCCGGAACCTGTTCAGCCGCTGCCTGAGTATTTTTCACGGCTCAACCCGGAAGATCAGGATGTATGGACAACTATCTTCCCGACATTAGCGGTTTATTCCAGACTTGATAATGATACATCCCCTCCGGTAACTCGACTGAAAGAAGCAAGAGAATGGAGCCTTGAAGTGATCGCCAGAGTGCTACGAGACTACAAATAGAGTATACCTGCATACCCGACAAAGGAATCTCCAGGCATAATATCCTTGCTGGTATAATAATCGATTAACTTTCCCTCTTGTGCCCCGGATTGACGCGCATATTCAACTGCTGCGGCTGCTCCGCCTGCGGAACAGGCTGATTTATCAGAATGTGAGAGGCTTATAATTTCTTGAAGCTTCATGCTGCATAAAGCATCAATCATTTTTTTATCGTTTTCTTCTTTCACCCATTTTACTGCCTGGGGCCCAGTGCCTTTTGGACTGTATCCATAATTTGGGCCATAGTGGGTAAGGTCTGTTGAGCCTATTACTGCAATACTTCTGCCGAGCTTGTCCGCGTGCTGAAATAATGCTTTGCCAAGACGTATTGCAGTCTGCCCAGGTGCTGTGCGGAAACCAAGCAGCTTTGCCTGCGGATAAAGCGCTCTTACAATTGGGACCTGTACCTCAACCGTATTATCAGCATACCGATCATATTCTAATTCAAGCTCAGTACCTACTGACTCTGCGAGCTGCTTATCAGTTTCTATTGGTCCAAAAGGAGATTCATAGGAATCATCAGATAAGACATACGGAGGCTTATCCCCGGCCATATGTCCACCAATAATGATAACAGTATCAAGACCGCTTTTTAAACCGCTAATCACCCTATAAGCAAGCGCACCGGAAAAAGCCCATCCTGCATGGGGAACAATACCTGCTACACCCTCACCTTGTGTTTCATCTATGTTATAGCGCTTTTTCCATTCTTTCAGCTGCTTTTCTACTTCCCCTGGTGTCTTTGGATACCAGCCGTTAGGAAGAACCATTGGTCTAACTTGCATATTTCCTCCGACATTAGTTAATTTCATTTACAAGTATAAAACTTTTAGATCTAGATTTGAAGGGATATCGGCAAAATGCTCAATATATGGGGGAGATTATCAAAGTCATTTTCAAAAATGGCCGAAAACGAAACTGTTATAAGAAAAAAAAGAATTCACATTCTTTCGAATTTAGGTAATAATACAAGGTATGAAAGCAAAGGCATCTGTAATTTATCTGATTTTTAGCATACTAGTATTCGTAAGTATTATATCTTATGGAAGCATCCGGTTATACCAGAGCCGGGTAAATAATCAAGCTTCCATGGGAGTTACATTTCAAACTGCTAAAATTCTCTCAGAAACATCTTTTTTAACTCATGGGGATTTCTCAGCTGAGTCCTTTTCCAGATCAGTATCTGCTATGTACGAGGAAGACCCGAATCTTCAAGCCCTTGTACTTTATTCAATTCATGAAGGCACGTATTTTATCAGCCAGCGCAAGCCCGGCTATATTCGAACAGCACAGCCCCTTGAGCTTAGGGGAGACGCAATGCCTGTTCTTTCTTACATGCAGATTATAGAAGCGCGAAAAGGTGCACGCTTAAGCATCCCGAATACGAATGAATATTCAATTAATATTATTTACTCTCTCCTTCCGCGGGATACAATTTTTTCAATACTATTTCAATGCCTTGCCGCATTATTAGTCTTTCTTATAATTACAACCGTATTCATGATAATTACAACCGGCAAAAAAAAGGCAACAACAGCAAAGACTTCTTATAAAAGTATTTTTTCCGAGTCATCCGGTTCGAAATCCGAAGTCCCGCAATTTTCAAACAGAAAGCCGAGGGATGAGCAAACCGATACAGAGGAAGTCCCGAGACCTGCTTTCACACCCATGCAGTCCTTTACAGATGAAAATGAAGAAGAGAAACCCCTCTATGACACCCTGTCTGAGGAAGAGCCGGAATTCTACATCGGAAATTCGGAGAAAAATACTGCAAGAGAAGGGACTGCAGATTCATCTGAAGATGAGATACAGGAGCAACAAGCTCTGCATATAAGTTCTGAATCTGTTGTTGTTACTGACAATGAGTCAGACAAAGATCCGTCGCAGACTAAGTCTGATGAAATAATTAATGAAACAGTGGAAGCCCCTGCACAGCAGCCTGCTGTAGAGCCTGAAACCAATGAAACTGACACCACCGAAACCGAAAAGACAACTGAAGCCCCGGCACCCTGTCTTTTTAATCCGCAAACCGGTCTTGGGTATGAACAATACCTTGCGCCGCGGCTTAACTTTGAACTGGAACGTGCTGCATCCTTCGATCAGGACCTTGTACTACTGCTCTGCCGTATACCCGGTTTATCAGAAGATCATGCTGTTTTTAATGTTGTTGCTAAGCAGATGCTGCAATGGTTTGCATTTCAAGATCTTTCCTTTGAGTATGGAGATGAGGGTTTTGCAGTAATACTTCCAAACATGGACCTTTCCCATGGTTTACGGGAAGCCGAGAATTATGAACGCAAATTCGCAACCTTACAGAATAAGTACGAAAATTTAGTTCTTGAAATAGGCTTAAGTTCTCGGAACGGCAGGATTTTAAGCGGTCCGCGGCTGGAGAAAGAAGCTAACTCTGCCTTAGAAAGAACCTCTCCAGAAAAAGAAAACCGGGTCGTCGCATTCCGCTCAGACCCGGGTAAGTATCGTAAGTATTTGGCGACAGGATTGTCCTGACAACCATTTTTTATTATTCTATTTCTACCGCTGTCTCTTCAGTTTCCGAAGTATCTTCTTCAGACTCTAACGGTTCATATTCACTTAACGGCCGCAGAAGTTGCATTGTCTTCCACATGCTCATTCTATAAACATAGTTTCCATCTTCCCGCATTACATAGAAATGATCATCATCAGTCCTATTTCCAAAAAGGATGGCATAGGTACTGTTATCATCTAATGTAATTTCAACACTCCCTGACGGGTTATCCAGTCCTGTAATTTCCGGATCAGTATTAGCAACAAACGCATCTGCTTCAATACCTACAGAGGTATTTGCAAGATTGTTCAATCTGCTTTCCCTTACTGTAAAATCAGGATTTCCTTCAAGCACCCATCCGTTTTCCTGCCGTATAAACATGTACTGCGCATCCAGCGGTTCAGCCAGATCAATATCTGCAGTAACACTGATTGAAGTTACATCGTTCCCAGTATAAACCGGCGGCATAATCTTCAGATTTGACCAGTATCCCTGATCACGGTCTAAGTAATAGGTAAAGGAACCAACTGCAAGGTATACAGTATCGCTTCCTGCAATCCGCATATAGTTACCCCTGCCTTCATTGCCCTCTTTTCCAACATAGATGTCAATAAGCGCTTGGTCTGCACTATCAAAAACCTGAATATGAGTTGCTGCCTCTTCAGTAACCTCAAATTGTTCCCAAGTTTCAGAGTTTCTGGAAACTACACGGAACCGGTCAAGCGAAAGGAGCTCATCAATAAAGGTCTCAACTGCTGTAGTTTTCGCTGGAAAGGGATTTTCATCAACTGTAATTGCCCATTGTTCATCAGCTCTGCTTACATGAATTCCCTCTTCACCGCCCGTAATAGTGACCGTATTCACTGCATCCTGTTCTACATTTGGGAACATTTCCCTTTGCTGAAAAGCACTCCTTGTTGCTTCAGGAGAGAAGGCAATTCCGAGTACAAACGTAAGGACCAGAACTGCTAATACACTGCTGAGACTTATCAGTTTAATTCGAAACTGCATCTTTTTCCTCCATTACCTCATTTGTTTCACGCCGCTTTCTTAAGAAAAATCTGACAACACCGTACACAATTACCAGAAGCGGAATGATTACAATATTAAGTACCTGAGCAAAAATCATTATTGCTGATTCTGCTGCTTCATCCTTTACATTGTTCAAACGCAAGTCCCGGTTAACTCTGTTTTTGATTGATAATAGGTCATCATCAGATGAAAGCCATTCTATACAGTTGTCTATAAAGCCTATGTTATATCCCAAACTATTCTGATTACTGAACATATTACTACTGAGAGAATACTCAGCAATCATTGATGGAAAGTCAGAATCCGGTATTACAATAACATGACTGCCTTCTGCCAGTTCAACAGGATCACTCCATTCACGGTCTTCTCCTTCACGGGTAGGTATTTCCCGGTCAGTAAAATAACTGGGAAAAGCCCCTTGTGCTGACACGCCGACAAGGTACTGACCTGTTGTTACGTCCCTGGTCATTGCAAAAGATGCTGCTTGTTCAGGAGCTGTGACTATATTCTCGCCTGACATTGTCCACGCTTCTTCAGATGTACGCAGGAGCTCTGTGTACTCAATTCCCTCTTGTTCATTCAGTTCAATTGGAGATGCCCATAAAAGGTCAAGTCCAGAGAAATTCTGGGTAACCGGGAGATCGGATGCTACTCCTTCTTCTGTTAACTGTATCCAGTGGGGATAGGGCATAAGCTGGTAACCGCCACGTTGATTAGATACAGGGATTGCCCGTGAACTAGTATCAAGTATTAAGGCTTCCTGAATGTCGATTCCATAGCTAGACAATAGTTCCCTGGTCTCTTCATTTTCACCTGTAGCAGGTGCGAAGCTGTTTAGATCCAAGGGTACACCATCAACAGCAAATAATGCATTACCGCCATTCATGACGTATTGGTCTACAGGGTACAGGTCAAAATCATCAAGGCTTCTGGATCCAAGAACGAGAAGCATAGATACATCATCTGAGATATTCTCTCCCCTTTCAATCATCCTGAGGGTATAATTCCGTTCAATCTGGCTTTTAAGCTGCTGATAATCCTGCTCGAAGTTTCTGCTTTCATTGCCCATGAGCACTCCAACAATCCGTTCTGAGTTCTCAACTATCTGCCGGATTCGGGATGTCAATTGATATTCCAAAGACTGTGCAGTTCCAATAACAGGGATAATCTCCTGTCTATCCAAATACTGGATTGAAAGGCCTGAGTAAACGATTGCAAAACTTTGTTCTGCCTCATCCCGTACTCCGATCTGGTTCGGGACAATTCCCATCTGTTCAACTTGATCTGCTATTCCTTCTTGAACAGGATCAACAACATCTACCCGTATTTTTCCTCTGGAATGAGCTGCATACTCATACAGCACATCTTCTATAAGTTCCGGCTCGGGATAGAGATTCTTTAGCCGTTCTGATACATAATAGGTGATATTTATTTGCTCAGGTATTTCCTGATACAAGTTCCTGGACACATCTGAAAGTGTGTATATCTGGTTTTGCGTTAAGTCCACGCGGAAGAAATACCGCACACTATTGAGGCCCAGAAAAAATATTACCGCTATGACCAGTATAAATATAATTATTTCCTGAGTTTTCTTATTCATACAGTTCTCCTTAGCTCCACTTCTTAAAGATGAGTACTTTCATATTCAGGTACAGAAACAGAAAACTGACACAGATAAAAAACAGCATATCTCTGGTATCGATCAGCCCTTTCCGGAAGCTGTCAAAATGAAAATCCAGAGAGATGTAGTTAATTACATTTGCAAGCCATTCGGGCAGATTCATTACAAGGTTAATCTGACCGATCAGTGTAACAATAAGCAGTGCAATTACACCGAAAATAAAAGCAGTAATCTGATTTGTAGAAACTGAAGAGATGAAGAGTCCGATTGAAAGGCCTGTTGCACCAAGGAGGAGAACCCCAAGGTATTCACCTATAATCGGTCCAATGTCAAAGTCACCCAGCACACTTATGCTTAATGGCACAGGAATACTTAACCCGACCATTATTGCCAATAGAATGAAAGCTGCAAGGAACTTACCAATTACCACATGGCTTTCCCTGAACGGGAGGGTCAATAAGAGTTCTTCAGTACCCATTTTCTTTTCTTCTGCCCAGCTTCGCATAGTCATAGCCGGTACGAGAATAACAAATACAATAGGCATTATCTGAAAATAGGGGCGCATACTTGCTGTGTCCATGTTAAAAAACTGCTGTATGAGAAAGAGCCATACAGAAGTGAATATTAGGAAAAAGATCACCACAATGTACGCGATAGGAGAATTAAAGTAAGACTTCATCTCTTTGCGTATGATAGGCATGATTTTATTCATTTCTCACTCCCCCTTCCTGTGTAAGCTTAATAAAGATATCTTCCAAGCTAATACGCTCGGGGATCATTGAGAGTAATACATGGCCCTTATCAACTGCCCATTGGAAGATTTGAGCACCTGGTTCATCATCAGACTCAAGACTCAGCCGTACAGAGACATTTCCGTTTTTCAGTGCCGATGTCTCAAGTACAGATTTCACTACAGGAAGTTCAGCCAAGCTTGAACCAAGATCATCTGCTTTTTTCGGTTTCACCAGCAGAGTCATAATCAGCTCACCCTTAAGCTCACGTCCAATTTCTTCTGTAGTACCCTTTGCAACAATCTCGCCGTCATTAAGAATGAGGACTCTGTTACAAACAGCTTCCACTTCCTGCAAAATGTGAGTAGAGAGAATTACTGTCTTCTCTTTACCAAGCTTTTTGATTAATGCACGGATTTCAAGGATCTGATTCGGATCCAGCCCTGTTGTAGGCTCATCCAAAATCAGAATTTGCGGATCGTGAATAATTGCCTGGGCAAGCCCGACTCGCTGCCTGTATCCTTTAGACAATTTGTCAATTTCTTTGTGGCGGACTTCACGTAATCCGCATTCATCAATTACTTCATCCATCCTCTCTTTTTGCTGTGCAGAGGGGATGTTTCTGGCAGTAGCAATGAACTGCAGGTATTCGGTTACATTGAGATCAGTATATACTGGCGCGTTCTCAGGTAAGTAACCGATTAATTGCTTTACCTCCAGTGGGTTTTCATAGATGTCAAATGAATTGACCCGTGCGTCTCCAAAACTGGGGAAGTGATAACACGTCAGGATTTTCATAATCGTAGTTTTTCCTGCTCCGTTAGGACCAAGGAGACCTACAATCTCTCCTGAACCGATTTCAAATGTCACTCCCTTCACAGCTTCGAAGGCACCATACTTTTTACCAAGGTTCTGTACTTCTATCATACCTTGCTCCTTCGATTAATGAGGTGTTAATTATTCTCTGAAATAAACATCTGAAACCTTCTATATTGCAAAAAGTTTCAGTATTGAGCTTTACTCATATTACTCTGCTATAATTCATAGCAGAAATAACCTTTTTCCAGAGACAGGCTGTAAAAACCGGGAAGACCCAGTCTATGTAAATTCATAGTACAGCCGCTTTTGATATACATTCAGCTTCTTCTTATACAGAATAAAAAAAACATAAATTTAAAAAAATGTAAAGCGCAGTCTAACCAAATTGCCTTGTGATTTATTGGTTATCTCAAAACAATAAATCCGGAATGGTTTTACTCAGCTATTCTGTATTACTCATACCTACAACAGTAAGGATAGGTAGGTTACATT
>CAYRYS010000091.1:0-13329 GCA_964428555.1 uncultured Spirochaetales bacterium | reverse complement strand
CGTATTTTTTTTGTATTTGCGGTTTTACCCAAAAGGTTCGGGTCAGTATATAAAAAAAGAGGCTGAATACAGCCCCTTTCTTTTAATAGTTTTTCATGTTTTGCAGCTTCCGAAGTTTTTTCTGCTGCTTGCGTTCAAGCGCTTTCCGCTTGCGGTTCTTGATAGTTGAAGGTTTTTCAAAATATTCGCGTTTTTTCCATTCGCGAATAATGCCTTCTTTCTCTACCATTCTTTTAAAGCGCTTAATCGCTTTTTCAAGCGGTTCGTTTTCATCGACCCTAATATAGGCGATAGGAACCACCTCCCTTCGATTCTTTATACGATAATATGAAACAAACCAGGGGTTTTGTCAAGCAGCTTCTTCCATGCCTTCATAGCACGCAAGCTATCAATAACGGGATATCAGCTTCCTGCTGGCTTCAGATCGAGAACATTTAACTGGAGCCGTTCATTACCCTGAAAAAAGTTTTTTTCCAGGTGAAATAGAAGATCTATCTTTGCACCGACCTCAACCTTTCCGTGTATTTTATCTGCGGAATTCCAGTATAATGCCGGCCATTTATGCTTTCCTGAATCGAGTATCATTTTCACGTGATTACGGGTCTTTCCCACCAGGTCCACACCTGCAACTGTTATATTCTTTGTCATAAATGTCAGCTGGGGATTATTCTCTCCAAAGGGCTCAAACATATCCACAACTTCCCACAGGTCAGGCTTCAGATAACTAGGCGGGACCTCAGCATCAATTTCTGCGGCCTCTTCTGTTTGTGGAACATCAACCTCTATTAGAGCCTGATAAAAGCGCGGCACAAACTCCTGATACCTTTCTGTTTCCATAGTAAATCCTGCGGCAAAATCGTGACCCCCGAAATCCAGGAAAAGATCAGAGCAATGCTGCAGCACATCCCTGGTTCTTACGCCTTTAATACTTCGCATTGATCCTATCGCATTTTCATCCATAATTGATACAACAACAGCAGGTACCTTGAAATGCTTCATAAGCCTGCTTGCGATAATTCCGGTAATCCCCCTGTGAATCTGCGTATCTCCTACAAGAACACAGGTCCTATTATGCTCTGCAAAACTTTTCTGTGCTTCAGGGAAAACACGGTTCCAGACTTCTTCACCCATCTCCTTTCTTGAGTCATTCATTGCAATTATGTCCTGTGCAAGCCGGTTTGCATGGCTGGGATTATCAGAAAGCAGCAGCTCTACTGCCTTATTCGGCTCTCCCATTCTACCGGAAGCATTAATAACCGGTGCGATCTGCCAGGACACATTGGTTGTTGACAAGGCTTTTTCCGATAGATTCAACCGTGAGAGAAGGCATTTTAATCCAAGCCGTTTAGTTGAAGCAAGTTCAAGCATTCCCTTACGCACGAGCACACGATTTTCATCCTGCAGCGGCATAAGATCTGCTAATGTTGAAAGCGCTGCCAAGTCCAACACAGACTGTGCTTGTGAACCTGCCCATCCGAACTTTGTCAGGCTGTATTTTAAGAACATGCTCTTAAGAACATCCACCTCTGCCCGGACCTCTGTAAAATAGCGGGAGCGCTTGGACATTTCCCGGATCTTTAATAGGCTCTTACCGCGGAGAACAGGAAACTCCTTCCAAATTTCTTCAGAAAGGTCTTGAAGATGAATTTCCAAAGTGTTCCCAAAAACTTTTTTCAGCATTTTCATTTGCAGGTTAGCATCGTATGTATATATTTCCTGACCTTCAAAAAATTTAATAATTCTGGTATTTTCAATATTTACCACCCCGGGAACCAGTGTCTCGGATATCCGGTCAATTTCCACAAGGTTTAGGATCTTTACAGCATCCAAAACATAGGCATCATTTGTCGGCCGTACATTCAACAGGCAGATAGGATGATTATAAATCGGAGAAGAGGCAAACTTGAGAGCCCAAAGCAGTTTTACCACTACCCCGCACCCGGACAGATGGCGGAAGGGGTAAGATGAATCAGGAAGCTTCGGATTTAAGATAGCAAGTGCTGGTGGCATTGTCTGAGAAGCCTCATGGTGATCTATTACAATTGTATCAATCCCTAACTCAAGGGCTTCTTCTATCTCTGCTGAGTTAGAAATACCACAGTCAACAGTGATAATGAGGGTTCCATCGTTTGCAGCAAAGTCCTGTACTGCAGCCGAAGAGAGTCCGTAAGGCTCATCTCCTATTGGGACCTGCCACCTTACCTCAAGTCCCATATCCCGGAGCCCTTGGGTCAGCAGCACCGTTGAAGTTATTCCGTCAACATCACGGTCGCCGAATATTAGGATCTTCTCGCCTTCAATCTTTGCCTGCTGTATCCTGTCAATTGCATCTTCAATCTCATCAAACAAAAAAGGATTATGAGTGTATTGAATATCATTTTCCAAAAAAAACTGGATCTCCTCACCGTCTGTAACTCCCCTCCGTACAAATATGGAAGCACTCATTAGGTCAAGATTGTATTTTCCCGCAATTGTTCTTACTTCATCTTTATCAATTTGCTTTTTATTCCAAATCATATATCACTGTCCTATGCTTTATGTCTGTAAGATATTTGTATATTGTGTTATCCCTTTTATAGCTGCTCCTATGGTACCACAAGAGGTTATACTTTCTCAATGAATACAGGAGTTTATAAACACCATTCTCTGACTACTGAATACTCAGGCCCAGCTCTATTCAATTTTGATTCATACAAAACCAGTGAAGATATTTGTCCTTGTACAGAAAGGCGGGGTCTTTCATCAATGAATATTTTTCTTCCCTTCCTTACCCTTCCAAGGGTAACATGGGGCACAAATCTCCGCTTCTCCGGGGTGTAAACCGATTTCGGCAGTACATTGGTAACAGACTGGTAAATATCCACACATTCTGGATACCCTTTTGATACCATACCATGGAAAACCCTTGGAGCGCCTTTCGGCGGGAATGTTCCGATTCCATGTACTTCCAAAGCAAAAGGTCCAGGCAGCCGGGAAACTGAATTAACAGATGTTATTATCGTATCCAGCTGCTCGGTATTGACATCACCAAAAAAAATCATTGTTATATGCATGGCCTCAGGTGATGTCCATTTTATCTGCTTTATATAGTTCCTTCGGAGCTCTGTAATCTGCTCTGAAATCTCTTTTTTCATTGTCTCTGTTAAGGGAAGAGCTAAAAAACAACGCATTATTACAACCCTGCCAAACCAAGCGTATTCAGCTGGGATTCAATAATTGACTCTATCATCCTGAAAAATAAGTGTTTCATATTCACCAACGATTTTGCATCCAGTTTCACCTTCACTGCTTCGGAAAAGGGCATACGCCCTGTTTGCCGAAGATATGCACGGGCACCTCCTGAAAGTGGATTCTCTCTGATAGAAGCACAGTTTTCACAATAAAATCCTCCACGTGTACTGTCATAATATACCAAATCCGCTCCATCTGCTTCAGCACCACAGGCTTGACAGGTATAAAACTGTGGTTCCTCCCCAAGTATTTTCATATACCTTCGAATAAACTGGATGATGACAAAATCTATGCTTTCTTTTTGGGTAGAAGCAAGTGTGTAAAGCCCTTTTTCCATAAGCGAGTAGCTTTCCCCTTCCCCGCCTGCATAGCTGCGGAGGATAATCTCAGCAAATAAAGAGGCACCGAGAAAACGCTTCATGTCTTCCCGCATGGAGTAAAGGTAATCTATTACATCTACATCAGATATTTTATTCGTCTGCTTTACCGGGTTCGAATAGATAGACACAGTACATATGTGAAATGGATTTGTCAGACTTTTCAGTTTGCCTTTATACCCTCCGTATGCGAGCGCATCAATTAGGCCGTGTTCCGGAGTAAGCATAGTAACTATTTTATGCATTTCGCCGTATTTTCGGTTGCGTAATATAATAGCATTAGTTTTTAAGTTTCTTTGCACAGACCAGGTATACCACGGAACCTGAATTTTGTCAAAACGCTTGTTGTTAAACGTTTATTATTACTATTTGTATTATTGCATATATTCATCTTTCCTTTTCCCATCTTTTTCGAACTATTTTATAGTTTCAAGAAAAGGGCGGCTGTTATATCAATTGCTGTAGTCGATCTGTAGAAAATGTATTACCTTATATAATAATACAAAACTAGTTAAGGGAGAGCTATGTCAGATAAACAGATTATACCAGCAGACCAAATTCTACCGAACAAACTTTTTATTCTGCCGCTTCGGGGGAATCCGGTATTCCCCGGCATATTTACTCCAATCATGATCGATAATGATGAAGGAATGCATATTATCGAAGAAGCAATGAAAACCAACAGTATGATAGGGTTACTGCTTCTTGAGAATAATGATGTTGATGAGATATCCACTGAAGACTTGTACAGAACGGGAACCGTTGCCAAGATCGCGAAAAAAATAAACCTCCCTGATGGAGGGATGAATATATTCATTTCTACAATTAAGCGTTTTCATGTTAAGAAGTTTCTATCTGAATCATCGCCCATAGTTACAGCTGTAGATTATCCAGAAGAAATCGACGAAGAAAGTGATGAGATCCAAGCACTTACCCGTTCCTTAATAAGTGAGATGAAACAAGTCTCAGAAAACAACCCTCTGTTTTCTGAAGAAATGCGGCTGAATATGGTGAACATCGACCATCCCGGAAAGATCGCGGATTTTATTACTTCCATTCTCAATATTGACAGAACCGAGCAGCAGAAGATTTTAGAAACCTTGGATGTAAAATCACGGATGGAACAGGTCCTTGTGCACATCAAGAAAGAACAGGAACTCCTGCGGATCCAGAAAAAGATACAAAACCAGATAAACGAGAAGATTGAAAAGAGCCAAAGGGAATACTTTCTAAAAGAAGAGCTCAAGGCAATTAAGCAGGAGCTGGGGATGCCCACTGACGCAAAGTCAGGAGAATTCCAGAGATTCAAAGAAGAGATTGAAAAGCTGAACCTTGAAGGAGAGGCAAAGGAGCAGGTAGAACGGGAGCTTGATAAATTCTCCCTCATGGACCCTAACTCCTCTGAGTTCATTGTCACAAGAAATTACCTTGATACAATTGTTTCCCTTCCATGGGGTGAAGCTGAGTCTGAGGACATTGATCTAAAGAATGCACAGGATATTCTTGATAAAGACCACTATGGCCTTGAAGACGTAAAAGAGCGGATAACTGAATACCTTGCTGTGCGTAAGCTGAAGAAGGATACAAAAGGTTCTATCATCTGCCTTGTCGGACCTCCTGGAGTGGGAAAGACCTCTGTTGGCAAGTCAATTGCCAGGGCATTAGGCAAGGAGTTTTTCCGCTTCTCTGTAGGGGGTATGCGGGACGAGGCTGAGATCAAAGGCCACCGCAGAACTTATGTCGGCGCAATGCCGGGTAAAATTATCCAGGGACTTAAGATAGTAAAAACAAAGTCTCCGGTATTTATGATCGATGAAATTGACAAGCTGGGGGTTTCATACCAAGGAGACCCATCCTCTGCTCTGTTAGAGGTTCTGGATCCTGAGCAGAATGTGGAATTCAGGGACAACTATTTGGACATGCCATTTGACATAAGCAATGTTCTCTTTATTACAACAGCCAATACTCTGGACTCCATTCCATCCCCGCTATTAGATAGAATGGAAGTAATCCGTTTATCCGGATACATTGACCAGGAAAAGATCGAAATCGCCAAGCGATATCTTATTCCCAAAACCCTGAAACGCAATGGACTACTTAAGAAACAGGTAAAGTACCATAAGTCTGCGTTAACCGGAATTGCCGAAGGATATGCCAGGGAAGCGGGAATGCGGAATTTTGAAAAAAACCTGGACCGTATTAACCGCAAAATCGCGAAAAAACTCATTTCCGAAGAGAAAGAGGCACCATTTACCGTGAACCAGGATAATCTGAAGGACTATCTTGGAAAAGCGCCGTTTGCAGAGAATGAGATACAACGAATCTCCAGACCCGGAATGGCAATGGGCTTAGCGTGGACCGCGTACGGAGGGGATACCCTGATAATAGAAGCAGTTGAAAACCCTGGTAAACCGGGACTTCAGCTGACAGGACAGATGGGTGATGTAATGAAAGAGTCTGCAAATATTGCCTTCTCTTTTGTAAAGCACATAGCCCCTGACCAGGGAGTAGATCCTAGTTTTTTTGAGAAGAACCAGATCCACCTCCATATACCCGCAGGAGCAACACCGAAAGACGGCCCCTCAGCCGGCATAACCATGGCAACTGCCCTTCTCTCCTTGGCTACCCAGAAAAAGGTGAAAAAGAAGCTTGCTATGACAGGAGAACTTTCACTGGCAGGCCAGGTGCTGCCAATCGGCGGTTTAAAAGAGAAAACCATTGCTGCCAAACGCGCAAAGGTGAAGGACATTATCATCCCCAAACAGAACGAAAAGGACCTTGAAGAAATGCCTGACCACGTACAGAAGGGAATAACTTTTCACCCTGTGGAGCGCATGGAAGAAGTTATAGAGCTGATTTTCTAGAGTAATAACCCTGGTCCGAATGTTTCCGCCAGGGAAATTATACAAAGATGACGGTGGAATGGTAGCACTTGGGTTAATCTTTCGCAGCAAAGCTGGCGGTTTCAGGGACCTCTCGATACGATTCCGCTAGAGCGGAATCACTCGAGGAGCGTTGTTGCACCAGTCCGGTCATCGAGTGTTTTTGCGTCCAGCAAAAATGTACCGAGATGTGACTGCAGCAGCATCCGCTGGGATTATTTTACGCAGCAAAGCTGGCGGTTTCAGGGACCTCTCGATACGATTCCGCTAGAGCGGAATCACTCGAGGAGCGTTGTTGCGCTTCTCCGCTCATCGAGTGTTTTCAACGCAGTTAAAAATGTATCGAGATGTGGATGAAATGTTAACCTCTGCTATTGCCGCTTATGCGCTGTCTTTTTCTCTAGGAGGACTTCTGTCCGTATAGCGCATAATAGGTCTTGATAATAGCACCCAACATCTGCTGAGGCGATTTGCATGAAGAGATATTTTCCAGGAGATCGAAAAAAACGTTTTGCCAAACTTGAACCATCCAGGGGAGCAGGAGGTAATGAGAGGCAGCGGCCCGGCTGAACCTATTCTATGGAGAAGTTCAGTCCCTACTTCTATTATAATCAATTCGGCTGAAAAAGGTGGTGTCAAAGACAGTTTCTATACCGAGTTTTTTTTCAAAACAGTGTATATTTTACTAGTAACAAGTGTTCCAGGCTCCATTCCAAATTCCTCTCCAAGTGCAACACGTATAGCTGGAGCAATCTGGGCCACTACGGTTTTCGAAGGGGCTTCCATGGCTTCCCATACCTCGTTTACCAATTCTTTTTCATGCAAGGCTCCCACAGGATAGTAGACAACACACTGACCGCAGTTAACACAGTCACTTGTACCCATGACAGACTGACAATACACATGCCGCAAGTACCAGGTTGTTCAAGATCTTCATTAAAACACAGGCGTGGAATGTCAATTCCAGCAATTGTTGCAGCCTCCAGGAGAAGGGTACCTTTTTCTACCTCTGCCGTGGTTCCGTCTGTTGTCACTGTTATCTTATTATTCATAACGCTTTCTCCCTGACATAGCTCTGTTCCTGGATAAATGACCGGACCTCATCTCCGAATCTGTCTAAAAAGGTGGATAATTATATGTTTCCTGCTTGTTCATTATTCCTCCTTGTCTGCATTGGGCTGCAAAGCACTTGTTATAGAATGCTCAAACTAGACATTGAGCATTTCCGTTTTGTAAATGCAGGAGGCAAGCGCACTAATGTGCAATATTTCTTTATGCAATATTATAGCACAGGGTCCGATGGCTTTCGCTTGACTAGTATCCGAACCGGGCTGCGGGCCTACTTAGGTGGTATATTTGTTTTATCTAATTTTAAGTATTTCTCTTTTTCTATTATAGTACAATTATATTCTACATTTATTTGACACACAGGGAATAATCCCCTAGACTTCTGATACTAGAATGCAAACCTTAAAAACACGTGCTGAACAACCTAATGCAAAAAATCCTTTTTCAGATTTAAAAGGTGATCTAAGAGGCGGGATAACTGTCGCGGCTGTCGCTCTGCCTGGAAATATCATCTTTGGTATGATCGCTTTCGCTCCTCTCGGCGGAGACTTTATCAGCCAGGGGATTTTAGCTGCTATGTTCGCGTCCATTTTTGGCGGGATTATAGCTGCTATTTTCGGGGGCACACCCTTTATGATATCCGGCCCCCAAGCCGCGCCCGCGATTATACTTGCAAACCTGCTTGGTGAACTTTCTAGAGAAATCGGAATGACAGCAACACCGGATACCATGTTGGTATTGTATATCGTTTTTTCCTGCATTTTTTTCAGCGGAGTGTTACAGCTGCTTTTCGGGTTTTTACGGCTTGGGGAGGTGGTAAAGTTTATATCCTACCCTGTTGCTGTTGGTGTGATAAACGGAGTGGCTGTTCTTATTATTATCGGACAAGCCGGAGCGCTCCTCGGGCTTCCGGGCATTTCCTTTTTCCACATCGCTTTTCATCTGGAAGAGGTCGTTCTGCTTGCTCCGCTTGTATCAGTAATAACACTGCTTTGTTTGATTACCGCAGACAAGCTTTCATCACAAATCCCAGCCCCACTACTGGCAATAATTATCGGTACAGGCGTATATCATCTGTTTTCTATACTCTTCCCTGAACTTCCTCAGGGACCCACAATCGGCAGTATTCCCAGCGGATTACCTAATCCGGAAAATGCTTTGGGAATATTAAATACCATAACAGATACAGCATTTTTCAACTATCTTCCACTTATTATAAAAGGCGCTCTTGCCCTGGCAGTTATCAATTCTCTTGATTCTCTGCTTTCCGCGCTGATGCTGCAGAACCTCACAAATAATAGAACCAACGCGAATAAAGAGCTTATTGGTCAGGGGCTGGGAAATATCGTGAGTCCACTTCTCGGAGGTCTCACTTCCTCAGGCTTTATTGGAAGAAGCATGGCAAATTTCCGGGCTGGAGGAAGAACCAAGTTCTCTCCTATTATTCACAGCCTGAGTATATTCATTGTTATCGCGTTATTCGCAAGGTACATCTCCTATATTCCCAGGTCTGTCATTGCTGCTGTCATTATATTTATCGGAGTCCGTCTGATAGATCCCTTCAGCATTCGGCTTCTTCAGGATATTATTCAGAAAAAGAAAGCTCATAGTCATATGGTAGACCTTGGGATTATTATTATTGTGATGATAACTGCCATTGCTTTTGATATTCCCATTGCCCTGGGCGTAGGAGTGCTTCTTTCCTTTATTGTTTTTTTAAGCGCAATGAGCAAAGGGGTTGTCCATAAGGTCTACACAGGAGACAAGCTTAGATCAAGAAAAATGCGGGAGGATTCCCTTTCAAAACTCTTGGATAAACATGGAGAAACTATAACCGTACTTGAGCTTGAAGGCACCCTATTCTTCGCTGCTGCCGAAGTCTTGGCTGACTATATTGACCGCTTGAAAAGCAAGAAATTCATCATTCTTGATATTAAAAAAGTCCATCGAATTGACACTACCGGGTATCGCATACTTGAGCAGTCATATAAACGGCTGAAAGAAAAAGGGATTGTACTCGCCTTCAGTTATCTGTATGATGGCAGGGCCATTATGACAGAGTTCAAGAACCTGAATCTCCACCAGGAAATAGATTCTGCCCATATTTTTTCTGACACGGATAAAGCCTTGGAGTACTGTGAAGATTCTCTGCTTGATATTCTCCAAATAAATCAGCAGAATGAAAAAACCTATTCTTTAAACATGTTTCTCTCATCCTACGGATTCTCCAAGCCTGAGGCGGATTTCATAAAGAACTATCTTGAGTACCAGGTATATCCTGCAGGCAGCAGTGTTTTTGTACAAGGCGATGCAGGAAATTCGCTGTTTCTGATAGTGTCTGGAGAAGCAGATATTACCATCAGCCTTCCCGGTGGAGACAGAAAAAAGCGGATGGTGACACTTACCTATGGTACAGTTTTCGGAGAAATGGCACTTATTGATGAGAAACTCAGGTCCGCGAATGTGGATGTGATGAAAGACCTTGAGTGTTACAAGCTCCCGGTAGACAGCTTTCACCATATAAAACAAGAGAACCCGGAAATGGCGATTAAGATCATCACTGTCATCAGTAAAATCCTTACCCAGCGCCTGAGAAACGCTAACAATATGATATCCCAACAGGAAACATAGCAAACTTAATAAAGGACGGCTATATAATTATGCATAAATACTATAATTTTCTTGACTCCAATATGAACAATACAACTAACACGAATGTGGGATTCAGCGGTCTTGTGGCTGAGAACACCTATCAGCTCGTCAAGGATGAGAGAGAGCATTTCTTTAGAAAATATGAAATCATCCGGGAGTTCCAGCAAAAAAGCTTGGAGCTATTTAACGCAAGCCTGAAATGCGAATTCGATCCGGAAGTCGCAGAACTTGTTCTCAACGAATTACCGGAACATATGGGAAGGCACTTTCACTTAGAACATATGGCAGACAGAGTTTCTCTTCCTGTCTTTTTCAGGACTGACGAAGTGGTCCCTGGAAAAATCTCTGAAATCCAGAGTCCAGGCTCAGCATGGGGACTTTATGAACAGCTTTATCAACTGGTTTCGCACTTTCAAAACGATTTTCACAGTTCCAGTCTTTTTGAAAAAAGCCTTGCAAAAGGATTTACCGAAGCACTAACAGAATACTTGGGAGAACAACCGGTTGTGCATCACTTAATAGACAATGCATCTATCCCTGCTGGTATCCGGTTTTTCATTCAAAAAACCCGGGAACAGGGCATCCGCTACTTTGGATATGACAAGAACATTACCCCATATGACTGTAATTTTCTCAGGTCCCACGCCTTCGCAGGATTGTTTTCTGATAATTTTTTCCAAATGCGGTTGTCTCAAAGTAAGGACAATAATCTTCAATACGACTTACCGCCGTCTATTCTTTTTGATGAAAAGCTCTCGCTTATTTTTCCTTTCTGGGAAAAAACCAGATCCTATTTTTCTGACAGGGTAAGAGACTTATTTCCCTATACCCAGCTGATTCGACCGGAGGGCATTGTTATTGAAAACGGAGACAAGCTTACATTGGAAGAGTTTCTCCAACTCCCCAGAGGCAGCCGGGACTATTATATCAAATACGCAGGCTGTGACCTTGCCATAAACTGGGGAAGCAAAGGTGTGTATAACGCGGCTACCCTCTCAAAGACAAAAGGGAAAGAGATTTTTGATGCGATAAGTAAAGACTTTGCCTCTCAGCGGTATTGGGTTCTGCAAAAAGGGTATTCCCTGACAGAAGAAGCAGAATTTATTACCAGGGATGATCAAAAACAAAGCATGCAGGTGCATTCAAAATTCAGCGGGTTTTACGGTCCATCCGGTCTTTTGGGAATTCTGGTCATGCAGCGACCGTTCTATAAAGTACACGGCAGCATAGATACAATCATGAGTATTGTTTAATCTACACAGCATAGCTGAGGGTTTCACTCTCACATCCATACAACTATCTGGGAAATTTGACCACCATCCAGGTTCCTCCGGTATTCTCCTGCTGCCAACCTCTGCGCCTGCTGCTTTATTGGTCAATATTATTACCTCTTATACATTCCATCAAAGCTGATAGCTTTAATGCTCTGCGGAAGCTTTTAACAACTGGTTTTATGCAGCCCTTATTTATTCGAGTATCAATACAGAGACAGCAATAATTCCGCTTGTCATAGCCCGGTCCGATATGCATGCCGTGTAATACTGTCATCACTAATCCGCAAGATCCACCACAGAGTGAAGAACAACTTTATGATGATGACTAGTGTTCTCAACCTGAAAGCAGGCGCTCAGGAAGACCTGGAAATAAGACAAGTCCTTATGGATACCCAGGCCGGGATTCAGACCATGGGTCTTGTCCACCAGCGGCCTTACCAGTCAGGGTATTTCCAGGAGATGGCGATGAAGCCCTATCTAGAATCTCTGATTGCACATATCCGGGACTCCTTTGAAGATGAGGATTCAGATATTCAGATAGTGTGATGAGTACTTCAGTAAATGCATGCAATTTGATTCCTATTCCCATTGCAGCTTTGCGCCGTGGCGATAAAATTCTTTTTGAAGTATTCTACTGGGCAGGGCTATTCTTTCAGTTTTTCAATTTCTTCGATGGAAAGACCAGTTACTCTGGAAATCAACTCAGAATCCAAGCCCTCTGAGAGCATCCGCTTTGCGTCTTCTATTTTTGTTTCAATTTTTGTTTCCTGCCGAAGCTTTTCATCGTGTTCTTTTAGTGTTGTGGCAAACATGTTTTTCACCTCCATTATTGTATCAAACTTCTTTTATATTTCTATTCCTGTAATAATATTATCATCCACAGAACCTTTATTTTCAATACTCGTCAGGTAGTTATTAAACCATGCACTCAAGAGATTTGCAACCTCAAGGTTTTCATCCTGGATAATACTGAAAAACGCATCAAGGCGGGTATTCAGCTCTGCAACTGACAGATTTTCCACATAAAACACCGCGGATAAGGCATTCTTGATTGTTAAAAGGCTTTCTTTTGGTAATTCATTTACCAGTATTGGAAAGTACCTGAAATGGGGAACAAACTCCTTGGGAATGCTCTGTTCTACCCGTTCTTCAAACCGAAAGGGTGCTGTCCACTTCGCGTCTCCGTTGTACAGCAGTATGGGAAAGACTGCGGGAAGCTTGCCTGACCCTGTTTTCGCTTGAAAGCTTTCATACAGCTCTGTTATGCACCGGACAAATCTGATAGACATGTTTTTGTCTACTGTTGACTGGAACTCCAGCAGCAGAAATATATAGATTATGCTGTCTTTAAATTGAATGGTATAAATAATATCTGACTCTTTTTCTTTGAAGGTGTCAGTCACAAAGCTCTTATCAACACGCTTTAATGTAGAAAAGACCAGGTCTTCCACAAACTTTTCCTGCACAAAAGACTGGAAAAGGCGCTGCATAAAAGCTGAGTGAGAAAAGAGCCATTTATACCGTAGATCGTGCCCGGAAGCCATGAGTAAAAATATAGCAGAGTCTTACTGACAAGACAATTTACTGTGTTTTTTGTAACCACGAAAGGCACCAAAAGTCACGAATGAAGATAATTACAGCGCCGGCATTTCTCCCATTGAAACTACGGCCAGGAAAGCGATTCAAACTTTACTCCTTACCAAATTCGTAGGTTCATAACAATTCGGTTATAACAGGGTAAAGTTTGTAATCGCCAAACGATGACTTTCTTACCAATTAAATCGGCCTTACGCCTGCGCGGCAGAGCTATTTTATATTTTACTACTGTTATAATTGGAAAATATA
>CAYRYS010000090.1:0-13534 GCA_964428555.1 uncultured Spirochaetales bacterium | reverse complement strand
CAGGATAATACGCTTCCATGCCTTTTCCCATTCAGACGGTGTCAATTCCCTGATCTTTGAGGATATTACAGATGAAAAAGCATTTGAACAGGATCTGCAAGAAAGTAAACGAGAGCTTAAGTCGCTTATTGAGTCAACCACAGATAATGTATGGTCAGTCAGCAAAGACCTAAGAATAGTGAATTTCAACTCTCAGTTCAAAAACCAAATAAAGCAATCGTTAAATATTGATTTAGAAGTAGGAATGCCCGCCATCGGGCCATTTACAGAAGAGATTAATGAGTTTTGGAAGAAACGGTACAAAAAAGCTTTGAAAGGTAAGCAGTTTTCAGAAGAGATTCCTTTTTTGATAAACGGAAGAATAAATTTTTTCCATGTGTCATTTCACCCGACATTTATTGACGGGAATATTACCGGGGCCACGGTTTACTCAAGAGACATTACCAACATGAAGCAGCGGCAGAATGAGATCCAGCAGGAGAAGGACAGGCTGAAGGCAACACTCAGGTGTATTGCGGATGCTGTTATTACTACAGATACTGAAGGCAGGATCACATTAATGAACTCCCAGGCGCAGAAACTGACATCCGCTGTTTATACTGAGGCAGAAGGAAAGTATATAGAAGAAGTGCTGCGTACCAGAAGCCCGGCACGGTTTCGGCAGCTTATCGGACATGCAATAAAAACCAGCGTTTCTTCTGAGGTTCCGGAAAGAGAAGAAATAATTACAAAAAACGGTATCCAGCGGCTTATTTCCTATTCAATAGCTCCGATTAGTACTCCGGATAATTCAGTAACAGGTACGGTAATCTCTTTTCGCGACATTACAAACCAGGAGCGCATGGAGCGGGAGATTCAAAACATCCAGCGCCTGGAATCTGTAGGGGTGCTTGCAGGGGGAATTGCCCATGACTTTAACAACCTCCTCTCTGCAATACTCGGAAATATTTCAATTGCACTTATGGATATCCCTGAAGACTCTGCTGCATCTCAGGTACTTAAAGATGCTGAGACAGCATCACAGGAAGCAAAGAACCTGACCCACCAGCTGCTCACCTTTGCAAAAGGTGGTAATCCGGTTCGGGAAACAGTAGATATTGCTGAGTCAATAAACAGTTCTGCACAATTCATTCTCCGGGGAACAGGTACAAAATATAAAATGAATGCCCATTCCGAACTCTGGGCCGCTTCAGTTGACAAGGGGCAGTTTACCCAGGTTATCCAGAATATTGTGCTTAATGCATCCCAAGCTATGGAAAACACGGGAACAGTAGAAATAGAATGCAAGAATATAACCATTGACAGACAACTGCCAGGGGACCTGACATCCGGAGAGTATATAGAAATTACAATTACAGATTCCGGTCCCGGAATTCCGAGAGAACATATCGAAAATATTTTTGACCCCTACTTCTCACTAAAACCCCTAGGACACGGTTTAGGTCTTGCCATCTGTCATTCAATTATCCAAAAACACAGAGGGGAGATCCTGGTTTTCTCAGAACAGGGTAAGGGCACATCTTTTGTTATCTATATACCAGCAGAAAAGGACAGGACTAGCAGCAATAGGAATGGTCAGAAAACAGAAGCAGCAAAGGGTACTGGAAATATTCTTATTATGGATGATGACAAAATAAACCAGCGCGTCATTGCCAGACTTTTACACAGTCTCGGTTATAACTGCAGCATAGTAGATACCGGCGAACAGGCCCTCTCTGAATACCAAAAGAACTTTGAAACCCAGAGTGCCTATTCATGCGTTATAATGGACCTGACTATTGCAGGGGGCATGGGCGGTGCTAAAGCAATAAAAAAGCTTCTGGAAATAGACCCTAATGCAAAAGCAATTGTCTGTTCAGGCTATTCGAACGATCCGATTATGGCAAACTATACCGAACATGGCTTTTCCGGCGTTCTGGCTAAGCCATTTACCAGGAAAGAGCTTGCTGCTGCGGTCAGAAAGATTATTCACTAGGCTGCGCATTGGTAAGGCTTGCCAAACGTTCTTCGATTTCTCTGCTTCCCCGGAGCTGAAGAAAGGCTTCCAAATGTTCTGCTGCTGATTGGGTGTCCTCCAGCCCGTATTGATAAATGTCGGATAGAAGAAGATGCACAAAAGCAGAACTGCGTTCGCGCTGAGTAAGAGGTTGAAGCACTGTTAGTGCCTGGTCATACCTTTCTGTATTGAAGAAATATAAACCCTGCAGATACACGAGTTCAGGGTCTTCAGGAAAAATTGCTTCCGCACGCTGCAAAAACCACCGGCATTGTGCCCAATTTTCAGTTTCTAAAGATTCTTCCGCTTTATCGAGGATATACCTGAAGGAAAAGACTTGTGCATGAAAGACCTGGTTTCTATTAAGGAACAAAAAGCGCACATCAATTGGCTCATACCCTTCTTTTACAATACGGATAATATGCTCGCCCCGAGCAAGACTAGAAATGGTAAACCTGCCGTTTATATCTGTAACTGCAGCCTCCTGTTGATCAATAATAATGCTTGCATCCGGGCAAGGCTCATTATAAGCATCGTATATCATTCCAAACAAGGGAGCCTCTTCACTTTCCGAAAGCTCTGCCGGAATTTGTCTTGTCATACAAGCACTAAATAACACGACTGCAAAACATAGAATTATACCGTACTTTTTCATCTATTCACCCCTCTCTACTCTCCAGGTTTCTTCTTCATTGCGTAAGATAAGATAGTCATCTCCTGTTTCTTCAACCTGCCAGCCACTCCCCATATTTTCCAGGCCGATACGCATTACCCTGCCTGTCCTGGAATCTTTTATAAAGTAATAGCTATCTCCTTCTTCTCCGCGGCTGAATCCAAGATACTCTAGAAACCCGGCATCATTCACAACGCGGGATGTATTCTCCGGTTCAGCCTCCCCTTCTTCAGGCTCCCACCCGAAAAAGCGGGCTAACTGCCAAGCCCATACAATATTTCCCGGTTCTAAGAATCCTATTTCAGGGACCTGGGGTTCTTCATAGTCAGATACTATTTCAGCTCCCGGAAGTACTGGCGCTTGTTTGGGCATTACAAAGAAAAACAAGGCAGTAATAAAACCGATGAACAAAATTAATTCTATTATCCAGCTTCTAAGGAATTTCCACATACCCTATCCTAAATACTCCAGTTACCATACCATGGGGCCGCTGCTGTACTGTTAATGAGGGAATTGTCAGAAGTTTATCCCGCTCTTCCAGCACAGCAAGGAAGCGGAAAAAGGAGAGTGCATCCCCTGACACATTGAATTCAAAAATACGGCCGTCAGTACCTGGAACAGCCTGATACCGTTCAACAGTAAGCCCTCTTGCAACAAGCATACCCCGTATTTCTGCTCCGAACTGAAAGGAATCAATCTCCCCTTCAGTATACAGCATTGACTGTGCTTCTGCGATCCGTGTCTCAAGCCTTTCTATTACATCCGGAAGACTGCTTGCCAACTCAGGATGCAGGGTAATCTCTTGTATGCTGTTTTCTAAAGCATCTAGGGCAAGACTGTCTTCACCCTGTTCCCGGTTTCCAGGAAATGCAAAAAGCAGTAACCCTGCTGCTGCAATTAGTGCAAGAAAAAGCAGAAGCAGTAACCCCTCTCGCCTAGTCATAAAGCCTCCCTGCTATGGAAAACTGCTCTAATCCTTCATCTCCTACTGAGAGGATCTGCAAGAGTTCAACCGTACTAATATCAGGATGCTCTGAGAGCCTTCGGAGAAAAGAGAGAGTTTCCCTGCCCCTTCCTTGTATCTCAAACCCATTCTCCCGGAAAACGAAATTCCGCAGTTCAAAACCCCTGCCTCCTAGTTCCTGTATCACAGACAATGCCTGATACGGGCTGTATACAGGAAGATCTGCTAAAGCAGCGGCTCGGTTTCTCAGCTCCTGGTATTCAGTTACAAGCTCACGTTCCCGAACAAGCTGGGCTCTCCTACGTGTCAGCTCTCTAAGCAGCACAGTTCTGTAAGATTCCCTGACGTCCATTGTTTTTACCCAGCTTCCCAGACTCAGAATCGCGATACAAATAATGAGCACCGAACGCAACAGAGAACGCTGGCCGCCGATACCCCGTTTCTTTGAAAACAAGGCTTTTTTTAACGGCTTTTGTGAAAAAATATCCTTTCCAGATACATAAATCGGAGCCTTATTGAGGGTGGATAATATCTTTGAATCTATTTCCCGGTTTCCGCAAAGCGAAAGGAAATAGACAGGAGTATTCTCCTTGTTTTCAGAAAGCTCCTCATAGATAGCGGACTTATTGTTTGACAGATCATACACACGTGAAAAAACAAGACAGGCATTCTGAAACTGGATAATCTCAATCCACTCAGGAGTTTCCACAACAAAAAAGCATGAAGCTACCTGTTTTTTTTCAAGCCAGGGCACAATGTAAAGCACCGGCAAAACCATATTTACCGAAGGACCGGCAATTGATGAAAGCTCAGAACCCGGCGCAGCAAACAGAATCACTGAGTCTTCATCATCATTATTCCGATGAAAACGTATATAATCATATTCAGCATTCTCGATATTCCCGGGATACAGTCCTCGTAATCGATATGCAAGATGTCCTTCTAATTGGGCTTCCGGTATGGGTGGAATTGTTAATAAATATACTTGGACATGTATCCTGGGAAGGATTAAAGTCTTTGGCGGTTTTTTCAGCTCTGTTCCAGTATGAATATCTATATGTGCATGGACCTTGCTCTGACAAATGCCAATGTTACTCATTCTTCCGCCCACCTATTGCTGATAATCTGAAAAGTCGGGTCATCCTGGTCCCCAGGCAACCTAGCAACAATGCATTCATAGGTCCCAGCATTACCCTCTACTTCAATTTTCCAAAACCATGTAATAGTACCAAGATAGGCATAGATCCTCGACCCACTATGCGCGCCGACCAATGTTCGAAGCATTGAAGGGTCGATACCAACAGTAGCCGAGTGCACTTGGATCCTGTCTGCCCTTTGAAGAGGACCTTCAATTTCAAATGGTCCATAGTTCAATACCGCGCTTAGTATTTCCTCTGGAAGAAAGTGTATGTTCCATACAGGCTCAGTATGAATAATATTTGCGAGGACTTCGTAATTCCCTCCCAAAATTATGGGCAGGTCATCCTCTGAAAACAGCTGGAGAGAAGCACGCATGTTCTGAACAGCAGCATGAAAAAGATCTGCCCCCTGCTCATCTCCTGTGCGCAAATAGTATAAGTCCTCAAGTACGAATTCGTCTGTACAGTTGATGTTGGCATACCCATAGGGGGTTAGGTAATCCGCAAAAGCAGTCTCTGTGAATATATGCTGATAATGTTCCCGTATTTCCAAGGAAAGCCCCCTTTCATCGCGGAAGTCCTGCAGGTTCTGAGCAGTTACACCAGGAAGAAATAATGAATCCAGATCGGTTTCAGTAAATAGGTTTTCTTCAATGAAATTCGGGTTGATTCTGCTTGATACATCATTTATTCTCACAAGAAAATCTCTGGATACTTGGCGGTCCGGCTGCATATAGCTGTCAAACCGGCAATCTGCTCTAGTATTGGAATCGTTTTTCATCAACTGTATTATCTGTATGACAACCTCATGGTACTCCTGTATTTCATCATCTTCATCCGAAACCGTGGATGTCAAAAAGAACCCGGCACGGACAAGCACAAAGGCACCTGCTGCAAGGGCAGTAAAGAAAAACAAAAAAACAATTGCAAATACGGTTACTGAGCCTCTCATTATTCTCCTCGCTCCGCGTTAAGAAGTAGTCTGCCTCCAAGCTGATATACTGCTTCTATATTTTCATCTGCCAGCTCTATCATCATTATTATTTCTATAGTTCCTGTTGACTCAGATAACTGAATATCTATTGCGGATATCTGTATATCCGAAAGTATAAATTCTCCCTCTCCAATTGCAATGGACAGACCATTTCCGCTTCTATTTAATACAAGCTCACGATCCTCTTCTCCATCAATATACGGAATAGCAAACTCTGTTCCGCTTTGAGAGATACTTTCAATACTGCACCAGTAGGGCATTGCAACCCTTGAACAGGCTGACTTCATAGCACGGTGAAATTGAAACAGGACCGCGTTCTCTCTCGCAGTAATAATAATTCGATCTATTGCCGGGAAGGCGGTAATAGCAGCCGTATAAAGCAGGCCTCCGCATATAATAAAAATGCTCAAAGCTGCGGCAACTTCAACCAGAGTCCATCCCGGGCTTTTAGAAGACAAATTCAAGCGCAGAATCATCCTCCTCTTCAGCAGTCATTATCTCCCTGACTTCCTCCCGCTGAGCAGCGACTGCACGGAGCCCGGCAGAAAGAGACAGATATATTGATACAGCAGCCACAGAGAGAATCAGTATACCGATGACTACATCGATCAATACAAAACCGCTCCGTCTGTTTAGTTTTGCCATGACTGAATGTCCGCGTTCTCCCCTTCTCCGCCAGGCAAGCCGTCAGCTCCATAGGACTGGATACCAAAGGGCAGGCCATGGGGGCCTGGTACAGTATACTCATATTCATTTCCCCAAGGGTCTGGTCCGACCGCTCTGTCAACATAGGGGCCCTGCCAGTTTTCAGGAACAGGTTCAAGTACAGGCCGCTCCCACAAGGCTTCAAGCCCCTGCTCTTCTGTGGGCAGCATCCCGGTATCAAGGAGATAGGTATTCAAAGCCAGAGAATATGTCTGAATATTATTCCGGGCAGTAACACTTTTTGCTCTGCCGAGATACCGAAATGCAATCACTCCGACAGTGCTGGTTAGGATCAGGATAATCCCGATCACTATAATAGTTTCAACAAAGGTGAACCCTTGTTTACGGTCTTCCTTATTCGGAAAACACCTTTCTTTTTCAATTTGTCCCATTGTTTTTCTTTCCATATCTGTAATCCCTTTCGCAAGATTATACTAAGTTTCCAAAGAGTGAAAACACAGGTAATACAAATGTCAATATTAGTATCATCATAATAACACCAACAAGCACAATAAGCGCAGGTTCAATTAACGTCATTATCCTGCTTGTAAGTTTTTCAATTTCTCCATCATAAAACTGCCTTAGCTGTCCGAACACTGTTTCAATTTTTCCCGAATGCTCGCCAATTGCAATCCATCTTGACAGCCTTTGGGGTACCGATTTTTGTGTCCCGAGTGCTGATGAGAGGTCCCGTCCTTTTAACACTTCCTCCCTGGCAAATAGCACATCCTGCTTTAATGCTGCATTATTTAGAACACCGGATGCCTCGTCCATTGCCTCTTCGACCTTTACCCCGGACCGCACAAGGGTCTCCATAGCAAAGCAAAAGCGCAGCAGCTCCCTTTTTACAGAAAAACTGCCAAGAAGGGGAACTTCTAAAAGCCAGCGGTCCACAGGAATGAGCCAGGGATGGCTTGTTCTCCGAAGGACCGTAAGAAACACGAAAAACCCAATTCCTATAAGCGCGATACTGAGCATAAGCCCGCCGAATATATAGACTCCTGCTGCAGCGTTCTGCATTCCAGCAGGCACTCCGTTGCCGATACTTGAAAAAATCTGCATAATACGCGGAAAGATAAAAAGCAGTATTGCGAGCATACCCAGAAAAGCAACAGCAAGTACCATGGCAGGGTAAAATAAAGCACCGATTATCTTGTCCTTCATCTTTTTATCTGCATGGAGAAATTCCGCCAGCCGCGCAAAGACTTGCTCTAAAGAACCAACCCGCTCCCCAATCTTGACCATACCAATGTACAAGCTAGAAAACCCGCCCCCTTCAGAGGCCAGTGCCTGGGAAAAGCCCTCTCCTCTCCGCACCCGCTCAGAAACTCCTTCTATGAATTCCCTGTCCTTTTTGTTTGTAAAGATATCAGTACCAATGGAGAGCGCGTCCTTTACTGATAGCCCGGAGGAAACAAGAAGCGCAAAGGTATCAGTAATTTCAATCCTGCTTTTCTCAGTAAGGCGGGTTTTACCGCTCTGTACTGCACTGGAAGCGACAGGTTCAATTCGTATAAGATACCGCTGTTGCTGAAGGATCTTTCTTGAAAGCTCCTCCTCGGATGCAGCGTGTACTTTCTCTGTCTTTACCTTCCCCTGTTTGTCAGAGGTAGTACAATTATATTCCGGCATTTAAGTACCCATTGTCCGTTCTATTTCTTCTATTGTGGTTACACCCATGGCAGCAAGCTTTAATCCGTATTTTCTCAGCTTTACCATGCCTGCACTATATAGGTATTCATTTATCTGCTTCATTGGAGCAGATTCAGCTACCATTTCAGAAAGTTCTCTATCCATAGAAAAAACTTCAGTCACAGCTGCTCTTCCCTTATACCCGGTATTCGCGCAGCGCACACAACCGGAGCCGCGGTATAAAACCTCCGGCTCCTGCCCTGCCAGCGTAAGGATATTCAGCTCCGCAGCAGTCGGTGTATAGGACGTCTTGCAATGGCTGCAAACCCTTCGAACCAGACGCTGAGCAGCTGCACCGCGAAGCACGTCCGCAAGCAAGTACCCTTCCACTCCCATGTTCAGCAGTCTTGGAATTACTGATACAGAGTCATTTGTATGAAGGGTTGCGAAAACTAGGTGACCGGTTAGAGAAGCCCGTACAGCAAGAGCAGCAGTCTCAGTGTCACGGATTTCTCCAACCATAATTACATCCGGGTCCTGTCTCAGGATCCTCCGCAGGAGAACTTCGAAGCTTAAGCCTATTGCTTCGTTGGTCTGTATCTGGTCAACTCCCCGGATACGGTTCTCAATCGGGTCTTCAATCGTAATAAACTTCCGTTTTTCATCAACAATTTCCATGAGCGCTGCATGGAGGGTCGTGGTTTTTCCGCTGCCTGTTGGTCCGGTAACCAGAAACAGACCGTCCGTATTTTTACAAAGAGCACGGAAAGTAGAGAGCACATCAGTATCAAATCCTAAATCTTCCAGCTTAAATGACTCCTCCTCTTTGCGGAAAATCCTCAGCACAATCGATTCCCCGCCTGCTATCGGCACAACAGAAACACGGAGATCAATATTCGCGTTCTCCAGCTGTACAGAGATTCTACCGTCCTGAGGCATCCTGCGTTCCATAATATTCATATTAGCCATGACCTTAATCCTGGAACTGACAGCTTGGAAGCGGTCCAATGAAAACTCGGAAGCACGAACAAGCACCCCGTCTATACGGTACCTGACCCACACGTTCTCGCCAAAGGATTCGATATGGATATCACTCGCTTCTCTGCGGATGCCTTCGATAAGTATACTATTTACCAGGTTAATTGCAGGAGCATCTCCTTCAATATCGTCCAATGCTATCATCCGGCCGGAGTCACCGCCGGTCTGAGATGGCCCTTGGTCAGAGAGCTTACGGTTCATGTATGATGACAACTCAGACCATTCTATCCGGTAAAAGCGAATCGGTTTTTTATGGTGTATTCTCAGGTTCTCAGCTAGAGCAGTATTTTCAGGGGAACAGATCCCCACTGCAACCGCTTCTTCAGTCTCCTCCAGCTTGCAGATACGGTGGTTCTGCATAAACTCCAAGGGATACTGGTCCTGGGGAAGGGGAGCGAAATCGGTAAGCCGAACAGACTGATCCTGCTCTAAGGGAATACCTGCCACTTAATTCCTCCCCGCATGCCTTGTATACATCTCTTCAAAGCGCAGACCAAGGTCGCGCTGCCGGATATCCGGATGTTCAAGATACGGAACAATGTATATTACCATCTCAGTCTCTTCATAGGTTTCGGTTTCTGTTCTAAAAAGACTTCCAAGGAAGGGGATATGACTGAGCAAGGGGATTCCGCTCATAGTTGATACAAGGTCCTGCTGTATTAAACCGCCGATAACAATCGGTTCTCCTGAGGATGTTCGTACCTGTGTGGTAATGACCTTTTCACTTGTTGCAGGAAGAGAGCCTGTAGTTCCTGATGTATCAGCACCTTGTTTTGAAACAGTTGCAGAGACATCCATTGTAATCATCCCGTCACCAGAAACCCAACCAGAGATACTCAAAATTAGACCGGCAGTAATTTCGCGGGTCACACCTGTGGCTTCCGACTCTCCGGTGTCAGGATCTACTTCCACATCTCTGTACCGGTAGGTGTTCGTATTTTGGAACTGAATATCCTGCCCTGAAACTCCGTTCAGCGTAGTATCTGCAAAAACGTGTGCAGCATTTTGGGAGAGGTCAGTATTTAAATTCAATGCAAATTGGTATCCGAAAGTAGAGATAATATCAAAATTCAGATTCAACAATTCTCCGACCTCACCGACAACAGCAAAAATATCAGGCTCAGTTTCGCCCTCTTCCAGCTCCGCGGTTGGCTGAGCAATAGCACTCTGTTCAACACCAATTGCCTCTCCATCCTGGTATTGGACAACTAAAAGCTCATAGCGTATCTGCGGAATAGGTCTGTCAATAAGCTCCAGGTCTCTCCTAAAAGTATGGAACCGTTCTTCCGGGCCTGTGTAGAAAACAAGGGATTCATCCCGTGTTGCAACAATCGAGTCTTCGGAAACAGAAGGAGGAAGATTTTCCAAGAGGTCCTCTCCCCGGATATACCGAAGCCTAACTGGTATACCTTCACCCCCCCTGTCTATCATTGTAAGATATTCATTCAGCTCTTCTCTGCGTTCCTGACTTGTGAGCATTACAAAGGCATTGGACTCAGGGAGCAGAATAGTCTGGGCATTAGCAAACTGCGGAGGAAGCAGGCTTACAATGTTCTCTGTTGAAAGATGCTGCAGTTCAAAGCGGTAGTACTGCATTCCCTCAAGGGGCTGGTCAATACTCTGGATGAATTCTTCTAAAGGAGCAAGCTCCAAAGCACTGCCCCTGAGAATTACTGAGTTCGTGGTTCTGTCAATTTTATACTGGGCATGGCTTGCAAGATCCTGGGGCAGAAGGTTCGGCAGCTCCTGGGCACTGATATAATCCAAAGAAAGCCATACTGTTTCATTCATTGCTTTCAGAATATCGCTGCGCTGAATATCAAAAAGATAGTACACACCATTTTGAAGCTGAAAGTCCGCGTTTCCATGCTGACAAAGGAGTGTCAACATTTCCTCAAAAGACCTGTCAGCAAACCGCATTCTGTCAATCATAGTATCCGAACTGGTCAAAAGCCCGTATTCTAATCCTGCTAAGGTAAAAAGTTCATCGATAAGGTCCCGAAAACGCTGCCTTTGTACATCAATCGAATATAGACCATCCTGAACAAGGGTAATACCTCCAGGACCGCCATCTGAACCGCCTTCTTCAGTCTCACTAGGAATTTGGCGGATATAATAGTAGTTTTCATCTTCCTCTATCTCATAATCTGAAAACCTGCGCATAATAATATTCAATGCTGCCCCAGGTGCAACACTATCAACATGAATTGAGATATTCTCCCTGGGAAGGGGGTCATAGAGTACAGTCTTGCCAATTGATTGGGAAATCCTCCGTATAAGCAGCTGTATAGAAACATCCTGTGCATCTAAAGTAATTGCATTGTTTTCTGTGTCAAACTCAGCATTTATCCGTGAAACATAGTAGACCCCGTCTTCCTGTCTAACATAGAGGTTGTAAGTAGAAAGGAATACCTGAAAAGCCTGGTTAAAGGTGGTACCTGAAAAATAATAGGTGGCAGTTCCCTCAACTGTTTCATCCGGAATAATCGAGCGGCCGGACATTTGGGCAAGCGCCATGAGAATATCAGTAATTTCCTGGTTTCTGAACTCCATCTCCTGAATAACCTGAGAATGAAGCGGGAAAAGTGTACAAATAAGCAGGATGATGATAATTCCACGGGTTTTCATTGCAGCATTCACAAAGATCCTCCGAACAGTATTGGTTCAATATAAGGAAAAGTAAAAAAGGCAATTAATGTACCAGCACAAAGGAAGGGCGCAAAAGGGATTTTCCAATCCCTGTCAAAGCTCAGCGTTACTACACCGGCCCATACAAGAGCAAGAATACACCCTGAAAGAACCGCGAAAAACCAAGCAGGAAACCCCACAGCTGCTGCAATGAATGCAGCGAGTTTGACATCTCCAAACCCTAGTCTTTTCTGCATAAAAAACCAGAACAGGTAAAAAAGAGCAAAACCGGCTGCAATTTCAATAGCTATGCCCCACCAGAGCTCTCCTTCAGAAACGCGGAATATGGAAGAAAGAACGATCCCAGCATATACCGGAATATCCGGGATTGTATAGGAACGAAAATCCTGAATTGCGATAGGAACTGCAGCGAGAAAAAATATGACTGCACCTGGAACGCTCACTTACTATTACCTCAGATTACTTACTTTTTAAGAATATCTCATAACACTTGCTATTTCACTATAAAGCAATATCTAAAGCTTCCTATAAAAAAAGTATTACGACCCCTTTAACTGTCATGAGATAATATATACCTAAGAAATCCTGCGCTTCAGGAGGAGGGAAAAAAGTGGATTTTTTTCTATTTTCAAAGCCGAATACCCTATGAGTCAAGATAGTTGAAGCATTATATTATGAAGGCGCTTTAACCATGAGGTATGTTTAACATTCAGAGAATCACTAATACAGAAAGTTCTTTCGCCTAGTCCTGTCTGTCGCCAGAGAAGCAGCTGTGGCTGGACAGAGAATATACGATATAGACCATGAAGGGCAGATACGAGGGTATGAATATGATTCTACTGGCAGGTTGACAGACGCGTATTATCCTTCGGAAAGTGAAAAACCGGAAAGCGACTTTGAAATGTATCAATACTATGGATTGATTGATTCTGAATCAGAATATGATCAAGGACAGAATTACAGTTCCAGCATTTCCGAAGTTTCCTATCTGAATATATCAGGAAGTACTCTACAGGAATTAACTGACCTTTTCCGTTATGTAGGAGATGAAGAAGAATATGTTTTAAATCCTTCACAACCAATGTGGCGTGAACATTTTGAATATGATAATGCAGGAAACATGACTCAGAGGGAAACACCGCTTGGAACAATACCTTTTGAGTACGATGACGCAAACAGGCTGCTTGAGGCTGGTCAACGGGACTATGAATACGATTATAATGGTAATCTGATCCAGGAACGTATGAATGGTTTCTCAGCGGTATACGATTATGATTACAATAACCGCTTAATTCAGAGCTACTCTGAAACTCCTGATTTTATCGGCAGCGATACCTGGAACCGGGAGAAGGGTATACAGTATACCTATGACGCATTTGGCAGGCGGGTCACACGTACAACTTATACTGGTGAGCGCCGTGGTAACTATAGCAGGCCACAGTTTATAGAAGGATTTCATGAGTCATATATATATGATGGTATGAGCTTTAATATATTTGCTGAGTTTGGTATGGTGCTGGGCAGCGAGGACCTGTATGGAACTGATATGACTGAAGAGGAAGCGCGATCTCAGGGAGTTCTTCAGCGGGAAAGACAGAATCCGGATTCAGAGCGATATATTCCATCTATACAGCGGGTATACGGGTATTCGGCAGACCTGGTTGCGCGCACAGAGCATATTTATGCAAATGGAGGCATACTCTGTGTTACAGACTTTGGAGACGCGGGATTTCCGCTGCCTCAG
>CAYRYS010000089.1:0-13554 GCA_964428555.1 uncultured Spirochaetales bacterium | reverse complement strand
CATTTCTCCCTTAACTTAATACAATTTTCCTTGTGGAAAATCACTCGATGACCGGACAGTGATACCTGCCGCGCAGCTGATAGCTGATCATAGTTTCTAAAATAGGCTTCCTATCACGATTCCTATTAGAAAGATTGCCGCAATTTTCACCAGGAAGAAGACGAGAAAACGGATTATTGAAATCGGCTTTCTTTCTTTGCCCTTTTGAGCATCTTCACAGCTTGCGTATACTTCGAGTATTTCTATTCCATCCATGGTTGTCCTTTAATTGCAGATTTAATGAAAGCATAGTTCGGTCTAAAATAAAATAAAAGGGTCAAAGCTAATTTTAGCTTCCAAAGGGGAATCGGACAATAAAGGTTGTTCCATTTCCGCTTTGAATATCCAGAGTGCCGCGGAGTTTCTGCACTAAGGCTTGAGTTAAGGTTATTCCCAGGATATCGCTTTTTTCTATGGAAAAGTCTTCAGGCAGTCCTTTGCCGTTATCTGATATAGATAAAACCAGCTCTTTATCTTCCTTCTCAATTGAAACAGTGAGCACTCCTTTCTTCTTCGGAGTAAAAGCGTATTTTAAGGCGTTTGTTACTAACTCTGTAACTACAAGCCCGATTGTTATTACTGTATCTGTTTGAATGGAGATATCGATAATGTTAGAACTAAGATTCACATAGGTGTTTCTTCTGGAAACTGTGTGAAAGAGTGTATAGATCAAATCTTCCAGGTATTCTTGGATGTTTATCATATTCAAGTTGTTTTTGACTCTGTGATTAATTTCCCGTAAGAGTATCCCCTTTTCATTCAGGCTTTTTTCAACCTTTTTATTTGCCTTTATCCGCTCAATTATTTCCTTCTGTAGTAGGTCATTTACGTGGGAGAGTTCTTCGGTCCGCTCCTTTACCCGTTTTTCTAAATCCCTGCGGAGGTTTGTATTTTCAATAGAGATACGCATCTGCGCTGCTATAAGTTTGATAAAATCAATTCTTGCTGGAGAAAAAACGTTCTCTAAAAATGGGTTCTCAAGGTAAATTATGCTAATCTGCTTTTCCCAAGGGGTCAAATGAAAGCAGTATACAGATTTTATAGTATTTTCCCGGATATAGGGTATGCCTGAATATTCACCGCTTTGAGCTGCATTACCAAGCAGGAGTGGTTCCTTTGTATTCTCGACATAACGGATTATAGGCAGGGGAATATCTTTTATGTCTTCTATTGCTACAGCATCAAGTAGGTATGTTCTTTGAATATCATTGGTTACATCAAATTCCGCATATAGCTTGTCATTGTGTTTGAAAAATACAACACCTCGGCTTGCTCCTGAGTATTCTAAAATAATTTTCATTATCTTTCTGATTACTCCCTGGGGCGTTTTCTGTTCCGAAACAGCTGTCCATGTTTGAATCAGAGAGCGGGGCGCTATTTCTTTTCCTGAAATTTCCGGGGATGTCAGTTCCGGGACGTTTGCAAAGAGGGGAGAATAGTTGTTCTCCAATTGGTGTACTTCCGCGTTTGCTCCCCATTGTTGATAAATTGCCCGCGCGTCGAGTAAATAAATTCGAGCTGTTTTTCTGTTGCCTGAGTCCAGAAGAAATTTGGCTGCAAGCTCATTTGCCAATCCTGCTTCATTCAGATAGTCCTGGTCAGACGCTGATTCTATTGCCTTATTTTACCAGGTTATTGCATCCTTTTTTTTTGTGCAATGCAGCAAGTTCTGCCTTCATAAGATAGTATTTATGAAGATAGTTCATTGGCACATCTTTAGCCCATTTTTTCATCTTTTGTATATGTTTTTTAGCTTTTCGAATTAATGCTGATTCATTGCTTGTTTTCTCACTCGCTGCTAGTTTTAGCTTGTTAGGGCAGTCATAGAAGGCAAATAGGGGTACTTCCAATGCGGTCCATAGCGCTTCCATTTCATTTTCAATAGGTTTTACGTGTTTCTTTGCTTCGGTATGCAGCTCAAACCAATAAAAGATACGGGGTATCTGAATCAGACATAAGATTAGCAGCAATCTGATGGAACATTTCATTTCTATAATATGTCATTTCTTGTTTTAGGGTATCCTTCAATACCCTGCTATAGTGTTCGAATTCTCCGTTTTCCACTCCGCTTTCATAGCCTTCAATCGAGTAGTCCTTGTGGCGGATGTGCTCTCTCCAGTGTCCGATAATACTGCCGTATAAAGAACAAACTGTTGAATAATACGGACTGTGTTTTTGCATTCGAGCACATGCTATACCGAGTTTTCCGAAACGGTACGCTGTTTCCGTATCATCCCTGTACGCGCAGACCATTGCACCATAAGCAGCAAATATAAAACCAGCATTTGGAGGGAGTCCTTTAGAGAGGATGATTCTCATCATTCTAAGCATGATGTTTGGAAGCAAATAAGGAGTAGAGAATGCAGCAGGGGGAAAATAGTTTGCATAATGCTCATTGTTACAATATCTGCTTCTTTCTCCATTTTTCGCATATTAATAATGGAAGCGTCATCCTTTCCAAGCAGTTTCAATTTTAATACCCAGAATTGTAAAGTCATCTTGAAAGGTCTGCGTTTCAGCGGAAAGGAACGGCCAAGTTGTTTCAAATATTCCCTGGCTGCTTTTACTGCCTCTACAGGTTTATTGGCAGCCATAAGCGCAAGGATACGCAGTCTGTAGATCTTTGCAGCCTCTAGTGCGTTTGATGAAAGTGCGATTGCCTTTTCTCCAATGGACAGGGAGGCAGGGAATGCACCGGTAAGAAATGCAATTTCAGAATACTCAGTATACAGGTCACGTATCTTTTCTCGGCTGAGCACTTTTGGAGAAAAATGTATAAATTCATACGCCTGGATGATGTAATGGTACGCCTGTTCAAAGGTAGATGATTTTTTCGATAGAGCAGCAGCTTTTAAATTTGCAAGGTTTGCCTTCCGAAAATCCTCCTCATTTTTTATCAGTTTTTTTGCTTTAGTATAGAAATATGCTATTGTGAATATATTCTCTTGATATTCCTCAGCAGATAGGTTTTGCAGAAATGTTCGGATAAGATGATAATACTCTTCAGGCTGCTTGGACTCAGGTATGATGGTATATGCAGACTGCTGAATTCGATCATGAATGAAATTAAAACGGGTGTCAGGCAGTTTCTTTGGCATCTTTTCATCAGTTATTTCTAAGGACGTATCTGTATAATACAGATACGTTTCATCGATAGGAGTAATTAGTCCGTTTTTAACTGCTGGCCACATGTGTTCCAAAGTAGTATGCGGAGTTTCTCCATGAAGCTTTGAAAACAGCTTTAAAGAAAAGGGAGACCGTCATGAATTTGAGTGATGCTCAAAGTAGAGAAGTTCTTCCTCGTATAAAAGGTGTATTCAAATCTGCTCTCAATGCTGTGAAACTATTTCTTCTGTTTTTCGAAACCAGGAGCTGTTATATCCGGCGAACTTAAAGCATTGAGGTAGTTCTAAAAGAACTCCATACTGCTATGAATAAATTGTTTACATAATAAACATCTATTTGAGACTATAAGCCTACTTGTCAATCACTTTTCATTGAATTAAGATAGTACAATTATAAAATGCACAGCAGCATAATACTATTTTTTTACACATAGGATTATATGTCTATGGAATATCAAAATTGTGAGAGCATACTTCTTGTAGAGGATGAAGGCCTTGTCTCTTTTTCCCAAAAAAAGGCATTAGAAAAATTTGGATATTCTATTAAAACGGTTTATTCTGGAGAAGAGGCTATAGAAACTATACACAATGACCGAAACATACAATTAGTATTGATGGACATTGACCTTGGCGAAGGCATGGACGGAATTGATACTGCAGAACGAATTTTAGCTTCTCGTGATCTGCCTATTGTTTTTTTATCCAGCCATACAGATCCTACAATTATTCAGAAAACAGACCGGGTTACATCCTATGGTTATATACCAAAGACAGCAGGGGCTTCAGTTCAGAATACTACTATTAAAATGGCGTTCCGCCTTTTTCTTGAAAAAAAGAAAGTGCAAAAGCAAAAGGACGAGCTTGAGCAGGCAAACAAACTTTTAGAAAAAAGCGAAGAAGAACAGAGAGCCCTTGCAGAATTTGCTATGGATATTGCAGCTTTGCACCGGGACAGTGATTTTTTTACGGCTATACTTTCAAAGTTGAATGCACTTCTTCCTGTCCGGTTTAGTGCTTATTTTCAGTTCAATAGAGAGAATCAAAGCTTAAACCTTAATAGCTACCTAGCTGACGACCAAATAGTTGATGAGATAGAAAATATTTACGGAATGAAGATAGAAGATATAGAGTTACCCCTGCCGGATAATGTATATAAAGATATTGTGGACGGCAAAGATATCTTTTGTACCAAAGAGCTTTCTCTGTTGAGTTTTGGAAGTATCCCTTTAAATGCAGGTTCGGCACTAAAGGAGCGGTTCGGAATTTCTCAGTTTTGTGTAATAGCACTAAGCGATAAATCTGAAACAAGGCTTTTAGGGACAATTGTCTTTGCGCTTACAGCTGGCGTAAAACCGCCGGCAAAGGATTTTCTCCTTTCCCTGATAAATATGATATCTTTGGCACTCCGCAGGAAAAAAACAGAAGATGCTCTGACTGAAAGTGAACAGCGTTTTAAGGAACTTGCAGAAATGCTGCCTGATGTTGTATTTGAGCTGGATCTGGACGGAAAAATTACGTATGGGAATAAGGCTGCTTTTACTGTAATGGGGTATACCAAGGAAGATTTCATTACCGGAATCCGGGCTGAGCAGATGGTAATTCCTGAACACCGAAATGCAGTATTGGAAAATTTTCAACGGTTAGTACACGGAGAGATTTCAGGACTAGTCGAATACACAGGGCTGCGAAAAGATGGATCAACATTCCCAATTGCTGTCAATACTGTACCGATTATTGAGGAGGGGCAAATTGTCGGGTTTCGGGGAATTATTATTAATACAAGTAAACTAAAAGCAGCAGAGGAAAAGCTTCGGAACACGTTACAGGAAAAGGACAGCCTCCTTCGGGAGCTGCAGCACAGAGTGAAAAATACTTTCTCTATGATAACCAGTATGATAAATCTTCGAATCCGGTCCCAAAAAGGTAGGACAGCGGAGGCTTTAAAGGAAATAGCTGAACGGGTAAATGCGCTTGCTGAGTTGTATGTCCTGCTCTATGAGTCAGGCTCACCGGACAATATTGATCTAAAAGAATACTGCAGTAAATTATTCAGCTCCATGAATCGTACATCTGCTGCGTTTTCCATACAAGCAGAACTTGACTCTGTGTTTGTGTCAATAAAAAGTGCTGCCACCATTGGACTGATTATTACAGAAGTGATAACTAACTCAGTCAAATACGGACTTACCGGATCAGGTCAAAATACAATTACAGTCGCTTTAAAGAGTTTTAGCGGGACTGCAGAACTGGAAATATCAGACACAGGGCCTGGGTTTCCTGAAGAGTTTCAGCCGGAAAAAGCGGAATCAATGGGATTGAAGCTTGTATACATGCTTGCACAGCAATTGGATGCGGAGATTGAAATGTATAATCAACAGGGAGCGTGTACTAAGCTTAAATTTAACATTCAGCAATAAGTAAAGTATCAGATTTTCCTTTCAACACGAACTATATTGAATTTCATCAACACAATGTAGATACTGTCTAATGTTTTTGTCCGTATTTTTCTGTACGTTCTTATAAGCATGGAGAAGCAACGAGAAAATCAATTGAAAAAAATCGGTCATGTAACTGCTGTCAGGGGCAGTGTAGTTGATGTCCGAATTCCGGATAAAACCCCAAGTGTTCGGCATGTCCTCCGTACAGGAACTAACCAGGAGGTGGTACTCGAGATATCAGTTCAGCTTGGGCCGGGGCATGTGCGTTGTGTAGCTCTCACACCTGCTCGTGGGCTTTCCAGGGGTATGGACGTGTATACGACTGGTTCAGCTCTCCGGGTCCCTGTCGGGAAAACTGTGCTTGGAAGAATGTTCGATGCGTTTGGTAATACTATTGATAAAAAAGAACCAGTAGACGAGTATCAGGAATTACGAAAAATCTATCAGCCGGCAATAAGTCTTAACACGCATAGTACAGAGTCAGAGGTCTTTGAAACAGGGATAAAAGCAATTGATGTTCTTGCACCTATTGAAAAAGGAGGAAAAGCCGGGCTTTTCGGCGGCGCAGGTGTTGGAAAAACAGTCCTGATAATGGAACTCATTAATAATATGGCCAAGCTCCATGAAGGCTACAGTATTTTCTGTGGAATCGGAGAACGCTGCAGAGAAGGAGAGGAGCTTTATCGGGAAATACAAGAGGCTGGTGTGCTGGAAAATGCTGCACTTGTATTCGGTCAAATGAATGAGCAGCCAGGGGCAAGGTTCCGTGTCGGGCATTCCGCGCTTACTATGGCAGAGTATTTTCGGGACTCGGAAAATACGGATGTGCTTATGCTCATGGACAATATTTTCCGTTTTGTACAGGCAGGAGCGGAAGTCTCCGGTTTGCTGGGCAGGATCCCCTCCAGAGTAGGGTACCAGCCCACACTCGCTTCTGAAATCGCTGAGCTGGAAGAACGGATCTCCTCCTCGAAAGATGCTGCGATAACCTCTGTTCAGGCTGTCTATGTACCTGCGGACGACTTTACCGACCCGGCTGCTGTACACACCTTTTCACATCTTTCAACCTTTATCGTGCTTTCCCGAAAGCGGGCAAGTCAGGGGTTGTATCCTGCCATTGATCCACTCCAGTCAGGTTCTAAGATGATTGTTCCCCACATTGTCGGTGAGCGTCATTACGGTATAGCACAGGAAACAAAGAAAACCATGGCTGAATATGAGGAGCTGAAGGACATTATTGCAATGCTTGGAATGGAAGAGCTTTCAATAGAGGATCAAAAAAAAGTAAAACGCGCGCGTCAGCTTGAGAGGTTTTTTACCCAACCTTTTAAAGTAACTGAACAGTTTACAAATTACGAAGGAAAATATGTGTCTCTGGAAGACGCCCTGGATGGGTGTGAACAAATCCTGAATGATGAATATATAGACCGCTCTGAACAGGACTTCTACATGCTCGGGACCTTGAAGGAGATGAAAGAATGAAACTGCGGGTTCTTGTTCCACAAAAAATACTCATTGAACAGAATGCAGAAAAAATTACCGCGGATTCTCTTCATGGGGTATTTACTATTCTTGAACACCATATTGACTGTGCTTGCTTGCTCAGCCCCGGAGTTATCATCATCAAAAACGGGGATAAAGAGACTTTTATTGCAAACGATGAAGGGGTGCTGCTTAAAAACGGCGAGGTTGTGAATGTTTCCGTTCGTAGAGGGATTATCTGTGACTCTCTGGATAATATAGATGAATTGGTTGAACAGGAGTTTTTAGAACGAAGCGAGACCCAGAAGAAGCTCCAGACGGCTTTAACAAGACTGGAGATCAATTTTACAAAACAGCTTATAGAGATGAAAAAATAATGGCTGGTGATGTTCAGAAACGAAAAAACAAGGACAAGCAGTTTCAACAGGCAGTGCACAGAAAGGCAAAGCAAAAAAGAATGGGCAGAAAACGCGGGAAAAGCCCATGGTTCGGGTTTGGAATGTTTGGACTTGTGGGATGGTCTGTCGGAATACCCACCCTGCTTTTTTTGGCAATTGGAATATGGATGGATTCACTTTTTGTAACAGACCTGTCCTGGACTTTAATGCTGCTCACAGCAGGAATAATGATTGGATGTCTTAATGCCTGGTACTGGGTGAACAAGGAGCAGAAGGAAATAGAACGTGAGCGTAGAGAATTGATACAGGAAATAGAAGAAGAAGCAGGAGGAGAAGAGTGAATATTTTGTACGCGGTCCTATGTTTTCTGCTCGGGTCTTTCCTTGGTTTCGGTTATTTTATTGGACTGAAAATGACTGTACAGGCAGCTATGAAAAAGCGGAAAAAGCCCCTTATCTTGGGTGTCAGCTTCTTCGCGAGGCTTGCAGCCGCAGCAGCTGGTTTTCTTGGTATCTTCTGGCTGTCCGGTATGTTTGGGCTTTTATCAGCTCTCCTCGGGTTTACAGCTGCAAGGATCATTATTGTTACACGAGAACAACGACAGGAGGCAAAGAATTTTGAATAATCAACAGATCAACATAACCCCTGATTCGATTATTTATTTTCAGTATGGGTGGTTTAAGCTGAACGCCACAATTGTTTTTACATGGGCAGTAATGGCGGTTATTGTGATTGCCTCTCTTGTTATTACCAGCAGGCTGAAGAAGGGGCCGAAAATCTCGAGGTGGCAGGCGTCCCTCGAAACAATCGTCTCAGTAATACGGAGCCAAATAAAAGATGTAATGAAACATGATCCAATGCCGTATCTGCCTTTCATCGGTTCTCTATTTATCTTTATTTCTATTGCAAATTTTCTGGACATTGTCCCAGGATATCAACCTCCTACCGGATCTTTATATACAAGCGGGGGACTGGCTATATGCGTGTTTTTTGCTGTTCCCTTTTTCGGGATCCGAAGGCAAGGTGTCCTTGGATACTTTATGGAATACATACGGCCTACTCCGATCATGCTCCCATTTAATATTATCAGTGAGTTTTCCAGAACACTTTCAATGGCAATAAGGCTTTTCGGAAATATGATGAGCGGAACGATGATTGTGGCAATACTTTTGACTATTGCTCCATTGTTCCTGCCCGTCCTGCTTCAAATACTGGGCCTGATAATCGGACAGCTTCAAGCCTATATTTTTGGAATACTCGCGACCGTATATATTGCCTCAGGAATAAGCGCAAGAAAAGAAACAAAGAAAGAGAATAAAAAGGCAAAAAGCCAAAAAGGAGAATAATATGACAGGATTAGAATTAATAGCGGCAGTATCAATTATTATTTCAGGACTTACTATAGCAATTGGGTCTATTGGTCCTGCTTTAGGAGAAGCAAGAGCGCTCTCTCAAGCTTTATCTTCAGTAGCTCAGCAGCCGGATGAATCAAACACAATTACCAGGACCCTTTTTGTAGGATTGGCAATGATTGAATCAACAGCAATTTACTGCTTTATTATCTCAATAATACTGATATTCGCGAACCCGTTTTGGAATTTTGTGATGCAGCAATAGGACGGAATTATGAGTATTGACTGGTTTACCTTATCCGCACAGATTATCAACTTCCTTCTTCTCGTCTTCCTTTTGAATAAGTTCTTGTTCCAACGGATAGTAAAAGTAATGGAAGCACGGGAGCAGGAGATTCAGAATAGGTATGAGAAAAGTGAAGAGAAAATGGAAGAAGCTCGAAAAGAAAAGGATAAGTATGAATCCCTAAACGATAATTGGGAAGAGGTAAAGGAAAAGCTGAAAGAAGAGACTGAGCGTGACTTAAAATCTTATGAAGAAGAACGAAAAGAAAAGGTAAAGGAAGAGGTCGAATCTCTGAGGAACAAATGGATAGATTCTCTGGAGCGGGAGAAATCCGGTTTTTTTGAGCAGCTGAGAAACCAAGTGAGCAGAGAGGTAGTGAAGATAGCTTATAAAGCGTTAAAAGACTTGGCGGATCAGGAGCTTGAGGACCAGATTATTTCCAATTTTTCCGAAAAGCTTTCTTCAGAAAAAGAGGAAGCTGGCCTTCCCTCAGTTAATGTTGATACATTAACAGTAAAGACCGCTTTTCCCTTGTCGGACAGTCAGAAGAAGCAACTGAAAGAGCTTATTACGTCCGAGATTGGTAAGGAAATAGAAATATTTTTTACAGAGGACAATGAGCTTATCGCCGGTATCAGTATTACTTTCGGAGGAAAGCGGATAGCTTGGAGTTTGGAAGATTACCTTGAAAACATGAAAAGCAAAGTAAACCAGGCTTTGGAGCGTGGAGGAAATTTATGAGTGATAAACAGCTCTCCGATATTCTGGATCAAGCTGTGGACATTATAGAAGTGAACGCGCTTGGTAAGGAATATTCCCTTTCCAGAGAAGAAGTAGGCCGTATAATCGGCGTCGGGGAAGGAATTGTACGGATAAAAGGCTTTCCCGGCGCCGCGTATCAGGAGCTTGTTCGTTTTTCCGGGAATTATTTTGGAGAAGTATTTAATCTTGATGAAGAAGAAGTCACAGCTGTGCTTTTGGATAAGGATGCTGACCTTGCTGCTGGGGATGAAGTTACTAGAACAGGGAGGATAATCGATGTACCGGTAGGAGAACACTTGCTTGGGAGAACGATAGACCCCTTAGGCCGTCCTCTGGATGAAAAGGGCAGTGTGGAAGCAGCACAGCGGCGGGAAGTTGAACAGGACGCTCCTGCTATTATGGATCGGTCTCCGGTGAATGTTCCTCTCCAGTCAGGGATCCGTGTTATCGATTCGCTTATTCCAATCGGCAGGGGACAGAGGGAGCTGATTCTCGGAGACAGGCAGACAGGAAAAACCGCTATTGCTTTGGATACCATTCTAAACCAGAAAGATAATGAGGTAATCTGCGTTTATTGTGCTATTGGCCAGAGAAGTTCAGCTGTTGCTAGGGTAATCTCTGACTTGGAAAGTTATGGAATGCGGGACCGTACTATTGTAGTTGTTGCTACTGGAGAAGACACTCCTGGCTTAAACTTCACTGCTCCATATGCTGCAGCAAGCATGGCTGAATATTTTATGTACCAAGGACAAGATACTTTGGTTGTATTCGATGACCTTACCCGCCATGCCAGGGCATACAGGGAGCTGTCGCTTCTTATGCGCAGGCCTCCTGCAAGGGAAGCATATCCTGGAGATATTTTTTACATTCATTCACGCTTGCTGGAGCGTTCAACGCATCTGTCTAATGACTTAAGCGGCGGATCAATGACTGCGCTCCCGATCATTGAGACACAGGCACAGAATATTTCCGCCTATATACCAACAAACCTTATTTCAATTACAGACGGGCAAATTTATTTATCCCCACAGCTCTTTCAGCAGGGGGAGCTGCCGGCAATCGATGTCGGAAAGTCTGTTTCCCGAGTAGGCGGAAAGACGCAATTAAGGTCATACAGAAAAGTTGCGGGTGATCTACGTCTGTCATATTCTCAATTTGAAGAGCTTGAGTCCTTTTCCAGGTTTGGTACACGCCTGGATGAAAGCACAAAGCAAAAATTAAGACACGGGCGGCGGGTCAGGGAGATCTTTAAGCAGGACCAATATGACCCTCAGCCTGTTGCTGAACAGATTGTGCTGCTTTTATCCGTAAAAGAGGGGTTGTTCGATAAAGTTGCCCTTGAAGATATGGATGGTGCGAAACAACGAGTGCTGGAAGAAACCAGAGATCAATTTGCCGAATTGTTTAAAAAGATAAATACCGGACAAACTATCGAAGAAAATGAGCAGGAGCAGCTTTTGGAAGAGGTGAAACAGACTTTACAGGAATTTTATCAGGAAGATACGTAGATGCAGCAGATACAGGAAATAAAGCAAAAACTTTCCAGTACTAGGGACATGCACTCTGTAGTAAAAACAATGAAGTCCATGGCCGCAGTAAATATTCATCATTATGAAGAGGCTGTTACTGCCTTGGACGAATACAGCAGTACGGTATCAAAGGCGCTCCAAATTGTTATTTCAAAGCTTCCGGAGCTTACTCGGTTACCTGCTTTTGAACACGGCGGCGGGACCGGTTGTATTATCTTAGGCTCGAAACAGGGAATGGTCGGGCAGTTTAATGAGCATTTGGCAGAAAATGTATACAAAACTCTTAGTTCGATCATGAAAGGACCGTTATTTCATGAAAACCTGAAGATCGTTACGCTTGGATACAAAATGGAAAGCATAATCGGGCAACACGGATTGGAAGTAGAAAACAACTTTGCAATAGAAGAAACTATAGAAGATGTAACCCCTCTCTTAAACTCATTGCTGGATGTGGTTCAAAGTTGGCGTTTCCAGGAAAATATTTCCAGTATTATTGTTTTTTATAATCAAGAAGCAGGAAAAGCTGCTTTTGAATCTGAAACATTCTATCTCTATCCTTTGGAAGAGGCAGCACTCCAGCCGTTGGGCTTTCAGGAATGGGATGGACCAAGTATACCCCAGGTATTTATTGAGCCGGAAAAAGCGTTTCGGCGGCTAGTACAGGAATATCTGTTTATTATGCTCTATAGAGCTGTAATGCATTCTCTGGCAAGTGAGAATGCGGCGAGACTGCGGACAATGGAAAACGCGCAGCAGAACATTGAAGACCGTTTGGATGAGCTGACAGATACGTATAATCAGCGGCGACAGCTGAACATAACTAGTGAACTTTTGGATATAATTACAGGTTTCGAAGCATTAAAGGAGGATTAGCAGTAGACAGGATAGATTGAAGCTATCCTGTCTACTGCATAACTTTTATTCTATATTACTCAGACCTTTTTCCAATTGCGCTTCAATTTTCTCTCGAATTCCTTTTTCATGGTGGCTGTGCTTGAGGAGGTCCTCATGAAAAGGAATTTGTACTCGGTGTTCTTTGAGCCTGAATTTCATTATTTGCTGCTTTTCCTCATCTGACAGCTCTTCCTCCTCCCATTCAATTTCTTTAACTTCATTACCTGTCTTTTTTTGGAGAATCTCTTCAATCTTTCTTTTGATATCTTCCTTCTTCATAGTATCTCCCTTCACTTTTTATGGTACCCTTATTCGGTATGATGATCAAAGTATATGTAGATTATCGCTATAGAAGAAGAGAAACAGGCTATGAATTGCTGCAGATAAGATGTATATGTCCCTTTTTACAGCAGAGATTGGTACAATGTATTATGCTCTCTGATCCCTTCTTTCTTGACAGAATCTCAAAAGAAATGTTAACTGTGAAAACAGGAGGCCTGCAATATGACAGAGACTAATTTTAAAGAATTCCTTGGAAAGAGAATAAAGCCCTCAGCTGTAACTGTATTTATTATACTTCTCTTGTTTTTTATCAGCGACTTTGTGGGACTCCCTGAGCCTTCTTTACATAATATCCTTGTTCTGCTCCTTCATGACTTTCTACTGCCTTTTCCTATTATTATGGGGATATCTGTGCTAATAATTTTTATTGAGTGGAAAGTGAAAACAAGGAAGAACAGAGACCGGTAAAAAAAGCCGGCTATACATTTTCCATAATAAAGGCTGCTATTTCATCTGCGTCCTGAGGCGTGAGGTTGGAAATAAAGAATGTTTTTTCTTTTCCCTCTGTTAAAACAAGCATTACTTCCAAGTCAATCTTTTTGCCCCTTTTGTGCTTGAACATGTGCACATCCATAATTGAATCCAGCTCAACTTTACCCAGTTGTGCTGGGACTTTCATGGATCTTTCATTTATTGAAATCTTTACATCATTGAATCTGCTATGGGTTTTATTCATCCATCTTCTTGTTTTGGGATGAAAATAGAAGATCAGCATAGGAATAATTACCCACCCGGCGCTAAGCGCTGCTGAAACCAGGATGGCGAGCCAAGGTTTTGTGAGAAAGATATCTAACAGAAGTTTCCCCGCTGTTTCCAGGCCGGTGGTTTCCTTATGAGTCAGTGCCAGAGCGTGGACTCCTTTTTCGTTTTCGTAGAAACTCAGCTCACCTGGTTCATCAGCATAGTC
>CAYRYS010000088.1:0-13602 GCA_964428555.1 uncultured Spirochaetales bacterium | reverse complement strand
AGAGGAGTGCTGGTCCCCCGGAGCTTTATTTCAAAGATCTTGCGTTATTTTATGCTGTGATAGCATAGCGGTCAAGGAAAAGAACACTGCTGGAAAGATAGATGCTGGTAGTTTTGCATCTTTACTTTTAGATTTGTCCTGCTACATTAAATAACCTGATATTCCCATTGCAAACCAGAGAAATAGCCAAGAAAGTAAAAATATACCGACCAACATATAAATAACAGAAAAAACTTGATTCTCAGCTTTATAAGCAAGCAAAATATGCATGCCTAATACCAACAAACTATTAATTGCATAAATATTATAAAAAACAGATGAACTATTAAACATTATCTTAACAACATAGAAAATAATTATATTCAATATTTGCACTATCCAGGGTGCAAACCTAAGATATCGATATATGGAACCTTCTATATGGATAAAAAAAGATAAACCTATGTAAAGCAGTGTAGGCAAAACAAAAAATAGCAATAAGGATCCCATAAACTCAAACATTTAATAAATACTACCCCTTTTTCAAAATATACTATTGATATATTTCTTCATTGTTAAATAGTATTGACTCTACTTCAACAAATTCAGTATTCACAACTGCATTTTGAAATGCTGAAATGGGGGCAGGTAAGCCATCGCCAATTTTTATTCCGCCCTGTTGGAGTAAGTCTGTAGCAAAATGTCCACAGTTATTGTTAAACAGATCATACCTACCAAAATAACTCTCAGATTCAAGGTTAACAGCCTCACTAAATAAATAATCACTCATCAAGGAGTCTTCTTCAGGTGTAGTTTCGAATTCAATTCGATTAGAATAATTTGCTTCATCCAGAAATAAATTTAATGATTCACGGTCTTCAAATTGTCTGTACCTTATCCCTGCGCTTCCATCTTCAGATAACCCTATAGACTGAGCACCACTTTGATATAATTGTTCAATTGGCTCTAAACTTAAGTATGTATAATCTTCTTCAGCTTCTGAGTTATACCCAGTCACCTCAGCAAATGTAAAACCCTGGTCTTCATTGCCAAACCAAACAGCCGCATGATGTACAACTGGCAAATCTGGAGTTGTTACATAAGCTGCTTCCAACCCCGTCGGATCCACATAAATCAGCGGGTTCTGACTGCAGTAAACAAACCAATTAAGCCCATCTCTTGCCGGGTCTTCTGTGATAAACCTGCCTGTATTGGGGCTGTACCACCTCGCATTGAAGTAGTACAGACCTGTGTCAGTATCCAACTCCTTGCCTGTGAACAGGCCGTCTTCATCCAGAATACCGTGCTGGCCTGCTGAATTCCCGAAGGGCAGCATTTCTTGGTCCCAGAGGGGTGTTCCCTCGCTGTCTGTCAGTGCTACTGTGCTGCCTAAGTGGTCAGTGTGGTAATACTGGAGTACAGGGTCTTCATCCCCTTCTGTTATTAACCTTCCAAGCACGTTTTTCATGGTTTCTAATCCATCGTTTTGGCAAATACGAATTATGACCTATTATACCTGTCTTTACATGCTATATTGTGAACAAAGGTGCATAATTCGATTTGCCCTAAATATCTTGCCAAAGAGATACACGTACTCTATACGTCTGTCTTCTGTCTCTCTGGAGAGCAAGGCAATTCAAACTATGGACCTTACTGTGTAGCCTTTTGATAGTAAATCGCCGATAATTGGACATAGTTTGCAATTGCCAAAACTATACAATATCATATTTAGTTGACACAGAGATGATAACACCGTTTACACTGAAAGTATACCGAATTTCATCGCCAGTCGCGTTTGTTTTTTGTATCCTGTAGCCCCTGTGGTCATAGACATACCGAGCAACTGTCTCCATTTCCGCGGTTTCTTTGCTGTACCTTTTCACCTCAATCAGCCGGTTTTGCAGATCATAATGATACGTGAAATACCCTTCACTCATGGTAAACACCGGCTCTCCGTTAGAGATAACATAGTCATCTCCCATTGCTGTCAGGTTCCCGTTTTCATCGTAAAGAAAGCCGTGTTCTCCATCATCCCGCAGGAGATTGGTGTTTGAATAGTATTCGTAATACAGGGTCTCATCTATGGATTGCTGTTCATTCCGTACACTCGTTCTGTTTCCTGCATCATCATAGGTGTAGTGTTCATTTCTGTACCTGTCATAATAGTGCACAGTAATTAGATCGTCCCCTGTGTTCCGCATGTCAGCATTGTCCACAGCTTCAAAGCCTGCGTTCCGTTCATCAAAGGTACAGTGGAGTTTTATATACTGGGTTTCAAAGACATCTGAAAAGCGGATTTCTATGTCTCCGTTTTCCAGCTCATTCCACGTCCAGTCAGTTACCGGTACATAGGATCCTTCCCAGTTTGTGTCGCTACGGAGGATGGAGATAACATCTGAGATAACCCTGTTATTCATGGCAGTCGATGAAAGGGTAATCTTGGTTACTTCGTAAAAGCCGCCCAGGTCAACACCAATACTTCCAGCCCCATAGTCAAGCATTACCTCTTGAGTGGAAAAGTCAAAAGACCCAAAAGCACTCTGGCTATCATAGTCCTCTGTTTCCCAACCAATGGCCTGGGGATTATTATTTACATCAGCCTCAAACCTCCCTGACATATTCGCAAGGGATAGTCTATTTACCTCATCATAATAATAGTAGCTCCCAAGCGGTGATGCAGCAGAATTCCGTAACTGAGATATGTTTCCGCTGTAATCATATTCATAGCTGTAACCGCGAATACTATCTTCCGAGACTGATGTCCCGTGAAACAGTTCCATCAGCCTGCTGTTTTCATCATAATCACGCTGGGTAACAATCCCGTTCGCGGCAGTAATTTCAGAGAGTCTTCCCATTGTGTCATATAAGGTTTGGGAGATGACAGGTCCTGCGTAATTGCCGGTTAGCGCGGCAGAAGTTAGCTGCCCGTGTCCATTATACGTGTACCCAATACTCTGACCGCTTGCGTACGCAAGGTCTGTGACCCTGTTCATTTGGTCATATTCATACTCTATTCTGTCAGTTCTTCCAGCATATATTGTATCCAATGTATACACTGTGCCGTAGGCATCTGCAAGCTGATGGATCCAATCTGTAAAAGGTGTTTTTGAACCTGCTTTTACCGGTCCTTGTAATAATTGTTCTACTATTTGATTTATTTGTACAGCTGTCAGAATGGGCTCTCCAAGATCATTATTTTCAATATTCTCGGTAACAATCTCCAGTTTGCCTTCACTATCTTTCTGAATTGAAAACTTTTGGTTCAATCCTTCAACTGTTGTCCTCGCGTTTTTATCCGCAAGCATAAGATAAGAATTGACAGAATAATCGGGAAACTCCTTTTTCAGCACATAGGTCTTCTCATAGATTATTCCTTCCTGATCCTGTCATCATTAAACACAATATTCCGGTAGGTTATGATGAAACCAGAAAATCGGTAATTCAAGGGATAAGGAAAAGCAAGAATGTCTTTTACAATTTTCAAGAAGAAAATGGCCCAATAGAACTTAAACTGCGCTTTCATTACAAAGTTAAGGATTACTTAACTGAGTTTAGAGAATTTTCCGTGATAGAAGAAAGCCCGGAACAATGCGATAATTATGAAATTGTCTTAGCAATGCAGTTTCAAGGTTATCTTGAAGCGTATTTTTTCCTAATACGCTGGTTAGGGAATTTCACCATCCTTTCAACAGAAAACTTTAAAGAGAAATTTATCAAGGACATTAAAGACAGCATTTCCAAATTGTAAGGTTATTAATCTGCTATCTACACACCATATGCGAAATTTGATTTTACTCATTCTTTCGAATACAATATTAGAAAATATTCTGAAATGAAAGAGAGACCAGTATGTATTTATCCAATCAGTCCAGATATAGTTACAAGCCTGAGACTTTTACACAGGACGCAGCAAAAACAGCTCTTTCAAGGATAGCTGCCATTTCAGGCAGTGACCCTGGTATTTTTGTGCTTGCTGTCCATTCTTTTATTGAAGGCTATATTCGCAAGTGCTTCAATACTTTTGGCAACGACCATTCCTTTATTAACTTAGTGGACCTTCTGTATTCACAGTTAACAGCAAACACAAAGAACTACATCCCCGGTCTGGGCATATTCCGGGACCTAAAAACAGCACAACAGACAACAAACGCGGTCCGCCACGAGTTCTCGGAACTAACAAAACAAGAAGCAATAGCAGCTACTCACAGGCTCCTCAAATTCATCTCACTAATAGGGATTCATCAAGGAAAAACCGTTTCAGCTTTAAAAAAATCTTTAGATCTGTGGGACCGAAGCTCCTCTTGGCTTGAGGATTATAATGAACTTATGCAAAAGGGTTTCGCCTTACATAAAACCAAGAACAAGCTGGAGGAACTGCGGGAAGAGCTAGAAGAATACAATCAACAAAAAGAAACAGTGTCAGTTCTTAAAAAGAAAGCAGCTGAGCTGGAAACCCAGTTAGAAGAAAAAACAAGCCAGAAAAGAAAGGGTGCTGAAAAAATAGATAAACTCAGGCAGGAAAGGTGGGAGACCCAACAGAAACTGAAAAACGCCTACGAGCAATTAAAAAAACATGAAAATGCTATGCAGTACCTCCAAGAGCTGAAGAGAATCACCGCATTTACGCGCACAAGAAATGACTATGAAAAAAGCATATTAAAGCTGACAAAAGAACAAGAACGGGTTCTTGATCAAATAAAACTACAAAAAGACTTTTTAATAAAAGGCGCAGCAGGTACTGGAAAGACCCTTGTTCTGCTTCGAGCACTAAAAAAGGCAAAATATCTGCTGGATAATGAACTGGAGTTCGACCAGAACTCTCAGGGCATGGCGCTTATCACCTATACCCGCACCCTAGTTAAGTTTGATAAATACGTAGCTTCTATTTTATCTCCCGATGCTGACGAGGACACAGTGACAACAGCATTTTCCTTTATCTCAAATCTCGCAGATTCCTTAGACATAGGCACAATTGACTTTTTCATTGTCAGAAATTGCTGTAAAGAACTCTACAATGGAACTATTTTTAAAGATGACGATGAAATGCGCGCTGAAATTGAGGAGTTTCTCTTCGCAAATATGATAACAAAATCGGAATATATTGATGAAATGATACCAAGACGCGGGCGAAAACCGAAACTAACCAAAGAAGAAAGAAAAACCGTGTGGGAGTGGAGAAATGAAATAATCCTGAAGATGGATGATGAGAAAACCTATTGTATGGATTACTTCTGCTGCAGGCTTTTAGAAGCCTTTCAAAATAGCCTGCTCTCATCAACACACGAATTTCTCTTCATCGACGAGGTTCAGGACCTGAGTCCCGCGGTACTTGCTGTATTAAAAGCAGCAGCAAAGCGCGCGGTTATTATGGCAGGCGACTCTGACCAGGCAATTTACCGTGCTGGTTTTCCCTTTTCCAGGTCAAAAGTCGATATTAAAGGCCGCACACGGATACTGAGGACCAACTTTCGAAACACCTTTCAAATCCATGGGGCAGCGGAGAACTACAGAAAGCGTACAATAGGTGAACAGTATGACACAGAAACAGAACCAGAAGCATTCAGGCAAGGACCGTTTCCCGAGGTATTTCAGGGAGATGACAAGAAGGAACTCTTAAAAACACTTACAGATAGAATTGGAATCTTTATAGATGAGCTTGATTATGAAGCTGAGAACATTTGTGTTCTTGCACCGGATAAAAGAGATTTACAATCAATACAAAAGCATTTAGAAAAAAGTGGATACAACAGCGGAAACATTAAAGATGAGGAATTTGACTTTTCAGAGCCCGGGTTAATCCGCCTCTCACCGCTGCACTCAGCAAAAGGGCTGGATTTCCCGGTTGTGCTAATCTATCTGACAAAACTCCCTTTTGTAACCAGAGGCAAAGACAGCGGCTCCAGAACAAAGGTGATCCGGAATATTCTCTATGTTGCTTTAACCAGAGCAATGGACCATGTAAACCTCTTTGTCTTGAAAGGAAAAAAGCATCCGGAAATACAAGACCTAGTAGAATGCCTTTCTTCATAATAGTCTGCTGACAGAATCATGCCCTCATCCCAGCAAAACTCGGGTATCGAGATGAACGCGGAAAAGCCTTCACCTGGATTAGTTCTACCCAGCAAAGCCGGCATTTTCTCCGTCCCTTCGATACAATTCTGCTATGCAGAATCACTCAGGGAGCGTAGCTGCTTGCTGCAATGAACAGATCAGCATCTGTGCTTCGCGTTTTTTTATCAGCTCCCGGTTTCACGCAATGGTTCAACACAAAAATCTGTATCAAGAATAATCACAGATCTATCTCTCTTCCCTCAGATCTATGAAAATAAATATCATCTATAATTTCATCAGTTCTTCTTGAATCTTCCCATTTACCACAAAGGGACTTCCAGGTTTCTACCTGCGTTTCCTTGGAAACAGATTAACCATTTTTTTCATCAATAATCTGAGTTTCATTCTTCAATGCTTTTTCTATAAGCAAGAGACCTTCCCTATTAAGACTACGTTTCTCGATAGAAGAAAGGTGCCGCAGACAGAACATAGGGTTCAGTGAAACGCTCTGCGCAAGGATTCACCAAAAGTAGATTTCCTCAGAAACCTTGGCAGTGTGTTAAGAAGAAGTCCAGGGACACTATTTATTTAGTATTTTATATAGTAATTACCTGTTTAATATAATTATTATTGTTTTCCAGTACCTGCATCACTATAATTTTTAATAAAATAATGTTCGTCGGTTATTGTTACATACCCAAGTCACCGGTATCAAAAAGGAGTATTCTGTGAAAATCGAGAATGATGAAAAGTTTATCAAGCAAACCGAAGGCCTTATCGATCCAGCACAGGTCAGTGACCTGTACTTTTTCCAGCGGTTCAGGAACTTTATACCCGCGCCGCTGTTCAAAAAAATGCTGATTAAAACTTCGCGGAAAACTCCATACATGGGTTTTGTAATTGACCCCTATTGCATGTTTCTATTCTTTAAACTCAAGGACATTGAACGGGCAAAGAACATACTCCCTGACCGCTACGAACTGGTAAAATCTAGTGTTTTTGATGATGAAAAGCCGGAATACTACCATGGCATGGGGATATTCAACACAAAAGCCAGCACATTCTGGGGCACCAGGCTGGAGTCATATCTCATTGCCAAGGACAAGGAAACCGGGTTAGTCTCCTGGATTTTCATTGACATAATCAGCAACACCCTTATCGCCCTTCCCAAACCAGGTGTGGCAGACAGAAACAGCTCCAGCGCAATCCACACAACAAACGCCAAAGGGGACATATTTATCGACATTTCCGAAGACAGAACAGGGAGAAGGCTGCGCTTAACCGGAAATATTACCAGAGGAAAGCGCAGGGGACTGGACCAGCCGCTGTGGATCGGAGGCAACACATCCATTGGCCACAGCCGTGAACTCTCTGAAGGCAAAGACGATCCCTTTGCTGTTATTTTCGACCCCATAGAGGTCGAAACAGCTTTAGATATTCCTTTGGAAGATGTCCAGCTTCAGGAAAACACACTCTTCCCCGGACTGGCAGAAGCAGAGCTCGCAAAAGTTATCTGCTTTCCCTATTCCCAGCATTACATTGCTGACAGCCCGGGCTGCAGAACCTATATAAAAGATACAGAGGATATGATAAAAAACTACAAAAAGGTTGCGGACCTTAAAGATGTTAGACCTTTTTCAACGAAAAGCATCAAGCGGCTCTTTTTTGCCAGTATTATTCTGTCAAATGCTGCCGCGCTTCTGTTTCTAATTCTGTTTTTAGTAAAATAATACAGCGAGGACTCTATGACAAAAGAAGAATACCGAGACTTCATTTATAAAACTGAATCACTGGTAAAACCGGTAGATGTAACAGCAATCAGCTTTCTGGGAGATTTTAATAAATACCTCCCCAAAAAAACCCAAGATAAAATGATGCGGAAAGGCAGCAGCAAGGTACCGTACATGGCTTTTATAGTAGATCCATACTGCTTCTTTTTAAGTTATGAAATAACGGATACAGCTGCGGCTCAGGCCATGCTCTCCAATGATTATGAGCTGGCAGAAACTTCTTTATTTGAGACTGACGAGAAAAAACCGCTTGTCATTTTCAGCGCATTTACTGCCCGTACCTCGGCTTTTATGGGCATGCGGTTGGAATGCTATATTATCGCCAGGCATAAAAAAAGCGGTCTTATATCCTGGATTATTGCGGACTATGAAACAAATACAAACAGCCACGATCCTAAAAATCGATTCTGCGGATACACCTGCGACCCTGCGGTATATACCATAACCCCCTATGGCGAACTCCTGATAAATGTGCAAAATACTGCTGGTCACAAGGTATTTCAGATAGGCGCAGAAATAAAGCACACCGAAACTCAGAGCCTGGATGAAGAGCTCTGGGTAGAGGGAAATATGTCTGTTGATTATGGCGGTATATTAAAAACTGATGACACTGTTCCCTTCAGCCTAATTTTTGATCCAATACTGATGAAAGAAGCAGAACGCGTTCCCTTACAGAACATCACCATAATGAAAAACACCTTTTTCAATGAACTTATAGACCCCATGACACCCTTAAGCAGCGCGTTTTTCCCTTACAGCCAGCACTACATTATAAAACAGGACCTAAAAGAAACCGAGATAACACGAAAAGAGGATCTTCTTGCCCAGTTACAGTCATTCATGAAAAAGTCCGAATTTAAAACCATGAAAGGGGATGACATAAAAAAGCCCTTATTTCGGGGGATGCTTATCTCCTCAATAGTAACCTACGGAATTATCCTGTTTCTACTTATTATGCTGTTGCTATAGTCAAAAGCACAGGTTAACTCATGAGTCCTGCGGCAGCCCTGCCGGTAAGAACAGCAATAGGCACTCCGGAGGGGCTGTAGCTCCATTGACCTGCCTTATATACATTCGGTATTACAGTCTTTGGCGCCCCAAAGATCCCGGCCAGGCTGTTCGGTACTGGTGCTTTTTCCTCCAGGCTCCACCCTGTAATTGCCCCTGCAGTCAGATCAAACCGTTTCATTAAAGTTATCGGCGTGGCAGACTTTGAAAACAGGAGACTCTCCTTCAAACCAGGATATACTGATCTGTCCAATACATTCACCATACAGCATTCCATGTGTTCCCTGAATTCCGCTAACCACCCTGCATTTTTCACTAATTGGAACACCTCGCCGTCACAAAGAAGGCTCACCACAAGACCTGTCTGGTTTGCCGGTGCCAGAGAAGCATCACGTAAAGCAGGCACACCGATTTCAAAGGCATTGCGGGCACAAAACTCTTGTGCCCAAGAGAAGAGCTCCTCTGTGGTAACAGAACTGAAGTTACTTTTTATTTCCTTAAGGCGTTCCCTATGCAAACTGCCGAGACCGCGGGTGTCTGGGGTATAAATGAAATGGCCCTGCGAAATATTCTGAAAATACTCCGGCGGTTTATCCACACCCAGAAAAAGAGTAAACACTGATTCCCCTGGTTTTACAGAAAGTATCTGCTGTTTTTCCCTTTCTACAGCCTTCCGCCTCCGCTGCGGTAATCCTGTATCATCAATCCGCTGATACAGGGACTTTAAATCCGCGGACCAAAGCAGCTGGTCATAGGCGTATTCACTGCCGTCTTTGGCTGCCAGCCTCCTGGACTCTGGAAAAACCTTAGCAGCCTCGCTGTTGTATTCCACTTCTCCACCTAGGGCTAAGATTTTTTGCTCCAACGCCTTGGGCAGACTGCCGGTCCCGCCAGTTGGATAAAGATAATCCTGAAAGCTTTCAAAATAGCCGAAGGCAAACGGAGCTGGAGTACCTTTAAAAAAATGCTGGGAGACCATGTCATTCAATGACTGGTTTTCAGTAATAGATGCCAACACCCCTTCCACTGAAGACTTGTTCAGACCTGTCCGTACCAGCACCCTCAAAAAGCCAGGCAGCCAGGGAATAAAGCGGGTAAACAGATATTTCATATGCAAAAGAGGGTTCTTCAAATAAGGGTTTGGGAGCCTGTTCAGCGTGGCTGTCATCTTTGACCATTTCCGGATCTCCCAGCCTATCTTACGGATCTCTTTTTCTGACCCAGGGAACAGTCTGTTTAGAGCGGCAAGATACTCTGGTATCCCTCTGCCGGTATCAAAATGGACAATCTCATCTGCAATACCAAGAGAAACCTTGCTGTCCATGAGTTCGAGCTCAATTCCTAAGTCTTCCAGCATGGACCTGAGAATACCAGCATTCCCCAAAGCCCTGGGACCTGTATCAAAAACAAATCCATCAGTTTCAAAAGACGAGAGGAGCCCTCCGCATTGGCTGCTTTTTTCCAGAATACGTACAGAATGACCAGCCCGCAACAGGTACGCCCCTGCTGTCAAACCTGAAAGACCGGCTCCAACAATAAGGATTCGTTTTTTTTTCATGACAGCCCGCAGCTTTCTAAACTTTTCCGCCAGACTGGTTCCTTTTCACGGATATCCATGGCATGGGGTGCAGGTTTTTCCAAGGCAGTTAGATTATAGAACTTGCCGGAAACTTCAGAAAGTTCAGACGCGAATGCAAGATACAAAAGTGCCTGCGCTGAAATTACCGGGTCCTGAGCAGAGGATAACACGAAGTGCTCTTTTATCCATCGGTACACTTTTCCATTGTTCTCGCCAATGTGAGAGCGCACGTTCCCGGGGTGCATGGCATTCACTGTTACTTTAAAATCCGCGAAAAGCTCAACAAACTTCTGCATGCTTAAAAGCTGGGCAGTCTTTGCTGCTCCATAACTCTTCAGCCCTGAATAGCGGTGTTTTCTCCATTCGAGATCATTCACATGAACACCCCCAAGTGCAAAGCGGTGTCCCTCTGAGTTGACATAGATAATCCTGGCCCTGTTTTCCTGTTTAAGCTTGTCCTTCAACAGATAGTTAATATAGAAAGAACTGAGGTGGTTTACCTGGAACACAATCTCTATTTCATCTTCAGAGAAAGTTTTTTTTGTGTAATACACTCCAGCATTGTGAATAAGTACATCAATCGGCTCCTCAAGCTGCAAAAGCTCATCTGCACATGCCTTTGTTTGGTCCATGGAGCTGAAGTCAACCAAAATAGTCCGGACGCTGCAGCCGAATTTCTGTTCCAGTTCAGTCCCCAATTCTGCTGATTTTTGCGGATTCCGGTTTAAAAGAACCAGGTCTGCTCCATTTTTCGCGAACAGAAGGGCTGTTTCTCTGCCAATGCCCGAAGTAGCACCGGAAAGCACAACAGTCTTCCCAGTAAGATCAGCACTCATCTCCTTTGGAGTTGCCATACTGTTTTTCACAAGCTCAATCATGTCCTGAAATCGATATTCTAATATATAACGGAAAAAACTCATCAGCCGAAAAGCCTCCTCATAAATCGGCGGTATCCGGAAGAAAGAAAAATGATATTGTCGAAAATATCCCCCCAGAGGTCATAATAATCCCGTTGTTCTGCTACCTTCCCATCCCGAAGAAGAATACGGCTGGCCCCGTACACAGAGGATTTCGGATACCGCTTATAGGAAATAACCATCTCCCACTCCACAAAGACAAGGTCTCCCTCCATTACCGCGTTATGAATGAGAAACTCCAGGCTCTTGGACCGCTTTGCCAGGCGCTGTGTCATTGCTGTAAACTTCTTTTTCCCGCGTATTTCCTGGACAGAATCCTTGAAATGGATGTCCTGGGCATAGTAGGGCAGCATGCGGTCCCAGCTTGGTGTGCCTTCTGCGGTATAAATATCCTTCCAAAGCGATAAAAACTGCTCAAGGCTGGTAATTCTGTATTCACTCATACACTAATCATAATGTCTATAGGCACGATTAACAATAAAACAATTAGTATGTATCATGAGCGGGCGGGTTAAAAGCGCCTCCCTTTATGGTTCGAAAAGCTTACCACGACGCACTGCCTAACGGCAGCACTCAAGGAGCGTTGAGTTTCACGGCAACGCTTGGTCGGTAAGCTGCATAGCAGACACGCGAAGTGCTCATTTAATAATCTATGCTCCCAATACCCTTAACCGTAAATTATCATATCCTTTCGAACGGAAATTACATCAAACTTATTGCAATGTATTTTTGTTCTATTATAATCTTATATATCTCCGTCCTTACGAATGTACATGAAAAATCAATGAAAAACAGAGCAGAGATTAAGGGGACCTATGAATATACAGCCGGATTCTTTTTCACAAAATAAAATCACCCTTGAGTTTCAAAACAAAGAACTTGAAAAGGAATTCAAACATGCAAACCAGGAAAAAGGGATTGGACTGACCAGACTTGCGGTAAGCCTCGGATTGCTTCTGTATATGGCTTTTACCCTGCTCGATGTTTTTATACTCAATATTATTCACCCTATCCCGCTGCTTGTCAGGTTAGTTTTTGTACCTGCTATCTTCATTGTCTGTATTGTGTTGACCTTTATCCGCAGAGACCTTCTTGGACTTTTGAATTTAACTGCAATTACCTCTGCCCAGGCTGGACACTTTGTCCTTATTGCCTCAGGCCTGTATCCTGCGCAATATTATTTTGGTATTACCTATATTATTCTTCTCTATCTCTTCACCTTTTCAAGGATTCCTTTTAAGACCGCCCTCTACCTTGGAGCTGTAATATTTCTCGGAACAAACGCGCTTTTTCTTGGTGTACTCCAATACGCGCCCCAGGAAATACTGTTCGGTAATTTTCTGCTAATATCTATTCTCTCAGTCTGCGTGCTCGCGGGGTACACAATGGAGCGGTATCTACGCCAGGAGTTTATTGCACAGAATAAACTAAAAACCTCGCAGGCTAAATCCGATGAGCTGCTTCTCAATATACTTCCAAGGACTGTTGCCCAGGACTTAAAGGAACGGGGAATTGTAAGACCTGTCCATTATAAAGATGTAACGGTATTGTTCACAGACTTTGTACAATTCACAACATTTGCCGATTCCCTAGAAGCAGACCCCCTGGTTGCGACCCTGGACCGGTGTTTTTCTCATTTTGACGAAACTACAAAGATCTACAACCTAGAAAAAATTAAAACAATCGGCGACTCCTACATGCTTGCAGGCGGTCTGCCGGTAAAAAACAATACCCATGCTGTCGAATGCGTACTTGCGGGACTTGCCTTTCTTGATTATGTCAAACAGGAAAAAAACAAAAACCAAAGCGGAATTGTTCTACCAGATATCCGAATAGGCATTAACACCGGTCCGGTTATCGCGGGTGTCCTTGGAAGCAGGAAATTTGCCTTTGATATTTTCGGAAGAACTGTGAATATCGCCAGCAGGGTTGAGTCCTGCGGAGCGAAGTCAAGAGTCAATATTTCAGAAACCACATACCAGCGGGTCAAGGACTTTTTCCAATGCTCGCCAAAGGAAATCCGTCAGGCAAAAAACGGGGAATCCTATACTGTCTACGGTATTAAAGGAATTCAGCCTCGGCTCTCTCAAGCAGGAGAAGGGAGAAAACCGAACATACTATTCTGGAAAAATCTCGGTAACTGGGAAGAAGACCGCAGCGTGGAAGGTAATACAGAAACAGAGGTACTTGAACTCCTTCCCGCGCATAAACAGGAGTAATTGCTGTCTTCCCAGGGTCATCGAGTGTTTTCAACAAAGTTGAAAACGTATCGAGATGA
>CAYRYS010000087.1:10779-13639 GCA_964428555.1 uncultured Spirochaetales bacterium | reverse complement strand
GTATCGAGGGGAGAGGAAAATAGCCAGCTTAGCTGCGGAATTAACACAAAGCGCTACCATTCCACCGTTATCTCGGTTTCGCTCAGGCAGGCATTTTTCCTGGCGGAAAACAACTTGATGAGCGGATTGGTAATAATATTTTTCTTAAAATGATGTTTTAGCTTACCAAAAATATCGTATAATTCGTGTTGAAAAAGGATGATACTTATGAATAAACAAATCAATATGGTTGCGTTCTGCGGGCTTTTCTGCAGAGATTGTATTTTCTATAAAGGAAAAGCTGCTGACCTAGCTCAAAAGTTATTAACTGAATTGGATGAATACGCCTTTGAAAAAACTGCAAAGCTTTTGGAAGCTATGCCAGGAATGCGTACCTTTGAGGGGTACAAAGATTTTCGAAGCCTCCTTTCTGGACTGACTCAACTAAAATGTAATACTGTCTGTAAAGAAAGCGGCGGAGGTGCAGATTGTAAAATGCGGTTATGCTGTACAGAGAAAGGATACCAGGGATGCTGGGAATGCGCTGACTATAAAGAGTGTACGAATCTCCAAGCATTGAAGCAGAACCATGGAAGTGTAAATATCCACAATCTGGATGTGATTTCAGAAAAAGGTATAGATGCTTTTCTTTCTGGTAAGTCCCTTTGGTATGCAGAATAAAAATAATAAATCATTCTAATGTGTAATGCTAAAAATCTACGGTTTGTAAAACGTATGCTTTCTATTCTTCCCGTTTAAATTCCCTGCGGTAGTTATGCAGTTTCCCGAGCTTCCAGTTTCCCATTATCTCTGTAGAAGCGCTGACATTCACAAAAGCCCCGGGATCTATAGAATATACCGCGTCTTTCAGCTTGGATAAACGGTGTGTCGGGATTACAGTGTACACTGCTTTCATCTTATGCTGCAGGTACCCACCTCCCGCGTCCAATAAGGTTGCTCCTCTGAACATACTCTTTGTTATATAGGACCTGATATCATCCCACTTTTCAGATACAATTAACACAGTGGAGCGCTTATCAAAACCGACCATTATCCGGTCAATAACATAGGATGTGATGAACATACCGATAAGACTGTACATTGCCTTGTAAATAGGAAAGAAAAAGGCGCTCACAGCAACAATGATCAGATTAAACGCAAAAAGCGTTGTTCCCAAGTTCATAGACCATCTGCGTCGCGCAATGGAACTGAGAACGTCGGTGCCTCCCACAGACCCGCGGCTGCGGAATATAAGCCCAAGGCAATCCCGCTTAATCCGCCGCTGAGAAAGTTGACTGGAAAGAAAAACAAGTTCACAGCCAGGGCTGAGCAAGCGCCTCCAATAACAATTAACACAAGCCTCTGGAAGAACACAGAAAGCTTCTGTTTTTCAGGGAGAAGTTTTTTCGGCAGTTTCTCAAACATACCGGAAAAGTACACAAAATACTCAATAAAGGCAATATATCGTGCTAATTCGCCTCTTTGTTGTAGGATTAGAGTAATATTGTTCTACTAGGACATCTGGTGTCCATGGACCTGTTGTATAGTAATAAAAAAAGATGAAAAGGAGCAGGACTATGTGTGAAAATATCTTGGCAGCAAGCGGTACCCAGGAGTACTATGCTGAGCTTTTCCGTGAAAAGGTGAAAGATGGGCAGTACTCTGGTGATGATTTTTTTGAATACTTGCAGCTTTATTCTATGTATCAGGAATGGATAGAAGTAAAGACGCTTGAAGAGCTTTTAACATAAAAGAAACAGATATTCAGATTGCAAAACCGATGGTGCTTTTCCTATAAATACCCCCGTTCTGTTAGATTCGAGTGAACTGCCTTCATTTTATGGTCTTTGTGTTCCAGAATATTTTTTTTGATAATAGGGGTGATGACAAACCGGGTGAGAAGGCGCTTGCCCGCAAGCTGCAATGGATATTTTTTCTTGGACTGAATGTCTGAAACAAGCTTTTTTCCAAGGTCTTTTGCTTTTTGAAGCTCTTTGCTCATGTCCCATACAGACCCGTGTCCTGCAAGCACGCCGAGGGACCCTGAAACATAGCCCCTGCCGAAAAACCCGGATGCATATTCCTGGGACAAGTGCTTTGCCACCTCTTTTGCGCCAATGCCCCCTGCGGTAGAAAGGCCGAGAAAATACTTACCAGCAAAAGCAGCCCATACAGTATTTTATATCATAGTCTTTTAGAAACAAAAGCTCAGTTTCCGCGCCCATTTCCTCTGCCCCTTCAAGGGCGTACTCTGTCAGCGCTGCGGTATTTCCCTTCCTGTTCGGACTGCCTATAACCGCGGTAATTTTCATATCCTGCTCCTCCTAATTCCTCTTTCCAATTTCCTGCTGTACCAGCAGCCTTACTCTCTGAACCGCGGCCCAGGGGTCCCAGAAATATTCAGGCGTTATCTGCTTCTGGATACCGCGCTTGCCTGAAGCCTCAGCTGAAAAACCAAGCAATTTCCACCTTCCCGGCTGCTCGTGTGTAGGTGCAAGGTCAGGGTGTACTTCATATTCATTATACGTAAAGGCAAGCTGCTCTGGTCCTGGATAATTCATATGGTCTCCTTGGTGTTAAATAACATTTGGAAACTGCCCCTTGCTTTTCTTAGAATTTTCAGTTATTAAATCTTATTACCCACCAATGTATCATCTGCGCTTATATTTTACAGGTTAAATAAAGCATAAATATTAATTTATACTTAGTCTATATATATTACATTAACTTTAGTATATAATTTGCGAATATTCAAGAAAATATCAAAGATAAAATGGGTATTTTTACAAGGTTCGATATAGATTGGGTATTGGTAAGAATTGGCCGCAATTTTGGCTATTTCTCATTTTGACCTATTATAGGTGGTGTTTTATGGAGATGC
>CAYRYS010000087.1:0-10679 GCA_964428555.1 uncultured Spirochaetales bacterium | reverse complement strand
GGATGCATTTCGGCACACATCGAGTATAAAAAAACCAGGCCCTAAAAGGACCTGGCTTGGTTTCCCAGCCCCGACCCTGCGTTTTGCGCTTGCGCCGGGGGCCTCGGGCTTGTGAATTGCTATCGCAATTCACCCATCTCATTGGGTATTGGTAAGAATTGGCCACAATTTTGGCTATTTCTCATTTTGACCTATTATAGGTGGTGTTTTATGGAGATGCTTTTGGGTTGTGCAAAATGAGAAAAGCCTATGCGCGATTCGAACGCGGATGCATTTCGGCACACATCGAGTATAAAAAAACCAGGCCCTAAAAGGACCTGGTTTTTTTACCCCCGACGCGATTCGAACGCATGACCTACTGCTTAGGAGGCAGTCGCTCTATCCTGCTGAGCTACGGGGGCTCTAGAGGATGGTATTGTATCCGATGGTTATGACTGTGTCAAGATTGGACGAACTGGGTAAACCGGTCTGGAAACTGCTTGATTTTTTCCGGTTACAGGAGTAGGGTATTTGTACTATGAACATTAAGAAGGCCCTTGGCCCCGCAAATATTGCAATGGAACTTCCCGGTAATACGAAGGAAGAGATTATAGAAAACCTCCTGGATATAGCAATGGAAACCGGGAAGGTGAAGGATAGAGAGAAGGCGCTTGAGTCCCTCTTGGACAGGGAAAATAGGATGTCCACAGGTATGCAGAACGGGATTGCTATTCCCCATGGTAAGACAGATGCTGTGGATGAACTTGTGGCGTGTCTTGGGTTTAAGCGCGAAGGGATGGACTTCAAGTCCTTGGACAAAAAGCCTGCAAAAATATTCATTATGACCCTTTCTCCCTTAAACAAAACAGGCCCGCATCTGCAGTTTATCGCGGCGATAAGCAATCTCCTGAAGTCTCCGAAAAACAGGGAGGCAATGCTTGAGGCGGAAACAAAAGACCGGGTATTAGAAATCCTTTTTCAATAACCCAGAATAAATTGCAAGGTGTCCCGGTGGTATGTTCCATCGGGTTTTTTATTAGGTGGTAGTGTATGAAACGGTTTGTTATCTTCATTTTTCTTATTTTTCTTATCGGAGGTCTTGCCTTTGCTTCCAGCAACGGAGATGCTGAGTTCGATATGACCCATAAGATGACAATTCTTATGCTTCAGCTTGCTGTAATAGTTGCTTTTTCCAGAATATTCGGCATGGTCTTTTCCAGGTATCTGAAACAGCCCCGTGTGCTTGGAGAGCTGGTAGCTGGTATGATAATAGGGCCCTACGCGCTTGGTGCTCTGCGGCTTCCTGTGCTCGGCCAAGCATTGTTTCCCTTGCCCGGCGGAACCATGCCTGTGACACCCCAGCTCTATGGTTTTGCGGTATTAGCTTCTATTATACTCCTGTTTATTGCAGGTCTTGAAACTGACCTGCCTACTTTTCTGAAATTCTCAGGCGTCGGTTCAGCGATTGGTCTGGGCGGTGTGGTTACTGCCTTTGCTCTTGGAGACTTATCTGCTGTGTTCTTTCTTCCAGGTGTGGATTCCTTTATGGACCCTGCTGCCTTGTTCCTGGGAACTTTATCCACTGCTACATCTGTGGGGATAACAGCACGGATACTTTCGGAGAAACGGAAGATGTCCAGTCCGGAGGGTGTTACAATCCTTGCAGCAGCAGTACTTGACGATGTTGTGGGTATTATTCTTCTTGCTGTTGTGGTCGGTATTGCAAAGGTCGGGCAGACCGGCGGAAATGTTGAATGGGCAAATATTGGGATAATTGCCGCAAAGGCATTCGGATTTTGGCTGGTTTGTACTGTTATCGGAATACTTATTGCGCCGAAGCTGACAAAGGGCTTGAAATGGTTTGAGAACATGGATACCATAGCAGGCCTTGCTTTTGGGCTTGCGCTCTTGCTTGCCGGGCTTTCGGAGCTCGCGGGCCTTGCTATGATTATCGGCGCCTATGTAATGGGGCTTTCTCTTTCCCAGACCGACATGGCACATGCCTTAATGGAAAAGCTCCAAGGTGTGTATCATTTTCTTGTTCCTATTTTCTTCTGTGTTATGGGGATGATGGTAGACTTTGCCGCGCTTCCTGCTGTGTTTGTCTTTGGGCTTATTTACTCATGTATTGCAATAGCGGCAAAGCTGATTGGCTGCGGTATTCCTGCCCTGTTTCTTGGTTTCAACTTGCGGGGTGCACTGCGTATTGGGGCAGGTATGCTTCCCAGGGGAGAGGTGACCCTTATTGTTGCGGGTATCGGTCTTTCTGCCGGAGCAATTAATAATGAAATATTCGGTGTTGCAATTATGACCCTCTTGGTAGCCAGCATTATTGCCCCTCCTGTTCTTATCAAATCCTTTACCGGCGGATCCGGGTATAGACGAAAACTCGCGAAAAAGGAAGGGGAGCAGCAGGCACAGGTCAAGCTCGACTTCCCTTCCAGCCAGATGGCGGACTTTCTGCGGCAGCGTATTCTTGCTGCTTTTCGCAACGAGGAGTTTTTTGTCGCGCGCCTTGACTTTGGCCAGCAGATCCACCAAATAAGGAAAGAGGACACTATCATCACCCTAAACCAGGAGGACGGTTCTCTAGTACTAAGTATGCTTCCAAAGGATGAGCAGTTTGTTCGGCTTTTGGTCCTTGAAGAGATCCTGAACCTAAAGGAGTTTTTAGAAGGCTTGCAGCAGATGGAGTCACCCGATGCAATGGGTGTGGACCTTATGGCCGGTATGTTTGCAGATGACTCAGAGGAATAATCTCTGCAATAAAAAAGGCTGCTGATTGCTCAGCAGCCAAGGAGTATGTTTATCCCCCAATTACAGATGAAAAAGCAATTCTTCATATCGCGGAAAGGGCCAAAGGTCTTTGTCTATGAGCCACTCAAGGTTATCCCCAAAGACTCTGGTCTTCTCCATTGCAGGTACAACCTTATTTCTGTATGCAAGTGCTTGTTCCAGCGGGTCTTCAGTAGCCAGAGCCGTATTCAGTTCCTCCCGCAGCTCATTGGAAGCAGCCATTAAGCCGTTCATTGCATTTACCACTTTGTTAACCTGAATTTCCTGTTCAGTTGTATCAGCTGTAGAGATCGCATTCTTCAGAGCAACTATGTCTGAGGCAATTTGAGCTGCATATTTTGATGCTGCCGGAAAAACCTGAAGCTGTGCCATTTCAATGGTTATGCTTGCTTCAATATTAATCTTCATGCTGTAGTTTTCAAGGTATATTTCCTGTCTGGATTCAAGCTCTGCTTTAGTGAGCACTTGGTGGGTTTCGAAAAGCTTAATTACTTCCGGATTAGTGAGCTCTTTTAGCGCTTCAACTGTGGAGGTAATGTTTGGAAGGCCGCGCTTTTCCGCCTGTTCAACCCAGTCTGTTGAGTATCCATTCCCATTAAAAACGACTCTGTTGTGTTTGTTATAGGATTCAGAGGCAATCTCTTTTATTGCTTGGTTGATGTTTTTTGCTTTTTCCAGCTTTTCTGCATATTCAGTAAGTACCTGTGCTACCCCTGTATTGAGAACAGCATTTGGACCTGCGATAGACTGGGAAGAGCCGACCATTCTGAATTCAAATTTATTTCCTGTGAAAGCGAAAGGAGATGTCCGGTTTCTGTCTGTAAGGTCTTTTGGAAAATTCGGAAGAGTTGTAACACCAACCTCCATTGTTTGCCCATCCTGTGCCTGGATTTTCTCTCCCTTTGCTAGTTTGCAGAGGATGTTAGAAAGCTGTTCACCGAGAAAAATAGAAATGATAGCAGGAGGGGCTTCGTTTCCGCCGAGGCGGTGGTCATTTCCTGCATTTGCTGCAGAAGCCCTCAGAACTGAAGCGTATCTGTCAACTGCCTCAATAACTGCTGTCAGGAAAAGCAGGAACTGCGCGTTTTCATGGGGATTGTCTCCTGGTTCAAGCAGGTTTAGTCCGTCATCAGTTGCGAGTGACCAGTTATTGTGCTTTCCGGATCCGTTTACTCCGGTAAATGGTTTTTCATGAAGCAGGGCAACCATGCCATGACGGACTGCTACCTTTTTTATTGTATCCATAACAAGCTGATTTTTATCTGTTGCCGCGTTTGTACTGTCAAAAATAGTCGCAAGTTCAAATTGGTTTGGAGCAACTTCGTTATGTTGGGTTTTTGCGGATATCCCGAGCTTCCATAGCTCAATATTTAATTCACGCATAAAATCTGCTGCCCGTTCTTTTATGCTGCCAAAGTAATGGTCATTCATTTCCTGGCCTTTTGCAGGAAGGTTTCCGAAGACTGTCCTTCCGGTGAGTACAAGGTCCCAGCGTTTGGAGAAAAGGTCCTTATCCACAAGAAAGTACTCCTGTTCAGCTCCAACTGTGGAGTAGACTCTTTGTGACTTTTTATTACCCAAAGCTCTCAGTACGCGGATACTTGCTTTATTAACTGCTTCCATTGAACGCAGAAGCGGTACTTTCTTGTCCAGTGCTTTTCCGGTATAAGATACAAAAGCAGTTGGAATATACAGTGTTACACCTGTATTATCTTTTTTTAAGAAAGCAGGGCTTGTTGTGTCCCAGGCTGTGTATCCTCTTGCTTCAAATGTTGCCCGTAATCCCCCTGAAGGAAAGGATGATGCGTCCGGTTCGCCCTGAATTAGCTCTTTACCGGAAAACTCCATGAGTATGCCGCCTCCCGGGGTTGGTGCGATAAACGCATCGTGCTTTTCTGCAGTTGCGTCAGTTAATGGCTGGAACCAGTGCGTGTAATGGGTCGCGCCTTTTTCAATAGCCCAGTCTTTCATTGCGTTCGCGACAACTTCTGCAGTTTCAATCGTTAAGGTCTTGCTTCCCGACTGCACAAGTTTAAGTTCTTTATAAACGCTCTTGGGCAGGCGTTCTTTCATAACAAGGTCTGTAAATGCGTTTTCACCGTAAAACTCAGGCAAAGGAGTCTGAGTCAGGTCTATCATTTCGCGGGACATGGTATAATAATCCTCCAGATTTCTTTTACGTTTGTGACGTATTTTTTTTGTATGGTACGGTATTTTCGTGATTTATGAAAGTAGTACCAGTGAGTGATGATGTAAAATCTTACAAAAAATGTATAGGGATTATTACTAACCTACGTATTAGTAGGAAAAATAAAGAGAAAAATACATCTATGTAATAAGCCGTTTTTGTCTGTCTTGAGATAGCGGTCACCTGCGAACCTCGATGGTTCCTGCACTTTTTCAGAAAGAATTTACTTGCGCCTGTAGGGATAGTAATCTACTATATAAACGAGAGGTATGCTATGAAAAAGGTATTTTTACTTTCTCTTTTGTTTGTAATTGTATTTTCCTCATTTGCCGATAGCCGGAGGGTTGAGGAAAGCCTTCATGAGGCGTTTTCCGGCTATTATCCGATTACTTTCGATGTTGGTGTCGGCGGTCTTCTTGAAGGTGAGCAGGATGCCTTCGATGTAATTGGAAGCCAGGAAGTCAAGGTCGCTTTTAGTGTAAAATATGAGTTGTTAAGCCAGTATAGTACAGGATTGTTTTTTGCGTATAGTCAGTATATGTTCTGGGACCTATTTGCTGAATCAAGCCCTTTTTCAGAAATAAACTATATGCCTGAGTTCTTTTTCAGATTTGCTTCAGGTAATAACTTCTTTGGAAACCAGCACTTTTATGTGTTCGATTACTTCCAGATAGGATGGCAGCATAAGTCGAACGGCCAAGGCGCTGAACTTTCCAGGGGATGGGACAGGTTTTACGCTGATCTTATGCTGGGTTTTGAAGGAGAGGAGAATTATTTTGGTATAGGTGTTCGCGGTTTCATCCTTTTTGATGACTTCTTTAATAACTATTTTGCGGACTTGGGAATAATCTATCCTGTAGAACCGAATAATACAGATGCCAGGGAATACATGGGTGTGTGTGAGATATTCTCAACCCTGGATCTAAGCGGAATTATGCCGATTATTTTCCCTCAGCGGTTTCAGTTAGCACTGGCGCCTACAGATACCCCGGAGGTTGTTGGAAGTTATATTACATGGGCACAGCTGGATTTATTTTTTGCCAATTTCGGCGGTTTTCGGCCTCATGCTCAGGTTTGGTACGGCTATGGTGAGGCGCTTATTACCTATAATGAGCCTGCTTTGTCAATTCGTGCAGGTGTAGCACTCTATTAAAAGAGAAAAGCCGGAGGGGACTCCGGCTTATACTCTCTTAGCAGTGACATAGTCTATCAGTTCTTTAGCTCGTTCCTTTTTTGTAAAGTCAACTGGCTGACTGAACGCGGCAAGCATGCCTTTTTCATCCGGCGTACGGTCTTCCGGCTTTTTCATCTTAATTTTCCATTTCATAAGGTTCATGAGTAACTTGTTTTTGAGAGTTAGCTTAGAGTAGTCAAAGCCCCCGCGAAGATAAAAGAAGGCGATTCGTTTCTGCTCTGCTGTTGTGAAATTCTTGTTTTTTACTTCTTCCAGAATGCCCTCTCTCTTTGGCGAAGCACCTGTAGCAAAAACTACGACCTTCTTTTCTTCTAAAGCATCTAAATTAGTTTTTATGATGTCAATTCCATTAATTCCAACAGCATGGAGGCTTCCTCCGAATATTACAACATCATAGTAGTGCAAGTCAGATGGTTTAATATAGCTGTATTCAAAAATATCTGCTGCAAGTTCCTCTGCAATCCACTTGGCGTATTTTTTTGTAAATCCTGATTCAGATTTATAGATCACTACCGTTTTCATTGTCCCTCCAGATAAGCAAAATCTTTAAGTATATCATAACAATACCCTATTTTTTTAATAATGAACATATACGCATTCATTACTTATGCTGGAATTTCAAAGCACCTGTCCAAGTACTGGATAAGTTGCGCTGTTTGAGTATTCCCGCTTGTTTGTAATAAATCTGAGCTGCCTTGTCTTCGGGATAGTAAGCGAGAACTTTTTGAAAGAATACTCTGGAATCTACAAATGATTTTTTCAGGTACAGCATGAGACCTTGTTCAAAGTAGTCTTTTGTAAGCCGTTTTTTCTCCTGGGTTTCATTTTCATCTCCTGAATATACATCAAATACTGAGATACTCTGCTTCTTCCCTTTTATAATCACCTTTCCCAGAAAACGAAATTCATATGCCATTGGATCAGATAGGTTCATTATAACTTGTTGGGAAATAAGGATGGGGGTTGTAAAGTGTTTTGTCAGTCCCTCGAGCCTGCTTGCAATATTTACCGCATCGGATACAACCGTTGTTTCAAGCCGTTCCTTTTCCCCAATGGTTCCGAGAAGCAGATTGCCTGTGTGAATACCAATTCCAATTTGCACATGGGGCATTCCCCTGCTGGCCCGTTCTTCATTGAATAGCTTAATTCTTTTTTGAATTTGGATTGCAGCATTTAATGAATCAGATACGTCCTCAGGGAAAAGCGCCATTACCGCATCTCCAATATACTTATCAATAAAACCATTATTATTCCTAATTAGTGGACCGATTCGTTCAAGATATGAATTCAGAAAAGCGAATACTTCTTTTGGGAGCAGCTCTTCAGAAAGAGTGGTAAAGCCGCGGATGTCCACAAACATGACGGTCATGGAACGCTCTGCATTGTCTCCCAACGATATAGTAGAAATGTTTTCTTTTTCTAATATTGTAAAAAACTCTTCAGGTATGAATTTTCGGGATGACTCAAGAAGTTTCTGAAGCTCTTTTGTGGAGGAAATACTCTTTAGACGGAATCTGTTTATTCTATCTGCTATTCCAAGGGTCAGCATGAAGGTCAGTAGGATGAACCCAAGTTCTTTCGCGTACAGAGTTAGAAAATTTGTGGGAAGGAGTCCAAAACCGCGTAATGAGAAGATAATGATTGCAGCCAAAAAAAAGGCAAGTGCAATGAGGAAGAATATTCCTGGGCGTTTGCCTTTCCATGTTGTAAGTATACCTGCAAGAAAATTGGGTATTATACTAATTACCCCAAAAAGCGCGAATGCCTGAATACTAAACGCTGTAGGAAGAAATAGTGTAAGAACAATGATTAAAAAACCGAATCCATATAAGCTTCTATATATCAAGCGCACTGGAGTACCATTTTCCTCTAGAGATAGGAATTCATAAACAAATTTTGAGAATGATAATAGTCCTATCGTTCCTGCTGAAATGTAGGTAATAAATTTCCAGTGTGTGTTCCTTGGGAGAATAAGCTCAAAAAGAATTCCGCTTTGAATTGTTTCAAAGAATGCAATTGAGAGAAGAAAGATTGCAAAAAAGAAGTACATTTTATTATGTTGGTAGAAGAAAATGAGTACAATCAATAAAAAGAGAAGGAGAATCATACCATAGTATAAGCCATATATTGTATTGGACTGAGCTTTTTGCAATATGAAAGCTTGAGAAGACCAAACTGTAAGCGGGAAACGCATGGTGCCTTGTGTTTCAAGTTTCAAGTACACAGTATAGTTTTCATATGGTGAGAGATGTAAACGAAATAACGGTGAACAATTAGGAACTTCCCGGGCCCGAAAAGCAACTGAATCTCCTATTATTTCCTGGTTGATGATCCTGTCGTCAGTTGTAAGGTAATACTCTACACTGTCAATCAATGGATAATCCAGTTCAAGCAGCCACTCAGAGCTTGTATCAGGAGGTGCAATTATGTCAAAGCGCAGCCAGAATGTCTTTGAGGTAAATCCGAAATTAGTGTTTTCTGCTTGTTGAAATACTATTTCTGCGTTTTGTCTGGAGGACATGACATCATCAATAGTAATATCCGGATTATCTGTTTGAAAAATATACAGTTGTTCCACAAGCGGGATGCTTTCAATATTATTCCGTACAATCACCGGGTTAGTGTTACAGAAAACACGGTTTCCTGCAAAAAGCAGAATAAAAAGGCATGCAATCCGAATGTATTTAGTGTAATAATTGTGCTTCATGTAACAGATAGAATAATTCATATTTGGATATAACTCAAGGAGAATACTGTAGGTGTAGTGTTTATAATATTAGGATGAAAAAAACAGAAATAAGTAAAGTTGAATTTAATTCTTATGCTAAGGCGATATGGTTATACAGTTACAGCGCATGGGCAAAGTTTGTATTTGCATAAGAGTTAAACCTTCCGACCATAGTGCTACCAAGAAAACTTGATAGCACCTTTTGCGCAGGTGTCAACGCAATTGCCGCAGAGAATACAGTCAGAATGGGTTAACCTTCCGTCTTTTACCAATACACTCACATTTAGGCTCATAGGACACGCAGAATCGCAGCGCCTGCAGGAAACACAGGCATTTGGATCTGTTTTCAGTGTAAGAGAAGGGATTTTACCTATGCTGCCCAGTTTTTTTCCGAGAACCATAAACGGCGCGATCCAGTAGATTGTATGGCATGCCCCGCGTTTGCCAAGTATAAGAGAAAGTATAAAGAATAAAAGAACAACCAGGGTATAGACAATAAGGCTATGCAGGTCTGTGGTTGAGAACCCGTGTTCAGTGAAATACCCGAGCTGAACAGCTTGGATCCCTCCTGCCCTTCGAAAAAAGAAAAAGAGCATAACCAGCCATGGAACTCACATTAGGTATTTAATCCAGTGGATGTATCTCCTCGGTGAGCGCCGCGTCCGGGCTTCAGCTGTCAGGTCCTGAATTTTCCCCGCAGGACATACCCACGAGCAGAATGTTCTTTCTAAAACCATGCTGAACAGGAACAGGAAGAGGAACAGAACAAGACTGCCTGTTACAATGCCTTCCATGCTTCCCTTTTATAAAATAGGGGTTTACTCCTAGGCTTCTCTTTTCCATGTATTGAGAACTTGGACAAGATTCATTCGGTTTTTCACATCCATTTTTTGGTAGATGCTGTATAAATGGTTTTCCACGGTTTTTTTGAAATGTACAAATTGTCAGCAAGCTCCTGGTTTGTCATCCCCCGGATAAGCATTTCGATTATTTCTGTTTCCCGTTTTGTAAGCCCGTAGTTTTCAAGGCAGCTCTTTGTCACTTTGCTTTTTGGAATAGAGAGCAGAGAAGAGATAAGGAAGGGGAGAACAAGCACATTCATTACCACCCCGGTTACCTGGAGCATCCACTGAAAAATCTCTATATCAGCATGAAGGGCAAAACCGCGCATGTCTTGCAAAGAGGTAATCCAGAAGCCGGAACCTATGACTAAAAGACTTGCAAGAAATACCAGGATAAGACCAAGTATTCTCGTTCTGTGCTGAATATACAAAAACGCGCATGCCCCGAGTGTAAAAAAGCCGGAGCAAACCGAGAGGCTGGTTATACTGAAATTGATTAGGCTGTTCATGGAGCTATTATAACAGAAGATCTGCGGATAATCATGCTGTAAGTCATTCATGCCTTTTTCTTCTGTTATACCTCTTCTGTATTGTACTGCAGGATTTCATTGAAAATTACATCTGCAATGTAGCGTTTTAAGAATCCCCGGGTGGCAGGATGTAAAAAAAGAGCCGCCTGTTTTGAAATACTAGGCAGCCCTTTCATTTTGCGTACTATTAATTTTTAGTGGGAAAAGATCAGAGAACCTGACCACATAGGAAAAAGTTCATACTGTATATGGGCATCCAGGTCAAAAACATCTATGTTGCTTTCACCTTCTTCCCACACAACTTCTATTGTGTTGTACATTTCTCCATCGCTGTTTCTTAATACCATTCTGTCCATTCTGCCCTCTGCATTGTAGAAATATTCCACAGTTTTTGGGCTCCCGTTTCCAGTGCGCTCTTCTA
>CAYRYS010000086.1:0-13695 GCA_964428555.1 uncultured Spirochaetales bacterium | reverse complement strand
CTTTGAAACCGCTTTAAATTGCCGAAGTTTTTATTATCCGGTATACTCTATGTATGAAATCAATCAAAAGCCTGTACCGCATTGGTGCGGGACCTTCTTCCAGTCATACAATCGGACCGCAGCGGGCAGCGAAAAGGGTGCTTCAGCGTTTTCCGGATTCTGCTTCTTTTCATGTAACCCTCTATGGCAGTCTTGCTGCAACTGGAAAAGGCCATATGACTGACCAGGCAATTATCCGCGTACTCGGTGAAAACACGGAATTCTCCTGGCACCCTGAACAGCAGCTCCCTGAGCACCCCAACGGGCTTGAAATAACCGCATATAGTGCTGGCGGTAAGAAGCTCGGTACCTGGCGGGGGTACAGTATTGGCGGAGGTGCTGTTCAGGAAGAGGGTTCTCCGGTAGATGAAAAGAATATCTATCCCTTTAAAGATTTTACCACACTCTGCGCGGCTGCTAAGGAAAAATCCCTTACCCTTCCTTCCTTTGTAGATGAATTCGAGAAAGAAGGAATTGATGAGCACTTGGCGAATGTCTGGAATGTTATGCAATCCGCCATTAAACGGGGGCTCAAGAGCGAAGGAGTACTCCCTGGCGGGCTGAAGCTCCAGCGCAAGGCAAAGTCTTTTTTTGCGAAAACAAAGCGGAACAGTGACGTGTTTCAGAGAACAGGCCTGCTCTCATCCTATGCGCTTGCTGTTTCAGAGGAGAATGCGGCAGGAGGCGAGGTGGTAACTGCTCCCACATGCGGGGCTGCAGGGGTTCTTCCTGCAGTGCTGAAGTATCTCCAGAGTTTCTTTTCTCTTGAGGACGAGGACATTATCTCAGCCTTAAAAGTAGCCGGGATAATTGGAAATGTGGTCCGTCAGAATGCCTCAATTTCAGGAGCTCTGGTCGGCTGTCAAGGCGAGGTAGGTACTGCATGCGCGATGGCTGCAGGAGCCGCGTGTCACCTTATGGGGGGAAGCACAGACCAGATTGAGTATGCCGCGGAAATGGGAATGGAGCACCATTTAGGCCTTACCTGCGACCCTGTCCAAGGACTAGTTCAAATACCTTGCATAGAACGGAATGCCGTTGCCGCAACCAGGGCAGTAGACTGCGCTGACTATTCTCTGCTTTCAGACGGGTATCACAGGGTTTCATTTGACGATGTTGTGGAAGTCATGAAGGAAACCGGGGTAAATCTGAACAGCAATTACAAAGAAACAAGCCTAGGCGGGCTTGCGCGGCTTAGTTTTGAGAACCGAAGGTTTTAAACCGGTTTTAGAATGTACCCTATAGAGAATACACTATCCGCGGGTATTACGATGAAAATAATAACCTTCGGTTGGATAAAAATATATTCGGAATGCCTATTGAGGAACACTGCTTTTCAAATAATGCCAGAGGGCATATGGGTCCCCCTGCTTACAGGGTCGCTGTTTTTGACCATAATTCAAATACTACAGAACAGGAGCTGGAGTGCAGGTAGGAATACTTTCTTTTACGTGGAGAAAGCGTTCACCTGGAACTGACAGAAAGTGGTTCTCCAGTGTTTTATGAATATCTTCTAGAGAATCTGCGTTGTAGATAGCTGTTCGGATTAAGTGCGAGAATTTGAGGTTATCGCAAAAATAATACAGAAAGCGCTTAGCCCTGGTTGCCCAGAATTCTTCAGGCTGCCATTCCTGCAGGTACTCTCTGAATTGCTGCCAAACTGCAAAAAGATCAATCTTCCTTTTAAAAATACCTTCCTGCTGTATACATTGTATCTGATGAAAAATCCACGGTTTTTGCACTGCAGCCCGTCCTATCATGTATGCCTGTGCTCCTGCGCGGCTTTTTTGACAAAAGGAGTTCCCGCTTTTTATATCGCCGTTTCCAATAACAGGGATATCCAGTTCCTCCGAAAGAAAGCTTACCCAGCTCCATTCAGAGGGCCTTGAGAGTGTTTGAGACCGTGTTCTTGGGTGGAGCGTAATAAAATCAGCTCCCCCATCTTGGAGGCCTTGGCAGAATGAGAGAAGCTCCTGTTTGTCCGCTTTTCTTCCGAGCCGGATTTTCGCGGAAATGCTTTTTCCTTTTACTGTTCTCTTTAACTCCTGCATAAGTTCCTGTGCTTCCTGTGGCCTGTCCATCCATTCAATGCCTGCTTTCAGCTTAGTAATTGAATGAGCAGTACATCCCATATTGACATCAATACCGAAAACCGGTTTTTCTGCCAGGAGCCTTGCTGCCTTGGTAATGTCATCAACTGTACTCCCTACAATCTGAAAGATCAGCTGTTCCGGCACTGGCGCGGACTCCTCGTAATAGGGCTCGAACTGGTTTTTCGAAATTATCCCTGTGGCGCTAATCATTTCTGAGAAGAAATAACCGCACCCTCCGAAATCGAGAATAAGGTGCCGTAGAGCTGCGTGGGAAATATCCGCAAGCGGTGCGAGGATCAATGTGTTTTTCCGGATTACCCTGGTGTCTTTCATAGGATGCACAGTATCCAGGATACAGAAGTGATGGTCAAGTACTGGTGAAATCATTATTATATATAGTATGTACAGTATGCTTGCGTGGTTTGGCAGAAAAATAGCCCTTACAAAGCGCCTTCATCTAATTCGGTCAGCCGGGTTTTCATCTACCGCGTTTTGGTACTCAAGAAAGTTTTCACCCTTTCGAGAGGGACATAACCTTGAAATACCGCAGTTGATACGGCAAAACGGATTAGGGATTTCTTACATTCACGCTGATTACTTTCGGTGTAATCAGCTCTGGTCTGAAGAGCCGGAAAAGCAGGCTCAGGCGTTAGCGGATTACACAGACGCCTTGGAGTTCTGCGGGAAAAGCAGGGTAAAAGGGTGTGTAATCCATGTAACAAAGGGACTGAATCCGCCGGAACCGAACCCGAATGGATTAACAGCTATGAGTAAATTATTGGACAAGGCGGAAAACCTGGGTGTTGACATCTATGTTGAAAATACGAGAGACACCGCGCACCTGGATTACCTGTTTGAGAATATCGATCATCCCAGGCTTGGGTTTTGCTACGATTCATCCCACGATCTTCTCCATAGCACTGAACCTGGTGCAGTATTGGAAAGGTGGAACCACAGGTTAATGATGACCCACCTTTCAGGGAATGACGGGAAGACTGACACTCACATACTCCCGGATAATTATGAGACTTTGCAATGGGCGAAGATCTTACGTGCCTTTCCTGCATCAATTTCTGAAGATAAGGTTTCCATGGAGGTTATTTTGCCTGATGATGATGTCCGCAGTCCCGGGGTGTTTATAGAAAAGACCTATACAATGGCTGATGAATTATTCCGCAGGCTTAAGCGCCGTATTTGATGCATTCAGTATTTGGCCGGAAAGCTCATTTCTCCCTTTTACATTTGCTTTAGTATATATCTTGTGCGCATGGGTTTTTACCGTTGTTATAGAGATATGAAGTTTTTCCGCAATTTTATTGTAACTCATTCCTGAAATAAGATGGCCTGCTATTTCTGTTTCCCGCTTCGTCATGCCAGCTGTTTCTGTCAAATGCTTGAATGCCTTGTTCTTCCGCTCCTCAATCAGTGTAAGCGCCTGCTTTTCAATGGTTTTCTGCTGAATAAAGATAGAAACAAAGCGGTAAAACATAATTCTTGAAATAATAATTGAGACCCCGAAAAAACTTGTTGCATTATTAAAATTAATAGAACGTATTAATGGGTCCTCCTGAAAGAGAAAAAGCCCGGATACAAAAACTAAGTGAAAAATGGAGTAGAATAGTATCATAACGCGAAATCTGGTTAAAAACACTACTGAAACTGTTACCAGACTTACCATATAAACAATTATCTGGCTGTGGAACATCTGGGCATTAATGGCAAAAGCAGTGCCAATAAGCAGTCCGTTACAGAGGAGAAAATAGCCTGGAATAGGACTGGCAGATGTTATTTTCCCTCCCTGTTTTTTACGTTTTATTAAAAAATATACTATTACCGTAATTGCCATGATAACAGTATAAGCATGAAAGTACATAGTATTTCTGTATCCTGGTACCTCGGTCCAGGTGTCTGTTACCAGTAGATGTATGTCCTGAAAAAGCGTGAATGAGTTGGAAAAAAGAAGGAACACTGAAAGTGCAAGGCCATACTGAAGATTTTTTACCCAAATATCTTGTAATAACTCGGTTCTTTCATTTTTGGGAAGTTTACGAATTCTCTGTTCTGTTACGACTTCTTTAATTATAGAAAGCATACAAATCCTTGCCGAATGGCTAATGGTGTACATAAAATTATAGGCGTATAAAACTATGATTTGCAAGGTGAATTTTTAATATACAGTAGAATAAAGTGTTTAATTAATAAAGCTGAAAGGATTAAGCATGATAAACCAAAAGAACATCCCCTGCAGTATATGTTTTATCTTTGAGCCCTTGAAAACACTCCCTTGAAAAAATAGCTGAGCGTTTGCGCGTATTTGTAGAGAAGAGCTGGTTCATGAAGGGGCATGAAAAGATCTGTGTTACTGCTTCTATAGGCGGTACATTGATCCGCCCTGGAGATAACAAAGAAGATTTGCTTTCCAGAGCTGACCAACAGATGTATGCAGCGTAAAGCGCTGGAAGAAACAGGGTAAAGATTACTATCTAAATAGTTTCAGCCGGATATACAAGCCCCCATTGGGAGCGGATTGTGTCCATTGCACGCATAACCTCTATTGACTCATGTAAAGGTATGACATCGCTTTCAAAAAAGCCGTCACGGAGCCGGGATATCATGTGGTCTCCCTGGTGGTGGAGGCTGTAATTCCTTTCCGTAAAGTTCCACTCCTGAATAGCGCCTGTGTTCGGGACAAGCCGCACCTTCCGCGATCTGTGCCATGCTTCTGCAATCTCGAGTCTTCCCTTGTTTCCGAAGACCGCGGCGTTTCTCTCTCCATTATGGGTAAACCCGGATGTCAATGTCGCTATCTTATTTCCTGAATATTCAAAGGTAATGCTGTTTTGAGAGTCCGATCCTGTAGGTGAAAAGACAGCGCTGCTGAGAATAGAAGAAGGTTTTCCAAGGACCATGAATGCAAATGAAATAGGGTATACACCAATATCTAAAAGCGCGCCTCCGGCAAGGTTCAGGTTGAAAAGCCTGTGCTCCCTGTCAAAGGGCGCGTAGAAGCTGAAGTCACAGCGCAGGCCGGTAAGTTCTCCAAGCAGGTTTTCAGAAAGCAACTGGCGGACCTTTACAATTGCGGGGTTGAAGCGCATCCACATTGCTTCCATAAGAAACCGGTCCTTCTCTTTTGCGGTTTTCCGCATTTCCTCAGCTTCCTTTGCGTTCAAGGCAATCGGTTTTTCGCAGAGTACGTGCTTTCCTGCATTTAAGGCAAGTATTGTGTCATCTTTATGCCTGTGGTGGGGTGTTGCAATGTACACACCGTCCACATCAGGGTCTTCTGCCAGCTTTTTATATGAGCCGTAGTAGTTTGGAATACCGTACTTTGCAGCAAAGGCTTCTGCTCTTTCGGTTGACCGTGAACCGACAGCATGAATTGTGCCATAGCTTGAGTCACCGGCTTGTTCAGCAAAGCGGTTTGCGATATTTCCAGTAGCTATGATTCCCCACCTAAATCTTTGCATATGTTCCTCTTTTCATAAAACACCTTGAATTAAGCATTAGCACCTTATAATACTATACATTTTGTATAATTGATAATAATAAAATGCCGGCAGTCTATGTACTTCTCACTTCTGGAAAAAATAGATATTTCTCCTTATTCCGTGCATTTATGATCAGCCCAGAGGCCGGTAAATTTAGAAGCTAATAGTGTTGTATGTTTTTCAGATATTCTCTATCCTTTAGTGGAATAATAAAGGAGAGTATATGTGCGGAATAGCAGGATGCTATGGCAAAAAAGATGTTGAAAATGTAAAGAAAATGATGAAGATACAGCACCACAGGGGCCCGGATGACTCAGGTATTGCAGAAATCGGGAATACAATTTTAGGGCATACCAGGCTTTCTATTGTGGATGTTGCAGAAGGTCACCAGCCAATGATAGCCAATGATGGCAAAACAGCACTAGTGTGCAACGGCGAGATCTATAATCACCAGGAAATACGAAAAGCCCTTGGGTCTGACCTTTTTGAGACAGGTTCTGATTCCGAGGTTATTCTAAGGGGATATGAACAAAAGGGCACTGAGGTAATTCACGGCTTGGACGGAATGTTTGCTTTTGCGGTAGCTGACGGAGATAATATCTTTCTCGGCAGGGACCCCATCGGAATTAAGCCCTTATATTACGGATGGCAGGAGGATGCCCTGTATTTTGCTTCAGAGCTTGGAGCATTGACAGATGCGGGGATTGAAGATGTTCATGAGTTCCCTGCCGGCCACTACTATACCAACACCCAGGGGTTTGTAAAGTATTACACTGTTCCTGAAGTAATGGAAAACAAGGGCGCTGATATAGATAAAATAGCAGAACAGGTAAGAAAGTCTGTAATAGAGGCAGTGGAAAAGCGGCTTTTATCCGACCCGCTTATTCATGTTGGGTCCTTTTGCTCGGGCGGACTGGACTCAAGCCTGATAGCAGCAATTGCAGCGGAAAAAATCCCGAGTCTCCACACCTTTGTAGTCGGAATGCAGGATAAAAACGGGGACATAGGGGATGATGTTGCAGCAAGCAGGATCGTTGCTGACCATATTGGTTCAACCCATCATGAACTCATCTTTACTGAAGATGATTATATAAACGCCCTGCCTGAGGTAATTGGCCAGCTTGAAACATACGATCCTTCCCTTGTGCGGAGCGCTGTGCCCTGTTACTTTACCTGCAAGCTTGCTTCCGAGTATGTGACAGTTGTGCTGACTGGGGAGGGCGCGGATGAGATATTTTCAGGCTATCAGTATATGAAGCGCTTCACCGGAAAGAGTATCAGCGATGAAGGGAGGAAGCTCCTTTCCACGCTCCACAATATCAACCTGCAGCGTGCTGACAGAATGGGTATGCTTTTTAGTCTTGAACTCAGGGTCCCTTTTTTAGACGAAGCATTGATGGACCTTGCAATGGAAATACCCGGATATATGAAGATCAAGGATAATGGCAGCAGCAAGATAGAAAAATGGATTCTCCGGAAAGCCTTTGAAGGTACCGGTCTTCTGCCGGATGATGTTCTATGGAGATACAAAGTGCAGTATACTCAAGGAGCAGGGTGTGAAAGCCTTGGTGAAACTCTTGCGAACCGGGAGCTATCCGACTCGCAGCTGAGGAGCTTACAGAAACGCTTTCCTGATGCAGGGCTTGATACAAAGGAAGCTGCATACTATTTTCAGCTGTTTAGAGAATACCACCCGCAGGAATCCATTCTCGGATCAATCGGGCTTTGGCATGGGTTCAGTTTTTCTGAAGAACGGGAAAAGGTGAGGGGAAGCATGGACGGTCTGTCACACAGCTGATGCCTGCAGAATTCTTGGATAAGTTTTCGAAATATCAGAAGAATGGGTATATAATAGAAGATAGGACGAGATTGTAAAGTTGGAGAAAAAAGTGATGAAAAGAATATCAGTTTGGATCCGCAGGCTCTTACAGTTTATAGTCACTGGTTCTTTTGCCCTTGTGTTAGCAGCATGCTATGGTATGCCGGTAAATCAGATGTACGACTACCTGAAAGACAAACGTGTCCGCTGCACCACCGGATATGAGCTTGGGATTCCCGGTCTGGAAGTAACAGTAACCACTGGAGAATCCCAAGTATTTTCCGGCTTAACCGATGAAGAGGGGTTTGTAGAGTTTAGCCTTGAAGACCCCCTGGAAGTTGAGTACACACTTCATGTTGAGGATGTAGACGGAGAAGAGTATCTCGGAGACTTTGTATCAGAAACTGCGGTCCTTGACAGTGATGAAACAGAGTACACCATTGTTATGACAGAAAAGGAGTAATAAAGGGATGAAACATGTCCTTTAGCTCACCACTATTAGCAAAGGTGCACAATCTATACAAGGACCTTGAAACAAAACATCATGACCTGCAGTATCTGTTTTTAGAAATAACCAGAAAATGCAACCTTGCATGCAGGCACTGCGGTTCTGACTGTACAAGCGAAAACGCGGAAAAACAGCTTACAACAGAGAGCTGGGTAAAAATTATTCATACACTTGCAGAAGAATACGGAAAGCAGCTTTCCTTTGTTCTTACAGGGGGTGAACCCCTAATGCACCCTGAGCTGGAGAGGATTACTAAAGCCCTCTCTGAAACACCGAACCAATGGGGCCTTGTCACCAACGGTCTGCTGCTTAATAAGCGCAAGCTTTACAATCTACTAGACCGCAATATAACAAGTTTGACTATTAGCCTTGACGGCCCGGCAGAGCAGCATGACTTTCTCCGCGGAAGCAAGGGTGCCTTTCAAAAAGCACTTGCTGCTATAAAATTGACAGGGGAATCCGGAATCGGACTCTGGGATGCAGTAACGTGCGTATATCCGGGCAGCCTTGAGTACTTAGATGAAACCGCAGAGATACTCCTGGAAAGGGGGTGTAAAAACTGGAGGATCTTTCGGATCTTTCCCTCAGGCAGGGCAAAGGAAAACCGGGATCTTTCGCTTTCATTTGATCAAACCACTGAGCTTATTGATTGGATAAAAAAGGCGAGGAAAAAGTACGCGAAAAAGGGGCTGCACCTGCAATACAGCTGCGAAGGGTGGGTGCCTTTTGAAACTGACCGGCAAATACGGGACTTTCCCTTTTTCTGCAGATCCGGAATTAACTTTGCTTCTGTGCTAGTGGACGGAAGCATAACCGGCTGCTCTAATAATCATCCAAGTTTTATACAAGGGAATATTGTAGAAGATAGTTTTCGCTTTCTTTGGGAGAACCGGTTTACGGATTTCCGCAGCAAGGATTGGCTGGGGAACACAGTATGCGGTGAATGTGAATACTTGGCATACTGCAGAGGCGGGTCTATGCATTTGTGGGAAAAGGGAGGAAAGTCTCCCGGATTTTGTTATGTGAGGGAGGTAAGATGAAAAACACCCAATTAGAGTGGCAGACTCTTCGCGGAAATACTGCCCAGAAGATAATTCATGAAGTGAACCGCGGCAGGCGTACGCCATTGTTTGATGAATCCTCCTTAGTTGAGACAGCATTGCCTGACTTTTATGGGGATACAATACTGTATAAACTCACTGCTTTTCACACTGTACCTGTTATTTCAATCGAGTACGCGAAGGCAGGGAACAGGATTATCTGCTTGGACGGAACACGGGAGGCTTTAGCAGAAATTAATGCTGAAACAGACCTTGTTCTTGATACTGATACTGTTGTGCATTACCTATGGTTTTATTTGGGGCATCTCCGCAGTGACGATGATTCCTTCAAGCTTGCAGAATCGATTGAAGATGTTGAGTTTACAGATGAAGTATCGGATTCTCTGTATCAAAAAACTTCTGATCTTCTTCATTCCGCACGAGTGGAAGAAGCAGAAGCTGGTTATCTGGTTACAGCAAGCATTTTATATGATAACTATTTGTATGATGCACAGGTCTTTGTTGATCGCTCTGGCGAGATATCTTTTACAAAAGAAGAAGTTGTACTTGAGGATGTGCCTACTAGGGACATTATGCTTATGTAACAAAAAAAGCTGCCCCGTTTTCACAAGGCAGCCTGGTAAAAATACTTAACTGCGTATTTACGGACGGGAAGCGTAGAGGGTTGAATCTCCGTATACAACGTAAACTTCAGATGCTTGGTTGTCAAAGCTGCGGTTCACACTATCCCAATTGCTGTTTGAATTTGTAAAACAGAACATAAAGTGGTCAGGCACGTCCTGAATAGTAACTTCCCACCAGTGCCCGTCATTAAAGTAACCTTCGTACTGCATAGGAATGTCATTCCCTGAAAGCCCGTTCCAGGTGTGTACCAGGTATGTGCTTGCAGATTCCCATTCACGGAAGTGCAGGGTAAGCTCATTACCAGGATCAGTATTTTGTGTCATAATATATTCTCCGGTTGCTTCGTTTAGAGAAATTGTGTACGAACCGGCTGAAGGGATGAGGATGTCATCTCCGGATGAATCAATAAAACCGTCACTATTGTCATCACCATAGTTTTCTGACCAGTCTCCTGTTACATCGAACTTGAACCTGTCCCCTGCTGCAAAGGAGGCAGTTGCTGACCAGGTATCGCCTGTCTGTGTCATGGACTGTGTGCCCCATGAGTTGTGGCTGCCCCGAAGGTAAAGTGAGTCCCAGCCATCGTTTCCACTGTACTGGTCAAGCAGCTGCGTATATCTGTACTGTCCGGTTCCGCCGCTTGTAACATTGGCAATCCGGAGTACTGTCAGTCCAGAGTATGAAGCATGTTCAAAAGCATTGTTTATCTGGTCCCAGCCAAAGTCATTTCCAACACCCCCGGCTAAGGCGTTTTCCCCTTTTATTTCAATGTTCAGGGCTTCCGCTGCATCTGCAACCCAGAATACCAGGTCTTCAGCCATGGAATACGCAGGGGATGTACCCTCATTGCCCATTTCAAGGCAGGTAAAGTGCAGGTTTACTTCTCTTGAGTGCCCGGTAAAGGCTGAGAGGATGTTGTTGTATCCATGACCGGATGCTGATGAGCTGTAATCAACGCTTGTCCGGATAAGCCCTGCAGTAATTTCTGCTAACCGCGGATAGTCAGGATCAGCCATTCTCCAATGGATCCCCGGGATCTTCATTCCAATCGGAATTGATGAGAATTCATTATCAAAGGCTGTAAATGCCGCCTGCATCATCCGCTGACCGTGTTCTGTAAGTGAACCGTTATACCAGTCAATAAAGTCTCTGCCGTATTGAGTGTCTTCATAATCGTTTGAGTGAAAGAACCAGTCTGTATCTGAAGGGGGTGTTACCTGTGAGATACTGGCCAAATTTTCATTCCATGCAGCGTTTATACCGGAAAGGCTGCCGTATTTTTCAAGCATAGCGTTTTGGAAGTGGGCAACAGCGAGAGTGCTGTATGCCTGGATAGTACCGCGGTTCGGGTAGCCGCCCCAGTCATGGGAATTGTAGGAAGGATATCGCAGTTCTCCTGCCGGTCCGCCGGAAACATTCAGCTCATCAATGTCTGAAGCAAGGTATCCGTACCTGTCTTCAAAGGCATTCATAAACTCAACATACTCTTCAACCACATACTCATCTGCCCAAAGGGATACATATTCACCTGAATACGCGCCTGTTTCGCTTCTGTATTGCATGTCTGCTGCTGAAAGCTCTGAGTAATGGTCCCATATCCAGGACGGCACATAAGCTGTATAGTCGTCTCCCACATTTCCGCCGCACTGGTGAAAAGACATAATTGCGACTATATCTAGTCCGGCGTCTGTTATTTTTGAAAAGATTGTATCGTAATAGGACCAGTTAAACGCCTGGTCTCCCTCTGCTTCTACGTCGCCCCACCAGACATCCACGCTTACTGCTTGGACTCCCATGCTGTTTGCGACATCCAGTCTGTTTTCAAAATCCGCCCAGTTTGTAACATGGAGCGGAGCCATTACTGCAAATGTATATGCACTTGAGCTTGAAGCATCGGTGGTAAGTGACGGTGCTTCTGCAATAGCTGCAGGCACTGGTGTATCTGATTCTTCTGAAGTGAATAACCCCGGATTACAGGATGAGAGCAGCAGAATCAGAACTGCGAACATTGTTAAAACGTATAACCCTTTTTTCATGTACGACCTTCCTTTTTTTTTTATTGGTTTTGATCAAACCGGTTTACACATAATAGTAAACCGGTTTGATTTGTTTGTAAACCCCTTTACCACATGTTTTTTACTTTTTTCTAAATTTTTGCTACTGAATGTCTAATTATCAGCTTGGTATCAAAGAGTACGGGTTCTATGTTATTTTCCCCATTAATAAGTCGGATGAGAACCTGACACGCGGTTTTGCCTTTATCAATCGCTTTTTGTTTTACTGTTGTCAGTTCAGGGGAAATAAGAGAGCTGTCAAAGATATCGTCATACCCTGCAACAGAGAGGGTATCCGGTATTCTTATTTTCTTGTCTTTACAGAAAGAGTAAACGCCTATTGCAATAATGTCGCTCATTGCCACGACTGCTGTGGGCTGTGTACCGCTGTACCATAAATTGGAGATCGCACTGTATCCGCCTTCAACTGAGCATTCATCACAGGGAATTACATGGATATCTGGATTAGACAGGGAAAGCCCGTATTCCTTTAATGCTGATTCATAGCCTTCAAGGCGTCTGAACCCTGCTGAATGGGAGTAGTCATTTCTATATTCTTCTGCATCCTTAAAGCTGAGAATTGCTATCTTCCTATGCCCTTGCTGCAGGACATAATCCATAACCTGTTTTCCCCCGGAAAAGTCATCACTCGTTATACTGGGGATAGTATTCAGCACCCCTCCGTCAAAAGAAACGACCGGAAGCTTGCTGCGCTGTATAAAATCAAAGAGCTCGGGTTTTTTAATCATACCGAAAATTACAATGCCGTCCACAATTGCTGAACGAACCGCGCTTACTAAGTCGTCAGAAGGAGGGGAGATTATCTTCAAGCTTTGGCCGTGTTCAACGCAGCCCATACGCATCCCCTGAAGAACTTGAAAGAGAAAGGGATTTTTAAAGCCTTCCGGAGTAATTTCAGGCAAGAGAAGGCCGATGGAATTTTTTTTCTTTGTTACTAAGGAACGCGCCCCAGGGTCAGGAGAAAAACAGAGCTCTTCGGAAATCTTCATTATTTTATCGTATGTTGCTTTTGACACACGCTCCGGCCGGTTGAAAGCAAATGAAACCGTTGTTTTCGAAACACCGGCAAGGCGCGCAATGTCGTTAATAGTCGGCTTATCGATTTTATCCATGTAAATACACTTACTCCAAAAAATAGTGTTGTTTTTATATCACAAAAAAGTTGGAATGTAAATCGGTTTAAAAGACAGGCTATCAAAACATAGGATAGGATTGGGAAAGAAGCGCCAGCATAGCTGCGCACCGGCCTCCGAGTGGCGCCGCAGGCGGTGTATCGAGGGGAGCGCTTGCCCGTCAGCTTTTGCTGCGGGGATACCTCCCTACGCTGTCACCCTCCTATCCCTCTAGCTACCCTTCGACTACGTGGTTGCAGAGCGAAGTTTCGGAAGCACCATTCCGGTAATCCCCTCCGGCTTCCCCCATCCGCGGAATCCGGGTAATCCGGTGTTCAGAACTCCAGCCATTTAAAACACCGGATGGAAAAGATGTACCGGATAAGTAACTACGGCCATGCCTACCGCATGCGCGACAAGGAAGCGGATAATTTGTAATACTGATTTACTTCCGTGTAAAACCGAAGTATTTATGGAGAATCTGATAAATAGGATCATATCTCCTGGAAACAAAATACCAGTCCAAATGAACCGCGCTCTCTGCTGCGGTTCACACTACGCTCCTCGAGTGATTCCGCAAAGCGGAATCGTATCGAGAGGAACCCCATCCTGCCAGCTTAGCTGCGTAGATTAATCCAAGCGCTGCCATTTTACCTGCATCTCGATACAATCCAGCCCTCAAATCTCTTGAGAGCTGGATTACTCGATGACCGGACAGACGCTTACATTTCACTGGCATCTCGATAGGGTTTTCCTTGTGGAAAAACACCCGATGAGCGTTTAATCTGAAGCAGCATACATAAAACTTATATATCTAAAGTATGAGCATTAATTATCACTTTATAGACCAGGCATTTAAAGAAATATTCTCGA
>CAYRYS010000085.1:0-14266 GCA_964428555.1 uncultured Spirochaetales bacterium | reverse complement strand
CTTGAAAGCTTTCATAGAGCTCGGTTATGTACCGGACAAACCTGATAGACATGTTCTTATCTACTGTTGACTGGAATTCCAGCAGCAGAAATATATAGATTATGCTGTCTTTAAACTTTATTGTATAAATGATGTCAGACTCTTTTTCTTTGAATGAATCTGAAACAAAGCTTTTATCTACCCGCTTCAAGGTGGAAAAGTCCAGATCTTCCACAAAATTCTCGTGCACAAAGGACTGCAACAGCCGCTGCATAAAAGCAGGATGAGAAAAGAGCCATTTATACCGTAGATCGTGCCCGGATGCCATAATGAAAATATAGCAGAGTTTTGCTGACAAGGCAATTTACTGTGTTTTTTCACCCTCAAATTGCACCAATAGTCATGAATGGATTACTTTCTCGGTAATTATCTCACGCTCGGCTCCGCTTCAAGGACGCTGAGGACGCAAAGATTTGATGTAGAGAAGATTTTTGCTTTATCCAGCAGATTACATTCTATTCAGGTGAAGCATTTTTTCCCCTTATGAACCACGAAAAGCACGAAAAGTCACGAATCGGTTTTTACGCAGCAAATCCGGCGGTTCTGAAAATTACGTGACCACCTGTTCTTTTAACGCGGATATCCTGGTTTCCGTCTCTTCCCATTCTTCATGGAGCACTGCCTGCCGCTCTTCACAGCCCCGGATAGATGCCTGGATTTCTTTCACTTTCTCTCCGTCTGAATACACTTCCGGTAATGCAAGTTCATGGTTCAGGGTTTCAAGTTTTTCATCCAGCTCCTCAAGCTCTTCCAAAAGCTCTGCTTCCCGCTTTTCACAGCGCTTAAGCTCTGCTTTCTTTTTCTTCATATCCTGGCGCTGGAGCTGATTATCCGTTTGCTCTGGTGCGTTAGATTCCGGAGTACGGGCTTCCTGTGCCTGTTTAGCCTCTGCTTCCTGTGCAATCCGGTACAAATAATACTCATAATCTCCAGGAAAAAAACGGTGTGAGTTTTCGGGGCGTAATTCAAGCACAGCTGTTGCCAGCTCTTGGATAAAATACCTGTCATGGGACACAAAAAGGACTGTTCCAGTGAAGCTTTTTAAAGACTCTAGAAGAACGTCTTTACTCGTCATATCCAAATGGTTGGTGGGTTCGTCAAGGATAAGAAGATTCACTGGTTCCAGTAACAGTTTCAGCAAAGCAAGTCTGCTTTTTTCTCCTCCTGAGAGAACACCAACTTTTTTTTCCACATCATCCCCGCGGAATAAAAAGGCCCCTAAAAGATTTTTCAGCTGGCCGAACAATTCTGTGGGACAGTCCTCTTCTGCTGTTTCTAACACTGTTTTTTCAGGGTCCAAGTGCTCTTCCTGGTTTTGAGCAAAATATCCGATTTTTACTCCGGATGTATATTTTACAGTCCCTTCATAATCGCAGTCAGCACCAGCGACAATTCTGGAAAGGGTTGTTTTTCCTGCACCGTTCACACCTGCTATTACAACCTTTTCTCCGCGCTCGAGCTCAAAGTTGAGCTCGGATAATACGTGCTTAGCCCCATAGGACTTGCTCAAGCCTTCTAAAGCAACCGGAATTTTCCCGCTTCTTGGGGCAGGTGGGAAATGAAAATGCATTGTTTTCATGTTCTCAGGGATCTGTATACGTTCTAGTTTTTCAAGCAGCTTGACCCTGGACTGCACAAGGGATGCTTTTGAGGCATTATACCGGAACCTCCGGATGAAATCCTCATGTTTTGCAATCTCTGCCTGCTGCTTTTCGTATGCAGCATAAAGTGCTTCAAGCTCCTTTTCCCGCACTTCCTTATAAGCTGAATAGTTTCCATTGTAGACCCTCAGCATTCCCTGGAAGAGTTCTGCAACTTTGTTTACTGTCACATCCAGAAAATACCTATCATGAGAAACAACCATAAGACCGCCGGAATAGGAGCCAAAAAAATCCTCAAGCCAGGTCCTTGCCTCTATATCGAGGTAATTTGTAGGTTCGTCGAGAAGGAGAATATCAGGATGAGTTAAAAGGGCTTTTGCTAATGCTATCCGCATTTGCCATCCCCCGGAGAACTGGTCAGTCCTGCACTCAAAGTCTTTCTCTGAAAATCCGAGACCAGTGAGTACCCTGTGTATGTATTCATCTCTCTGATAGTACCCCTGTTCAAGGAGTTTTTCCTGTATGGTATGGTGCTGTTCAACAAGTTTTTCAGTAGAAGAGTCAGAGCTTGTCAATTTCGCCATCCGAACCTCCAACTCCCGCATTTTCGCCTCTTGGGCATGGAGCGGCTGGAAGGCTGTTTCCGCTTCTGCATAAAGACTTTTCCCGGAGTGGGAGATTCCTGACTGGGGCAGATAATATACAGTACTCCCTGGAGGATGATAACAGGTCCCAGAATCCGGGGCTGCCATTCCAGCGAGTATTTTTAAAAGTGTAGTCTTTCCGCATCCATTCGGCCCTACCAGGGCTGTTCTCTCGCCTTTATACATGGTAGCCGAACAACCGGAAAGCACCTGCTGTGCTCCGAAGGAGAGTGAGACATCGGAAAGTTGGATAAAAGACACTAGTGCAGCCCCTTGAGATTATTCATCAACAAAATTAAAAAAGATAATTACCGGTGTCAGGCTTTCACGCGTAACGACCTTCTCTTCGATATTCCTCGGAGGTACATAGGAAAGCTGAACCCCATTGTCAGTAACGGTGAACAGAAAGCTGATCAGCTGAGATTCAGGGAGATCAGCAAAATTAAAAGAGATTACTCCCTCATATTCACTCTGGACTTGTTCACCAAGGAAATGGGAAAATTCAACAGTTCCTGTCTCTCCTGCGTCAGTAGGCATAATCCGGGGTACAAGTCGTTCGTATCCAAACCACCGGAAGGAACGATCCATCTGTATGGTTATTTTACCATATGCGTTGCTAAGGAGCGAAGAGCTTCTTGAAACAATTCGTTCTAGAAGGGCTTCTCTGCGCTCCCATTCTCTTGTTATAATTTCATCTATATCTTCAATTATCCGGGTGAAAGATTCGCGCACCTCCCCTTCTTCACCTGAGTATTGAAGGGTCAGGGTCATATCCGGCCAGAAAGTAATTTCCAATCCCGCACCTTCAAAGAAATATTTGTTATAACCAATATTGACAATATTAGTGAATTCAAATGTTTCCTGGTATTGATCAGTGTCTAATACAATTTGCTGCTGGTCATAATCAGCTTCCAAGGTATTGTCAGGTCTAAATCTTTCAAGATCAATCCGTTCATCTTCGATCATTTCAATATAAGTGTGGGGATACCAAGTGTTATTAAAAAATTGACGGACTAACTCAGGCAGCTCTCTTTCCCGCTCATTCAAGGAGGCACCTCCCCTTGCAGCATCGTAAACTCGAAGATAGTAGTCAAACGCATAGCCGACAACGCCGTCCTCTGTGAGTACCTTATACCAATATCCCTCTAAGCCTGATAAGTTGGAAGGTTCTTCCTGACGGTCAAGCACTTTTACTACCTGCTCTTCACGTAACCGGTATACCCGGCGGGCACCGCTTTCCGGCTCGTCTCTCATTGGAAGTGCATTACGAAGAGTTAGAGCATAAATACTTGTATAGGGAGCATAGGCTTCCGCATATTCCTGTGCTTCGCTTTCTCTATCAAACAATCTGATTCGCCACTGCTGTACTGCAATGTCTTCACCGGAAAGAGAAGGCAGAGTACAGGTTTCCTGTATCCGCGACCGATCATATACAGGAAGGACAGCACCGTTTTCCAAAACATCATTATCCGGTGACCAAAGCACAACCCCATGCCCGACTATTGACCGGCCGCATCCTGTAATTATTAATAAAGCTAACAGCAGAAAACCAAGCCTTCCTGTGTTTTTCATGTATTCCTCCGCAAAACAATCATTCTATTTCTATAAATGGATTATAAGCAGGTACTGCTTGTAATAATTCCAGTTAATCTAATCCTAATTGAGAAACTTACCGCTAAATCCGATTTTGTTCAAGCATGCCTGCAAGCCCGCCTTATTGCAGTTCCAGAAGAAACTTGTCATAATGTAGCAAAATTCAGAATACTAAAGCGAAAGGAACCAGATATGAGCCCCCAGGAACAGTTATTTCAATTTATCGAATCTTCAAAAAGTAATATGATAAACCTCGAGAAACAGCTCTGTGCAATACCCGCACTCAGCCCGGATAACGGCGGAGAAGGAGAATGGGACAAGGCAGAATTCCTCATCGATTTTCTTAAAAAGAACGGGATAGAGAAAATAGAGCGTTATGATGCTCCGGATGCACGCGCAAAAAACGGCATGCGCCCGAATATTGTAGCAACAATCGACGGGGTAAACGATTCCTCCTGTTTCTGGATTATGACCCATCTTGATATTGTACCGCCCGGAGACGCTGTACTCTGGGAAAATGATCCATACCAGGCAGTTGAAAAGGACGGCAAACTCTACGGCAGAGGTGTTGAGGATAACCAGCAGGGAATGGTTGCATCAATCTATGCTGCACTCGGGTTCGTAAAGAATAACATTGTACCCAAACGTACAATAAAACTCCTTTTTGTCGCAGACGAAGAAACTGCTTCTGACTTTGGAATTAAGTATTTACTGAAAGAATTCGATCTATTCGGTAAGGATGACATTATCCTGGTTCCGGACGGAGGGAACAAGGAAGGGACGAGCATTGAAGTGGCTGAAAAAAGTGTACTTTGGCTCAAGTTTTCCACAGAGGGGAAACAGTGCCATGCATCCACTCCGGAAGCAGGGGTCAATTCTTTTCTTGCAGGAAGCGACTTGGTTATGCGGCTTTATGAGCTAAACAATGTGTTTGGCAAGACCAACGAGCTTTTTGACCCCCCTGGTTCAACCTTTACTCCTACAAAAAAGGAAGCAAATGTTCCGAATATCAACACAATTCCCGGAGAAGATGTATTCTACCTTGACTGCAGAATACTCCCTTCTATTTCACTGGATAAAGTCTTTCACACCATAGATAAAGAAATTGCAGCAGTGCAGGAAAAATACGGAGTTACCATTAGCTATGAGACAATTCAACGGGTAGTTTCCAAACCAACCCCTGAGGACTCTCCTATTGTCGGAAGTTTGAAATCCGCAGTAAATGAAGTATACCAAGCTGATGCAAAACCAATGGGCATAGGCGGAGGCACGGTAGGTGCATATTTAAGAAACGCAGGATTCGACACTGTTGTGTGGGCAAAGATGGATGAAACCATGCATATGCCGAACGAGTACACAGTTATAGAAAACCTTGTGGGAGACGCAAAAGTAATGGCCTATATTGGGATCAACGGATAGTATCTTTAGTTGAGGTGATGAGCAGGTCCTCTGTCATTCCAGGATCTGTTCATTATTCTCCTGACCGCTTTCTGCTTCTGCATACAGGACAAGAACCCTGGCTTCGCGCAGAAGGCGGTGGTTCATTCCATCGAATGTAATCCTTCTAGAGTCCTGCATTGAGATAATAAAATCTGTAGGATACTTGCCGAATACCTGGACAGGCATAATATATAACGGCCGCTCGCCTACTCTTTCTTCAAACTCCTGTGTATCTGCTTCAAGAGAATAGGCTGCACCGCCCCACTGCCGCGCATATTCAGGATCAATCATCTCCCGTTCGTACAGAAGCTCCATTTCTTCATTATAAATATCCGGAAACAGACCTGGAACAGGCAGGTGTGATCCCTCTTCACCATGCAAGGGAAATTCCTCTTTTGCATAGATTACAATTCCGGTAAACTCAGCACTGGGCTCATAGAGCACTGTGCGAGGGGGAGTATATCCATCGGAATGCTCAACAAAAAGAGAACAAATATTCGGGTATAGCTGGAATTCATACCGGACTGTCAAGGTTTGAAGGTCAGGAGACAGCCGGGAAAAACGCATCTCCCCTTCTTCTGCAAGCCCGTTTATTGCTGTAACAATGCGCGGAGAAGTACGGGAAAACTCCAGCACAGTATGGTAGGAATCTACATATAACGGAAACATTTCAGCACGGAGGTGATCAGGAAGCGCACGGAAAAGGGACTCCTCAGCCCGGTACCTGGCTACAGGTAGGGCTTCCCGCCTATCTGCAAGGCTGACACTTAAATCCAAAGTAAGAGTACCTTGAGACCAGTCAAGCACAGAATCAGCTTCAATTTGCTGTGCGAACAAACCACTAGTTAGAAGGAAAAAGAGTACCGAAAAAATTACTCTGGGTATCGCGTTTTTCATGAGTCCTCACTTACCCGTGAAGGCACTTGGAGGCGCATCCCCTCCCTAATAATACTGTTCACACCAAGACTGTTTTGACGGGCTATTGCCTCTACGCTGGTACCGTACTCACGGGAAATACTCCACAAGGTGTCTCCGGGCTTAACAATATACTCATCGGTAAAATCCCTGATCTCCTCAACTAGTTCAGCCCTATATGGTTCAACTTCCCGCAAAGCGGGGATGACAATCCGCTGGCCAAGCTGCAGCGCCCGCGGAGTTACCCCTGTATTATATCTGCGGATCATCGAAACACTTGTACCATAGTGGTTTGCAAGGGCATACAGTGTATCACCTGACTGTACTGTATACAGATAAAAGCGCATCAGCCTAAAACGGTTTGACTGGAGAGTCGTGCGTACAGCATCAGCATATATACTCGGCACCTTTAAGTAATAGTCTGACACCATGGGTGGAGTGAGGCTGTAATGAAGTTCTCCATTGGATAAAGAAAGCACACTGTGGGGCACTCCTGCCTCTTGTGCAAGGATACGCAAGTCAACTGCCTGATCAAGGTGAATACGCTCCCATTGTACAGGAGGCTCCCAGTCAAGCTCCAGACCGTACCTGCCGGGATTCGCGCACACAAGAGAAACAGCAAGAAATTTTGGAACATATCCCGCAGTTTCCCGAGGAAGATGCCCCCCTTCTGCGAGCTCCCAAAAGTCCCGAATGCCTGTTCTGCGGATTATATTATTCAGCCTTGTTACCCCGCAGTTATACGCTGCAAGTGCAAGGAGCCAGTCGTCAAAGACCCGGTAGTTATACTGCAGTTTTTGGATCGACGCATCAGTGGAAAGCCAGAAATCTCTTCTCTCATCCCGCCATTGATCTATACGCAGTCCATAGGGGCTGATGCTATTCGTCATAAATTGCCATAACCCCAATGCTCCGGACCTGGAGATTGCACGAATCCTGTATTCAGATTCTATAACTGGTAAAAAGAGTATCTCCATCGGTGCATGGAAGTGTTCAATCCTGCTTACTATATAATCTCTGTACAGGTCTCCCCTTTCCAAAGCAGAGGCTATCCACCGAAGCCCTTGGGGTGTTGTGTACCTTTCTATATAGCGCAGCAGTAAGGGATGCTCATCAACAGCAATAGAGTACACAGGAAGTCCTGCATGCCCTTGTATCGTTCCAAATGCATTGTTCTCGCAATCTGCCTCAATTGAACGGATTGCACGGTCAGGGGATACTGCGAGAGGACCTGTATATGCTGGTACACAGAGAAGAAGAAAGCAAAAAAGAGCTATTACAGTTTGTCGCCGAAATAGATTCCAGCCCATTCCCATCTCCCATTAATATCCGGATCCGCAGGAAAATGTATTTTCCGAAAATACAGATACCACGTACGGATACGGTAAGCCCAGCCCCTTGTCTGCAGGTATGCCTCTTGCGCATTAGAGTCTATATCCAGCTCGCTTGCAAAACGCACATTAGACTGCCTGAGAACTGTAGCAAGGTCAAAAATAACACGTTCATTCATATCAGTCGCATCCTGTTCCCAAAAGACTGTAAAGAAATTCACCCCTGCTCTCAGCTGTTCCAGAGCTCTGGCATTTCTGGTATTGATAGCATAGCGCATGGAATTTATCAGTTCCTGGAGACTATCCCGCGTCCAGGATTTTGAAGAATTATTAAATTCAATTAAGTTGCGTACATATTCAGCTGCCTCAGGATGACCTGGAACATCGGTATCCGGATAACGGAGGTACTGCTGGTATGCCTGGAGTGCTAAATCCCACTCACCAGTGTCCTCATACGCTTCTGCAAGAAAATAAAAGTGTACACCAAGATCGATCTCATTAGAAAACCGTGCTATTAATTCCTTATAATATATTACTCGGTATTCAGGATCATCAACAAAAGTAAGAAGTTCATTCAGGACTGCATGGTGAATAGAGTTGTCTCGGATAATCAGGTCCGGATGATTCTTGAGGATCCGTTCCATGTAATGAACAGCAAAAGGGTATGCCCCTTCATTCTTATAATTCTGGGAAACAAGATACAGATAATATGCGTTGTACGGATCATCCGGCTGTTTTTCTACCTCTGTTGTAAGGAAGAGGTTCATAATATCAATTTCATCCAGATTAAGAAGAATGTGAGATATCTGCTGGATGATAACAAACCGGTTTTCGCTTGAATTCTCCGGATTATCAAGATACGTATAAAGTTGTCTAAGTTCCTGCTGCTGTTCCTGTGAGCCAACTATGAAATAGTCATGGTCGTCCTGCTGAATACAGGAGAGCAAGAGTGAAAAGCAGACGCATATAAGTAGTATCCAGGATTTTCTCAGTGACCTAATCATGTTGAAACGGATAATATCATACTAGTGTGTAAGTTGGCAAGCAAGGCCCGTGGGTGCAAACATCCGAATTCCAGACAAAAAGCCTGCTGAAAAGCATGTAAACCGAATTGCCTTACAAAGCAGTAATTTGATAGAATGCGCATCATACGGTTATAGCATAGAACAGCCGGACATAGTCCGGTATACAATAAGGAGTTTTTTCATGACAGCAAAGATTCAGAAAACTGACAAAGGACTTTCAGTACCGGATAATCCAACTATTCCCTTTATAGAGGGAGACGGCATAGGCCCTGATATCTGGGCAGCAGCAGTACGCGTTTTCGATGCAGCAGTAGAAAAAGCATACAATGGAAAACGCAAGATAACATGGAAGGAAGTGCTCGCAGGTGCGAAAGCATATGAAGCAACCAATTCATGGCTTCCCATAGAAACAGAACAAGCATTTACAGAATATCTTGTAGGAATAAAAGGTCCCCTTACAACCCCGGTTGGCGGAGGATTCAGGAGCCTTAATGTAACCATTCGTCAGCACCTAGACCTTTATGTCTGCCTGCGTCCTGTAGAATACTTTCAGGGCATACCTTCTCCAGTAAAAGCACCGGAAAAGATTGACATGGTGGTTTTCCGCGAAAATACTGAGGATGTTTACGCAGGATTCGAAACACCTGCAAACGCTGAAGAAACAAAACAGCTTATCACATTGTTAAAAGAACGCTTTGGCTGGGAAATCCGCGAAGACTCAGGCATTGGAATAAAGCCGATTTCTATTACCGGTACAGAACGGCTTGTGAAGGCTGCTGTAGAATATGCAATCCAGAACAACAGGAAAAGCGTGACCCTTGTTCATAAAGGGAATATTATGAAGTATACAGAGGGTGCTTTTAGAGAATGGGGCTACAATGTTGCAAAGCGGGAATTTCCTGACAAAGTTGTTACATGGAATGATATTGATGATGAGGTCCCGGAAGGAAAGATACTGATTAAGGACGTAATTGCAGATGCTTTTCTGCAGCAGATCCTGACCCGCCCTGCAGAATACGATGTAATTGCTACAATGAACCTAAACGGTGACTATATCTCAGATGCATTGGCTGCCCAAGTCGGCGGAATTGGAATAGCCCCTGGTGCAAATATCAACTATGAAACCGGTGTCGCAGTATTTGAAGCAACACATGGAACAGCGCCAAAGTATGCAAACCAGAACAAGGTAAACCCAAGCTCTGTTATTTTATCCGGAAAACTCATGCTCGAGTACATGGGATGGAACGAGGCTGCTGACCTTATAGAAAAGGGAATCAATGGAGCAATTGCAAACAAGGTTGTAACCTATGACTTTGCACGCCTAATGGATGGAGCAACAAAAGTACCAACAAGCAAATTCGGAGATGAAATAATTGCAAATATGTAAGAATACAGTAGGAGGTGTCTTCTTAAACATAGAAGCGCCTCTGCGTTTCTCCGAAAATAATTGACTATCCAGAAACACCTAACATTTTCTCAATTTCAATCTGGCAAATCATGTAAAAAATGTTCACACTATTAATAGGGGAATTAATAGTTTTGTATTATATTTTGTAGTAACTTCTTACCAAATTACAAAGGCGTACTGTAAAGATATTGACAGTACCACAACAAAAAGCAGAAAAGGGCATAGAACAGATCATGCGACTAACAGATTTAATATATTCTAATTTTTTCTTCATGCTTATCATATTACTTATATCCTGCGGTACTGTACAGGAACAGTCTGCTGATACAGATACATCAAATGGTCGACTGGAAAACACTGAAACAGAAGAGATCACCTCCCAAATCAATCAGGACAATACGGTTATTCCGGATGCGAGAAGTTCAATAGCTTCTGCAACACCGGATAGCCTCTACTCAGCTGCACAGGCAATAATAAACAGTGACTTGCGAAACACACCGGAAGCAAGAGCCTTGCTTTATGCTGCGGACCAAACCCTTGAAATTCTCTATCCGGGAGCAGACCAGATAGATACTTCAGTCACACCTCCTGGTGACTACTATTTTAGTCAGATGTTTGAAAATATTGAAGCTGGAGAAGCTTTTGCAGCTGAAGGTAGTTCAGCTGGTTTTATTTCATTGGTCTTTCCAGCGCTTGCGCTGCTAAATACATCAGACATTGAAATCGAAGAAGCCTTTATTGAAATGCTTCAGAATGCGCTTACCCTTAATCAGGAATCTGTGCTTCCTCCCTTTTTGCTCGGGCTCATACATCACAGACGGGGAGAGGAAAATAGGGCACTGGAATATTATAATCTAACACTTTCGATTGATCCAGATATGTATCCTGCAAAAACAGGGCGTGCATTCATCTATTTTAGTAACAATAGAACAGTTGAAGCATTTCAGGCAGCAGATGAGCTGTTTCAGGAATATTCGGAAGACCCCTATGTAATTGCACTGGCTGCACGGCAGTACTATGAAAGAACTGAGTATAATTCTGCAAGAAATTACATTAACCGTGCTCTGCAGCTTGCTCCGCAGAATATGCAATTTCTTATTCTCAAAGGATTGATTCTTGAAGCAATGAATGATTGGACAGGAATGGATCAGCTCCTTTCTGTTTTAGAGAGATATCCGAGAAAAGGCCCTGAGTACTATAGAATACACGCAATGTATGCACTTGAATATAGAGAGGATGAACAAACTGCACTCGAGAAGATCCTGACAGGATTAGAAGAATATCCCAATAATATGTCCCTGTATCTGCCGGCTGCTCAAATATTTCACAGCCTAGGCCAATTTACAAACGCAGTCAATCACTATACATTAATACTCGATGTACCGGCATACAGAAAACAGGCATTAACCGGGCTTACGGAAATTGCATTAATGCGGAACAATTTTTCACAAGCCAGAAGTTATATTGACGAGCTTTTAGAGATTGAAGAAACAGAATCGCTCCTGCTCACTGCAGCAGAGATATATGCACAGCTTGGGTTAGAAAGTGAGCTTGCTGACATCTACAACAAGCTGTATACAAATTATGGCGTTAATTACTTACCTGAATATATCCAGCTATTACTGGCAACCAACCAAAGAGCGCAGGCACTTTCTCTCATTAACAGCAGAATAGACACACTGGAAGACAGCGCTATCCGTTCACAGCTCTACTACTACCTGGCTGTTTTGACTGAAGAGCGGCAGGAAAAAATCAGTATCCTCCGCACTGCTTTGTACGAAGATCCAACAAATACTGACGCACTTATTCAGATGGGACGTGCATATGAAAGGAACCAGGAGCTTCAGAGAGCGCTGCTTTATTATAGACAAGCGTTTATTCTAGAGCCTGAGAACCAAGAGCTTTCAGACAGAATTACTGAGATTGAATCACAGATGTAAACACAGAAAATAGTGCCTTATGAGAGAGATCACAAGAAAACATAACAACATTAATCGAGGGAAAACTTGACTTAGATAGATTATAAAACTAAAGTAGCCATAATATAAATAAGGAGAAGAATTATGAAAATCCGCTACAATGCACCTGTTACCCTCACCTTCACACTTGTTTGTGTTGGCGTATTAGCTGCTAACCAGTTTCTCTTCTCAAACCTAATTTCTGCCTTCTTTGTTGTACCAGGGAGAATGCAGTTTTCATTTACGGATTTCTTTGGATATTTCCGGCTGCTGTCCCATGTTATCGGCCATGCAAACTGGGGCCACTTAATGAGTAATTTTTCCTTTATTCTCCTCCTTGGACCAGTGCTTGAAGAAAAATACGGCTCAGGCTCTGTTCTCTTTATGATACTTATTACTGCATTTATCACTGGAATTCTGAACGTGGTATTTTTCACAACAGGCCTGCTCGGAGCAAGCGGAATTGTATTTATGATGATCCTGCTCATGTCATTTGCCAATGTAAAACGCGGGGAAATTCCGATTACCCTGTTACTTATCGTTGCTCTGTACATTACGAAAGAGGTGATGAACGCTTTCCAGAACAACTCAGTATCAGAGTTTGCTCATATAATCGGAGGCTTCTGCGGCGGGCTTTTCGGTTTCCTCCAAACCCCGCAGGCTGAAAAAAAGGGGCCGGAAGATCAAAGAATAACAGGAGAATAATTCCGTATCTCCCTACATCAGCTTTTTTTCTCTTGCATCTTCTACTAGCAGCTTATTCCAATAGTTCTTATAGAGATACCCTTTTTTATGGTTTGTCTGATCAATCCTGCTCGCACGTTCCTGGAGATACTTCAAGGACTTACTCAGTATTGTGAGATTATCATCAACATCTGTATTACTGGATTCCGGGAGAGTAAGTGAGTAGAGAAAAAAGTAGAATGAATTGTAAGGGTCATTTTCAGATATCTTTTCCTCCCGGGTAATTCTATATAACTCTGAAATACCCTTTTCCCTGTACCCCATTTTGCCAAGCACATAAGCCCTGAGGCTTTTAATTATCAAGGAGACTACCCGAAAACCTGCCTCCGCACCAAGAGACCGGTCTTCGATACAAAGGAAGCCGTCACTCCAGAAGGGATAATCTACTGGTATGTACTGATTCAGCTGGATATTTTCAACCGCCTCATCCAGCACAGCAAGGGCATCTTCATAACGCCTCAAAAACACATAAGCCTCTGCAATAAAAAGCAGGTTTTCCTGAGTTCTGTCCCTAGTCTGCAGGAGCCTTATACCGGTTTCCGGAGAATCCGAATAAATATAACACCGTCCAAGCCAAGTGCTTAACACATTTGCAGCATTTTCATACCCATAAATTCTGCAGATAGCAAGCCCGTGCTGAAAAAAGGTCGAAGCTTTAATATACATACCTACCTCAAACCAGGCTCTGGCAGCAAGAAATACTGCATATACCTGCCATTCATGCATGGATTCCTGTTCTGCTAGTTCGTATGCTTCTGTTGATAACAAGACAACCCGGGAATAATTTCCAAAAATAAACTGACCGCATGCTTCGAAAATACAAGCAAATACCAGATAATACTGAGTATCTGATAACTTGGCCTCATTTCTAGCAATAGCAAAGTATTCTATTCCCTCTTCCAGCTTATCAGCTGCAAGCATAATTAATCCAAGCAGGATGTTTGCATTTGTCTCTGCAAGGTGTTTTTTATTCTGGAAAAACACTAATCCAAACTTAGCCCAATGAAGTGCGTATTTTAGTTTCCCCTCTGTTAGGTAGCACCGTGATAGGTTCAGCACAGCATCTCCGTATAAAACACCGGTACTGTCAATCAATTGGTGTGCATTATGTTTATGAAAAAGTGTTAGGGCATTTTCAAAACTACCCAGTCTAAGGTCTTTCGCTATCCCGAGTACATAGTCGAGTGCAAGGAAGCGTTCCTTCTGTTCTTTGCGCAAAATTCGAATGGCCTTAATCTTCTGCTTATTTTCCTCTCCATGCTCCCATACGCCTGTTTGTACGGCATTAAAGGTAGAATACTCAAAAACATCCAGAGCATGATCAAACATGGCTCTTTTGATAAGAAGTGAAACCAGAAAACCGTTATCACAGTACTTTCTGTCTTTATATAACTCGGTTAAGTATTTTCCAAGATTTGAAGAAATAAAGTCTGCATCATCCTCAAGAAGGTTTTCCAGGTACTCCCGGAACTCAGAAAACATTGGAAAGCAATTTTTCCGTAAGTTAATAAATCCGAAATCAGCAAGCTTTCCAAAATCAGCGCCGAAACCGAAAGGGATGTGCAGGC
>CAYRYS010000084.1:0-15030 GCA_964428555.1 uncultured Spirochaetales bacterium | reverse complement strand
ATGTGAGGGTTTTAATAGTTTTGCTTTCACCCAAAAGGTTCGTGGCACTAACTAAGGGTTGAAGCAAAAAGAGCCCGGGTTAACCGGACTCTTTTCTATATGAATATTTTAATTTGCAGCTTCCATTCTATCATATATGGACTGTGCTTTATCCTGGTAAGTTTCAGGATCTTCACCAATTGCGTTTTCCAGATACGTTCTTGCAAGATCGTACTGATTGTCTGCAAAAGCATTTACTCCAAGTGCATAGTACACTGCTCCTCCATCAGCTCCGTATTCAAGAGCAGATTGGAAATATTCCTCAGCACGGATATAGTTTCCTGTATTATAATTAAGAAGGCCGAGGTAATAGTAGGGAACAGGTCTGCTTGGTTCAAGGGAACGGGCATCAGTAAAGTGCTTCAAAGCTGTTTCATAATCTTCTTCATTGTATTCCCGAACACCTGCTTGAACTAATTCCCTGTAAGACATACGTGAATTGATGTACTGTAAATAGTCTGTCTCAAGCTGTTCCATATTTACCCATGAAAAAGCATTGGAAACAATATGTTGAGAATTAACTGCTAAGGTTGCCCTTGCCTGTAAATTATGCACTGCATCCCAAAGGATCCGGTTGTATTGAGTATTGTCCGAATTCAGCAGGAATGAAACCAATGCCCATGATTGCGGATAAAACAGATTTATCTGTTCATTTGCTTGTGCCGGAGTCATTTGCAGAAGAGATTCGAGAGATATTAGCGAAGTTTCTTCATTAGCAATTGCTTCTTTGAGTGTTTCAATCCAAGCAAGGTTTTCCAGAAATACCATCTGATCTGTTTCTGTGTCATAATCTGCACGCTCAAAATACACAGCAAAACCCACACGCATCCAAAGCGGCGGATTAGAAACAAAGGATTTTATAAACTGAATAAATCCATGATGCGCAAGGGATACTTCAAAATCCTCTCCCATTGAATACAGCAGCAGCTCGCTTCGTTCCGGAGAAGAGTAGTGAAGATAGGTAAAGTCTTCTCTGGTTTGATTGATAACGCTCTGGAGATAGCTGTCATAGCGGTCCTTCGTTGCAAACATTCTCACTTTAAACGGTATTTCCCGTTCTGATAGATCAAAATGGAAATATGAGTTATATAAAGAAAGAAGTCCTTCCAGTGTTTCCGCGATATTCGATGCATTTTCCGCGCTTATCTCAGAATACACAAGATAATTATCTGTCCTAGCCTCAAAAAGGGTGGACTCACTCTGTGAAAATGCACTGAAAATAAGCACAAAAATCAGAGCGGTAAGCATGATAGTTTTTTTCATCTCAATTACCCCCTATAGGTTTCATCTTATTGCTCCGGAAAAACCCTGTCAAATCTTTTATTTTTTTTGTTTGTAATACCTTGCAAAATAGACTGGGTACAGAACATCATTATGTTTTTTTCTCTTTGTTTTGCAGTATTTCTTTACTTTTTTCGCTGAAATCAGAAGGCTCTGATATGCCGGCAATGATTATCTCTACACTGTCAACCATAATACCTGTGTATCGTTCGATATTGTCCATAATATATTCTTGCAGATCGTGTATATTACCTGAAAGCTGTGTACCGAAAGGAGCGCCTATTGCTACTTTCAGTTTGTATCCGTAATTATCAGTCTTTACGGATATTTTTTTTACTTCGATTGTGTGGTTAAATTCATCTACACAATGAAGGATCATTTGAGCAAGCGCTGCTTCAGATATTGCAACCTTTCCCCGTTGGTCTTTGTACTCCGGTCTGACAACGGTTTTTTCAAAGACAGAAGCCTTTTTTAATAAGTTCAAATTCTTTTTTAAGAATATCTTTACTGAATCGTAGAAAATATGCGGATAATCGCGTTTGACTTCGATTGCAGGTACAGGTATTACATGTTTTCCCTCTATTTGTCTCGAATGCATCGCTGTTTCAATTTCTTCCTTTGATGCAACTTCCTCTATATGGATGTTTCTCGTTATTGCAGGCAGACCAAGGCGCTCATCAATTTTTTTGACCATACGCTCGGATGTGCCGATTATGAGTATCCTTTTGAATTTTTCTTTATCCAGGGCATCGCGTACTTCTTTTTTATGCTCTTTATCATCGAACAAAGCGGTTTTAATAGCAGCAAGATACGCATTTTCCTTTTTTGCTGATTTCCCTGCAATGATCTTCTGATTCCGTATAAGCAGTCCGTCATCGATTATCAAATCGATGTTAAATTTCCTTGCAACTAATTTTGCACGGAAACTTTTTCCGGTACCGCTTTTCCCGATAAGCCCGTATACCTGTACGCCTTTTAAAAGCCAGAGGAGGTTGTGGTACAATTTTTTCATGTTTCATCCTTCCCTGTAAAGAATACATAAAAATATACCAGTTGAGAAGCAGAATTCAATGATTTTCTTGTGTTACTCAAGAAAGTTATGTATTTCTTTCTGTATAGTTTTAATATCAGAGCTGGAAAAAAAAGAAGCAAGCCTTTCAATAGAAAAGGGCGCGTAATATGCTTGTCCGGAACAATTAAGTAAATCAGTACTTGGTATGTTTATACAATAAGCATGAAGAAAGTATGACGTTTTTTTCTTTGAACCATACTTTGCATCCCCTGCTAAGGGGGTTCCGTGTTGAGCAAGGTGTGCTCGGATCTGGTGTGTTCTTCCTGTGTGGAGACTAACAGCGCAGAAACAATAGCTTTTATTTTGGAACAAAGGAACAACGTTGGTTAATGCAGTCTTGCCTGAATCAGTATCAGCGATAACAGTAGTCTTAGTTTCACTATTCCTGGAAAGATTAGCAGTAAAAACCATATTTCCTTCAAGCTCGCCTTCAATCACTGCCAGATAGTGTTTTGATATTTTTCTTTCCTTTAATAGCCGGGAAAAAACCTGGGCACCATGGAGTGTTTTTGAAAAGGTAATTACACCGGAAGTATTCCTGTCTAGTCTATGGAGCGGACCGGGCTTGAAGGAAAGACTTGGAATATTTTTATCAACAAAATACGCAAGAACCATGTCGTTTAAACTGTCTTTTCCGTGAACTACCATTCCTCTTGGCTTATTCAGGAAGAATAAGTGTTTACATTCATGAAGAATATGGTTTTTACATTTTTCAGAAAGTGCTGAGTCCTGCTGTTTTTGAAAACCCGAATCTCTGTTATTCATACCGGAATCTAAAGAAGTATGTATGTATAATTCGTCACCTAATTCCGGTCTTGTGTTTGGCAATGGTTTTGGGTTGTCTTTGATCCGGATTTTTTTTTTGCGAAAAGCCTTGTAAATTTGAGAGAGAGGTACTGAAGGCAAGTATTTACGAATAATCCTGTCTAACCTTCTGCCTTGGTCATTTTTGCTGATAATGTATCTGTTCCATCTATCGTTGTCTTTCTCTCCGGGCATATAACAAGGATTCCTGTTTCTTTCTACTTCGTCAAGGGACTATGGGCAGGGGAAAACAGTTTATTAAGTTTCCTCTTAAAGCATCTATTGTTTTTTCAAAGATATATCTTTTCTCTTGACAGTTTTCATGATAGGTTTATGGAAATAAATTTCCGGAGAACAGGTATGGAAAATATGACCGGTCTTCTTTCAAATCCCATTTTTTTATCTGCTTTATTCAGCTGGTTTTTAGCCCAGCTTTTAAAAGCACTTATTGAATTGATACGGAATAGACCGTTAAAAGCACGGGACATACTTATCACTTTTGTATGGACAACCGGCGGAATGCCCTCCAGTCATTCAGCCTTGGTAACTGCTATCTGTGTAGCAGTTGGGCTGGAAGTAGGGATAAATTCCACTATCTTTATAGTAACGTTCTTTTACGGAATGCTGACAATCCGGGACGCACTCGGTGTCAGGCGCGCAGCAGGGTCCCAAGCCAAGGCAATTAACGAGATGACAAATGTGGTTAATAGCAAATTGGATTCAAACCTGAAAAATGTTAAAGAAATCCATGGACACACATCTGGTGAAGTCACTGCTGGAATATTTGTTGGTTTGGTTATCGCGGTTCTTTTTACTGTATTATTATAACAGAGCAAAGGATTCTATCTCATATTTTGCATAGCAGAAAATCTATAGGAAAAACAGTTTTAGTTCTACTCTTGTACACAGGTCTCGTATTGTGTATTGTTTTACTAGGATACAATACATCGAATCAGCAAAAGTGGGATGGGTATTATCAGATTGCAATACCGAATACTACTGAATATCAGGACTGCTTCCGCATTCTAAACCAGCAATTTCCCGGAGCTGTTCTTTCTGAAGAAAATGTTGTTATTGAATACCCTGGCTTTCCGGACCCGGTTGAATCAAGGTTGGATCAAATTAATCTGGATTCTCAGGATCCGCGATACGATCCCTTTCTTCGTAACCTTCCGAATTTATTTAGGTCAGAAAATAATGAGTATTCAGTATTTTATATTGCCTCAGATGCAGAACCATTTATTTTCTGGATTCAATGTACATTCATCTTTGCCGGTACCAATATCAGATGGATGCTCACTGAATATTCAGGAGCTATTACACTATTAGCTGTTATTTGGCTGGCCTCCTTAACCGCAATTCTATTGCTTTTTTTTAGAAACAGAGGGATCTCTATACTGTTAGCTGCAGTTCCATGGCTGTTTATTGCAATAAATTCCGGTCCCTCAGGGATGAAACTTTGTGCTCTATGTTTTATTGCTGTTTTTGCATGGCAGTATCGGTTACGCCCGATAAGCCGAGGGATTGGTGGTATGCTTTTATTTGTAGTACCATTTCTTATTGTATCTATTTTTTTATTTGTATTTACATTTTTCACTTCCATTGGTTTTGAAATACTATCAGTACTGTTGTTAGCTGCGTTAGTAAATATTCTTGCCTATCAATTAGACTCTGGAGCTGACAACAGAATAAACCGAAAGAAAAAAACTGAGCATCCTTTGTTCCAGCCGATCCGAATAATGGGCTCAAAGGAGGAGGTGAATACAAATAGCAATTTTGCACCATTTGCAATAATATGTTTTGTACTCATTATCCCATACTTTATTCTTCCTGTATTTAAACCGGAAATACCATTGAATGTTCCCTATCCAAGGGTATATAATGGGGAACGTATTACAAGTGAAAGATCAGAATCGGTTCTTGAGGTCGAGAATGTAGACCCTACTATTCCAAACGCGAATGACTACGTAGCACATAGGGCTTATATTTCAAGTTTCTTTTACGGACGCCAATATGGTGTACCTAGGCTTGGAGAACAGGTGAGTCTTTCTGAGTACAGAAACAATGGAACCCGGGTTGTTCAAAACGATAGAATTATAATGACTTTCGATGAAGCCTGGTTTTATGCTATTATGCATCAAAATACTTTATTGGCGGATTTCTACCGGCATAATTCCGACCATTCGATAATATATAACAGGGCAGAGCTGAGTTTTGACACTCACTTGCCCATATCAGTAGTTATTCTGCTCTCCGTGCTTTCTGCGGGCGGAGTCCTCAGATTGCGGAAGCTGAGAAATGGAAAAGATAGTAACGAAGTTTCTATTAGAATCCGAAGGAGCAAAAGACACGCAGCATGATTGATACAAAGACGTTCCCTAAAGGCGGTGTGCATCCGGATGATAAAAAGGATGCCACAGAGAATTTATCTATAAAAAACGCTGTCATACCATCTGAATTTATTATTCCAATGCAGCAGCATATAGGAAAACCTGCTGAAAGGGTAGTTGAGGCAGGAGATGAGATACGGGAAGGAATGGTTCTCGGTAGAGCGCAGGGTTTTGTTTCTGCTAGCATTCATTCACCAATACCAGGCACAGTAGATAGGATCCAGACCATACATCTACCCACTGGCATCCAAAGCGAAGCAGTCGTTATTACTATGGCAGGAGAATTCGACAGGCTTGGAAAAAGAAATAAAAAACGTGATTGGAGACAGTTTTCTAAGAAGGATATCCTATCCATGCTGCCTAAGTATGGGATAGTCGGTTTGGGAGGCGCTACATTCCCTACACATGTTAAATTCAGCATCCCTCCTGAAAAAAATGTGGAGAATTTTATTTTAAATGCAGTGGAATGTGAACCGTATCTTACTGCTGATGACAGACTGATGATAGAGCGTGCAAAAGACATATGCGAAGGTCTGAAAATTGTACTTTCAATCATTGAGCCTGAGAATGTCTATGTTGGTATAGAAGAAAACACTCCAGATGCAATTTCGCTTATGCGGAAAACCTTGAATGAAATGGATATAACCGCAAAAGTCATCCCCTTAAAACTAAAATATCCGCAAGGTGATGAAAAGCAGCTCTACAAAGCAATTACAGGAAAGGAGATACCTTCCGGTAAGCTCCCTTTAGATATAGGCGGCGTAATATCAAATGTGGGTACTATTTATGCTATTTACGAAGCAATCGTTTTTGACAAACCCTTACTTGAGCGGGTTGTCACTGTTTCAGGAGGAGCAGTAAAAGAACCTGCAAATCTGAAAGCAAAAATAGGAACACCTATACGGCAGCTTATTGCTGAATGCGGCGGTTTTGTTGAAGAACCCTATGAGCTGGTAGTCGGCGGACCGATGATGGGTTTTTCAATATTCGATTTAGATACCCCTGTAACAAAAGGTACATCCGGAATACTTGCTCTGACAAAAGGCGAAGTAAAACCAGCTGCTACAACTGCATGTTTACAGTGCGGAAATTGTGTCCGCTCATGTCCTATGGGACTAAATCCCACAAGACTGTATAAATTGATTGATCATAAAGAATTTGATACATCTATAAATGAAGGGCTGATGGATTGCAGAGAATGCGGATGCTGTAGTTACATCTGTCCTGCGCATATACCATTAGTACAAGGTATGCGCTTAGGAAAACGTATGTACAGGAAGAAAGGATAACTATGAGTCAGGTAAATCAGAAAATGCTCATCAGCAGTTCTCCCCATGTGCACCAAAGATTCTCAACTTCGAGGATCATGTGGAGTGTTGTGCTCTGCCTTATACCTGCTGCTATCTGGGGTATTTATATTTTTGGACCGCATTCGGTTATTGTGCTTACTGCTTCTGTGGCAGCAGCGGTTGCAACAGAGGGGGTGTTTAACCTATTCTATAAAAAGGTAACAGTTCTGGATGGAAGCGCATTTTTAACCGGGTTTCTTGTCGGCTTTAATATGCCTCCCTCTGTTCCGATTTTTATCCCTATAATTGCCTCTGTTTTTGCAATTGCTGTTGTGAAATGGACTTTCGGCGGACTTGGTACAAATTGGATGAACCCTGCACTTGCAGGGAGGGTATTTGTGTTTTTTTCCTGGACAGGAAGAATGACCATATGGAATACTCCCAGTACATGGGAATCTATAGACGCTGTTACAAGTGCCTCACCCCTTGGCGCAGTAAAGTCAGGACTTATGAGTTTCTCAGGTGTTGCCTCAGGCCCAATGGACTTGCTGACCTCCCAAGGGTATGGTCAGAGCTCCATGGATGCTTCAGTTACAAGCTGGTTAAATTCAACTATATTTGCTCCTCTCCATATTAGTATCCCCTCCGGATATGTTGATCTTTTTGTTGGTAATATACCAGGCTGTATTGGAGAAGTGTCTGCACTTCTTTTGCTTATTGGTACGATATATCTGTTTGCTAATAAAATAATTACGTGGGAAATACCGGTTTCATATCTGTTATCCTTTTCAGTATTGATTTGGATATTTGGAGGAACGCTTTTTGATAATGGATTGTTTTCCGGAGATGTTACCTTCCACTTATTTACCGGGGGACTCATGCTCGGTGTGTTTTACATGGCAACTGATATGGTAACCTCTCCGTTGAACTCGAAAGGGCAGCTTATTTTCGGTATTGGTGCAGGAGTCTTAACCTTTCTTATTAGATTGTACGGCTCATTTCCCGAAGGGGTGTCATTAGCAATAATACTTATGAATATTTTTGTTCCCTTTATTGACAGATATACCCAACCGAAACGGTTCGGTGTCAATGGGAAAGGAACGGCAGAATGAAAGAACTACCTATCATCGGCGGAAAACTAGCCTTAATATGCGCTGTAGCAGCAATTACCCTTGGTATTGTAAATGCAGTAACGGAACCGGTAATTGAAATGCGCAGACAGCAGGATTTGGAGAATGCCCTCCAGGCGCTTATGGAAGGTAATATCGGAGTAAAGGAAGAGGTGGACTCTGACAGCGTTGTGCAGGGGTTTTACCCTATATCAGACGATTTCGGTGATCTCCAAGGTGTGATACTCGATATGACCGGAAACGGCTATGCTGGAGATATGCGGATACTTGCTGCTTACAATGGAGAAGGAGAGATCCTATCAGCCCAGCTCATGGAAAATCAGGAAACTCCGGGCCTTGGAAAAGAAGCCGAAGCTCCGGAGTATATGGAAATGTTTGTAGGAACCGGCGGAGATGTACCTGTGCCTACAAGTAAGGCAATGCTCCCGCCTGAAGATGCGGATGCAATCAGCGGTGCAAGTATAACTTTTATGGGAATAGGAAACGCCCTTGAGTCTGGTTCTGAGTATGTGAAGAATAATTTGGAGGACCGGTTTTATGATTAAAGAGTTTACAAAAGGTATCTTTAAAGAAAACCCGATATTTGTTATTCTCCTCGGTTTATGTCCAACCCTGGCAGTTACCACTCAGTTGGTAAACGCATTAGGTATGGGTGCTGGTACGATTTTTGTTCTGTTAGGTTCGAATATCATGGTCAGTCTTTTGAAGGATTTTATTCCGCAGAAGGTTAGAATTCCCTCATATATTGTAATCATCGCATCCTTTGTTACGATAGTGGATTTAATGATGCAGGCATATGCACCTGAACTTTCCAGAAACTTAGGCGTTTTTGTTCAGCTTATTGTAGTAAACTGTCTTATACTCGGAAGGGCTGAGGCTTTTGCTAGTAAAAATAATCTTTCAAACTCTGTTTTGGATGCACTTGGTATGGGAATAGGCTTTACAATCGGACTTGTAGTGATAAGCCTTATCCGTGAAGTATTCGGATCCGGTACAATCACTCTTTTCCCAATTGCAAGCTTCAGCGGTCAGATTATTATTCCAGGCTTAGCAGATTCACCTGCAAGAATAATGGCACTGCCTGCAGGTGCCCTGCTTGTAGTAGGGTATTTAAAGGCATTATTCAATTGGTATGAAGCAAGACAGGAGATAAAACAATGACATATGTTGGAATTATAATAACATTTGTATTTATAAATAACTTCATCCTTACCCAATTTCTCGGACTTTGCCCATTTATCGGAGTATCTAGGAATGTAGACTCAGCTGTGGGTATGGGATTTGCGGTTACCTTTGTTATGTCCCTAGCTTCTATAACAACTTGGGTTATTTACCATGGAATTCTCATACCGCTGAACATTGAGTTCCTTCAGACAATTACCTTTATTCTGGTAATTGCATCATTGGTACAATTTGTGGAAATGATTATACAAAAAATATCACCTCCTTTGTATAAAGCACTCGGTATTTTCCTTCCCTTAATTACTACCAACTGTGCAGTATTAGGCATTGCACTTATAGCAGTAAGGAACAGCTATGGTCCTATGGAAAGTTTTATTGCCGGTTTTGCGGCAGGACTTGGTTTTTTATTAGCAATAGTAATGATGTCCACAATTCGAGAGAAGCTTGATATGGAGTGGGTGCCGAAACACTTTAGAGGCGCTCCGATTGCATTTATTACAGGTGGCCTAATGGCTATGGCTTTTATGGCTTTTGATAAGGCGCTACTAAATAATTTAATAGGATAATTTATGGTTTTTTTACGTATACTCTATTCTTTTTTAGCTGTTGGATTCCTCGGCGGACTTCTCGGGATCGGTCTTGCTTTTGCCTCCAGGTTACTGGCAGTCAAGCGCGATGAAAGGATTGCAGAAGTAGAGGATGCTCTGCCTGGACTTAACTGCGGTGCCTGCGGTTATGCAGGATGCGCATCCTATGCAGAGGCAATGGTAAAAGAGGATATAGAAATAACAAAATGTGCTCCAGGCGGTGAAGATACGCTTAAAGAATTGGCGAGCATACTTGATAAAGAAGTAGAGATGCCCAAAGAAAAGCTTGTTGCCCAAGTACATTGTAGAGGAGGAAAGGGTACAGCAGAGTATCTCTTTGAATATAGCGGAAAAAAAGACTGTAATGCCCTATACCTTCTGTATGGAGGTAATAAGGTCTGTAAGTTCGGCTGTCTCGGGGAAGGAAGCTGTATTGAAATCTGTCCAGTAGATGCCATTAGATATGATAAAGAAGGACTTGTCTGGGTTGACCGGGATAAGTGTATAAGCTGTAGAAAGTGCGTTGAAATATGTCCTACCGGTGTTATAAAGATGATCCCGTACAATGCAGATGTGATCGTTGCCTGTAATTCTACAGACAAGGGCGGACTTGTAAGAAAGTACTGCAAAGTCGGGTGCATAGGCTGCCGGATTTGCGCGAAAAAAAGTCCCGAAGGCGGGTTTGAATTTGACAAACACCTTGCAGTTATAAACTATGCTGCAAACGGCGACAGGACTGCTGCAATGAACTCCTGTCCGACAAAATGTATTATTGAGGCAGGGGATTCAAAAGAAGAAGAGCAAGGGGTGAAGGAGAAAGAAAAGGTGGTCCATGAAAAAGATTAATCTAATTTTCGGAACACATAATAATCAGCCCTTTGGTACACATGACCATATATTTGAAGAAGCATACCAGAAAGCATATAAACCCTTTTTGAGTGTGCTGAACAGGGTCCCTGAAATAAATACAGTGCTCCACTATTCAGGTGCATTACTTGAGTGGATTGAAGGAAATCATCCTGAGTTTCTTATGCTCCTCAATGATCTGATTAAAAGAAAACAGGTTGAGCTTTTAGGCGGCGGATTCTACGAACCCATCATGCCTATTCTGCCGACTACTGACCGCATCGGCCAGATAGAGACAATGACCACGTATCTGAGAAAGCGCTTTGGAAAGCGTCCTAGGGGTATATGGATCGCAGAACGTGTATGGGAGCAGTCTCTAACCTATAATTTGAAAACCTGTGGAATGGATTACACATTTCTCGATGACCAGCATTACCTTGCATCAGGACTTCGTGATGAGATGATGTTTCAACCGGTAATAACAGAGGACCAGGGAAAAGCTATTGTTGTATTTCCCATCTCTCATCCCCTTAGATACATGGTGCCCTTTAACTCGCCGGAGGATATAATTCAGTATCTGGGAAATCTTGATTATGGGAACAAGGAACTCACAGTAGTCATTTTAGGGGATGGAGAAAAGTTCGGCTTTTGGGAAGGAACATACAAGCGGTGCTATGAAGAAAAGTGGTTGGAACGCTTTCTCGCTCTTTTGAAAGAGAACAATGAATGGATTGAAACCACCTTACCTGCGAGGTATGTAAAGCGCAGAGAAGAATATCAGAGAAGGTATTTTCCTTCAGCTTCTTATGAAGAAATGATGGAATGGTCATTAGAACCTGTACAGCAGGAGGACCTTCGTCAGGCAAAAACAGATTTTACTATTAATCCTGAAAAGAGAGTTTTTCTACGAGGCGGTGACTTTCGTAATTTTCTTACAAGGTACAGGGAAAGCAATCGAATGTACTGTAAAATGATATACACAAATCTTCTTGTTAATCAGCTTCGGGGAGATAAATCCAGAAAAAAAGCAGCTAGGGAAGAGCTCTGGAAAGGGCAGTCACATGCAGCATATTGGCACGGCCGGTTCGGGGGAATTTATGTTAACTACCTTCGTAAGGTTGTCTACAGTGCTCTGATTGAAGCTGAAAAGATTACCAGAGAAAAAGGCGTTTTTATCCCATCAATTATTGCTACTGACTACGATATGGATGGAAAAAAAGAATACCTCTTTCAAGGACAGGATATAAATGGATATATAACCCAGAAGGGCGGGCAGTTATTCGAGCTTGATTGTATCCCTGTATCCTGGAATTACCTCGATACGATGACGAGGTACAGAGAATCCTATCATAATGGCGTAATACATTCCCAGGGGTATGATATACAGGAGCGTCTTGCTTTTACTGATCATTTTATTGCTAAATCAACGAGCTTGGAAGATTATAAAAATAACTTATTTGCTGAACTCTCGGATTTTACAAATAGTTCTTACCTGGTTGAAGATTTCAACAGAGAGCACAGTGAGGTCACTTTTTCAGTTTTAGGAACCTTACAGTCAGAAAACAGCAGCACCTGTGCGGTGAAACTCACAAAGAAGTATATTTTCAAGAAACAATCCCTTGCTGTCTATTATACAATCGAGAATGCTGGAGAGCAGGAGTTGTCGTGCCAATTTGTAAGTGAGATAAATCTGTCTTTTGCTTCTAATGCTGTAGAAAGCCTTAGAATGTTCTTCCTTGAGGGAAAAAAAAGGCATGCCCTGCCGTTTGAATCAACTGAAAAAAAGGCAATCAAATCTGTTCTGTTTGAAGATAGAGTGAACGATGTAACCATTGAAGTTAATTCCAGCAACGAATATAACCTTTGGCTATTTCCAATAGAAACTGTATCTCAGAGCTTATCTGGTTTTGATACATATTATCAATCAACCTGTGCAGCTGCAAAATATGATATTCAAATTAGTCCTGGTGGATCCTGGGAAACAAGATTAAGTATTGAGTTTATTGATTTATAGGATGTAAGCTTAATATTTACTCAGATTGATCGTTACCAGTTCTGAGCTCATAATACAGCCGATCCAGCCATGGCTGGACATACAGATGATATTCAGTTTTTGCAGCAAGCATCTCAACAAATGCTCCCCTCAGGTTTCCATTATAATAGTGAGCCAGCCCCAAATAAAACCGTGCCCTGTCCTCAACTGAATCTACTCTATTCATAGAAAGAAAACTGGTAAGTTCTGATTGTGCTGTTTCCCATTGTTCTTCTAGTAAATAATTTTGTGCAATTTCATATAAGAGATATTGATCCCCAGTGTCACTCCCATTTGCCCGTTCTGGCGGCAATAAGGTGAAATCAGGAATAGGAGCAGGGGGTACACTCATGGATGCAGTAATTGTTCTTACTGCTTGTTCTGCTGCATCGGATACTGAAACTTGCTGTGGCAGTTGTACGTAACTGTGGCTGCCTAATTCAAGCCCTGTATCTACTTCTGTTGAGAGCATCAGTAAAGGAAGCGGCATATCTCTCTGTGTTACCTCTGTAGGGAGGCCTGTTCTTTCAACAGATAAAGGAATGGTAACCGGATTAATCAATGTGTTTGTTCCTTCTGATAGCGCAGGCCGTCCTATTTGTACAAGCCCTGTATCAAGTACTGCATAAAAATAGGAAACCCCGGGTATAGGAAAATCTTGAAAACTATTTTGACTGCTCGAAATAGTTCTTAAAGCATTTGCACTGAGAAGATCCTGTCTGGATATTATCGGACTAGTATTGCGATAAATAGTTATCTGCCTATCTGTATCAGAAGTTTCAAAGGATATATGTATAGAATCGCCCTGAACCTGTGCTTCAAGTTCTGTGATAGAAACTGCGAGTTCTTCCTCTGTCACGATTGTATCAGGTTCTATTCCAGTCAGTGTTTTATTCCGATATGGTATAAACAGCTCGTAAACAGAATTATCAGAAGTACGGTTAATAACAAGGTAATAATACTCTGAACCAGGAGCAGGGTAATCAATATAGGACTCCTCATCTGAGTCAACAGTAGCAACCAAGGATGCGTTTTCAAAGTTTTGTTCTGTTATTTCTTCAGTATGTCTGTATATCAGGTATTCTTCATCTGAAACATCATCAGAATCCCGCCATGATATAAGAATCCCGTCCTCCTGTTTAGCAACTGATAGGCGTGAAACAAACGGTGCAAATACTTCATTGCTTTGTGAAACAAGGGAGGTAATTGTTATAAATGTAAATACAATGATAAAAAATCTTCTCATAATTAATATAATATTCGGCCAAACCCGTGTAAGTCCATAGGAAAATTCAAAGTATTTATAATTTTCACAGCTTTTCAGGCTTTTACCACTGAAAATAGTACTGCATAATATTGTAATCCTATTTGACATGATGGCAAATACTTTTTAGAGTATATCTATGTTTGTTTCAATAAGCTGCGATTTGTCGAACGATGATCATAGAAAAAAAATATATGATCTCCTGTATCAATACGGATTTAAGAAAATACAGAAAAACCTGTTTGAATCTTATAAATTAAAAGAGGAGTATCTATCTCGTCTGAAACGTGACATAGACAGAAATACAGATTTTTACGATACAATACGTATGTATCAATACCCATTAAACGATATCCTCGTTATTACTACACTAAAAGAAAAACGGTGGAGAAAGCTTTTAGTTAAATAATTATAATATTAGCAATCACCATAGAAAAGGAGCTTTTCATGCTTTCGGATTTACAGCTAAAAATACATGACTTACGTACAGAAATTTTAGACACTTGGAGGCATCTTTGACCCTGAGGGCATTAGACAGAAGATTTCCGATCTTGAATTAAAAACAGGAGATCCTGAATTCTGGAATGACCGAACACGCGCAGAGAAGATACTCTCAGAATTAAATAGGCTGAAAAACAGAATAGAACCTTGGGAAGATCTAAATAAGAAATCAAAAGACCTGGAGGAGCTTTACCAGCTTGCAGCTGAGGAAGGGGATGAAACCCTAGAACCGGAGATAACAAAACAGTATGAAAAACTGGAATCAGACTATCAAAAATACCGAACCCTGGAATTGTTAAATGATGAAGCAGATACAAAACCCGCTTTCTTAACAATTCATTCCGGTGCCGGAGGTACTGAGGCTTGCGATTGGGTTTCTATGCTATACAGGATGTATATGCGCTGGATAGAGGCAAAAAATTATAAAGTGGAAGTAATTGATCTGCTCGAAGCAGAAGGGGGAATCAAATCTGTGACAGTGCAGGGTACAGGAGAATATGCGTACGGCCATCTAAAATGCGAGGCAGGAATAAACCGCTTAGTTAGGAAATCACCTTTTGCCCCAAGCAATAGACGTCATACAACCCTTGCCCCTGTACATGCATCTCCCGTT
>CAYRYS010000083.1:11807-15152 GCA_964428555.1 uncultured Spirochaetales bacterium | reverse complement strand
GAGAGAGAACCATGCCATATGTAACAAGTTGGGAAAGAAGGGGAATAGAGAAAGGAGTCTATAAAAAAGCCAGGGAAGCGGCGAAGAAGATGGACGAAAAAAAGTATCCTATTGAGGAAATCTCTGAAATTACTGGCCTTACTATAGATGAAATTAAAAAACTAAGGGAAGAACAGAAGTAGAACATCAAAACAAAAAAAAGAAACTATGTGTAAACAAAAAGCAATAGCGCTCATATATTTGTAATAAACATTGACAGCGTTGTAGTTTCGATATAAAATAGTATTAATTAAACTTTAGAGGGTTGAAATTAATCCTGTTCTATACTGTATTTGTTTGTGTTTACTAGAAAACTATTTTGTAGGTGAGATACCCTCTTGCAAATGAGAGGATATTTAAGATGTTTCATGTAAAAAAAATAATATAAAGAAAACTATTCTATTTTTTGTAATAATCATATTATCTTCATGTAATAATCCAGTACAGTCTCCTGATACCTATTGGATAATATACGATGGCAATGGGTATACAGAAGGGAGTGTGCCTGTTGATGGCACTGGTTATGCACAAGGAGACTCAGCTGTTGTTTTAGAACCTGGAACCATGGCAAGAACAGGGTTTCGTTTTAGTTCGTGGAACACTATGCCCGATGGCAACGGCACCAGCTACATGTCTGGAGATTCGATAACAGTTTCTGATTCTCATATCCGGCTTCATGCACAATGGGCAGTTGCTTATCAGGTTATTTACAAAGGAAACCAATCCACTGGCGGAACAGTTCCTGTAGATTTAAATTATTATCTTCCTGGCGAATTAGTAACCATTGCGGAACCTGGAGATTTGAACAGAACTGGATATGGTTTTGACAGCTGGAATACAGATCCCGATGGCCTGGGAACCGAATATCTCCCAGGAGAAACAGTTACTATGCCGAGTGAGAATTTAGAACTTTATGCACAATGGGTTAATTATAGAATAATATATTATGGTAATGATAATGACGGAGGCAGTGTCCCTGTAGATAATAATTCCTATGGTCCGGGAGATTCTGTAACTATTGCTGGTCCCGGAGATATGACTAAATCTGGATATAACTTTATTTGGTGGGAAGGGTATGAAGGACAAGATGTAACTATTTATGATCAAGGTCAGACAATAACCATGCCAGAACAAGACCTTGAACTATATGCCCGATGGAGTTCGCCATCTGGAGGGGCCACTACTGATACAACCGGCAGCCTGTCCTTTCAGCTGCGACATGTAAGTGCAGGTCATTATTATGTGGGCAATCAAACAGGTAATTATGACTATTCAGGAAATACAAATGTATCAATAATTCATGGATTCTGGATAGCAGAAACCGAAGTCACTTATGCGTTATGGTATGAGGTCTATTCGTGGGCAATATCGAATGGTTATACTTTTGCTAATCCAGGAAGAGAAGGCAATGATGGGACAGATGGGAATGCGCCTACTATAGCCCAAAATGAGCCAGTTACAATGGTGAATTGGCGTGATGCAATGCTCTGGTGTAATGCTATTTCTGAAAAAGAGGGGTTAACACCTGTCTACTATACTGATAGTGGACTAACCACACCGATCAGAAGTGTTACCAATTCTTCGAGCAATGATACCTCACCTGGAGCGCAGGATAATCCATATGTAAATTGGGATGCAACTGGATATCGCCTCCCTACTGAAGTAGAGTATGAAATAGCTGCTCGTGGAGCTGATATGTCAGGAACCTATGGAACAACCTATCCTGGAAGTAATACAGTAACAGATGTAGCTTGGTATTATGACTATAGCTCGAATCCGGATAATAGGACAAAGGATGTTGGCTCACTTTCACCAAATGAGCTTAACCTATATGATATGGCAGGTAATGCGAAGGAATGGAGTTTCGACTGGTTTGGTGACTCCTATCCATCCAGTGATATAGATCCTAGTGGTCCATCAGGTTCAACTGGAGGAGATGCAAGGAGCTGCAGAGGTGGTTCTTGGTTTTTTGAGCCATATTGGTGTGAAGTAAGCTCACGGGATGGAATAGACCATTATATACCTGAAGACTATGTTGGTTTTCGGGTTGTTCGTACTGGGGAATAGTTAATCTCTTTTCCACCTTGGCGGTACAAGTATAAATGAAGTAGCGACAACAGCGCCGAACCCTATATAGAGCCAGGTAAAAAGCTCAGAAGGAAAGTCCCAGAACAGAAGTGAACGGATCAGCTTGCCAATAAAGGTAATGTCCGTATCCGTTTTTTGGCCGGCAGCGCGGCGGAGTGCGTGCTCCCAGAGGGTCAACGGGCAGAGTATACCCAGGGATGCTTCAAGGGCGACATAGATAATTAATCCGAGGTGGGTAAGCCGAAAAATCAGTTTTCTGATCCATTTCCAATTTAGAAACCCTCCAATAATGATTGCTGCTTCCCCGAAGACGGCAAAGAGTACAATGAGCAAATGGAAAAATGCTAAAAGATCAGCAAGCAGTGCCAAAATTAGCTCCTTTTATAAAAAAACCCGGTCCTATTAAAAAGACCGGGTTTATCTCTAACAAATTGATGGTCTGGTTATTCCAGCCAGTCAGCTGATATCTGGTCTAAAAGTCCGCCAGCCTGTTTTGCTTCAGCAAGAAAAGTGTTGAAATCCTCTAAGAATTCTGTGTGTTCTTTTTGGACAACTGTCTGAAGCGCGAATTCGAACAAGCCTCTGTCTGAAAAAACAAACTGACTTGGATCAATTCCTTCGACTGCCATTAGATACGGATCAACATGAATGTTTGCTACTGTCGCGTCAACTCTGCCTGACATAAGCATTCTATGTGCTTGTTGTGGCCTGTTAACACGTGACTGTTCTATCCTGCCTGCTTCAAGGTGTGGGTCAAGGTCACCGTACCCATTACCGTGAATTAATGCAAGGTGTTTGCCGAACAGGTCTTCAATGCTGTTGAATTCAAAAGTGTCATTAGCACGCATCATTAAATAATCACCTGTTTCCCAGATAGTATCAGTAAAATTGAAATTGGATGCACTGTCCCCCATAAACATTGGATTATTCAGAGAAAAAAGATCACATTCGCCGGACTCCATTTGCGCGTCCATGCGTAGTCTTGAAAGTGGTCTGTACTCAAAACTGTACTGTGGATATTCATTTGAAAACGCGTCCATCAGGTCGATATACATTCCTCTTACAGGTTCACCAGATTCAACAATGTAAAACGGAGCGTATCCGTTTTCACCGACAGCGACAACCATGTTCTCTGCGCTCAATGTGAATGATAGAAAAATTAAAACTAATAATAAAGCAATACGTTTCATTCTGCCCCCTTAAGCTTTGCTTTTATTA
>CAYRYS010000083.1:0-11707 GCA_964428555.1 uncultured Spirochaetales bacterium | reverse complement strand
TAATAAAGACTAATCCTTATCAAATGGGATAGATATGTATACAATGTTCTATTTCAACAGTCATGAGGCATGGGTCTACCTGTATGTTTGCTACCATTGCGTCAATTCTTCCCCGTTCTCGCTGACAGCTACAATGAGCTCTAACCCAGAAAGAGCTGAAGTAACGTAAAACAGGAATAATAGAATAGAAAGCTTTCTCATATTAATCCCCTTGTCTTTTAACGCGCTTACTAAAATTTTAATAGAATTATTAGAAGGTTGCAATGTTTCTTTAAGAGAAAATACTATAACAGCTCCAACTCGGTTTGTGCCTGGCTGAAGCTGCACATTGATTACCTGGCGTTTTCGAATTCAGCTTCCCAGTCAAAGGCTGCAGCATCTTCATAATAGTTCGGCTAGTGGCTGCACCAATCTGGAACACTGAGCTCTTTCACTCTGTCTATTCCATAATAAGGTTTTATATCCAGAACAGGAGAGCTTTTTTCAGCGTCAATAAAAGCAATTTCTATTTCGCCTTTCGCTTGATCAATCCCTAGGACAGGCACAATTGTCAGTCCGATTGGGTTTGGACGCACTGGAGATCTGGTTGCAAACATGCCGATCTCTTCAGGGCCGTTTTTATACGGTTTTGGTGCAGAAAGATAGCTTCTGAACTCATCCGAATCTGTTAGGTGAAACCACCATAACACCTGGATGTGTGTGAAACCCTCCAGCTCCTTCATGGCATCTTTGTATTCATCATCAATCTTGATGATGAACCTTCCGTTTTCAACCTCTACTTCCCCTACAGGGTGTACTTCGCAGCTTTGCTTTTTCATAATTTTCCTCCGGAAATTGGTTTATTCCGCAGGTCTGACAGGAATACAGATGTTTACCGTGTGCTTGCCCTCCGCCGGCTCCTGGTGAGGAAAAAGCTCAAATGCGGGCTTGTCTTCAGGAAGATACCCGCTCACAGGGAGCCAGCTTGTGTAAATCCACTGCCAGGCTTCTCCGTAATCCTCCGGTCCCAAGGTAAACTCAGCGCAGGCGTATTTTCCTCCTTCAAGCCGCATTGTGCCCACATCCCCTGAAACCTCGGTCCCTTCAGGCACTGACAAAGCAATGGTTACCCGAAGCATCTCATCATTTGTCAGTCCGGGGCTGTCGTGGTAGAGTGCCATGCATTTAGTCTCAGGATTTACCAGGCCTCTGGCCCCTGCCCAGGAATAAATACGGTTGAGCATATCACCTTTGAATAAGGAAATTGAGGTAATTTTCCTTTTTTTTACACCAAAACCAGGGGATAATTCGTCTATACAAGCAGAAGGAAAAACTGTTTGGAAAAGGAGAGACAATGCCCCGGGAGCTTGAGAAGACAATTCAGAAACAGAGAACTAGTCTCCTTGGGTTTATCAAAAAACGGATTAATCACTCAGAAGAGGCTGAAGATCTGCTGCAGGACGTTTTTCTCAAAGCAGCGGAACACTTTGATTCCCTTTCTCCGATTACCAATATTGGAGCATGGCTTTGGCAGGCAGTACGGAACAAGGTGATTGACTATTACCGGCAAAGGGAAACCAGAAGAAAGCATGTAATGGAAGCGAAAGCTCAGGGTGATGAAGAGGCCCTGGATCTTGAACAACTTCTTGCTGACCAGGGTTTTACTGTTGAGCAGGAGTACCTGCGGCAGGAGATAACAGAGGCGCTCTTTGAAAGCCTGGATGAATTGCCTGAAAAGCAGCGGGATGTCTTTCTTCTCCAAGCTGTGGAGGGGTACACATTCTCTCAGATAGCTGAGTTTACCGGCGAGTCAATCAATACCCTTACTGCAAGAAAGCGCTACGCAGTGCAATTCCTTCGAAAACGGCTCAAGGATATAAAAGATGTGCTGGATGAGATACAGTACACAAATGAAAGATAAAGGAGATTTGCTATGCATATTCATGACTCAAAGGGAATGAATTTTCTCAAAGCAATACCATGGGTAATTCTTGGAATTGCAGGGGCAGCACTGCTTGCGCTCATATTCGGATTGGTGGTAATGGCTCTCTGGAACTGGCTCATGCCTGAGATTTTCGGACTGCCGGTTATTTCATATTGGCAGGCCTGGGGACTTGTTCTGCTTGCCCACATTCTATTTAAAGGCCCAGGAAGCCGTCATGAGAAACACGATCATGACAATGACTGGGGAAAGGATGAATGGAAGCAGAAGTTCAAAGAAAAATTCACCAGTAAATGCGGGGAGCATGAAGGGTTTCAAAGCCATTATAATGATCTCCAGGAGGATGAAGATGAATTTAATGAATAGGATAAAAATGTATTTTCTCAATAGAAAGGCCAAGAAGACAATGGATGCTGTTTTACAATCTCTTCCTTTGGAAGGCAAAAAAGCAATTGCAGACCTTGGAAGCGGAGGAGGGGAGTATACCCTCTCCTTTGCGAAAAACCTCCGTAAGGGCGGGCAAGTCTATGCTGTTGACATTAATGGGGATTACCTTGCACATGTGAGAAAGCAGGTGAAAAAAGCTGGTTTACATAATAAGGTGACCTTTGTCCTTGCTGAGGAGAAAGACTGCCTGTTAGAAAAGGAATCTGTTGACTTTGTTTTTTCCAGGAATAGCTATCATCATATACCGGAACCAGAGAAATATTTTATCAAGGTAGCAAAAGCACTGAAACCAAAAGGCGAGCTTGCGCTAATTGATTATGACGGCTCCTCAGGCAGCCAAGGCCCTCATGGACACCACGCAAAGCCGGAGGAAATACGCAGGAACATGGAAACCGCGGGCCTTCGTTTTAAACAGGCATTTGACCACCTCCCGGGCCAGTCCTTTCAAATATTTGTAAAACCGGAGTAAGGCAAAAGCCCGGTCAAAGAACCTTACAAGAACACCCGCTTTAGAGCCGGAACACCACGCTCCCCAAAGGGACAGAGAACCAGCCAGATCAAACGCTTCCTGAGTAATTCTACGGTGTTCCGCACTCCAGCCATTTAAAATACTGGAAAAGAAGGTTTACCGGAAGGGATTACTGTTATACTATATCAATCTTGCTTTTTCATCTGTAAAGCATAAGTAGTAACAAATAAACCAGTGAAACCAGTTAGCAGGAGAATTTGTGGAATAACAGCTGAAAATCCGCCTCCGGATTGAAGCGTGTACAATGCATCCATAATCCACCTTTGGGGAAAGATTACAGTAAGCCGCTGAACAAATGCAGGCATGAAGTCGATTGGCCAGAAGCATCCTGCGAGCATGCAGGTTGGGAGGATGACAATGTTTCCCAAAAAGGCTGCTTCAGATTGTGTCTTAGAAACAGCAGTAAACAGAATGGCCAAACTCACTGCTGCTGCAGTAAATGCTCCAAGAACTGGGATAAAAGCCAGGAGAGAAAAACCGAGAGAAAGCCCTGGTATAAGCAGGCCGATGCTAAAGGTCAGGAGAAGCTGCACAGCTATAATGCAGAATGCAGCGAGAGTATTGCCTAATGTGTAATGGACCTCTCTTATTGGCGCTGTACGGATTCTAGTGTATGTACATTCTTCTTTTTCTTTGAGCATCTGATTTGCGATCAGAGACGCCTGGAGAAGGATCATAAAAATGAGAAAGCCGATGCTGCTTGCTGATCCAGCACGGATTCTGTTATCATCTTGCATCCTCGTTACTGACAGGGACGTATCTGTTTCAGAGAATCTGGCATATAAATCATTGAATTCTTCTTCTGTTTCAGCTGTTTCAGAGAGCTGAAGCACTGAATGGGTGTATTGGTTGATCTGAGATTCCGCAAAGGAAGTTACGGTTTCTCCCTGAATGGAAACAATCCGTATATTCGGGGCCCTGCTGGTACGAAGATCTTCTGAATAATCCTCTGGAATAATAAGACCGAGGTCCATTATTCCGTCAGTGAGCTCCTGCTGAAAGTTCGTTTCATTGGACTGAAACACACGGTTTTGGCTTGCTCCATTCAGGAAGCTGATAAGTCCGGAACCGATATTTCCTTCATCATTATTTACATAGCCAATTGAGAATCCTTGTGTTGAAGGAGACCCAAAAAGCAGAAAAGCTGTTATAAAGGCGGCAACAGGTATAACAAAAAATACTATATACATCATCTTATTAGTAAATGTAAGTTTTATAAAATTGACTGCAATAATGGTAATATTTTTCATTGAACATTTCCTTTTGTAAGTTTTACTGCTGAAAGGCTTGTAAACACAAATGCTCCTGCGAAGCAGATAAAAACAGCAGGAAAAAACCATCCGCTTCCACTGCCAAAGCTTTGTGCGAAGACCGCGTTTTTAACCCAAGTCATTGGAGACAGTTTTGTGATTATATTGAAAAACTTATTATCCGGTACAGGGAAATAACCACCACCCAAAAATACAAGTACATGAACAATTGGGTTCAAGAGTCCGAAGCTTGTCTTTGGATCCGGAAATATCGATCCCAGCGCAATTCCCAGTGAAAGAGAAAAGACACATAGGCTGCCAAATAGGATAATAACAGATAAAATATGCTCACCGAAGCGGACACCTAGAATAAGGTCAGCTCCTAAAAAAACAAGGGCCATCTGAATTATCAGGCTGAAAAGCGCTCCAAGGAAGAGCCCCGCAAATACGGAAAACCTGGAGACTGGCGCTGCTGCAATCCGTGAGAGGGTTTTTCTGTCTCTTTCATCTGCTACTGCAGCTGCTCCTACAAAGCTTCCCCAAAGAATGACCATGCAGAAAAGCATAATTCCCCAATAGTCTATTGCTCTTGGCTGACCGGTTCCTTCAAGATTTTCTGCCGTTACGTACCCCCTGTTCGTTGATAGGGATATATTCTCGCTTGCACCTGCGCTGTAGCTTTCAATAACAGTAACCATAGAATAGCTTTGCAGGAATGACCGCAGTACCGATTCAGTAATACCAGCGGAAATACCTGCGTTGTCGTTTATCATTAATTCTATTTCTGATTGAGAGGAATCGATGAATACAATTGCCTCGTATTCACCATCACCCAATCTGTGAAACGAGTGTTCTTCATTATCTATATATGTTGTAGTGAAGAAATCCTGATTCTCAATAAAATGAGCGAATCCTTGAGAAAGAGAGCCATGAGAAACAATCCTTACACCAAGATTGACTTGGTCTATATCTTCACCCGCTGAATATACCCCGGAAAGTGCGGTTCCGAGTATTACCATGAGAACAAGAGGGAGAAGAACCAGTAGGATGAGGGTTATCGGGCGCTTCAAATTCTGACGAATATTTTTCCACGCGATTGTTAGAATATTCATACCGTCCGCCTAATCCCTGAGCTTTCTGCCAGTAAGAGCAAGGAAGACCATCTCCAAGTTCGGTGCTTCCATATCCAGATTGATAATTGTCAGTCCCTTTTCTGAAAACCACGCAGCTATCTGAGCGATATTATTCACTCCTTTGTCAGAAGTTACGGAGATAGTGTTTTCATTCTGCTCAACCTTCTGTACTCCTTGAATGTTTCCTATCTTCGAAAGGTCGGTATCTGCGGGTTTCTTCAGGGTGATGACAGTACGCACTGCATTAGACACAAGTTCTTTCAGTTCTTCTGTCGTTCCGTCTGCGATAACCTTCCCATGGTCAAGAATTGCTAGGCGTGAGCAAAGTTCATCAGCTTCTTCCATATAATGGGTTGTGTATATTATTGTGCAGCCTGACTTATTCAATTTTTTTACAGACTCAAGTATATGGTTTCTAGATTGCGGGTCTATACCGACAGTTGGTTCATCCATGAAAATGAGCTTAGGTTTGTGTGCAATCCCGCAAGCAATGTTGAGTCTGCGTTTCATTCCGCCTGAAAATGTTTTCGGCAGCTTCTGTGCATGTTCTGACAAACCGGTGAATGCGAGTGCTTCCTCTACATGCATTTTTAGGTCTTTTCCCGTTAATCCATACAGGGAGGCAAAAAACCGGATATTGTCCTGGGCTGAAAGATCGTTGTAGATCGCCAGTTCTTGAGGCACGACTCCAATTTGTTTTTTAATTGATAATAGTTCTTTTGTGATGTCATGTCCTACAATTTCAGCTTTTCCAGAATTCGGGGCTAAAAGCCCGATGAGTATACGGATTAGGGTGGTTTTTCCAGCCCCGTTCGGTCCAAGTATTCCAAATATCTCCCCTGGTGCTACATGAAGGGACACATTGTTCACAGCAGTGTTTTCTCCAAAGCGCTTTACAATATCAGACAGTTTTACCATTCGCCTCTCCTTTCTGAACAAAGTATATATTTGCTGAACCTATAAAAATAGAGAAGAAAGTCATTACTTTATATGACAAAAGTCATTCTGTTTACAAAGCATTTTGCGAACTGTCTCTCATGATGCTTGCACGTCCATTGTCTGCTCTCTAACCTGCGTTCATTATTATTTATGTTCCTGCTAAAAATGCCACTGCAATTTGGGTCCTGTGCTTTAATCCGAGCCTTGACAGTATATTGGAAATATAGTTTTTTACTGTGCCCTCAGAGAGAAAGACTTTTTCTGCAATCTCTTTGTTTGATAACCCTTTTGCTATCAGGCGGATAATCGCGGCTTCTTTTTCACTGAATGAGGAGAGGTCCATTTTATGTTTTTTAGTGACCTGGGTTTTGTGGAACACTGAGTCATTAAATACTGTGCTTCCGGAATATACAAGACGAACTGCAGCTTTTATCTCACCCGGCGATATGCCTTTTAACAGATACCCCTTTGCGCCTGCAGAAACTGCCTGCCGGACAAGATCATCCTCTTCAAAAGTGGTGAGTATGATACATTTTGTATCTGTGGTCGATACAATTTCCTGGACAGCCTCCACCCCGTTTTTCACAGGCATGCGCACATCGATTAAGGCAATATCTATATGGTTTTTTCTACATATATTTACTGCCTGGTCTCCGTTTTCTGCTGTAAATTCTAAGTCGAGTTCTTCATCCTTGGATAAGACAATTTCTAGTCCCTCCCTAATCAATGGATCATCATCTGCAATAAGAATGTGTATCATCATCAGTACCTTTTTTTGGGAAAAATCATAATAATTGAAAAACCGTGTTTCCAGTCAACAATAAGCTGGCCTGAAACAGAGGCAGTCCGTTCTTCCATTCCAGTCAGACCGAAGCCGGAGATTGGTTGTTTTGTTATCGTACCATTATCTCGGATCTCCGCTTTTATGAGTTTATTCATGCTGCTTATTGTTACATTGACTACTGTTGCATCTGAATGTTTAAGAATATTCGTAAGTCCTTCTTTCAGGTTCCGGTAAACAACCTGCCAACAGTCAATGCTGAGAATGTCCGGATTGGGTAATACTGTGAAAGAAGTCTTTATCTGGTTCTTGCTTTCAAATTCCTTGAGCATAGCCCTTACTTTTGCAGCACCAAGCTCTTCTATTCCGGGTTTTAAGGCGCGCATTCCTGCACGAATTGAGTCAAGACCTGTTTTTTGTGCAGAGATTACGGTATCCATCATCTTTACTGATTTCACCGGATTTTCGTGTATTATCGTTTTTGCTGCTTCAAGCTGGAAAATACTGCCGGTAATGCTGTGGCCAAGTTCGTCATGGATTTTCTGGGAAATTTTGGCTCGTTCATCCATACGGGTAAAGACATCTCTATCTTTTTCTGCCTGTATCTGTGTGCCAAGCTTCTGTATTAGTCTTACGCTCTCCTTCTCCAGAGTATTAACCTTTTTGACCAGCTTGCTGATATGCATCCGGGTTTCAGTAGATTTGAAATATATAATAAATATCATAGCGGATGAAAATAGATATTCAATAAGCAAACAATTAGGAATTATGGGCAGCATTATAAACAGAGTCGCACCTGCAATACCTCTATGAATCTGGAATAGAAGAAATAGTCTGATGATATGAAATACAGAAAGGAGAAGAAACGGCTGAAACTGCTGCGAAAGCAGGAATACTAGGAGAATGAGGCCCAAAAGAATAAGAGAGATTGATACTTGCCATGGTGTTATAATTTCCGGGAGTATGATAATGATGAGATATACTGTCCCTAACAAAACTACAGGGAATAGATCTTCAATGCTTGAAGTCAGTTTCTGGGTTAATAGAAAGAGAAAAAACACCGTATGAAGAAGCAGGAAAAGACGCTTCACTTAAAAAACCACCACTTTCGGTAGTGTATGCTAACGCATAAATATCTGCAAGTACCTATATCATGGGTCTGTAAAGGATGCCCTGTTTTCTGATGGAACCCCACGCACCCTGCCCTTCGGCTCAACGCGCCGCGGTTGCTGAGCGAAGCCGAAGTACAGAAACCGTGATTCCGCAAAGCGGAATAGTATCGAGAAGTATAGTTTTAGATCAGCTTTAGCTGCGGAACACCACGTTCCTCGAGTGATTCCGCAAAGCGGAATAGTATCGAGAGGTGCTTTTTCAAGCTATCCTGATTTCTCATTTTAGTGTCCGCCTATCTTTTGTATGCGCGATTTTCATGCTCTTATACACTTCAAATGCATGGAAATCTTGCTTTTCTCGGGCAGGACGAGGCTATTATAATTTTCCCTATCTACTCAAAGTCAAAATCAGAATAGCTCTATAGGCTTTTTCCTATCCGAGCCTATTGACAATCTCCTCTACTACTGATCTGTCTATGGAATAGGAGAATACCTTTCTGTACACTTCTTCTCCTTCTCTGTTTCGCAGGTGGAGCAGGCATTCGCCGTTTTCCTGAGCGTGTTCTGTAACTGCCTGGGCTGTCAGGTAGCGGATATAGTGCATTGTTCTGGTTTGTATCTCTTCCGGTGTTTGCCCGTATTCATCAAGCACAAGAGCCAAGACCCGTTCTGCTAGTATCTCATAGATTGTGTACCTGGAGTGCTGGTTTTCTGCGTGCTCCCTGTATTGCCAGTCGTCAGTTGCAACATATACTGCAATCTGTCCAGAAACAAGCTCAAACGCGCGCTGTTCATTTGCCGCAGCTGTTACCCAGTCAGGTATTGGGTCAATAGAAGAGGAGATAATTACCTCTTCGTTCTGCCTTTGTTCCTGAGAGCCCTCCGGTGTCTGTTCAGCCCCGCCTATTGTGAGGCAGGAACCAAGGATGAGTGAAATGAGTATGATGAAAATAGCATATCTTTTCATATATCCGCCTTTGTTCATACTATAGTTCTGGTCTAGTTTTCTGTCAATAAAGCATGTCAGTAAAAATTGTCTATATATTATGAAATTATCAGGTTTCGCTGTTGCGCTGAACTGTATGGACTAGTATAGTTAGTTCTATACAATTAGGACACTATATGAAACGCCTTATTCTTTTCACAGTATGTATTACCATTTCCCTTGTGTGTTTTGCTCAGGAAGAAATTAGGATCGGAGCACCAGCGCCGCGGTTCTTCGGCAGCACAACTGATGACTCATTTTTTTATGCGCCGGACGTCTTTGGCACCCAGCCGGTTGTACTCTCCTTTTTCGCAACCTTCTGCGAGCCCTGCAGACAGGAGATGCCGGAGCTTTTGGATCTTGTTTCATCAACTTTCCCGGAAGCGTATTTGCTTTTTATCGGAATTGACCCAGCAGGCAGTTTGGATGCTGTTGCGGAATTTGCCCGGGATTCAGGGGTAACAGAAAATGTGCTCTTTGACAGGGGCAACAGGGTGATGAATATGTACGAAATAGAAGTCTTTCCTACAACTATAATAATAGATACAACCGGAAATATTGCCCATATCAGCACTGGATACACAGAAGCAGGTATGGCTGAAATAGAAAGGGTCTTGGAGGAAGTATGCAGATAAAAAAGAGAGTTTTCATCATCATCTTATTACTTATTTCAACTGTTTATTCATTTGCGGATGAAATGAGCATGTTCCTTGGGGAGCCGGTTATTACAGGATCATACTCAGACCAGGAAAAGGCAGTAATTGCCAGGAGTTTGAACGGTAAAATTACAACCGCGCTCCTTGGCCAGCCGGATGTTCTGCTCATTGGAGACCGGGAAATTGAGGCACTTCTAGCAGAAGCTGAGCGGCGAATGGCTTTGAACTGTGACAGTGATGAGTGCTTTGCAATGATGAGCCAGATGCTAGACACTGACTATGTGGTCAGGTGCGATGTCAGCCCGGACGGCAGCGGTACTGCGGCAATTCAGCTCCGCCTCCAGGAGCGCTCAGGCCAGGCGCTGTCTCTGGTTTCCTTTGCTGAAGCAGGAAATATAGATCCCTTTAATGAGCGGGAAGTGAACTGGTATGCTGAGCAGCTGGTAACAAAGCTTTTTGACCAAGGCCATGAAATACAGGCATACCGGGGGGGTGTGAATTTCGAGGTTGTCTTTGAAGACCAGGAAGAGATAGAGATAGATGAAATCCAGCCCAGGTCCGGCGGCAGGGAGCGCAGTATCGAAGAGGTGGAAGTCCAGGAGGAAGCAGGTCCAATGGAGATCCGCCAGCTCGACCTTCCGCAAGTACAGATAAACTTTGCGTCAGATGACTCAGAGTATGTGGCAGACATTCTCTGGGAGCTTATCCGCGGGGCTGACCGCCTGGTTGAAAACCGGGAATTTGAACAGGCCCTCTCGTCCTATAACGATATTCAAGAACGTGTACAGCGCTATGTACAGCAGTATCCGGACTTGGAGCAGTTTGTCGGTGTTGTAGAAGACCGTATTCTCGAGGCCAGGAGGTACGAGGTTTCAGTAATGATACAAGACGCGGACAGGATCTCCAATATTGAACGCAAAATTGACCGCTTGGAAGAGATACAGCAGTGGATAGAAGGACAGGAGAATGCTGTACAGCAGGGGCTTTCTGAAGAGGCAGCGCTTCTTGAAGAACGAATGGGAATTGCCTATGGAAACCGGATAGCAGAGATTATTTCTGAAGGTGACAGCCTTTTAAACAGAAACCGCTTTGACCAGGCAGATGACCAGTATGTTACAGCAATGCGGCAAACACGGATTCACAGCAGGTATCTGGATAACAGCTCAGAGCTTATTTCCCTGTTAGAGGACAGAAGGGCTGCTGTATGCGTTGAAGAAATTGAATTCCTTTTTCCGGACGAGGACCAGGAAGATCCGGTTATTCAGCTTAGCGCCTGGGAAGAAGCACAGGAGTATTTTCAGGAGAACAGAGAATACCTTGAAAGCAGTTATATCCAATACATACGCTCAGGGATAAGCTCCGCGCATAAAGCACTGGTCAGGGAAATCCTGGAACAAGGGGATGCAAGGCAGGAGGCTGACTTTTCTGCAGCCCTGGGCTCTTACATAGAAGCAGGTGAATACATAGAAGAGTACAGTGATGAAATTCGGGACCCCTCAATAGCTGCGGTTGTACAAAACAGGATACTCAGGCTCTACCAGTACCATACCCTCCTCAAGCTGGATGAAGGTGAGGCACTGTACAGGGAACAGGACTTTCACGGCGCCTCCCGTATATTCAGGGAAGCTGCTGGGTTTATTGAAAATGCTGATGAGTTTTCAATAACCGGTATTTTATCTGAGAGCAATAGGAGCGGGGCAGAGAATGCTGTGCTGGAAGCATACAATTCAGCACAGGAAGCATACACCCAAAGCTTTGAAACAGGGCAGAATGTGTTCGCAAACCAGCTGCAGGTGTGCAGGCGCATGGTAGTGCGCGGGGACATTCAAGGAAGAGACGACATAGTAGAACGCTACCTCCAGGACGCCCTATGGCTCTACTACCGCTTTCCTGAGTTTACAGAAGCAACAAACGCGAGAAGAGATGTAGAAACTGCCTTCATGCTTGCAGACAG
>CAYRYS010000082.1:0-15405 GCA_964428555.1 uncultured Spirochaetales bacterium | reverse complement strand
TGCTTCTGGGTATTTTTGCTGAATTTATAACTTCTTTAAAAATGGGAGAAGGATCTGAATCTGAATTGAAGAAAATTATGAAGGGTATTTTTGTCACCAAAGCAGCTGTGTCCTATGTGGGTGAAAAAAACCTTGAAGGAAGTTTTAAGAAAAAAAATGGTCGTACAAGCAATGGAAATGCAAAGCCACAAAAAGTTACCGTCAAGGAAGTAATTGATAGTATTCGGGAGAAGTATAAAATATCTGAGCAAGAAGCACTTATTATTACCGATGTATGTGAAGAAAAAATTAGAGATGAATCAATAAATGAAATCATCTCTTCTCACTTAAATGATATGGATTATCTTGATAAAGTGTATAAAAAAGAGATAAGACGTTCAATAGAAAGCAGTTATTCTGAAAGATCCTTATATGAATGCCTAACAGACGAAAAATACATGGATCCTGGTTCAATATTTGATATTATGTCACATACTGTTATCCAGGTTGCTGTTGATGATTGTGCTTAGGTTGCCAATAAACCGCCTCCGCACGTCCTGTGCTGTGTGCGGAACTGCTTGGCGGCTATAGAACTTTTTCCGCGGTTCTGGTATTCTTGTTTTCGATTCACAAGGAGGGCAGAATGAAGCTTTTAACCACTATGGCTGAGGACCTAATTTTTCAAGCATTACAGAATTCCGGGGTTGAGATTGACAGGAGCAAGGTCTATGTTCAGTTTACCAAAGACCTGAAGTTCGGGCACCTCCAGAGCCCTGTGGCAATGGCGCTCGCAAAAGAGCTGAAGAAGAACCCCAGGGAAATTGCTTCGTTAATAGAAGAAAACCTTCCTGAAAACAGCATTATTGCTGACGCGCGAATTGCAGGACCTGGCTTTATCAACCTTTTTATTACACAGGACATGTTCATCACCTATATTCAGAACATTTTTACTATAGAAAAGGATGAGGATGTGAATCCGGATGAACAGATTGTAATTGACTACTCATCTCCGAATATTGCCAAGAGAATGCATATTGGCCACTTGCGCAGCACTATTATCGGCGACGCCCTGCGCCGGATTTTTTCCTACCTTGGACATACAGTTATCGGCGACAACCACCTCGGCGACTGGGGGACCCAGTTCGGAAAGCTGATTATTGCGTACAGGAACTGGCTGGATGAAGCAGCCTATGCTGAGAATCCGGTAAAAGAGCTGGAGCGCCTGTATGTAGAGTTTGAAAAGCATTCCCAGGAAAATCCTGAGCTCCTTGACCAGGCCCGCCATGAGTTGACTAAGCTCCAAAAGGGGGAAGAGAAGAATACCGCCTTATGGCATGAGTTTATTGATATGAGCTTGAAGGAATACAACAAGACCTACGACCGTCTTGGTGTTGCTTTTGACACCTACTACGGAGAGTCCCACTATAACGCGGTCATGCCTGAAATAGTGACAGAGCTGGAGGAAAAGAATATTGCCCAAGAGTCCCAAGGAGCAAAGGTCGTATTTTTTGAGGATGATGAACACCTGCACCCTTGCATTATTCAGAAGAAGGACGGGGCATATTTGTATGCTACCAGTGACCTCGGGTGCATTAAGTTTCGGATGAACGAGTACAACCTGGACAGGATCGTGTATGTTACTGATAACAGGCAGGAGACCCACTTCCGCCAGGTGTTCCGCATTAAAGAGCGCATGGGCTGGGACGTTCAGACAGACCATGTTTCATTCGGGATAATGCGCTTCAAAGAGGGCTCATTCTCCACGCGGAAGGGAAATGTCATCTATCTCTCTGACCTCTTGGACCAGGCTGAAGCAAAGGCTTTGGAGGTAGTGAACGAAAAGAATCCCTCTCTTCCGGATGATGAGAAAAAGGAGATCGCGAAAAAGGTGGGGATCGGCGCGATTAAGTATTTTGACCTGAGCCAGAACCGGTCCAGCGACATCATCTTTTCCTGGGAAAAGGCGTTGAGTTTTGAGGGAAACACGGCGCCCTACCTTCAGTATACCTACGCGAGGATCCAGTCCCTAAAGGGCAAAGCAGGGGATGTCTCTCCTGACAGCATTAAAGAACTGGATGCAACCGAAGAGATAGAAAAGCGCATCCTCTTTAAGCTCCTGCAGTTTCCAAACGCTGTACGGGGAGCTGCGTCATCCTATAAACCGAATGTGCTTGCTGATTATATCTATGACCTGAGTCAGGACTTTAATTCATTTTACAATGCCCACAAAATTATCTTTAACGGAGAGGTGAACCGCACCCGCCTTTTCCTTGCTCACCATACAGGCAGGGTTGTGGAGCAAGCCCTGGCAATACTGGGTATAGAGGTCTCAGACAGAATGTAGGAAGGGACCAGTTGTATTGACTCTATTACTCCTGTTGGATATATTTTTACTATTCAATTAAGAGGAGCAGTACATGCGCAGGCAGGTCTTTCTTTTTATCATTACAGCATCAGTGTTTTTTCTCGGTTGTCAAACACATATACCCAGTGTTCCCGGAGAATCCGAGGCTCTCCTTCGGCAATACGCGTATCCCATTGATCTTGAAAACAAAGACCTTATTCTTCCAGAGCAAATGACAAGTGAAAACCGGATTTTTCTTTTTGGCGAGGCACATGGTGTTGCCGAGTCTCCCCAGGTTGACCTATACCTCCTGGCTCTTTTGCATGAACAGGCAGGTGTGCGGTATTACCTCTCAGAGCAGGGGTTTTCAGCATCCATGCTTGTGAATGAGTATCTGGACACAGGGGATGAATCCTTCTTAGACCACCTCTTTAGCCAGCTGGAAGGCACCTATTCCTGGACCCGTGAGCTGCGCCGCTTTTATATTGACCTTCGGGCATGGAACCTCGGGCTGCCGGAGTCTGAGCGCGTGCGTTTTGTCGGGGTAGATGTAGAGCACCAGCACAGGACTGCCTGGCGCTATATTGCCGGCCTGCTCCCTGAGACCCCTGCTCCCGCGGAAATAGGTCTTATTGTGCATGGTATAAAGGAATATGTAACCGGACCAATGGATGACGGCGGTGCCCAGTATGATCTGGCCCGTAATACCGCGGAGTCAATTGAGACCTATTCCTCTGTTTGGAGAAATTGGCTTTTAGAGGACTTCTTTTTCATTGATCTGACAGTGAAAAACCTTGTGGTAAGAAACATACTGTATGAAAACCATGACTCAATGGATTTTGTTGACTGGGGGAATATGCGTGACCAGCGTATATTTGAGAACTTTCTTGCTGTTGACAGCCGCTTCGGGCAGCCGGCTTTTTACGGAAGATGGGGCGCAGTCCATGTAAGGAAGTACAGGTATCTGAATATCGATTACTGGGCAGCACGGGCGCATAACGCGGGATACAGCATCTATTCCATAGAAAGCATTTATAATGATTCAGTTTCTATGCGGAAGCGGCCGTACAGGGAAGAGGAGCTGGACTTTCCTGAAAATAGTACAACCCCCTTAGAAAACAGTACTACAGAAAAGATTACCTTTTTCCACCTTCCAACAGAATTTCAGGACTTTTACACAGCTCCCTATTTTATCGATGACCCTGAAGCAATTGGGGGAACTCTCGACTACTTTGATGGAATCCTTTTCATTCAGGGCGCGAGGCCCATGCACCCGCTGGAGTAACATTATAGAAAATAACAAAATGTTATAATTCCGTAATGCCCTGTTTATGGTTTTCCTGTCCAGAGGCTGTTAGGTTTTCATTGAAAACAATAGTTCAGTCCGGCATTTGCCGGCTGGAAGGAGAAAACAATGAAACAAAGCATTATTACCGGGATTATTACAGCAGTACTCTTAGCAGGGTTTCTTGGCTGTAATACAGAAATGATGGACAACAGCGCCGGGGACGGAGCGGAAACAACTGATGTGCTATCGGTTACCAGAGGGTTAGATGGCCAGAGCTTTAACGAACTGGCCGATAGTATAGATGCAAGTCCTGGACAGAGGCAGGAGCTTCGTGAGGTACTTACGGATTTTAGGAGACGTTATTCAAGGGAAGACCTGGAGGGAATGGACCCCGGTGAACGCCGTGCCCTCGGCCAAGGTCTTTTTCAGGAAGTGCGGGGAATACTCAGAGCTGACCAGCTGTTTGGGCTTCGACGCGCTGGCAGGCATTTTTTAGGCAGAAGAGCACAGGCTATGCATTCTTTTCATCCTGTATTTTTCTCAGCCCTTGACCTGACAGAGGGCCAGGAAGAAGACATCCGCGCAATAATGGATTCAGTACTGGAAGTCAACCGGCCAAGACAGATTTCCCGAATGGACGAAGCAGAAAGGTCAGCCTTTTTTCAGGAGACAGCAGAGAGGATCCTGCCCATACTGACCCCTGAACAGCAGGAAATATTTACCCCGCTTTTTAGTGCTCTACAGCAAGGGAGGGAGGCTGTTGAAGAGCTTATTGATTTAACTGATGAACAGGTACGGGAACTGACAGAGCTCCGGGATTCCTATCGGGATGAATATGAAAACAGATTCAGGGACATGAGTGAAGAAGAGAGGGACCTTGTCTTTCAGGAGATAAAAAACAGTGTACTGGAGATCCTTAGACCTGAACAAGAGCCGTATGTTATGATAATTATGCACAGACTAAGAGGAAGGTAAAAAAATGAAGGGCAGTATCTGCATAATTGAAGATGAAAAAGAACTTGCCGAGTTAATTGCAATGTATCTTGACTCTGAAGGACTCTCCAATGTGATCTGTCCAGATGCGGAAACTGCCCTTTCTTCAGTGCAAAAAAACGACTTTGACCTGCTTGTGCTCGACATAAATCTCCCGGGAATGGACGGATTTGAGTTTCTTCAGGAGCTCCGCAGAACTTCCTGGGTTCCTGTTATGATTGTCTCAGCCCGGGAGAGCGATGCTGACCAGGTGCTGGGCCTGGGCCTTGGAGCAGATGAGTTTGTTACAAAGCCCTTCTCTCCAAAGGTTCTTACCGCGAAAATAAAAGCAATGCTGAGAAGAAAGCAGAAAGACAGTCTTCGCAAGACAGGGCTTTACTGCTTCTCCCCCTATATTCTGGACAAAGACGCGGGAATACTGAAAAGAAACGGCAGGAGGATGCATCTTTCAGTCAAGGAGTTTGATATTCTTGCCTTTCTTGTTGAAAACCCGGGAAAAGCCTTTAGTTCTGACCAGCTGTTTTCCGAACTATGGGAGAATGAATACGGCGACCTTACTGCTGTGGGTGTGTACATCCAGAGGGTGCGGAAAAAGATAGAGCCTGATCCGGGAAATCCTGAATTTATCCAGACAGTGCACGGCAGGGGATACCTTTTTAATCCTGAAAAACTTGACCATAAAGAGGGTGTATGAAGATTAGGAGCAAACTCATCCTATTGTCCCTTGGTATTGTGCTTATGCCCATTGTCCTGGTCTTTCTTTTGACCACGCTTCAAACCATGCTCCGCAGTCAGTCAGGCGACTATCAGGATATGATTCAAAGGCGCAGGCTGGTCCGGACAGAGCTGTCGAGGGCGGTCCACAGAGGAAATGAACACCGCGTTTCAGCAATTCTCCCTGAGGGCATGGAGATGATAATTTCCACAGAGGACGGTGAGGTAATCTATTCGAATTTGTCTGAAATAACTCCTGGGGATGCGTTGTCTTTTCAGCAGATCTCAGGCGCTATGCTCGGGGATGTACGGGGCAGGGGGTTTTCTGTGGATACCTTCCCGTCTCAGCATGGCGGCAGGTATCTTGTCTTTTCCCGGTACTTACCGCCCCCGCCTCCGCCTGGCAGGTTTCTCCTTCACTGGCGCTTTGTCGGGCTCGTGGTCCTCGGAGGGCTCTTTCTCTTTACCCTGATATTTTCCTTATACTTTCTCCGTGGATTACACAGCTCCATCCAGGGCCTTCAAAGAGCAGCTGAACGTATCTCTGCCGGAGATTTAGACACAGAAGTTGCTGTGGTAAGGAGTGATGAAATTGGTGTCTTAGCAAAGGACTTTGATTCCATGCGGATTGCGTTAAAAGAAGAGCGCAAGCGGAAGGACCGCTTTCTTATGGCAGTTTCCCATGACTTAAAGACCCCCTTGGCTCTTATTCAAGGATACACAGAAGCACTGAAAGACGGCTTTGGTGAAGCACCTGAAAAGCGGGAGAAATATCTGGATATAGTACTTGAAAAAACTGCTTTGCTGGAATCCAGGGTACAGGACCTTCTGGATTTTGTGCGCGTGGACTCCGGAGAATGGAAGCTGAAGCGTGAGGAAACTGAACTTTGGCAGTATCTACCTGCAATAATTAAAGAGCTTGAACAGGATGTATTTCTTTCAGGAAAACGCTTGGTCCTTTATGAGCTGCCCCAGGAGCCTGTTACTGTGTATCTTGATCCAAGGCTGACACGCAGGGTCTTGGAGAACATCATCATAAATGCCCTTACCTATGGGACAGGCAGGGAAATACATATATCAGCTTCAGTTGAGAAGCAAAGGACCTTTCTACGGATAAGTAATAGTATTGATGAGAACACCCAGGTGGATACAGAAGCTGTGTTTGAACCCTTTTTCCGGGGCTCCAGATCCAGGTCTGAACAAGGCACTGGTCTTGGGTTGACAGCTGTGAAATCCATTGTTGAGCTCCATGGCTGGCAGGTCCGTGCCTTTGCTGTTAATGGGAAAATGACAATTGAGATTCAGATCCCGCGTCTGTAAAAATGCGGTATTCCTTGTTCCGGAGCAGTCGAGTTATTTCTTCTTCATCCTTCGGCTGCTTTGGGAGTATTATTCCTCCTGTTCCTACTGCATCGTAATAATGGCAGTCAGAACCTCCGGTCTGAATAAGGTGATGCTGATTTCCAAACGCCCGGGCTGTATGGTTGAAGGATTCATGGCCCTTATGGCCGTTGTATGCTTCAACTCCGTCAAGCAGGTACGCAGGCGCAGGTCCGGCGCCCCTGTATGGGTGCGCCTGCACAACAAGAACCTCTTCTGTTTCCAGAACAGGTTTGACCCTTGCCAAGTCTTGCTGGAAAACAGGGCCCAGGCGTTTCAATTTTTCCTCTGTTAGACCAAAGAGCAGATAGTCGTTTGTATCGCGGCCTGAAAACCGGAGTTCTGCTCCAAGGAAAACATCTAACCCGACAGCCTCTCCAGCAAGCCTCGCGTTTTTATATCCTTCTAAAAAGGCATTAATGCTTTCTATCCAGTTCTTCCTGCTTTTGAACACAGGAATTGCCTGGAGAAAATGATCAGTTATAATAATTCCGTCAAACCCCGCTTCTTTATAGAGTCTTGGGAGCTCTGCTCCAGGGACCCTTCCGCATGGACTGACTTCGCTGGTGTGTACATGGGTATCTAGTAAATATGAATTCATAGCTGTAATATAAAGGCATTTATGAATATAATCAAATTCACAGATATCCGTAATGTCCTGTTTAAGGCTTGCCCTGATCTAACTGAGCACTGCTTTTTTATTGATAACGGCTAATAATTTCGTCTACAACGCCAGTCTCCCGCAGATGATCTACAGCCTCCTGCATTAGTTCAATTGCAGCTGGATTAGAGTCAGGATGCAGTCCGAACCAATTATATCCGCCTTCCTCAAGAGAAAGGATAACCTCGTAGTCTTCTGACAGACCTTCCCGTTGCAACACATACAGTGCTACCTGTTCGTTATAAGCCCAGTAGTTACCATGCCTGTTGCTGGTTAAAAGCTGCACTGCCTGATCAGGTCCATTGGCACGGTCAATTCGCGAAAGAGGATGACCTGCAACACGAATTAATTGCTCTGCAACATCCTCGCGAACTGTAACAATGTCTTCTCCACGAACATCCTCAAGTGAGTTAATCGATGTACTACTGCCTACTGGCCCGATGAGTGACCGCCGAGATGGAATACCAGGCCCCACCCACTGAAACAGATCTTCGCGAGCTTCGGTACGTCCCATACCAAACAGAACAACATTTGGTCTTTCTTGTACAAGGTTGTATCCGCGTGCCCATGGTACTACGGTAATGTCATCCCTAGTCAGGCTTGAGCCTGTATACTCAAAGATTGCCTCAGCAAGATCAATAAACATTCCTTTAAGTTGACCATTTTCAGTATATTGGTAGGGTGGAAACTCTTCTGTATAAAAATTCAAGTCATCAATAGGATTGGCGCCTGCATACATTCCCATAACTGATAATACCGCGATCATACATAGTCCCCGTATAGTAATTTTCATAAGATCCTCCTTGCATCGGAACTTTTGTTGCCAAGCAGATCTTTACACCTGCCTACACTTTACTTTTCTTAATTTAATATAAAATTAAAGAATGTTGAAAGTCAACTTGAACAGATCAACAGCTGGGTAGAGTAAATGTACAGTGACCGATCCGTTCTGGTATTTTATGCTGATTCGTTTGCCCCCTTGTTATTTGGTTTTACCCTTGAGCGATTCGATTAATTTTAATACCGCATAGACGCATTGGATTTAGCTGCTAACGAGATTCATGATCTGATTTCCAATTGATGTATAAGGCGCCTGTCTGGTCCAATATGCTACTTCTGAATATCTATCCACTGTTATACTGGGCCAGAATTAATGATAACTGTGAGCATTCCTTGTCCATGGGCAAAGTTTGTAATTGCTAAAACGATGAACATTACATTTCGAATTACTGCTGTCAGGAAATGCAGGTTGACAGAGGCAACAGCTTTTACTACTATTAATGCAGAAGAATGGCAATATCTTGGAATGCTTCCTATTAAGCTGCTATATAATAGGCTTTTAGCAGGGCAATGCGAAATACAGGAATGCCTGATGCAGGAGTCTATTATCGAGAAACAAATGTAAAAGATATAATGAGTTTTCTCTGATTAGAAACTTTAGTGCTGACATAGGATGATATATAAATGAGTGGTGGGAGCTGAAATGATACAGAAAAAAAACACGGCAAAAAATACCCGATCTTTAAGATTTACCAGCTCTGCCGTTATTGCGATTCTAGTTCTGGTTGTGTTATTAGTATTTAACTTTGGCCAGGCTTTCTACAGGTACAATACTGCAGAGCAGCTATTGCATGAGGACCTAATTTCCAGTGCTGAAAGAATAGCTGTTACTGTTGGTCCTTATATCTGGAATTACGACATTGACAATCTGCGTGAGAGTTTAATAATGGAGATTGAGTCGGCACGGGCTGTTTCAGCTCTCAAGGTATTGGAGACTGATGGCACTATTCTTGTTGAAGTTGGAGAGGTAACCTCTGTTGAGGGTCCAGACGGGGATCAAATAATTCGTCAGAATATCAGCTCTCAGGATACTGATCTGGGAACCTTGGTACTTGTGTATAGTTTAGACGATCTGGATGCCACTTTTCTATCTGATATTATTATCGGTTTTATACAGGCTCTTTTTGTTTCTCTGCTTATTGTAATAGTTGTTATTATGTTTTTGAATCGTAAAATAATTCAACCGATACAGATGGTAGCTAAAAGTATCCATGCTCTTGGTGAAGGAGATATCAGTCAGCATTTACAATTACGCGGTAAAGATGAGTTGAGCATTATTGCCAGTGACTATAATACTGCAGCGCAGAGATTACGGAGTCTTTTGGAGGCGGTAAAAGAACAGACAGCTGTACTTACTGAAATTGGTTCAAACCTGACAACCGAAATGAAAGAAACTGAAGCTGCTGTAACAAATATACGGTCTAACACCCAGAATTTGAGTAGTCGGGCGGAAGGTCAGTCAAAGCATGCAGATTCAACCCATGAAATTGCTCAGCGAATTGCGTCAGATGTCACTAGGCTGAATAATCAAATTGAACAACAAACAGTAGCGGTTTCACAGTCATCAGCCTCAATTGAGCAGATGCTTTCCAGTATTCAGTCAGTATCGCAAACTTTGACAAAAAACAATGCCAGTGTTCAAAAGCTTAGTTCCGCAGCAGAGCAGGGACGAGAGGATCTTGAATCTGTCACTTCTGACATTAAGACAGTGGCGCATAATTCAGAAAATCTGCTTGAAATAAGCACGGTAATTCAGAATATTGCAAGTCAGACAAACCTCCTATCTATGAATGCTTCTATTGAGGCTGCTCATGCCGGTGATGCTGGCAAAGGCTTTTCTGTGGTTGCCGAGGAAGTTCGCAAACTGGCGGAAACTTCCAGTGAAGAATCCCAGAAAGTTGCCAGTGTGTTGAATAATATCAAGGAATCCGTGGATAAAATAGACCAATCGGTTGAACAAGTGCTGGCGCAGTTTGAATCCATTGAGATGGATGTAAAATCTATTGCACAACAGGAATCGTCAATTAAGGATGCTATGGAAGAGCAAACGACTGGAAGTAAAGAAGTTTTCGATGCTCTAATGCAGCTAAAAGATATAACGCAGACAGTACAAGAACATTCGCAAGAGATAGCCGATGGTACTAGTCAGGTATCACAGGATAGTGAGTTGCTTAGTACTGGTTCGAACGAAATGAATAATGGTATTAATGAGATCTCAGCAGCCTCAGGGCAGATTCAGGAGGCAATAACACGTGTTGCTGACATGAGTGAGGAAACTATAAACAGGATTGATCGCTTGAGTCATAATCTGATGGCGTTCAAGACTGAGAGATAGGTATGTGAGGTTTATTTGATACTATCAACATGGTGTATTATGTTGAAATGTGGGGAGGAAAAATGAGTATTAAAAAGGTAATAGTGGTTTTTGTTTGGATGATGCTAAGCATCGGGATGGCAAGCAGTAATGAGGTTAGTGTTACAACATTATCTGGTTATCCGCCATTCTGCTTTGCTCAGGATGGAGCTAATGTCGGCAGGTCAGTGGAGGTTATTCCTCCAGGTGAAGATTCTGAAGTGTTGCAGGGTTACAGTTGGGACATTGTTCGAGAAAGTTATCATGCTGTAGGCTATACTATCACGCTGGAAGTAAATCCATGGGCAAGGGCAGAGGCCCGTGCTGCTCAAGGAGAGGTCGATCTGGCGTTTCCTGCCAGCAGTACTGAAGAACGAAGAGCCAATTGGGCATTTCCGGAAGAAGCAGTGAATGAGGCGAGTTATGTCATCTACATGGATAATGAACGTCGTATAGAGTGGAATGGTTTGCAATCGTTTCATGGAAAGCGCGTAGGGGCCATGCGTGGATGGTCGTACGGACAAGTTTGGGATGAAGAACGGAGCAATATAAATGTTGTTCTTGTTGATGATATTCTTGGTGGGTTCCGTAGTCTTTCCACTGGGCGTCTGGATGGTTTTGCCGGATACGATCTGGCTTTTGACTATGAGTTGCGTCAGGCAGGGCTTGCCGGAGATTTTATCAAGTCTCCGCCATTCGGAAGTTCGATGGAGTATCTAATGGGCGCACCGGATACCGAGGGTATCCGCCAAAAACTTGAGGCTTTTGATGAAGGAAGAAGGCTTATCGAGGAATCCGGCATAGCAGCTGAGATTGAAGCACGCTGGTTCTGACATGATTCTTTTCTATCTGTTACTTAACAATCTGCAGGTCTTGGTTGTTAAGTAATAGGTCCCTGGATATCATTAGAAGGTTGTTATTACCTTGCGTCATGCTATTTTTTTTCTTATATTGATTCTGTTCTATTTTTCCTGTAACTTATAAGTATGGAATTTACCTATTCAACACCGGCTCTCCTGTTTCCAGCAATTTCTCTGTTATTCATATCCTATACAAACAGGTTTGTAACCTACGCGAACCTGATCCGCAACCTCCATGCAGAATGGGAGAAGGATAAGGACTCCTTGAAGGAAGAGCAGATCCAAAATCTGCGCAAAAGAGTCAACTTAATAAAGATGATGCAGCTCTCAGGTGCTGTAGCTCTTATTTTCTGTGTTGCCTGTATGTTTCTCCTCTTTTTAGACCAAGTGATGATTTCAGAGGTCCTGTTTTCTTTGGCACTTTTCGGAATGGCAGTTTCACTTATCCTGCTCATACTGGAGATACGGATTTCCATAGGCGCTTTAGATATTCAGCTCAAGGATTTGGAAGGAAAAAAATAAGATTTCATTGCTTTGATTTTTCGGTAAGAGAAATATCTGCTATGCCTGCCGAAAAATACCTTTCTTACTCATTTTAAAGCCAGTGAAAATAGAACCTCCTTGTACAGAATAGAAAGTCTGCTTTTCGTACACCTCTATTATTTTGCCGTACAGTAAAGAAGAAAAAAATGGTAAATAAACATACGGTATAGAAAGTCATATATAATGTGCTATATTGTATATAGAATGTAAAAATGAAAAGGAGAAAGTGTGAGTACAAAGATTACCATTTGCAAAACTTTTTTATCGGCCGCAGCAGTGCTCTTTTTAAGCAGCTGCTTCAGCATAGCAACAAATCTGAATTCACCGGAAGTCTTAGAACCTGGACAGGTCGGTCTTGGCGGATATATTTCTGTTCCTGTCAGAGAGCTTGTTTCAGACGATATCTCTGAGTCTCAGTCAGGCAGCATTCCTGTAATTCCTGAAGGAGTAGTAAAGGTCGGGCTTCCCGGTAATTTCGAAATTGACGTTACCGCTGGTGTTCTCGGAAGTTATGTGGATGTAAAGTATGGGGTTTTATCAGGAGAAGGCCCGGTTTCATTTAGTTTGCTTGGAGGAGGAGGCTTGTTTTTGTATGCTTTTCCTCTAATAAGGGGAGGGGTATTGGCAGGGTATGAGTTGAAAGAAAACGTTCTGCTCTACGCGGGCTATAGACACCAGCTGGTTCCAGTTGAGACGGACAACTCCAGTGATTCCTTGATCCAGTTTGAGAGTCCTCCAAATACTTCAAATATAATTCTTGGTACAGAGTTTTGGCTCACCGATCACATTGGGCTGCCTCTGGAAATGAATTATAATATTATATATGCAGGAGTTGAAGGGACTAGTATTGTGCATTATCCAATAGTAAGCAGCGGTATACTTCTTCGTTTTTAATAGCTTTTAAGAATATTCCTATAATGTTATGTGAGTTTTCTATGGGTAAATGTCTAATGGGCTTGTTCAGGAACTCCTGCTGACTGCGCGGAATATTACTCTTTATTAATGAGTTCCCTTGCCCAATTAATTGCCAGCTGAATAGACCCTGTTTTCAGAGGGCCTTCTTTATCATCAACATAGAACCACTTTGTCTGTACCGGTTTCTCCGCGCCTTTTTTGGCCAATAATTTCGCTATCGGCTTGGCCGCGTATCCGAATACACGGACCATAATGCCCAAAAGTTTGGAATCTATTTCCTCTGTTGATACTCTTGTATCAAAGGCGCCTGCCCGGATATTTTCCAGCTGCTTTGAACCCAGTCTTTTTACAAAGCTTGAGATGTCTTTGGTCGGACTGAATGCCCGGGTTGGTGAGCCGACCAGCAGCAGATCAATTCCTTCCAGCATAGACTTTTCAGCCTCCTGTACTTTTACTGCTTTTGCATCACCATTGTTGGATAATTCTTTCTGCAGTGCTTTTGCTATTGTTTCAGTATTACCAAAATAAGAATCGTATATAATAAGTGCTTTCATGAACTGTACTCCTTGCGCTGTCTGTTAGTGATATTCACTGTATCTATTTCTATTATACATCTTAATTTTTACTGTGTATAACTTACGTTTCTATTGATATATGACCCTTTTCCATAGTCTGTTCTGTGCTTCATCAATGAACAATGTATATACCTGAGGGGATTGTTATTCTTCTTAAGCAGGGGGATGATGAGCTTGCACAGATTGCTGAGCATACAAAAGACTTCCCTAAGCAGCAAGATGAACCACTTGTTTATGTTTGTGCAGATAAAATTTGCTCCAGTCCGATAGATACAACCGAAAAGCTGAAGCAGGAACTCAAATAAAAACCACCCCATTCGTGTATGGGGCGGTCTCATATTTGCCAATAATTAATACTGTGTTATCCGATAGCTTCAGTGCCCCGGTCCCCTGTGCGGATCCGAATACAGTCTGCTAATTCGGTGACAAATATTTTTCCCTCTCCAATGTTTCCTGTTCTATCTGCTGAGATAATTGCTTCAATAGTTTTTTCCACAAACTTTTCGTTCACCGCAATATCAATCCGGATTTTTAAGCAGGTTTATCTCTGTAATCGCGCCCCGGAATGTTTCAGTATACTCCTTTTGCTGGCCGCATTTATGGGATGAGGTAACGGTCATTTTATGGATATCAAAGTCAAAAAAAGATTTCTTTACTTCTTCGAGTTTTTCGGGGTGAATGAGTGCTGTAATCATCTTCATCTTCTTCCTGCTTTAATCAATAATCTGAAACCCTGAGTAGGATTCCATTCCATGTTCACCAATATCAAGACCAAGGTATTCTTCATCTTCACTTACCCGCAGGCCGATAGTTTTATCAATAATAAGAAAGATAATTCCCATTCCACCTAGAACAAAGGCAGCAACTGAGAGTGCTCCAAGAAGCTGAATTCCAAGCTGGGCGAAGCCGCCTCCGAGGAAGAGACCGTTTGTTCCGACACCAAGGCTTGCAAGCGCGCTGTTCATTGTCATGGACAGGTCTGCCTTTTTAGATATAATCCAGATTGTGATTAAGGCAAATATTGTGCGCCCTAAAATGTTTCCTTCTCCGTCAGGCCGGTATTTACCGATCCTCAGCTCGAGAATAATGGTATCGACGAGCGCGGAAATAAGAAAGGAGTAGATAAGGTATGCCGGGAATTTCATTCTTTCTGCCATGCCGCCTGCAACTATTGTATCTGCGGATCCGCAGAACGCGGCTTGGAAAAGCCAGAAGGCAAACAATGGCAGGCCTCCGACGTTCTGTGCTCCTGCAAGGAAAAATCCGGAAGTACCGATGAATCCGTTCCCCTGAATTTAAAACGTACTCTTAATAGAGTTTTTAACACAATGTGCCTCCTGTATATGAGAGTTTTGCCGTTTATTCATATGCAAGAATCATGCCAGGAGGCTTTTTATGTGGTTTCCGAAGTTATCTCTCTCTATATAGTAATAAGAGGTAATCCTTCAGGTGTTTGCTGAGTTTATGGTTGATAAGACAAAGCTATTATTTGGTAGTAAAAAAATATAAAACAACGTATATGTAGTTTGTGTGCTTTTAATATCAAATTTGACTTTTCATAGGAAAAGGATGACTTTTATTCCAGAGGACAGATGGGAAAGATTGATAAGAAAAGATGTAAACTGAAGAAGGATGATATAAAGAAACACCTTGAAGAACTGAAGGAAGATGTTTTAGAAGCCCAGTATATCTGTAAAAAATGCGGACACGCCTCAAGCGATAAAAAAGCCCTCTGCAAGCCTGAGAAGCTGAAGGAATAGTCTCACGCAATGAAGAAAAGTTCTTAACAATAACCTCATAAAGAGGTCGCGGAGTTCACAGAGAACCTCCCCGGGTTTACCGGCTAGTAACTACGGCCATGCCTACAGCATGCGCGGTGAGAGAACGCGGATAATTTGTAATACTGATTTACTTCCGTGTAATACCAAAGTATTTATGGAAGGCGTGATAAATAAGATCA
>CAYRYS010000081.1:13351-15437 GCA_964428555.1 uncultured Spirochaetales bacterium | reverse complement strand
ACAGCAGCCGCCTGTCCAGGATGAGCCGGCTGCAAAACAGTCTGCTCTGGAAAAACGGATCGCCTATGAAATTGAGCGTCTTGAGCGGAGACTCCTTATCTGTGAAACAAAGATCGGTACAATTTTCATGGAAATGAACTATGACCTTCCTGAAGAAAAGAAGAAACAACTTGAGAAACAAAGAGAAGAAGCTGAAGCAGAAACAATGGTGCTTGGAAGTATTATGGACCAGCTCACAAAAGCACGGCAGATGCAGGGAAGCTATGGCTTTGAGCTTCTGGAGGCTTGGGGAGACAGGTCGGAAGCAGATATGTACTATGTAATAATCGGACAAATGAAAGAAGCAAAACAGGCGCGCATCCATATGAAGACCTTGGTTCAGCACGGATATGACGGGCCAGGTGTGCTCAGGAAGGGCGACGATTATTTCGTGTATTCATTCAGTGCTGAGGCTTTTGAAGTAGCATATAACTTCTGTAAGATCCACAGAAAACGGGATTTTCATTCTGCCTGGGTCCTTGTTGTGCCTGTAGCTGACTAGCCTAAGGGCGATGCCTCTTTTATCGAAAAAAATTAAATTCGTTCTTGCGCTGAAGAATCCATTTACTTACAATAGGGCAACAATTTCCTAAGGAGGCTTCAATGCAGAAATTCTTCCGTTTGAAGGAGAATGGTACGAATATCCGTACTGAGATTACAGCAGGTATAACCACCTTTATGACAATGGCTTATATTCTTGCGGTGAATCCAAATATTCTTGGTGCAGTAGTTGGTGAAGGGCTGCCTCTCTCAGAAGGCTTTGTCCCTTATGCAGGTGCTTTGTTTACTGCGACCTGTTTGTCCGCGCTTATAGCAACACTAGTAATGGCACTGCTCGCAAGGCTGCCCTTTGCTCTTGCGCCTGGAATGGGGTTAAACGCTTTTTTTGCTTTTACTGTATGTATTGGTATGGGAAAATCCTGGCAGTTTGCCTTAACAGCTGTGTTTCTTGAAGGTATTGTTTTTATAGTTTTAACCTTGTTTAATATTCGTGAAGCCATTATCAACTCAATCCCTCAGAATGTGAAAAAGGCGATTTCTGTTGGTATTGGACTTTTTATTGCTTTCATTGGTCTGCAGAACTCTGCAATAGTTATTGATGATCCTGCAGTTCTTGTTAGGCTGAACGACATTGTTCCCGAAGGACCCTTGTTAGAAGCAATTGCCTCTGGTGCCTTTGCTCCTTTGGTCGCGATTATTGGTCTTGTTATAATGGGAATTCTTTTGGCCCTAAGAATAAAAGGCGCTTTACTTATTGGTATACTTGCATCAACAATAATTGGGATTCCCTTTGGCGTTACTAATCTTGAGAACTTTGGTATTATCAGCCTTCCTGAATCAGTAGGACCGATTTTTATGCAGTTCGAGTGGTCGTCAATTATTTCTGTTGATATGCTTATTGTGCTTTTTACCTTCCTTTTTGTGGATATGTTCGATACAGTTGGTACTTTGGTCGGAGTTTCAACAAAAGCAGGAATGATTAAAGAAGATGGTAAAATTCCGAGAGCAAAACAGGCGCTTATGGCAGATGCGATTGGAACAACTACAGGGGCAATGCTTGGCACCAGCACTGTTACGACCTATGTGGAGAGCGCAGCAGGTGTTGCTGAAGGCGGAAAGACCGGACTGACATCCCTTGTAACAGCAGGAATGTTTCTCATTGCTCTCTTTTTCTCCCCTCTGTTTCTGATGGTCCCTTCAGCAGCTACAGCTCCAGCACTTGTACTTGTAGGTTTGTTTATGATGTCTCCTATTAAGGAAATGGACTTAAGTGACTATACTGAAGCTATTCCTGCATTTGTCTGTATGATATTCATGCCCTTAACCTACAGCATTGCAGATGGAATTATGTACGGTATGCTTTCGTATATAGCACTGAAGCTTCTATCCGGTAAGTATAAGGACCTTTCCGTTTTTACCTACCTTGTCGGTGTCTTGTTTCTTATTAAATTTATTATGTAAAAGCGTTATTTGCTTATAAAGCCCTAATCTGTGTTTTCTGCTGGTTAGGGCTTTTTTTGGACAATAGCCTGGGTTGTACTGTTTT
>CAYRYS010000081.1:0-13251 GCA_964428555.1 uncultured Spirochaetales bacterium | reverse complement strand
TACTGTTTTTAGAATAAATCCTTGTGAAAAACTGAGAATCCAATTAGCATAGTTGGATAGGGTGGAATAAATTCATGCTGCAGTATCGTACCTCACATTTCCGGACAACAAAGAAAAGTCACCTCATCATATTTATTTTTCTTAGTGTTGTTTTTACCGGTTGTATGGTAAACGTGGACTCTGCCTTTATTGTGAGCGGTGAAATGGATGCGCGGTTTCTTGAGTGGAGCAGTATTCAACAGTTAGACGGTGAATGGTATTTTGCTGAGGGACTCCGCGAACCGGATGATATTAATCTTGATCATTTTACTATAGTTGAAGTGCCTGGACCATGGAATAGCTATCCGATCCTTGAAACAGGGGAGAGGATGGGCTTCTCCGGTGCAGGTACATTCGTGCTGGATGTATACCACATGCCGGAGCAGCAGCTTGCTGTTTACTGCAGAAACATGGGAACAGCGTACAATATTTTTATTCAGACTCTGCCGGATGGTGAGGTTTCAGAGATTATTTCCAATGGAGTTGTAAGTGAGGATGTCTCAGACCATGTTCCCCATTTTCTTCCCGGATACCGGGTTTTTTCTCCGCCTGAGAGGGGGAGGATGCGGATTATTGTATGGATAAGCAATAACTCCTCATGGACAGGAGGAATGTGGAACCCACTGCTTGTAGGTGCGCCTGAGCTGATCCGTTCAATGCAGAGAAATACTATCATGCTCAGCGTCTTCAATGTCGGAATAGTGCTTTACATGAGCCTGTACTATTTCCTGTATTTCATTCTCAGGAGAAAAGAACCGGCAAACCTGTTTTTTTCTTTATTCTGTCTCTTCCTCGGACTCAGGGTCCTTGCTGCGGATCGGATACTTGCATTTCTTTTCGGTTCTGTGCCATCTCATTTCTTTTTTGAAATGGTTGCTAATATTGAATTCGGAATGAATTATCTGATGGGCGCTACCTTCTATTACTTCTTTTATTACAATTATCCGGATGAAATGCGCAAAAGCCCGGGGTATGTGTTGGCTGCAGTCTCAGCTGCCTGTTTTATCATCACATTGTCTACCCCTTTGCGGATCCATGCACATCTTATGCGGTTTTATCAGTATTTCCTTGTGGCAACCCTGTTCTATTGTCTGCTTGTGCTGGTTAAAGCAATGCTCCGTGAACGGCCAGGAGCGAACCTCTCGATTTGGGGGTTTATGCTTTTCTTTGGAGCAGTGGTGAATGATATTCTAGTATCAAACGAAGTACTCCAAACCCCATTTCTCCTGGGCTACGGATTTCTTGCATTTATTATCAGCCAGTCAATTCAGATGATTATAAAACACACCAGGGCCCTTACTAACCTGGAGATATTAAATGAAAGTATGTACCGCTTTGTTCCCCATCAGTTTATCGAGAACCTTGGAAAGCGTACAATTCTCGATGTAACCCTGGGGGATGCAATTGAAAAGCAGATGTCCGTCATGTTTGTTGATATCCGGGCCTTTACGAGTCTTTCAGAAAAAATGACTCCCCAGGAAAATTTTAAGTTTTTGAATTCCTATCTCAGCAGGATCAGCCCGATAATCCGCTCCCATAATGGTTTTATTGATAAATATGTGGGAGACGGGTTTATGGCTTTGTTTACCCGGTCAGCCGATGCTGTTGCTACTGCCATGGATATTTCAGAGGCATTGAAGGTTTACAATACCCACAGAAGAAACAGCGGATATGAAGGGATTTCTATCGGTATTTCGATTCATGTGGGAAGTATTATGCTGGGTACTATCGGAGAAGAACGTAGAATTGACGGTACTGTTATTGCAGATACGGTGAATGTTGCTTCGCGTTTGGAGGGAATGAATAAGGTATTCGGATCAATGATAATTAGCAGCGAGGAGATTGTCGAGTATACAAAGAATGATGTTGAATGTGACTTCCGCCTTCTCGGTGAGGTTCAGGTACGCGGAAGAGAGGCTGCTCTGCGTATTTATGAAATGGTTATGAAGGATTCCAAGAAGCTCATTACAAAGGAAATGTTTGAAAAGGCAGTGAAATACTTTATCCGCAATGAATATGAAAAAGCTGGAGCTTTGTTTGCGGATATTTGCATGAACGATCCGGAAGATAAGGCTGCAGCATACTATCAAAAAATGTGTAAAAATAAGATATCTTAATGCAGAAGTGTATTTACAATATTTTCCAGTACAGTTTCCCTGCAGGCTGAGACGTCAATTTCAAGTGCGTCTTCAGGCTTTTCCAGGGTTTCAAGCTGCGAGTTTATCAGCTCAGCAGGAAAAAAGTGTGAATCCCGGTTTTGGAGCCTGGATTTTAATACTTCGTAATCTGCAGTAAGGAATATCAGTGTTACCTGCGGGTCCGATGCATGCAGGGTGTTTCTGTATTTCTTTTTGAGTGCTGAGCAGGCAAGCACCATTGTAGTGTTAGTTTCCAGATGGTTTTTAATGAGTCGGGACAGCCTCCTAAGCCAAGGTTTTCTGTCTTCATCATTCAGCGGCTTTCGGCTAGCCATTTTTTCTTTGTTTTCTTTTGGGTGATAATCATCAGCATCATAAAAGTCAGCATCAAGCTTTTTTGCTAAGGCTTTTCCGATGGTTGTTTTTCCTGTACCTGATACTCCCATAACTATAATGACCATATAGGGGATTCTACATCAAAAGCATAAGGAAATCTTGACATTTCTTAAAATGACTTGATTTTTCAATTGGAGGAATTGCATTTTTAGGGTGAGTTTCGTTACATTGATTACAGTCACGGTTCAGTTTATCATTATGAAAATAAAATTATTATTAGCATTATTATTAGTATTTGTTTTAACACTTCTCATTATATTTACGCTGCCGGCTGATATTGAGCACCTCCTGCTTTCTGGTAAGCAAGCGCTTCTGCAGCTATTTTATCTGCTATCCCAGAAGCCCGGTCTTGCTGTACTTCCTTTTGCTGTAGGTGCTATCGGGTTCTTGTTTTATCAGCGCGTTGATGACAGGGAGCGTCTCCTCCGCCTTGCTGAAAACAAATACGACTTGGAAACAAAGATGCTCAAAAGGGATGAGCTTATCAATACCCTTATTTCAAGGTACAGTATGCTTTTTGAAACAGCCAATGATGCAATCCTCCTAATGCAGGATGTTGAAATAATTGATTGTAATGCCATGGCAGCTGATCTATTTGACTGCAACCGAATTGAATTAATAGGGAAGACCGTATGGGATATTAGCCCGGCTGAGCAGCCGAACGGAAAGGCTTCGGAGGAAGCCGGATTAGAATACTTAGAGTATGTGAAAAAATACGGCCATCACCGGTTTCAGTGGCTCCAAAAAACAATTGATGGATTTCCTTTTTATGCTGAGCTAAGTATGAATTATATCTATCTTGAAGGAAAGCACTATTTTCAGGTAATCCTGCATGACATATCTGAACAAAGAAACGCGCTCCAGGAAAAGGAAGTAATGCTTCGAGAGATACACCATAGGGTGATGAATAATCTGCAAGTACTTCACAGCCTGATAAATCTCCAATCCAGAGATGTAACAACATTGGAAAGCACCCAAATACTTCGGAAAACGCAAAGAAGAATTTATGTTATGTATCTCATTCATGAGATGCTATACAAAAACGATAATCTCGCTATTGTTTCTATAAAAGAATTTATAACACAGATAGAATCTTATATTAAGAATATGTATTCCAAAAACATACATTTGAAAAATCGGGGGCCGGAAGCCTTTGATATTAGTCTTGAAAAAGGGGTGCCCCTAGGTATTATTGTTGGAGAACTCTTGGCAAATATTTATCAGCACGCAAAATCTGACAATTCCCTTACTGCATTTATTTCGTATAAAAAAGAGAATAATGCCTTTGTGTTAACAGTGTCGGATAGTGGTCAAGGTCTTGAGTGTGACAATCAGGGGCGTCCTGCTAAACGGGGGCTTGGGTTTCTTTTGGTAGATGCTTGTTTAAACCAGTTAAAGGGAAGTATGACCTGTAAGAATGATGAGGGGTTTCATGTAATAATTCGGTTTCCCTATTTCCCTTCCAATATTTAAGCGGCCTTAAGATATTTCTTTTTTCCCTCTCGATAGGTATACTGTATTCTGGATTATCGATGTATCACATATAAGGAGATTGGCTATGGAAAAAATAATCGGAGAACTTGAGAAAAGACGAGCATACCGTGCACTGAGCAAAGAGAAGATTGATAGAGGTATCATTAATACCCTTCTTTCAGCAGCAGTGCTGGCACCGTCCTGCTTTAATAACCAGCCATGGCGTTTTCTGGTAGCCGATTCAGAAGAAACTCTTTCGGTTGTAAAGGAGCACCTTGCAGGCGGCAATTACTGGATGCAGAAAGCGCCGGCAATTGTTCTGGTTGCAGCAAACCCGGATGATGACTGCAGGCTCAGCGGCAGCAGGGACTATGCGCTATTTGATACAGGTATGGCTGCAATGGGACTGATTCTGCAAGCAGTGCGTGAAGGGCTCCATGCTCATCCGATTGCGGGATTTAAATCTGTAGAATTAAAACGGGCTCTCGGTATTCCTGAAGAATATATTCTCATTACCTGTGTTGCGCTAGGGTATCCGGGGAATGGAGAGAACCTTTCAGACTCCCATAAAAAGGCAGAGACATCTCCAAGGGAGAGGAAAGATATTTCAGAGGTTGTCTTTTTTAATAGCTGGCCGAAATAAAGGGGTGCTGGCCCTGTCCTTAATAAACAGGGCCGCGGTTCAATTCTGATCAGAAGCACCGCCCTACCGTTGTTTTGCGGCAGCTCTTCTTGTCTGCACCGCATTGATAGCAGATTTCATTATCAAGTCTCTTTCCGTCCCTCATGGCTTTTATGTTCTCTAAGGTTGTGTCCGCAATATTTCTCAGTGCCTCTTTTGTAAAGAAGGCCTGGTGGCTTGTAATAAGCACATTAGGAAAAGTCAGAAGCCTGGCTAGTACATCATCACTTACAATACTACTGGAGAAGTCTTCAAAAAAGTAATCTGTCTCTTCTTCATATACATCCAAACCAGCGCCGCCGATCTTTTTCGTCTTCAGTCCATCGATGAGCTCCTGAGTATTGATCAGTTTTCCCCTTCCTGTATTAAAAATATACACCCCGTGTTTCATTTTGCTGATAGTTTCCGAATTGATCAGATGCACATTTTCAGGGGTCAGCGGACAGTGTAAAGATATAATATCAGACCTTTTATAGAGCTCATCCTTGGAAACATATTTTATCCCATTGTTTTCACCCCATTCTTCTTTAGGGTAGGGGTCATAGGTAATGACATCCATACCAAAGCCGCGGAGGATCTCGCTTACAATCATACCGATTTTCCCGGTACCGATTATTCCTGCTGTTTTACCGTGCATATCGAACCCTAAAAAGCCGTTAATACTGAAGTTACTCTCCTTGGTTCTGTAATATGCTTTATGTATTTTTCTGTTGAGACTGAGCATAAGCGCTACTGTATGCTCAGCAACAGCATGCGGGCTGTACGCAGGTACTCTCAGTACATGAATCCGTCCGAAAACGGCTTTTAAGTCAATATTGTTATACCCTGCGCTGCGAAGCGCGATAAACTGTATGCCTAAATCGTAGAGCCGGTCTGCTACTTCCTGGGTAATAAAATCATTTACAAAAATACAGACCCCGTCAAACCCTCTTGCAAGTTCAACTGTGTCTATATTCAGGTGGCTGGGAAAGTATTTTATTTTTATCGAGTCATCGGTATTTGCTTCTTCAAATGACTCTCTGTCATACGGCTTTGCGTCAAAAAATGCTATTTTCATAGTTATCTCCTTTTTCACATAGATAGGATACCCTATCTATGTGAAAGATAGTAACATATTAGTAATTCTGTCAACTAAATGCTGTGATAATAAAAATATTGGACCATCTGAAACGCTGCTCATAGTTTACAAAATACCATCTTGACAATCATCCCTATTTCTATAGTAAATTGATACTGCATAGATGGAGACGAGTACGCATTGCCTGTACCGCCAGAGAGGGCTTTCACCGGCTGGAAGAAGCCTGGTATAAGTTTGCGGAATACTACTCCGGAGCCGGTCTTTTGACTGACAGTTGAATACTGAACGAGAGCCTGTGTCCTCGGGGAACCGAATACGCAGGAAGTAAGGTGGAACCGCGGAGAACCCTTGTGTTTTTCGTCCTTACGCTATCCTGACAGCAGGGGCGTAAGGGCATGAACACAAGGGTTTTTTGTTCTGCCTATAAATTGAGAAAAGCCGATAAAGGGGGACAGTATGGCAAAGAACGAACGTTTAGAAAAATTACGTCATTCAACAGCACATGTAATGGCAGAAGCGGTGTTGCAGAAATTTCCGGATGCGAAATTCGCGATCGGGCCTGCAATAGAAAATGGATTTTATTATGACTTCGACCTTCCAAGGTCACTCAAACCTGAGGACTTGGAGGATATTGAAGAGAGGATGAAGTCCATAGTAAATGAAAAAAAGGACTTTGAGAAAAAAGTCCTCTCCAAAAAAGAGGCTAAAGAGCTTTTTGCAGACCAGCCGTATAAACTGGAGCTGATAGATGAAATCCCGGAAGGGGAAGAGGTCTCTACCTATACACAGGGCGGTTTCATTGACCTGTGCCGCGGACCGCATGTAGAGAATACCAGGGAGATTCCCTCAAATGCAATTAAGCTCCTTTCAATTGCAGGCGCTTACTGGCGGGGAGATGAAAAACGCCCAATGCTTCAGAGAATTTACGGAACAGCATTTCCGAATAAGAAAGAGCTGCGAATGTATCTCCAGAAGCTGGAGGAGATCGAAAAACGGGACCACAGAAAACTCGGGAAAGAGCTGGATCTGTATTCCACACACGAGGAAGCTGGACCAGGACTGATATACTGGCACCCAAAAGGCTCCCGCATACGCCTTACAATCGAAGACTATTGGAGGAAAGAGCATCTGGAAAACGGATACGAGGTACTCTACACGCCTCATGTCGGCCGCTCCTGGCTTTGGGAAACCTCCGGTCACCTTGGGTTCTACAATGAAAACATGTATTCCCCAATGGAAGTGGATGAACAGGATTACTATGTAAAGCCTATGAATTGTCCCTTTCATATTATGATCTACAATAACTCACTCCGGTCCTACAGAGAGCTTCCGCTCCGCTGGGCTGAACTGGGCACTGTGTACCGCTATGAGCGCTCTGGTGTACTTCACGGCCTATTGAGGGTCCGGGGTTTTACTCAGGACGACGCGCACATCATTTGTACTCCTGACCAGATCGAAGATGAGATTCTTGAAGTGCTCAGGTTTTCCCTGCGTATGTGGGATGCCTTCGGTTTTTCCGATATTAAGGCATACCTTGCTACACGCCCTGATAAGAGTGTAGGTGATGATGAATCCTGGGATAAGGCAGCGGTGTCTCTGAAAAAGGCAATTGAAGCAGAAGGCCTTGAGTATGAGGTTGATGAAGGAGGAGGCGCGTTTTACGGTCCGAAAATCGATCTGAAGATCAAAGACGCACTCGGCAGGGAGTGGCAGATGACAACCATCCAGTTTGACTTTAACCTTCCTGAGCGTTTTGACATGACCTTTGTTGACCATGACGGAAAAGAAAAACGGCCCTTTGTTGTGCATAGGGCATTGCTTGGAAGCTTGGAGCGCTTTTTCGGCGTTCTCATTGAAAACTATGCAGGCGCATTTCCTGTATGGCTTGCTCCAGTGCAGGCGAGAATAATCCCTGTGTCAGATGCATTCTCTGATTATGCAGATAAAGTGCTTGCTGAATTAAAGAAAGCAGGGGTGCGGGCAGAGCTTGACAGTTCTGACGGAAGAATGAATGCGAAAATCCGGAATGCCCAGAAGGAGAAAATTCCCTATATGCTCATTCTCGGAGAAAAGGAAGCTCAGGCATCTACTGTGTCCATTCGTCCCAGAAAAGGAGACCAAAAACACGGTCTGAGTATCCCAGATGCAATAGATTTCATACTCGAGAAGATCAGACAAAAAGAAGAGATATAAGAATGCGGTATTCCGGGATTACGGGTATAATGAAGATAGATGAGGAGGACGATAATGAGTAATGCGTTACAGCAACTGAAGGAACTGGACAGAGAGGTTGTCCACTTAAATCATATCGGCGCGCTTTTAGGCTGGGACCAGGAGACGTACATGCCGCCTCTGGCAATTGATGAGCGCTCAGATCAACTTTCTCTTCTAGAAGGGCTGGCCCACGAGCGTAAAAGCGCGGACAAGGTTGGAAAACTGCTGGAAGAGCTAGGATCAACCACTGAAAACCCAAAAGGGGATGAATCACTGGATTTTTGGGACAGGGCGTTCCTGCGTGCAGTACGAAGGCGCTACGACCAGGCAACGAAGATACCCCAGTCTTTGGTAGTGGAGATGGCAAAAGAGGTCAGCCAGTCCCAGGCTGCGTGGGTGGAAGCAAAGAAGGCAAACGACTTTCCTTCTTTTGCCCCTCATTTGGAAAAGCTTCTTTCCTTGAGTAAACAGGTTGCTGAGGACCTTGGATACGAGGACCACCCATATGACGCGCTGTTGGACCAATATGAGCCTCAGATGACAAAAGCCAAGGTGTCCCAGGTTTTCTCCGAACTTCAGAAAGAGCTTGTGCCCCTGGTGGAAAAGATCAGCTCCTGTAAGCAGGTGAATGATGAGTATATTTTCCGTGAGTTCTCTACACGGAAACAGAACGATTTCGGCAAATTTATACAAGAACAAATGGGATATAACTTCCAGCGGGGAAGGCTTGATCTCTCAGCACATCCTTTTACCACCACTCTGGGAGGCAATGATGTCCGTTTAACAACCAGGTATAACAAGCACTATTTTAACACCGGTATATTCGGGAACATCCATGAAGCAGGGCACGGTTTGTATGAGCTCGGCTTTGCTGAAAGGATTAAGGGCTCGGTCCTTGCTGACGGAACATCTCTTGGTATCCATGAGTCTCAATCCAGGATGTGGGAAAATATGATCGGCAGAAGCAGGGATTTCTGGCTGCGGTACTACCCTGACTTGCTCAAACACTTTCCAGATTCTCTTTCAGACGCCTCAGGTGAAGACTTTTATCTTGCAGTGAATAAAGTAGCACCATCGCTTATTAGAATTGAAGCTGACGAGGTAACGTACAGCCTGCATGTCATCCTCAGGTTTAACCTTGAAGTACAGCTCATTTCCGGTGACCTCACAGTTCAGGACCTTCCTGAAGCGTGGAATAATGAAATGGAGAAACTCCTAGGGGTGCGCCCGAAAAATGATTCAGAAGGAGTGCTTCAGGATATTCATTGGTCTATGGGTGCCTTCGGCTATTTCCCGACCTATGCTCTGGGGAATCTCTACGGAGCACAATTTTTCGATACAATGAAAAAACAAATACCCAATGTTTCCGAACTGATCCGTTCCGGCGAGCTGCAGACAATTCTCGGTTGGCTGAGAGAAAATATACATCAATACGGGGCATCGAAGACACCGGTTGAACTAATTTCCGATATTACTGGAAAACCCCTGGATGCTTCATTTTTCATGAATTATCTCAAGGATAAATTCAGTAAGATCTATGGATTTTAGCCTCTATTTTCTCGGCAATTCATTTTTCTGGGTTTATACGGCAGTGCTCTTTTTGGGTGCTGCCGCTTCCAGGCTCACTTTGCTTCCGTCGAGACGGCCTGATCCTGATAGAGCACGCAGGAGTAAGCCTGTATTTGTTTTATTGTATTTAAGCTTAGGAGTTGCAAGCTTTTCAATAGCGCTCCTGCTTCCGAATGCTGCAGCGATCTTTGAAAAATATGTTGCATATATCTGCGGGTCTCTCTTTGTGCTTGTCTTCATGTCATTCCGCTTTAAACGTGCAGTAGGTATGCCTGCACTCTTTGTCATTGCTGCCTTATGGCTCTTTATTACCCTTTCCTTTACCGGCTGGGTGCCAGTGTACTCTGAAACCGAGGCTGCAGTCTTTAGGGTACTCAATATTGATGATGATGAGGTCCTTATTGAGTACGAGCTGCCTGATGGAGATGCTGAAACAGTTACTATTGCAGGAAGCCAGGGGTTTGTTTCTTTAAGGGCTGTGTCACATAACGGCAGTGCAGTGTTTCTTAATGCCCCGCTTTTTTACAGAGACCTATCGTTTTCCGGCAGTGCAGGCAGTATGGGAGAATCTTCAGGCAGGGTGGTTCTCACACTTGCCAGGCTCCCTATGATTGATTCCATGGTTGTCGAATCCGGGCCGTTTTTGCTGCGCCTGCTTCATCAGTATCGGGTTTTTTTAACACAGGAAGGTGAAATTGAAGTAAGAACAGCATCCTCAGTTCTGGAATAAATATGAAAGATTTATTAGATATTGTTTTTGAAGACCCCTGGCTCTGTATTGCGAACAAACCGGCTGGTATTCCGGTCCAGCCTGATAAATCTGGGGACCCTTCGCTTTTGGAAGCAGTACAGATGAGGTATCCCAAAAAAAATGTTGGACTGGTCCACCGCATTGACAGGCTTACAATGGGGCTGGTTGTCTTTGCCCTGAGTACAAAGTCACTTGCCGCATGTAATACCCGTTTCAAAAAAAATGGTGAAGAAAGAATACTTAACGATTGTAGATACTGAACCGGAAGCAGCGGGTGGTGAGTTCCATGATTTTTTGTATTTTCATGCAGGCAAAAATAGTACTGTTGTCTGCAATGACAACCAGAAAGGCGCAAAACCCGGTGTAATGCGCTATGAAGTGTTGGGTTCTTTGAAAAACTATTGGCTGCTGCGTATTGTCCTGAAAACCGGAAGGAAGCACCAGATCCGGGCGCAGCTTAGAAAGCGCGGGGTGGCTATACGCGGAGATGTAAAATACGGAGCCAGACGAACGAACAGGGAAGGAGGAATTTCCCTCCTGGCTTGGAAGCTTACTTTTTCTCATCCTGTAACCCGGGTAACGCTTGAAATTGATGCTCCCCTTCCTCAGTTTCCTATTTGGCAGGCTTGTTCCGGTTTTGTGCTATAAACTTAAGGGTGAGACCTGTTTTTCCGAATGCAAATATGGTATATTTTATATGGGCATAATAAGGGCAGGTGTGATCAGCGTAACGTGGTGAAAACAGCATTTTCTGTACAGTAGTTTTTCTTCAGTGTAATGAGAAAGGATTCATTTTTCCACAACCCCTGCCGATAGGACAAGTATGATAGTTACCTTGTATAAAACCGGAAAAGACGGAAGACAGATGTATTACACTATACACGACCGCCAAGGGGTGTTTTTTGATAAAAATGCGTTTACAGCAATATGGGGCCGCGGTATAGATACAGGAAGAGAAAAGTATTATACATTTGATACAAGAAAAGATATGGATGAGAAGATCCGAAAACTTCTAAAAGATAAGATGAAAAAAGGGTATAAAGTGCTTTATTCGTATTTTCGGAAGGAAAAAGAGAAAAATGAATATGAGAACATAATTCATGCTGAGATATCCTAGGTATTCTTCGGCGGTTCAGGTTCTTTTACACGCTTAGAGAAGATAAAAACCTTATCAAAAATTGAAGCAAATACAACTGCTCCCACAAAATATTCGATCCACTGCATTACATCCGGGTTGCTAATACCAGGGAAGTTCATAATCTCCAGAATTTTAATCCCAAAAAGGGTCATAGTAACAAATATGGTTGCTTTTCCGAGAAATGTTGTCTCCGGCCGATCGATCTTCTGGCTGGTGAGAAGTCCGAGCATGAAGAAGGCTTGAAGGAGGAGGCGGAACATGAGAAGTGCAAAAAACCAGACTGGGATTATCCTGAAAATTACATACATAATTGCGATGATTACCAGTGCAGAGTAGTCGCTCACACTGTCCATGTATTTTCCGATCCTTGTTACCTGGTGGGTTCGCCTGGAGAGAATCCCGTCGAACAAATCAGAGATAAATGCTCCGGAAGTTAAAAGAAGCAGCCAAATGGCAACCGGCTCAGTTCTTACAACAATAATGAGAAAGCTTATTGTAGGAATTGATGTAATCCGGAATAGCGTAAGCTGGTTTGCAAAATTAATATGGTTCAGCAGTACACCCGAGGGCTCGAGTCTGAACTGGTCTTTCATGTAGATTAGGAATCCCATAAGAACGCAATGTCCTGAGAATGATGCCAAGTAGAATCCGACAACAAGTTCTGTCTGTACAGAGTATATCCAGGATATAGTTCCGAATGCTGCGAACTGAAAGCCCATGTACCCAAGTATGGTAATAACAATGTTTTTAATTAGTCGGGTATAATCCATTGAGTAATACTGTAAGCCCTCATTAGGATTCAGTCAATAGTTTGAAATTTATCTATCTCTAATCTATTATGAGAAATTATATAATACTTTGCTATGCATTTTCAGTTATAGCTTGACAATTATATTAGGCTTGTACTACAGTTTTATACAATGAATTATCCAAATCTTATTACAGGACTTCGAATAGCCTTTTCCCCTGTCTTTTTTATTGTTTTCTTCATACCTATCTGGTTTGGGACAGGGGGCCAGGTTTCAGTAGTTATACTGTGGGCACTTTTTATTGTGATTGAAACTACAGATTTTATTGACGGCGGTGTAGCCAGATATCTGGACCAGGTAACTGATCTTGGTAAGCTCTTTGATCCTTTCGCAGATGTGATTGCAAGAATTACCTATTTTACCTGCTTTCAGGCAATCGGTATAATGCCGCTATGGGCTTTTCTCATTATTTTATATCGTGAGCTTGGAATTGCATTTGTCAGGCTGCTCATGCTGAAAAGAGGAATAACCCTTGCTGCCAGAGTCGGCGGAAAGCTAAAAGCAGTTATCTATGCAGTCAGCGGAATTTTGGGAATGCTCTTTATTACAGTTACAAGGTTCAGTCTATTTCAGGCATATTGGAATGTTTTTGAGCAGGCGGTGTATTGGGTCTTTGTGCTCGCTGCTTTGGCTTCACTTTCATCATTTATTGACTATCTGCTAGTGCTCAGAAGGGCAATGAAAAAAACATAAGTTTTTTTTAAATGCCTGTTGACACAAAAAGGCAATTTCGTTACATTAGCCAACGTCGCAACGGTAAACGGTGCGGCGCGAACGACCGGCTCGCCGGTTGCAGGGTTTATACAACGCTTTCAATTCTGAAAGAAAAGTTACAAAACAAACCCAATTTTCACAGGAAAGTTAGCAGATACGTATTGAACAAACTTTGTATCTGTGTTACCATAATTTTCCGCTCGCAAGGGAGACCGAGCAGGCGGAAAGAGTTATTTGAAACAATTAGGGA
>CAYRYS010000080.1:0-15609 GCA_964428555.1 uncultured Spirochaetales bacterium | reverse complement strand
GGAATCGATGCTGAATCATATTCTTATACAATTCATTCTAACTCCTTAGGGTACTGGAAGAGTAGGTCATTTTACCCAGCCCATCTCGTAACCGATCACGGAAGCTGGGATAGCCCGGAAGAGTGCAGCACAGCAATTTATAGACTCGGCTCCGGAGCCTATCGCTTAACTGCAAGTGTTTCCGATAATGCGGGAAACACTTCAAGAAGATATTATTATTTCACTGTAGATACTCAAGGTCCGACTTTTTCAACAACAACAAATAGCCAAGCAGGCAACACAGGCTGGTATATTAGCCAGCCGGAATTCCGTATTTCCGATTTAACAGATACATATTCAGAAGTGAATAATAATTCAGCTATATGGGAATTGTATGACACTTCAAATAATAACAGGCTTGACATTCAAAGAAATAAAAACCCATTTCAGGTTACATTCGAAGGTGAGCTTCAGCTTCATTTTAGCATAAGCGATAGTCTTGGAAACACGACAAATCGATCAACATCTGTTAACATCGACACCGAGGCCCCGTACAACCTCTCCGCAGCAGCACGCGTGCATTCAGCTAGCGGTACTTCTGGATATAATCTCTTTTCATCGCCGTGGCAGTCCCTTTCCGAGGGCAGAGAGCTACGGGTTATTCCATCTGCTATAGATGATACCTCTGGTATAAACGCGGATTCATGGGAATACAGGTTAAATGAGGGAGATTGGCGTTCATACACAAGTAACAATGGTGTGCTTGTAACCGCAGAAGGGTTAAACACCATTTTATTCCGTGTTTCCGATATTGCGGGCCATACAAGTACAACAACCAATGCGTATACTATACAGATTGACAACACTCCCCCTGTTTTCAGCCTTCCAGAGAGCTTTACAAGCAATACATACACCTTTTCTTCCAGTGTTAATCCCCAGATAAGTGGTATAACCGTATCTGACTCCAACGGCGACTTAGCTGTATCCGGAATTGATCCAGATAGTATTGTTTTTGATATTGAAGGCCATTCCGGAGAATCTATGTCTATAAACGGAAGCAATATAACCCTCGATGTAACAGGTCTGCCTGAAGGAGAATACTCAGCTGTGCTTTCAATATCCGATGAGGCGGGAAATACCAGAACAAAAACACTGAACCTTTCTGTAGATAATACAGCACCAACCATACAGGCAAGCAGAGAAAACTGGCTCTCCCCAGGGAGCTCTGTAAGAGCATCCAGTACTGCCAATGACGTTGATGAAGATTCCTGGGAATGGTCCCTTGACGGGAGCACGTGGATAACAGGAAATACAGTGTCTGTTAATGCAGATGGGAAGATACGCAGTGTAGGTGACAGTGTACTAGCAAGCCTTTCCCATAGTGATGCACAAAATTTCTATTTTAGATGCACAGATGCATACGGAAATACAAACACACAAGCCTATGACTACACCTATGACAGCCAAGGTCCCACAGCAGACTTCTCTGCAATCAATAATAACAGCAACCAGGTTTCCTTTAGAGAGTGGATGAACTATGCATATGTTGACCTAGGAATAACAAATCTACAGGATTCCGGCTCAGGGGTCTCAGAGCTTTGGTACCAGGTCATTCCAGTAACAGGGTCAATAGATGAAAATAACTGGTCCCCTTGGTCATATCCATACAGTCCGGTGCGCATTTCTAGTGATGAAAAAACTGTCTTTGTGCTCTTAGCAGCCGACAATACAGGAAACAGAAGCATACTGGAAGCAGAGCTGTGGTTTGACAGAACACCCCCTGAAATTGCGGTTTCTGCAACAGATACCGCACGGGTAAACGGATTTGCGGGGTGCAATCCCTATACAGTGACAGCCTCTGTTGCTCTGGAAGAGCAGTCGGGAATTGATAGTTCAACCTGGGAGTATACCATTAATAACGGAAGTGCAGCCCAGAGAAGGGAATGCGAATTAACAGAGACAGGTGAATATGAAATTGAATTCTTTGTGACAGATATAGCAGGCAATACCGGAACTCTGAGAGAAACCTACAAACTCGACCTTACAGGCCCGGAAATATCCGCTGTTCCCCGGATGTTTTCTCAGAATGTACAAGGAGGAACTCTTGTAACACTGGATTCCCTTGCTGCTGAAGACGGGCACTGCGGTATTGTAGATGCAGACACCTGGGAGTACAGCATAGACAATGGAAACAGCAGAAGATTCACTCTTTCAGACAATACCAACAGTTTTGCATGGGACTCATTAACAGAAGGTACCCATAGGCTGCATATTTCAGTGGAAGACAACCTTGAAAACAGGGGAACCGGGGAATATGAATTTATTGTTGATCTGGATAATCCGGAACTATTATCTTCCCAAATCCGCTCTTTCAATGTACCTATGGAAGACCACCAGTGGTCTGACGGAAGAGGTATAACACTTGTTATAGATGCACACGATGAGACAGGCAGCTATCCAAGCGGTGTGATAGGTTTTGAATATACACTTCTTCCATCAGTAAGCAGCACTCCCTGGCAGAGTGGAGAGATAGAATACACAGAAGGCCTCTCAGCAGACCTTTCAGAGACCCCTTCAGGGCTTTGGCATGTATACACCAGAGCAGTAGACGGTGCAGCAAACCGCAGCAATACTGGATATACTGCACTGCGGATAGACTCAGCAGTACCGGATGCTCCGCGTATCTCATCTCCAACCCACAAGCCAGCTGAAACTATTTTGGATTCTGTTCCCTATACAGAAGCTGAGTTTCTTCTTGCAGAGCAATCATCCACAGTGCAGGGAAGCTGTGTGTTCAATTGGCAGCTGTATAAAGGACAGGAAGTTTATGCAGAAGGCGAGGTTTCACCAAGAACAGGGCGCCTGTATTTTCAATCCTTACCTGAAAACAATGTGAATGAATTCTATGAACTGCGGTGTACTGTGAACTCAGCAACAGGAATTATCAGCCCTGAAGCAGTATACAGATTTAGAGTAGATTCTCAGCCCCCGGATGATTTCACAATTTATTCCTCTACTCATTCCAATGAATCCTATTGGTATACAAGCACAGACTGCAGACTCTTCTGGATGATTCCAGCTGATATGACAGGTATTTCCGGGTATTACTGGAAAGTATCGGATCAGCCGTTTACTGCAGAAGATATTACTGAGCCTAATTTGGATGCATGGGACAGTATTTCCGAGATGAGCATCCGCCTGGATTTACGAAATTACTCACCAAACCAAAGTGATTGTTTGTACTTTGCAGTTGCTGCTGAAGACCTTATCGGCAATATAAAGGTTGATACCTATTCTATGTGCTTTGACACCCAAGCACCCCAAGTTTTACAGGAAGCAGAGGTAATTCTTGCAGAAGAGGAGCTCCAGGCTGAAGTACTCCTGCCTCCATTTGCTATTGAAACAGGAGATTCATCCCCTGCTGCAGGGTATACCCTTGTTCTGGAAGACACAACAATCCAGTCAGCAGATGACCGGGTTATCCGAATCAACAATGGACAAGAGAGCTGCACATTCGAAGGACTTGCGCCTGAAAGTGTGTATGCCTTAACCTTGGTGTATTCCGATACTGCAGGAAACAGCAGAAGGGAACAAAAGGTATTCAGTATTTCCGCAGCTATACCCCAGGAAGTATTCGCAGAATTCGCTGAAGACCTTTCCGGTTACAGCGTAATAGGCACCCAAAATGCTAATTCAGGGGAAGTGGATGCTTCTCTGGTACTCCCTGAATCCTGGGAAACACAAGTTTTTGAAGCTGAGCAGTGGAGTAGTGTTCCGGAAATTGGGCTTGAAAATGAACTAATAAGCCCTGAGGAGACCTTTTTATCCGGTACTATAGGTGAGCCTCTCGAAACACGGATCAGACCGCACGGCTTTTCTATTGCCCTTTTCTCAGGCAGTTTTTCCGCACCAGGAACCATGGAGATACAGAATCCGAGGGTTACCATGGGTCTTCATGAATCAGAAATTGAGCTAGTCCCAGATTCTCTTGAAATAGGGGAAGGGCCGGAATTCTATTTTACATCCTCCCTGAGCATGTCGAGTACTGAGTCTTGCGTTGTTACAGCTGAGGGTACAAACAGGGGATGGGAGCTTTCAAACATAGGGGACTTCCGGTTTTATAACCATGGTCTTGTTTTTCAGGATGCAGAGCTTTCGCTACCGAACATTGCTCTACAAAATCCGGAAGAAGGCAGAACAATAGAAGCTATTTCCATACAGGAAGTACGCATCAATTCTAGTGGAGAACTGGTGTACGCCAGTATCGCAGATCCCTTTATTGCTGAAATTGGAAACACAGAGTATTTAGTCCGCGGCGGATACATATTTCAGGACAAAATACTAGTAACAGACAGTCTAGTACTTTCTGAATGCACTGATAATGAGATAATTCTTGCTTTTTACAGTATTTCCATGGACGGAAACCTTGAAGAGGAATCAGGTTTTGTTATGGCACCCTTTGAGCTTGAGATAGAAAACGGCGAAACCATAGAGATTACTTCAGCGAATATTATGAATAATTCGCTCTTTGTATCAGCAGCAAATGCTGTTGTAGCAGGAAATAGTATATCAATATCCAATATACTTATTACAAGCAGCGGATATGAATATACGAATAATACAGTTGCCTCTGGTTTTTCCATGACAAAACACGGGTTTCTCATCGAGGGTGCAAGCACAAGGTTCCAAGGGGAGGAGATCGAAATACTCTCCGGTGCAGTCAGCGGGCTTGCTCCATACTTCGGACAGACCCGGATTGCATTTACCGGGATGAGGGTAGTGCTTGACACCCATGAAATTACAGTTCCCGGAATAGCCAGCGAATCTCCGGTATTCTCATCACCCTATGGCAGGGAAACAGTAACAACCTCTATGGAATTCCGGGATGCAGGGTTATACGCTGACTGTATAACCACTATGCCTGATTACACTGGGAATACCAATGAATACCAGTTTGAAAATATACGCATAAACCGTGACGGTACCTGCGGATATTCAAACCCTGGTCAAGATATTTCTTGTACACTTGCAGGGTTCCAAGCAGAGCTCTCAGGTATCAGGTTTAATCTGTATAATCTGAAGATCCGCAGTACCAGCATTACACTGGCTAATGGAATCCGTCCGAACATTGTTCGGTTTCCGGATATTCTGCTTACAGACTCAGGGTTTACCGCAGAGCAGGCTTCTGAAAACAGTATTAACTTTTCCTACAGCACATGGGATATTTCCATGGGAAGTTTATCCCTGGAAAACGGGTATATACGCGGTGATGCAGAGATAGTGCTTCCTCCTGCCTTTGGGGGAAGGGGCATATGTCTTTCCGGCTCTGAGCTTGCCCCATCAGGAGTATTTACTCCAGGCAGCTTTTCTAACTATGCCTATATCCGGTGCGGCAGCTTTCGTATCTGCTTATCCGGAATAAGTCTGCATGGAAGCAGCATTACCTGCGACCAGGCATACTACAGGCTCCCCTCTGTTTGCGGAGATGTTCAGTTGGAGTTCAATGATCTGTCATTTTCCAGCAGCGGGGAACTGATATCTCCTGCTATCTGCAGTGAGCGAAGGAGCTTTCTCTCAAGAAACGGATACCAGGTTACAGCACTCAGGTCCAGACTCACTGAGGATGGAATCACCATTTCCGGTAAAATTGACCTGCCGGAAGCATTGGGTACTGCTCAAGCAGATTACAACAGCTTTGAAATTGAACTTACCGAATCCGGGATAGTGACCGCACCTGCAACAGCAGAACCGGTTGACTATACCTATGCAGCACTGGATTTTTCTGCTGAGAATACGGTATTTCTTGAAGACAGGATACGAATCGCCCATAATACCGTAATTGTGCCAGGCCTTGGATGGGAGTTCCGTATACCGGAAGTATCCTTTTATCCTGATGGTATTATTACAATGCTTCATAGAAGCCTGGAAGAGCAAACTATCCCTTGCTTTGGTGGAAGTATTACTATATCAAATCTCCGTCTTAGCAGCAGGGGGATTGCTATAGACTGCGCTATCGAGCTGCCGCCCCATTTTGAGGCCCCCCTATTATGCTTTGAAGGGCTTGCTCTTTCCCATGAAGGGGATATCTACACCAGCTGCATAGTACCTGAATACCGCTTTTCTCTGGGAAATATGGACTTTACCTGGGAGAATATCAGGATCGATGAACAGGGTTTGCAGATCGGCCAATCGGTTACTGCTATTCCCCTTGCGCAGGAAACAAAAGAGTTGACAATTCGGGATATGACCCTATCCATGAACGGTTCATTCCGCGTCGGCTCTGCCTGTATGGACCCTGTTGAAATGTGGGGATATACATTTTATCTGGATGACCTTAGCTTTGATGAAACCGGCTTGGGCATTCAGGGAGCAGTAGGCCTTCCGGACTACTTTCCCCAAGGCTTAGCAGGCCAGACAATGAGTATTGACCGGTTCAGCATGGATACCCAGTGCAATGTAGAAGAATTCGCAGTATCCTTTCCGGACACCCTGGAATTTCCTGTGCTGAATGACTGTATCCTTGCTGTGGATAATCTCGGATTCTCTATAGATGAGGAGGGAACACCTCGTATCTCCTTTACTACTGGTGAACTCTTCCTTCCTCCGGACTTTCCAACTGAATCTATTACTCTGCGAAACGTGGTACTGGATCCGAAGACCGGAGAATTCGATTTCTCTTCAGTCTCTGTAAACAGGACTGAGTTTACCTTCCGGCAGATGGATTTTGTTATAACAGAAGTAACCTATTCAACTGAGGGGGTATTCTCCTTTGGGGGAAGCGTTACTCTGCCTGATAGCCCTGATTATCCTGAAGCTCTACGCGGCAGAGGGTTTATCATTAACGAATTCTGCTTTACCAGCGATGGGATTCGAAGCATTGACGCTGAATGCACCGGTATAAATGGAGAGATAATCGAAAACATAGAGATTCGTGACGGCAGCTTCGGCCTATCATATACAGATGACCGGTTCACTGTATCCTGTACAGGGGGTGTGCGCTTTTCAACCGATATGCCGGAGGCAATAGCAGGATAAGGCGCGATTATCCGGGAAATGGTGTTCTGCGTTAACACCGGAACACTGGAGCATTTTCACGCAGAAAGCGATCCGGGCAGTGACAGGCTTTTTTCCCTTGTGGAAGTACGGAATTTTGTTATTGAAGTATATAAAAACACTGAAAACCAAACCTTTGAAATATCGGTTGCCGGCATTCTGGAAATGCCGGACTCAATGCCGGATGAGCTTGCAGAGCAAGAGGTTGTAATAGAAAGTTTCACTGTAAATACCAATGGAGAAATACTCGACTTTCATGCTGGAATAGTAATGCCTGGTGACACAGAACTCTTTGACGGATTATATGCTAGGGATATTGAACTGGATGCCATGCTTTTAGAAGATACACTCTGTTTCGGGGTATCCGGCAGTGTCTTTCTGGATAACTCCTTTCCAGGGGTTCTTTCCGGATTGTCAGGTACAATCAATACCCTGGTATTTTCAATAGACGGCAGGCTTGAGGATGTTGATGCAGAAATTACTATTCCTGACGGAGAATTGATCGGTTCTACCCGAATTGAAGGGGGAACGCTTCGTCTATTCAAGGGGCAGACGAGAAACACATTAATTGATATTAGCGGTACCGTTGTATTACCCGAAAATTTCCCACAAGGTATAGCAGGAACCGAAATAGTTATTAGGGAGTTGGTTTTCAATACTGCAGGGCAAATCCATTCCATGGACATTGGCGCAGAGAATATAGAAACAGACCTGTTTAACACGGTTGCACTAACAGAGGGCAGCATTGCATTCAGAGCATCACAGAATACAGATATTATTATAGATATTGCAGGGACACTCACAATGCCTGAAACCCTTCCCGGCGATCTATCAGGGTTGGAGATAAATATTGATACGTTCAGAATTTCCAGCTCCGGCGGGATTGACCGTTTTTCCGCTTCTGTTGCTTCCTCCTTGTCTGTACCTGCATTTGCAGGAATAGAAACAACTATTACCTCCCTCGGTGTTTCTGAAGCAGGGGTGTCAATGGCTGGCACATTCACCTTTCCTGGATACTTTCCCGAAGGCCTTGCGGGAAACAGCTTTCTGCTGGACAACCTTGCAGTAACCTGGGCAGGAGAAGTCAGTGACTTTGCAGGAGGCGTCGAACACATAAACGGGAGTTTTCACGGCTTTCCTGTTGAGATACGTAATGTACGCTTAAGCAGGAACGGAGTATTTGCAGATGAATTCTCCCTTGCGCTTCCTGAGTCCCTTGGTACAGGCGGATTATCTCTGACAGATATTGCTTACGATACCCAAGGAAATTTCAGCTGTGAAATAACTGTTTCCGATATTTCCGTCAACGCTGCAGGATGCACTGTTACACTCAGGGGTATTGGGTTTGACGATGCAAGCGGCGCAGTAACCTGTGAAACAGCGCGTTTAGTACTTCCTGAGTCAGCAGGCGGAGTATCTGCTGAAATGCGGGATGTATCCATAAGTTCAGACGGGTTGGAAGTAGGAGGCGGAAGAATCGATGTACCGGATTTCTCCATAGCAGGGGGAATCGGGTTTTCCGATGTATACCTGGAATTCGAATCCAAAGATGATAATGGAACCAGATTTTACCGCTTTGCAGGTGGAGGACAGGCCTTTATCCAAGGTGTTGGTACGATGGGAGCTCAGATAGCAATCAGACCTATTGATACCACATATCCATGGGGCATTGAATACGCGATATTCGAATTCGAGCTTGATACCCTTGGAATACCGGTACCTGGTACAGGGCTGTTCATAAACGGATTCAAAGGAGGTATTGCCTTCGGCCCTCCAGGTGAAGAGACACCTGAACCGCTAAGATATATTGCATCCGGTACCAGACTCATGGTCGGACTGTCCATGCGGGATGCATTGAATACTACAACTGCTGATCCGGAAGTATGGATTAATCTAGATAACTGGGACTGGGGAATTTATGGGGATTTCACCTTTCTCAGCGGGCTTATCAAAGCCCAAACCAGTGCTGTACTTACAGAAAGCTATGGCTTTGAAGCTCAGCTGCGTATACAGATTGTCTTCCTTAGAGGCCATGCAAGAATACACATATTCGAACATAATAACGAAGCCATGCTCTGCGGATCGGTTGAAGCAGAAGTCCTTATTGAACAAGGGGCGCTTTTCATTTGGCCTGGTGATGATATCTGGCTCGGGCCATTGGGCACGCAATTCGGGAACTTTAATCAGGACAGGGTTGGATTCAAGCTCTACTTCCGTGCAGGAGCATTAGGGGAATTCGGGCTGTTTATCGGCACTAACGGAGAATTTACCTTTGGCGGTGTTTCAGATATTGTACTCTTTGACCAAACAGATGAATACCTGGCGCAGGTAAAAGGAAGCAGCAAGAACAGTATCTCTGAACATTCTAAAAATGGCACCAGCAAACAAAGCAGTGACGAGGTTGATACTTTAGGGGGATTCCAGTCTTACCGGTTCTTTGTCCCTGTGAATACAGAAGGCAGGACAGACCAGGAGAGGCTCATTATTACCCTGGAATACAGCGCAGGGGACCCGGTTGTGACAATGCGCGGGCCTGATGGCATCTATTCAGAGGGTGATGAAAATGTATCTGTAATGCGTACAGAACTTGGGATGGCCTTTGTTCTTCAAGACCCTGCACCTGGAAGGTGGGACTTAGATGTCCGCGGTTTTCCAAGCAGGGAATACTATGAAATTCGAGCTATGGGAGTATATCCTGCGCCTCAGATTATAGTAGAACGTCCTGATTCCCCAATACGGCCGGACAACAGACCAATCCGCATATCCGGCAGCATAGTTGACTCAAGCGGATCAGAGAACAGAGAAATACGGGTATTCAGAAGCAGCACTCCTGAATCTTCAGATGGTGTTTTTATTACAAGTGAATTAGTAAGGGAGAGCGAGTTTTCTCTTGATATTCCTTCTAACGAATTTCCCGAAGGAATTCACTATCTGTTTTTAGAATACCATAACAACACACATCCGGAAATTGTAAGCCAAATAGAACACCCGATTATTGTTGAAACCACAGCAAATGACCTGCAGGCAATAAGAGATGCAGAAGTTGCAGTAACAGAGACTGGGAATTTCCAGATCAGATTCACAGGGAGGAACGGAAACAGGGCAGCAGGATTTCAGGTGCAAATCCAGGATACTGAGCTTGAGGAAACCTCACTGTTAAATATCGGCTTACAGAGGAATACTGTTATTCCAGGTACTGACAATCCTGAAACATCCCGCATCCGTCTGCGTCCTGTTGACACCCAAGGCAGACCCGGTCCATGGTCACGGTGGTTTTTCCCCTCAAACCGTGGAAATGTTGAGTTCTCTGCAGGAATGGAAACACCGGAAATTGAACTGGAAATCGGTGAGGTCAGGGAAGCTGTCATCACCATTACAGCAGAGGACCTCCCACAGCTTTTCTGTGTTGCCCCTGAAACAGAGCAAGGGATTTTCCTGGAAACACAGGATGTATTTGAAATAACCGAAGATAATGTATCTATAATTATACCAGTTCATGTTAATTCTGATATCCAATCCGGAGAATACACAGTAGCATTGGATGTGTATCCATTCACAAACCAAACAGAAAAGGAGCAGCTCAGGTTCACGATTGCTGTTCAGGATCCGCAGATTGATATTGCTGAAGCAGAATACCAAAGCATGAATGGAGAACACAGGCTTTCTGTTACAGGAAGCGGGTTTCTTCCAGAAACACGGGCATTCCTGAACAACCGGGAAGTCCCGGTCTCTCTGCACTCCCTTACACAGGGAACAATTGAACTGGAAACAGACCCATCGCCTGGTTCCCACACACTCAGCTTACAATCCGGAGAAGAGGGAAACACAGACTCCTATACCCTATTAATAAGCAGCAGCAGCTATGAAATATCTCTATTCCCGCAAACCCCGGTTTTTCCGGTAAATACCAATGGAGAGATACATTTCTACATTCACCCGGATTCCGGTTTTTCCGGACCTGCTGAGTTTACCCTGGAAACAGAGCAGGAGGGGAACCTCCGGCTTGCCACAACTGAGGTAACAGAGTCAGGCAGGGGCATCCTTTCAGTGCATACCGGAGGGGACACAGAGAGTATCCGCGGAACACTGGTAAGCAGTTCCGGCAGCAGAGTTCCCATTGAAATACAGGTAACTCAAGACCCACAAGAGCCGTACATAGAAAGAATGCATCCATTCCCGTGCATGGTGAACCGGGAACTTACCTTCTACGGAGGGGGCCTGGAGGAAACAGACAGGGTACTTCTTTCCGGAGAAGAGCTCGACATAGTAAATTCAGGCTACTGCAGTGTTACTGTTCTGCTTCCGGAAGAAGCAGATACAGGGAGAGTACGGCTGTACTCAGGAAACCAAGAAATTGCCTCATCTGTTTTAATTGTTCAGAGAAACGGCTTTCAGCTCTATCCTGTTTCCAGGTCAATTGCCATGGAGCCTGGAGAGTCAGCTGAAATTGGATACCTAATCCAAGGCTGGCCTGGGGATGTATCAATAACCCCTGGAGCATCGGAGCCCGGAATTACCCTAACTCCTGAGCCCGCACTGATTGTTCCAAACAGGTCCGGAGCGGTTATTGTCAATTGGCCGGAAGATGTTGACTGTAGAAGCTTTGAGGTATCGATTACTGCCCAAGGCGGCGGTTTTCACACCAGTGAAACAGTACAAATACTGCGCAGGGCACAGCTTGAGATAACAGCACCGGATTCTCTGTTTTGCACAGAAGAGAGTTTTTATCACTACGAAATACCTGTGGAGAATGCTACAGAAGAACCAGTATTTTCAATTGTCTCAGGAAGACTGCCTAGGGGTATTTCCCTTACAAGCAGCGGAAGAATTTCCGGTATTCCAACACAGCCAGGGAGCTTTCGCTTTACGGTGCGCGCTGCATCCGATGAGGATACTCCAAGCGAAAAAACGCTAACAATGCATGTTGAAGAGAATTCCTGGCCTGTCTACGGCCAGAACAGCGGCATGAGTTTTCAGCACAGTACGGTCTTGCCTGCGAACAAAGCCGTTCTCTGGGAAACCGGGGCAGTCAGCGGCGGAATGCTTGTATCCAATGGAAGGACCGTGTATTCAGCGGGAGCTGAAGGGATTGCAGCACTCAGCGCGGCAACAGGGGAGGTCCTATGGCGAAGCAGCACAGCGGTTTCAAACTGCGTTGCCAGTGCTTCAACCTTTATCGCACAAACTCCGGAAGGAAGAACAGTTGCATACCACCCGGAACACGGGAACATGCTCTGGGAGCGGGAAGACGGTGGCGAACTCTTACGTATTGATCCGCGAACAGCTGCAATAGCCGGAGATGCAAGTGTAAAACTAATTGAAATGCAGTCAGGGGCATTACAGCGGTCTATTGAAACTATTCCAAACGCTGACTACCTCGTATTAGGGAGCATGCTCTTCCGGTATTCAGACAATAGGCTCGAAGCCGAAAGCTCTGGGGGTTGGATAGAATTGATTACCTGTGAGACAGCAATAACCCAGGCTTACACATCCGGGAGGAACATCATCATCAACACTGAAGGTGGGGTATTTAGATATAACACTGAAACCGGTCTGTTTACTGAAGAAGAAACAGAGGAAGATACAAGGCTCTTCTTCACACAGGAACACCGGATAGCTGCGGACACCCGGGAGCTCAGAATGACAGCTTCAGCAACAGGGGAAGAGATCTGGAGATATTCCGTGTCCTGCGGATATTCCACAGAACCGGGAACAGCCGGCTTCATTCACTGTCCAGAAAAAATAGCTATACTTACCAGTGAAGGCATACAAATAATCAGCACCATTACCGGCAGGCTGCTCTGGGAACAATCTGGGAGTTTTACCGGGATAATCAGCACAGGAGGGGATCTGTTCGCAATCAATACCACAGGAGTAATTACCGCTTTTTCCGGTAGCAGTGACCCGAACCCGCCGGAAACCATACTGAGAATTTCCGACAACAGTGAAGCAAACCAGTTCGGCTATTTTACCGAAACGTTACGCGTACTGCTTACTGCCAGAGAACAGGAAGCACTTGTTGAGGAAACATTTTTCAAGATAAACCAGGAAGATTGGCAGGAATACTCGGAGCCTATCCCATTTGAAGACGGACTGTGGTCTCTTGGATACTACAGCACTGATACAAACGGAAACAGGGAAGAGGTAAACTCAGAATACCTCATGATCGATACAGTCGCACCTGAAGCAGAGGAAACATATTCATTTACAGAACTGGATAATAGCTGGTACGGCAGCACTGTCACACTTGAACTATCATACTTGGATGAAGGCAGCGGTATCTTGGATGCTGACATCCGGATTGACGGCTCCCTCCAGCTAAGCAGCACTGAGGCAGAATGCACTACAGAGGGAATTCATGAGTTTACCTGGCAGGTACGGGATAATGCGGGAAATACAACACAAGGAAGCAGGAGTTTTTCCATAGACTTATACCCCCCTGTATTGGATTACGAGGTTGATCTCCAGCCTGCAGGAGCGGAGGTAACACTTACATCCTCAGACACAGGGTCAGGGACTGCGTATATTGAATACCGCTTGAGCGGAAGCAGTACAAGAGAATACGAAACCCCGGTCTTTGTTCCTGGAATGCAGGGCAGCGCAATAGATGCACGGGCTGTAGATAACGCGGGAAGGACCTCTGCGTGGCAGAGAATAGAAATACCGGAAAGGCGATACGGGACTGTACGAACCTTTGTTCAGGACAACAGCGGCAGAGGTGTACCCGGCGTGCGGGTGTATGTACAAAATACCTATAGAAGACACTTGTTAGGAGTAACCGACACCAGAGGATTTCTTACACAGGAAGCAGCTGTAAACAGCTATACCTTAATTGTTGAGAAAAATCATACAACCTCAGAAAGAGCTATAGAAGTATATCCAAGGGAAACTGAAGAATACCGGTTTTCTATGGGAACTGTGGAATTTTCAGGCTTCCAAGGTGCATCAATCTTTACAAATACCGGAGACAGATTAAGTACCAATGGAGAGACAAGGGTCTTTCCAGGGCCGCTTACGGTCAGGACAACCTTCGCAAATGAAGAGGTACCAATAGAATGTGAAATACTGGAAACCACAACCAGGCTTGAACTGGTCAGAATTGAGGGTGAGAACAATAGAGGAGAACCTCTGGAAGATTTAAACATTTCCGGTACAACCGGAGGAGGCCTCTGGTATGGTGATGAGAATACTCCGTTCCTCCTACGGGAGAATAATGCAGAAATCCAGGACCTTGACATCACCCTAGGAAACCTAGAGTTCCACACAGAACCGGGAGAACCGGAAGGGCACATATTGGTAATTCGGGCTAAAGCAGTAGAGGTTCATCCAGGGGAATTTCCAGGTAATCTCGAATTGCTTCAAAACGGATGGCAGGAACTGGGTATGCTTGAAGACAGTGCAATCACCCTGGAGCTGCTGCCTGGTACCTATCAGTTCAGGCTTAGCACAGAAGCAGGGATTGATCAGCGGTCTGTTGAAATTACAGTTGAAGACTTAGAGGAACGGGAACTATGTATCCTAGATTACAGCGAGCCTGCGGAAAACAGGGTCTTTTCTGTAACCAACCTGGAAGGATGCTGGGAAGCTGAAAATAGCTTTACAGAAGGTATGGTCTTATACAGACAAAGAGCAGATACAGCAGTGAACATACCCGGGTTTCTTGAAGGCAGCAGAATGATAAGACTCAATGCAGAAGCAGAAGAGGCTGGGTTTGACATCAGCAAAGATGCGATAGTCTACCTTGCTTGGGACAGGAGTCAAGACCTGCCTGAGGCATTTCAATCCTGGGAACGCATGCCTGCATGTATTGATACCCAGCACAGGCACAGGGCATTCAGATTGTACAGACTAAGAACTGAATCCGGCAGGTGCAGTATTGCATCCAGTGAACTTATACACACTGGTCTGGCGCCCTTCATCCTTGTACAGGAAGATACTGATGAAGCAGTACCAGAATACGAAAGAATATTCGAAATGACAGAAGATAACGGCTGGACACCTTCAGTAGCCTATGACAACAGGGCAGTTTTTTCTGAAGAAAGTCAGAGTATTGAGGTATTTGCCCAGGGACAGATAGCTCTTGAGAGCAGGGAATTGGAAGATTTCTATTCCGGAACCGAGGGTCTTGAATTTGTGCTTGAATTAACCATTCCGGAAGATATTCCGGAATACCATTACCTCGGAAGAGCAGCTATCCGGATATCAAGCCCCTCTGCAGCAGTATTCTCCAGGCGTATTGAATCTGTGAACCTAAACCGAGAACCAAGAGGGGAAAGGCTGCAGTTTACTATTGAGGTTCCTGAAGAAATAACAGCCCAGCTCGCGTATTCAGAGAACGATATTTTTCTTGAGCTTGAGTGCAACCTGAACTCCAGGAGCCAGCCCTATATAATCCACAGGGCACAGCTCAGAATAGCCCCAGGCTCGCAGGAGATTCTTCAGAACACGGGTACACCGGAGGGAAACCAGGAGACAGAGGAAGCGGAGGAAGCGGAGGAAGCGGAGGAAAACAGTATGTACTAGCCGGTCATCGAGTGTTTTTGCGTCCAGCAAAAATGTATCGAGATGCCCAGGAGG